>NZ_JBALFC010000150.1:0-36092 GCF_036917755.1 Nostoc sp.
TTTATAATACTTGCTTCTCTGTATTCATTTATTGGTGATATCTCCTGTATCCCTAGTGGTTCGCCCTTTTGGGAAAACTTTTTGGTTTACTGGTTAATATAGCCCCAAATTTCTCAGCCTGGATCACGGCTCGATTTGCCAGATCGCTGCCGGAAAGACCCGTTGGAAAGCCCATGTAATTCTCGATTTTGGAACTGGTGCCCGCCTGCCCACCCGGACCCATTTTGTCCAATACGAGGGTTTTCAAGCCCTCCGATGCGCCGTAAATCGCTGCCGCCAACCCCGCCGGACCCGCCCCCACGACTACCAAATCATAGATGGTGTGTTCGATCGGTTTTTTAATGCCGAGGCAGTCAGCCAACTCAGCCATCGAAGGATTTTTCAGTAGCTTATCGTTGCCGCAAATCACAACTGGGGTTTCATCTTCACTGATCCTGAACTGTGTCAGCAGTGTGTCAACTTGAGGATCGTTTTCCAGATCGATCCAGGTAAAGGGAACCTTATTTTTCGCCAGAAACTCGCGAATTCGATGAGTTTCAGGGGAATAGCGTGAACCGACCACCCTGACGGCTACGAAGCCGGATTCCTCAAGCAACTGACGGCGCATCAGAAATGCCCGGAGTAAGACATCACTCAGTCGTGGCATTTCATTCAAAATCCGTCGTAGATCGTCTGCTGCAATCTCATACACCTCACAGTTGGAGTGGGCGATCGCCCTAACAACAGCCGGTCTACCTGTCAAACTATCCACATCCCCCGTAAACTCCCCTGGCTCGTGGATTGTGACGATCTGGTCGTGACCAGAGGAACGATCGACGATCGCAACTTCGCCACGCTTGATCGCGAAGAATTGGTAATCCGGTGTGCCTTCCGCAAACAGTGTCTCGCCTGCCTGAAATGCTTTAAGTTTGGCGAATTTGCCCAATGCCGCGATCTGTTCATCGTCGAGTTTGGGAAACGCGATCGGGTGATGCTCTAATGCCATGATTGAAATCCTCGTTCTTGATCACGATACAATTGACGACACCTTTCCCCACTTTCAGTTGACGCTTTTTTGTTAGCCATAAAATCTACTTCTCCTCAATTCAGTTAATGATTTCAAAACAACAAGTTCAAAATTACAGGCATTGCCTATCGGCTTTAACGCCAGCTACCATCCATAGCAACTCATCTATATCAAAGGGTTTGGTGATAAATGCTTGATATCCTGCTGCTAACGCCTGATGTTGAGTTTCTTGAGCAACATCGGTACTGAGTGCAATTGCCGGAATGTGTCCTCCCTGCGTTGGACATAATTTCCGTATCCTGCAAATTAAGGAGATGCCATCTTCCTCAGGCAACCGAACCTCACTGATCAGCAGATCTGGTTTGGCTGCCAATAACGTGAATGCCTCACAGGCTAAGCAGGCTCTGATCACCTCCATTCCCGCCTCCATCAGAACAAACGACAGTAACATCAGATTATCTTCGTCATTCTCGACGACTAGGACACGGAGACCACTGAGAGCATTCATAGCAAGATTCCTCCCTTGCTCCAAGCGACTTACTTCAAGCTGCCGTGGGGGTCAATCACAAATTTTTTGGCGGCTCCTTTGTCAAACGCTTGGTAGCCCTGGGGAGCCTCGTCTAGGGGAATCACTTGAACGTTGACAGCCTTAGCGATTTGGATCTTGTCGTTAAGAATTGCCATCATCAAGCCACGGTTGTATTTTTTGACAGGGGTTTGACCTGTGTAGAACGAAAGGCTCTTTGCCCAACCCAACCCGAAGCGCATGGTCAGATTACCGAGCTTCGCTGCCTCGTCCTCTGCTCCCGGATCTTCGGTTACGTACAATCCAGGAATACCCACCGCTCCGCCAGCGCGAGTGACTTCCATCATGGTGTTTAATACGATCGCGGGTACACCTTTCTTCGGATCATAGTCTTTGCCGTGCCCGTGCGCCTCAAAGCCGACGCAATCGACTGCACAATCGACCTCCGGCACACCGAGAATTTGTTCGATTTGTTCGGCGATCAAGGCATCTTTGGAGATATCAACCGTTTCACAGCCGATACTTCTAGCATGAGCTAAGCGAGCTGGGTTGCCTGCTCCAACAATCACGACAGCCGCTCCCAATAGCTGTGCTGATGCGGCGGCTGCCAGACCAACCGGACCTGCACCAGCAATGTATACCGTTGAGCCACTTGTGACTCCTGCGGTCACACAACCGTGATAACCCGTGGGCAAGATGTCAGTCAGGCAGGTCAGATCCGGGATCTTTTCCATTGCTTGAGCCTTGTTTGGGAATTTCAGGAGATTGAAATCGGCGTAGGGAACCATGACATACTCTGCTTGACCGCCAATCCATCCGCCCATATCAACGTATCCATAGGCACCACCGGGGCGATCCGGGTTCACGTTCAGGCACACATCTGTATGACGTTCCTCGCAGTTGCGGCAGCGTCCACACGCCACGTTAAATGGCACAGAAACTAGATCCCCTTGCTGAATAAATTGAACGTCGCTCCCACATTCGATCACCTCACCCGTGATCTCATGACCCAGCACCATGCCGATTGGCGCTGTAGTACGTCCTCTCACCATATGCTGGTCGCTGCCACAAATATTGGTGGAAACAATCTTGAGAATGACGCCGTGATTGCATTTGTTGCCGCGCGGATCAACGAGTTTGGGAAAGTCGATAGTTTGCACCTCGACCTTCCCAGAACCCAAATAAACCACTCCACGATTGCTTGACATGATTTGTTTCTCCTGATTTCAGACAATGCAAAATTAAAAATGGGAACCCCAGGCTGGCAGCCACTTTTAATTTTTAATTCATTCTTGTTTGTTAGTGGACAAGACCCGCACGCAGTGCTCGAATTGCTGCCTGAGTGCGGTTATGAATGCAGAGTTTCTTCAAAATATTGCGAACATGACTTTTCACCGTACCCGTAGTGATGTAAAGCTTCTGGGCGATCGCCAGGTTGTTGAGACCGTCAACAATCAGTTGCAACACCTCTCGCTCCCGTTCAGTTAACGGCTCAACGTTAATGATTTGCTTGTACTCTGGCTCGATCACTCGAATGGCGATCGTCTTAGCAGAATGGTTGATGATGCCCTCAGAATGAAAGGGTTGAGATTGCTGAAGTAGCCCAGCAACTTCTTGAGCAACATCAATGAACGCACCGTTCAAAGCAAAGTTGCAGTCTGATTGAGGCAGTCTAGAAAACGACTGATCATGACGTTTATATTTTGTTGTGTTGTTCAGGAGATGTTTTTCATCGGTGGTTTCAAGCAACCTATCTGGTTGGTTTTGCAATGCAATTGAAACGACCTTCCAGATGAAGAGAGAGCCAAAATCAATTGGAGTCGCAGATTTTAACTGCTCGAAATCATCTTGTTGGCTTAATAATGAAGGTAATGTCATAGAAGTATCCTCACTGATAATTGACACCCTAGAGGCGAAATCTAAGGGCTTTCTGAGGAAATTGTGTTTCAAGTCGCTCCATTACGGGTATTCAGGAATGCGTTGTCTAACACAGATTTGGAACGGCAGGGTTGCTGTAGGCGCTTGGGGAATCCATTCAGGCAATTCTCCATTTGGGTGTGATGGATTGACTGGAATCCGCTCACTGAACGCCGCAACATCGATTTCGATGCCGAATTGGGCGTTTGGCTCGGCAAAATAGCCTTCTGGAAGCGACTGGTTCAAGCTGTCTGAAAGATAGGTTGACCACGCATTGTGAAAGCTATGCCAGTGCCGTCTAGTGCTCAAGGGCGGTCGAAAGTGATCGAGGAGTGCCATGGGACTTAATTTTTTAAGTTTTTTGCGAGGAAGGCAATAAAAAGTAACTAATTACAACCGAACGTAAGCGGCTTCGGGTCACTTCTGTAATACTAGATTCTATTGCCTGAATGAGGGATCGTATGAAGCTCCTGATCGTTGAAGATGATCAAGATACGGCTGCTGCCCTGGCGGCTTCCCTGGTAGCGCAGCAGTTTACGGTCGATACAGCGATTGAGGGACAAGCAGCTTTGGCGCTGGCTGAGGCGACTGAGTATGACCTGATTGTGCTGGATGTGATGCTGCCGAGAGTAGATGGCATTAGTCTCTGTCGCCAATTGCGATCGCACAATCAGCAGGTGCCCATTTTGTTACTGACCGCAAAGGATAATCTAGAAGATCGAGTCGCGGGCTTTGAGGCAGGGGCGGATGACTATGTGACCAAACCCTACGAGCGATCGGAACTGCTTGCCCGGATTCGGGCGTTGTTGCGAAGGAGCAGCACGGCATTAACCGAAGTTTTTTGCTGGGGCAGTTTGCAGCTTGACCCCAACCATTGTGATGTGACGTGTCAAGGCAAACCCCTGCATCTCACACCCAAAGAATACAAACTGCTGGAGCTATTTTTGCGACACCCGCGCCGGATTTTTGACCGCCGGACGCTGCTTGATCGCGTCTGGTCAATTGACGAATACCCAGGTGAAGAAGCGGTGACCACTCAAATTCGTGGATTGCGGCGAAAACTCCAGAAGGCAGGGTTGAATCCCGATCCGATCGAAACACTATACGGATTGGGATATCGGCTGCGATCGGTGCCGGAGGAGGATGAGGGGGATGGGGGAGATAGGGAAAATGGGGGAGATCAGGAAGCAACATCTTCCTCACCTTCCTCACCTTCCTCACCCCCGTCATCTTCCTCACCTTCCTCACCGCTCTTACCTCCCTTATCTCCCACCGAGGCAGAAGCGGAAGCAGTAGCAGCGATTCAGCAGATGTGGCTGGAATTTCAGGAGCGGTTGCAGGGGCAATTGGCAGTGCTGGAAGAAGCAATTTCCCACCTTTCCACTTACACCCTCGCCTCCGATCAGCGGCAGCACGCCCATACCGTCGCCCATCGACTAATCGGCTCTTTGGGAGGATTTGGTTTGCCACAGGCGGCAGAGATTGCTCGTCAGATCGAACACGCCCTGAGAAAGCCAACGGCTCTGGTTCAATCTGAAGCAGCAGCTCAGCTAGAATCATTGCTTCAGCAACTCCGACGAGCCATCCAGCAATCGCCCACCTACACCCCTACACCCCACACCCTTCAGGTCTTGCTGATCGACGATGACACCGACTTGATTGAACGAATGCAGTCAGATGCTCCACACTGGGGGATTCACCTGGAAACCGCCACTGACCTCACCACTGCCCGCCAACGGCTTCAGCATTTCACACCCGCTGCGATCGCGCTCGATCTCACCTTTCCCAACACGACTGAAACGGGCTTGACCCTGCTGGCACAACTGAAGCGCCAGTTTCCCACCCTGCCAGTGCTGATGCTGACTGGACAGGGCGATTTGACGATGCGCGTGGAAGCCACTCGTCTGGGAGCCAACGCCTTTCTGCAAAAGCCTGCCACGCCCGCTGAAGTGTTTCAAGTGATCACCCAACTGCTCAACCGGATTGACACCATGACTGCCAAACTGCTGATTGTGGATGACGATCTGGACTTATTGAGCCTGCTGCAAGCTAACCTGCAACCCTGGGGCTTTCAGGTGACGACGCTGGCAGACCCCAGCCAGTTCTGGCAGTTCCTGGAAGCCACGACTCCCGACTTGCTATTGCTGGATGTCTCGATGCCGGGATTCAGTGGGATTGAATTGTGTCAGGTGGTGCGTAATGATCCGCGCTGGAGTCAGCTACCCGTGTTGTTCCTGTCCGCTCATTCTGATGCCGATACTCTGCATCGGGCACTGGCAGTAGGGGCGGATGATTATGTCTTGAAGCCGATCGTCGAAGCTGATTTAATTCCGCGAATATTGAAGCGATTGGGACGACTCTCGGATTCCCATTCAAGGAGCTACCATGTCCACACAAGTTCTGAATGAGAGTAAAACTGTCCGTCAATGCTATCCTGGAGGCAGTGCCCACCCTACAGTTTCCTTCACCCGACGGAAAACGCCATGATTCAATTCCATATACAACAGCGGCTGATCAACGTAGGGTTAGGATTGGCGATCGCCCTCATCCTCCTCACAGGCATTGCTGCCTATTTCCATCTCACCTGGCTGATGGGCAGCGCCTATGGCATCAGCTTTGCCCTGTTGGTAGCAGTCTATCTCTTGGGACGACGAGCAGATCAGGATTGCAGACCGACTGAAGCCACCCTCCGCGAGAGCGAAGAACGCTTCCGCAGTTACTTTGAACTCGGACTGATCGGCATGGCGATCACCTCGCCGACCAAAGGCTGTCTGGAGGTCAACGATGATATCTGCCAGATATTGGGGTACGAACGGCATGAATTGTTGCAAATGAACTGGGCAGAGATCACCCATCCAGATGATCTCGCTGCCGATGTGGCTCAGTTCAATCGGGTCGTAGCGGGGGAAATTGACACCTATTCGTTAGACAAACGGTGGATTTGTAAAGACGGCAGAGTGATTGATAGCACTATTTCAGTGAAATGCGTGCGTCGTGAGGATGGTTCAGTTGATTATTTCATGGCGCTGTTGCAGGACATCACCGAAGCGAAGCGCGTCGAAGTCGTTTGCAAACAAACAGCAGCAGCCTTACGCGAATCAGCCGAACAGCTCGAACGACAATCGCGCCTGTTCGAGACGACGCTTTCAGCCCTCACCGACAATATCTTCACCTTTGACAAGGGCAAGCGATTCAGATATGTGAATCTGAGTCTAGAAAGATTATGGGGAATCACGCAGGATGAAGCTGTCGGGAAAACCCTGTCCGAACTGGACTATCCGCCCGATTTAGTTGAGCTTTTGGAGGCGCAAATCCAGCAGGTTTTCGACACGCAGCAAGCTGCTACTGGCGAAGTCCCCTACACTAGCCCGCTTGGCGTCAGCGGCTACTATGAATACATCTTCAGTCCGGTCATCGCTGACGGCAGTGTGGAATTAGTGACCGGGTGGGCCCGTGACATCAGCGATCGCAAGCGCGTCGAAGCCGAACGCAAACAGGCAATGGAGGCACTACAGGAGAGCGGACGGCGCTTCAAGGCGGTCTTCAATCAACAGTTTCAGTTCATGGCAATTCTCAGCCCCGACGGCAGGGTCATCGAACCCAACAACACCTGCTTAAGGGGAACCGGCGTTCTACGTGAGCAAGTGGTCGGGCGTCCATTCTGGGAGGCACCGTGGTTCAATCAACTCCCACTGATGCAGGAACGCTGGCGGCAGGGCATTGCCGAGGTTGCTAGCGGCGGCGGTCCCATTACCGGGGAAGTAGACTATCACACAGCGGACGGGGATTTACAGTATGCCACCTATGCCATCACCGGACTGAAGGATGACACGGATCAGGTCGTCGAGATCATTGTGGAAGGAGAAGGGGTCGAATTCACCCAGCGGAAACGGGCGGAAATTGAATTACGCGCCAGCGAAGAACGATATCGCAGTCTATTTGAGTCCATTGACGAAGGCTTTTGCCTGTGCGAAATGCAGTTTGACGCAAACAGCAAGCCAGTGGATTACCGCTTTTTAGAAATCAATCCGATGTTTGAGCAACAATCCGGGCTTCAGAATGCGACGGGCAAAACAATGCGTGAACTGGTGCCAAATCTTGAAGAACATTGGTTTGAGACTTATGGCAACGTGGTGTTAACAGGTGAAACGGTGCGCTTTGTGAACCATTCGGACGTGATGAATCGTTGGTTCGATGTTTGCGCCTTTCGCGTCGGTGGGCAGGAAAGCCAAACCTTTGCCATCCTGTTTACCAATATCACCGATCGCAAAGGCACTGAACTTGCCCTCCAACGAAGTGATGCCAAATTCCGAGCCGTGTTTGACCAAATGTATCAGTTTCTCGGCTTGCTCACCCCCGATGGACAGATGATCGAAGTGAATCAGAATCCGCTCACCTTTGCTCAGGTTAAATGGGAGTCTGTGATTGGCAAACCGCTGTGGGAATTTCCCTCCTGGCAGGCAACTGCCGAACTTCAGGCGTTTATCCAAACGGCAGTGGCTGAGGCTGCCACCGGACAGTTTTTCCGCCAGGACGTGATTGTTCCCGCCTCCACTGGCGAACTCCACACCTTCGATTTTTCCCTCAAACCGATCTACGACGACGACGCGGATCATGTCACCTGGCTGCTTGCCGAAGGGCGCGACATTACTCCCATCGTGCGCCTGCAAACTGCCCTGCGGCAGGAACAAGAGCGATCGCTCCACCTGATCAACAGCAGCGTCGATGGCATCGTTGCTTTTGATACCCACGGCTGTTGCACACTTTGGAATCCTGCAATGGAGCAACTTACCGGACTCCCGCAAGAAGCTGTCGTGGGCACCTGCGGCACAGATGTGTTTTCTGCCTTGCTAGACGCTAAAACATTGCAGCGCTTTCATCCCGTCCGGGATGAAAGCGCTACAGATTTTGATTTTCACTTTACCCACCCTGCGACCGGGCAACGCCAATGGATCGAAGCCCGCTATTCGCCCCTCCACGATGGCGCCGATACCCCCAACGGCGGACTAATGATGGTGCGCGATGTCACCAAGCAGCGCGAGTTGGAGCAGATGAAGCGCGAATTCATTTCCATTATCAGCCACGAAATTCGTACCCCCCTCTCCTCCATTCGCGGTGCCCTGGGACTCATCGCAGAAGGTATTCTCGACAACGACCCCGCAGTGGCGAAAGAGATGCTGGGCATTGCTAACAACAACATTGAGCGACTGGTGCGCCTGGTCAATGACATTCTGGCACTGAACCGACTGGAATCAGGGCAGGTAGACCTAAAACGACAGTGGTGCGATCCAACGGTGTTGGTGCAACAAGCGTTCTCGAACGTGCGAGCTTTGGCAGAGGCGAACCAGATTACCCTACAGTCATCCGTTTCAGAGATTCAGGTTTGGGCAGACTTCGACTGGTTGATCCAAGTGTTAGTGAATTTAATCAACAATGCCGTTAAATTCTCTCCTGCTGGCACTATCATCTCTGTGGCTGCGGAACCCCAACCTCAACAGGTTTTCTTTAGGGTGATAGATCAGGGACGGGGCATCCCAACCGAGAAGATAGACACCATCTTTGGACGGTTTCAGCAGGTCGATGCGTCTGATTCTCGCCAAAAGGGCGGTACGGGCTTGGGGCTGTCGATCTGTCGGCTGATTGTGCAACAGCACGGTGGGCGCATCTGGGCAGAGAGCAAACTAGGACAGGGCAGTACCTTTTACTTCACGCTGCCAACTCCGTAGCGTTCATACCAGAAGCCCGGAGAGTGAGCGGGGTCATTGCCAAACCATTTGACCCACTGACGTTGCATTGGGCGCTGCTACTCTAGGTTGGGATTTAGAGCTTCAGTACGCCAGCAGCTTGGGATTGTTTCCAATACAAACTGTGTCCAAAAGACATATTATTACAAAAAGGGAGTATTTCTACGTGTAGGGAATATTTCTAAATGTTATGTCTTCTTCCGATGCCAATCGACGCATTCTTTTGATTGATGATGAACCTGACCTGTGCCGCATCGTCAAGGTCACGCTTGAACGACTCAAGGGTTGGGAAATCCTTACCGCTGACTCTATACAGGCAGGACTGACACAGGCAGAAGGTAAGCAGCCCGACGTGATTTTGCTTGATTTAACGTTGGATGGAAATGGACTAACTCTGCTGCAAACTTTGAAAAACAATCTGGCGACGCAGGCAATTCCGGTCATCTTGTTCACTGCAACCAATCCGTCTGAGGATTCGCTAGACTTCAACCCCGCTGACATTGCCGGAATTATCCTGAAGCCTTTCAGTGTCTTGCTGCTTGCCGATCAGATTATTGAGCAATTGGGGTGGTGATGCTAATCGCTCAGAATTTCCTCAGAATTTCCTTAAATTATTGACCTTTCATAGATTGTTAGGCATCATGTAAAAATAAGTTGTACAAAATTTATTTGGAATAGCTTGCTAAATCTAGCTTTCACACAAAAATTGTTCAGGTTATTTTTACACAAATCCTTAGTCTTCAATGACTTAGGGTCTTTTATTCCGAGAGACATGGCATAGTCCAGTTACAGACGATGACGGCAATCTCTGCATCAAAGCGCATCTTGTTAATTGACGACGAACCCGATTTACAACGGGTGGTGCAAACCTGCCTGGAAAAATTAACCCAATGGACAGTCATTATCGCCGCATCGGGAGAAGAAGGACTACTCAAGGCGATCGCTGAACAACCGGATGGGATCGTGCTGGACATTATGATGCCAGACATGGATGGCTATATGTTTCTGGACGCACTGTGGGCTAAACCGGAAACGCAGTCTATACCAGTGGTGTTTTTGACCGCACAGGCTGAATTGCCCAAACCCCAGCAATATGAAGCACGAGGGGTTAAAGGAACGATTGCCAAACCGTTTGAACCGCTCACGTTGCATCAGGCGATCGCCGCTGCTCTGGGTTGGAATCTGGACACTCAGTAAGCCTTGCCTACAGAAAACTCTTTACTTTATCCTGGCAGATTACTGACTAAAACTAAAGGCTGTAAATTAACTGACTGTATCGTGCACCCAGTCGTGTCTTTAGCGACGTTCTTCCCCTATGGGGGATATTTTTGGGTAGTGAGCGAAGACCACGACCATGACAACCGCACCGAACTACGGTGCGTCATACTGGAGGGGCTGGACTAGGATTAGCCATTGCACAGGCGATCGTACAAGCTCATCAAGGCACGATCCAAGTACAGAGTGAGCTAGTGGTCTGTCAATTTGCTATTTGTGGATAAAGACGGTTGAGACGGATACGGGCATCCGCTGTTGTGAACTGCCAATCTACAGATTTTTGTGAATGATTGCGTTGAATATACCAAGCCGTTGTTTCCTGTTCTAAAGTTTCAAGATCAGGAATGCGACGATCTAGGCATTGTCGGGTCATTGCGGACAATTCGTTTTCAGCGATATTGAGCCCTTCGGGTTCGCCAGTTGCTTCAAGTCGGGGAACCCGCCCAACGCACTGGCTCACCAACTCCCATGTTTGGGAGTGTGGTGAATTTCCAAACGTTCGACCAGAGAACGGGCAGTAGACGGCTCAAATGCTTGATATAGAGAGGCAAGTTTGTGAGTATTTAACTGGTCACATACTAAAATGATTTTGTCGCTATCGGGATAGTCGTTGTCGAGTAAGTGCTTAATTTTGTAAGCTGCCGTTTTTTTCCATTGGAAAGCTTGAGGCTTTCAATTCATTAACTGATTGCTCCGCTGCTTTACGGTTAGTAAATACTCCAACAGCGTGCTTGTTATCTGTTGTAATCATATTATCCTTATTTCAGTGAGGCAGCACTAGCTCACCAATAAAACCGAAAGTTATTTCAACAAATTAGTAAATAGTTAACAGTAAACTGTTTTTCAGTTGGGAGTCAAAGTTCTTCACCACTATTGCGTGCTACGTTTGAGTTGGAGATTTAGACCCCAACTCAAACTTTGATAACTGATAACTGCTTTAAACTCTTGCCCTATGGTCAGGAAGACTACGAGAAGCTAATGAAAGCATGATCATCCAAACACCCGTCAACAAAAAATTAATCCCTACAAATACTCCCAATACCCAAACTGCGCTGACAGGCCATTGATAGAGAATAAAAATCCCTAGAATAATAGCCATGATCCCGCTAAATAGTACCCAACCCCAGTTTGGATCTCGACGCATTTCAAATGCTGCAATCACCTCCAATACACCCTCAATAAAAATGATAAATCCAAAAGCTAAGGTGAGAGAGAGTGCAGCACCAAAGATGTTGCTAATCAACAAAATCCCACCAATTACGTATAGAATACCAACTACTAGT
Organism: Nostoc sp.; assembly: GCF_036917755.1. Classification (GTDB taxonomy): domain Bacteria; phylum Cyanobacteriota; class Cyanobacteriia; order Cyanobacteriales; family Nostocaceae; genus Nostoc. The sequence goes on from NZ_JBALFC010000150.1 coordinate 11,752, forward strand.
GTTGTCCAGAAGCCTCGTTTGTGACGTGATTGAAATGCATGAACAATTCGGACGATGCCAGCAATAATTAAAGTCCAGGAGAATACGATTGTGATGGCAATAGTGGCAATAAATGGTTCTGCGATCGCTGCAATTCCCAGCAGAATCATCAAAACACCCAAGACAATTGCCAATGCTGAATTTGTTCTGGTTTCTCTAAAATCTTCAGAAGTCATAGCTTTTCCAAAAATGTTTTGATATGTTGTTAAATCTCGAAAGAGAGACGCGATTAACCCAAGTCTTTCCAAGAGTTGTCTCTCCCTTGTGTTCCTCTGCCCCCTCTAAGCATTGACCAGTTCAGGTGATAAGCGCTTCAACACCAGTCGTTCATATTCCACATGGACGTAGATTGTGTCGCCTTCGTGGAACTCGCCGCGTAGAATCGCTTTGGCAATCGGAGTTTCTAGTTCTCGCTGAATCGCCCGCTTCAGGGGACGAGCACCGTAAACTGGGTCATAACCGACCTGAACAATCCAATCGAGAGCCTCGTCGGAGATTTTGAGCAAGAGTTTACGCTCGCGCAGTCGCTCCTCTAAACGCTGCACTTGTAGTTTGACAATTTCGCGCAACTCGTCCTTCCGCAAGCTGTGGAAAATAATGATTTCATCAATGCGGTTGAGGAATTCGGGGCGGAAACTTTCTCGCACTGCTTCCATGACGCGATCGCGCATTTGTTCGTACTTGCTATCGTCTCCTGCCACATCCAAAATGTATATTGAACCAATATTGCTGGTCATAATCGCGATCGTATTTTTAAAATCTACTGTGCGTCCCTGAGAATCAGTTAGGCGACCATCATCCAGGATTTGCAGCAGGACGTTGAATACATCAGGATGAGCTTTCTCAATTTCGTCAAACAAAATTACAGAATAAGGTCGGCGGCGAATCGCTTCGGTGAGTTGTCCGCCTTCTTCATAGCCCACGTAACCTGGAGGCGCACCGATGAGACGGGCAACAGCGTGTTTCTCCATGTATTCGGACATATCGATCCGCACCAGTGCATCTTCGGTATCAAACAGATATTCCGCTAAAGCTTTTGCCAGTTCTGTTTTTCCCACCCCGGTCGGGCCTAAGAAAATAAAGCTAGCAATGGGACGATTCGGGTCTGCCAACCCAGCACGGGAACGTTGAATTGCATCGGCAACAGCTCTTACAGCTTCGTCCTGACCAATCACACGTTCATGTAGCTCTTCTTCCAGATGCAAGAGTTTTTGCATTTCCGATTCAACCAGTCTGCTCACCGGAATACCCGTCCACTTGGAGATAATTTCGGCAATGTCAGCTTCGGTGACTTCTTCGCGCAACAGAGATTTACCGCTAGTCTGGATTTGAGCTAGTCGCGCTTCGGCTTCTTCTAGTTGTCGTTGCAGCTCAGTGAGTTTGCTGTATTTCAGTTCCGCTGCTCGGTTGAGGTCGTAATCGCGTTCGGCTTGCTGAATTTCTACATTGACACGCTCAATCTCTTGTCTAATTTGGCGAATGCGATCGATGATTTGCTTCTCTGCTTGCCATTGAGCATTGAGGGCATCTTGGCGTTCTTTTAACTCCGCAAGTTCTCTCTCTATGCGTTCTAACCGCTCCCTGGAAGGACTGTCTGTTTCTTTTTGCAGTGACAGCCGCTCCATTTCCAGTTGCAGAATTTTGCGATCGATTTCGTCTAATTCTTCTGGTTTGGAAGTAATTTCCATTTTTAGTTTAGCCGCAGCTTCATCCACCAAATCAATAGCTTTGTCGGGTAGGAAGCGATCGCTAATATATCTCGCAGACAGAGTAGCTGCCGCAACTAACGCACTATCAGAAATCTTCACGCCGTGGTGTAACTCGTAGCGCTCTTTCAAACCGCGCAGAATTGAGATGGTATCTTCCACACTGGGCTGATCGACATACACCTGCTGAAAACGACGTTCCAAAGCCGCATCTTTTTCAATGTACTTGCGATATTCATCTAGCGTGGTGGCACCAATACAGCGCAGTTCGCCGCGAGCAAGCATCGGCTTGAGCAAGTTGCTAGCATCCATCGATCCTTGCGTTGCACCCGCACCAACTACAGTGTGAATTTCGTCAATGAACAAGACGATTTGTCCCTGTGCTTCTTGGATTTCTTTTAAGACAGCTTTCAGGCGTTCTTCAAATTCTCCCCGGTATTTGGCTCCGGCAATTAACGCACCCATGTCTAAAGCTATTAGTTTGCGATCGCGCAATGATTCCGGGACATCACCACTGATAATGCGCTGCGCTAATCCTTCTACAATTGCCGTTTTACCGACACCGGGTTCACCAATCAGCACGGGGTTATTTTTAGTCCGACGAGAAAGGATTTGAATCGTGCGGCGAATTTCTTCATCTCGTCCAATCACTGGGTCGAGTATGCCCTCATGTGCCAATTGGGTTAAATCGCGTCCGTATTTTTCTAGCGCTTCATATTTAACTTCCGGGTTTTGATCTGTCACTTTTTGACTCCCTCGAATCTGTTGAATGATGTTGCGGAGTTTTTTTTCATCCAGTCTAAATTCTTGAAACAACCCTTTACCAAAGCGATCGTCTTTGGCAAAGGCAAGTATTAAATCTTACCTATTAAGGCTTTCAGGGTTTGGGTCTGTTTCATTATTTTCATGAAATGGTATCACGTTGAAAAAGAAAGGGAGAGATGTGGGGAGGTGGAGACAGTTGTTTGCGTCCCTAGCCTACGCATTTTTGTTAACGCTCTTAATTACGAATTACGAATTTGTAATTCAGCACGGTAGGCACGCAGTTGCGCCTTGAGTTGGGCAATTTCAGTTACCATATCTAGCACCATTGCTGCTCCGACCCAATTCAAGTTCAGATCGCGGTGCAACCTTTGAATCTGCACAACGCGAAACATATCCTGTCGGCGCAGCATGGTTCCTACAGGTTCAATTAATCCCAGGCGGGCAAATCGTTCTAGCAATAAAACCGAGGTTTGGGTGAGGTAGGCGGCTTGCTCGAAACTATAGAGGCGATCGCCTGTTTCTGTCCACACCACGCAAGACAAACTCAGGTTAGAACTCATAACCGCACCTCTTCTAAGCCTTGACGGGGATTAAAACTGCTAACTTGTCGCAATTTTTCATAGCACTCTCTTTCTTGGGGACTCAAATCTTTGGGTGTCACAATTTTTAACCGCACGATCAAAGCGGTACGATTACCTTTTGGATCGCGCCAGCCCTTGCCACGTAGCCGCAGTGCTTGGCCGGAATCCACACCGGCCGGAATCTTCATCGTTACCTTGCCATCGGGCGTAGGAACATCTATTTGTGCGCCAAGCACTGCTTCCTCTGGGCTGACAGGTACTTCGCAAGCAAGATTGTCGCCCTCAAATTTGAAGAAAGGATGGGGCAATAATTCAATTGTTAGATACAAATCACCGCGTTGCTGACTAAAAGGACTCATCTGTCCTTTGCCTTTGACTCGAATGCGGCTTCCCGATTTTACTCCCGGCGGAATGCGAACAGTGATAGTTTCTCCATCAATTTGTAGCCGCTTCTCTGTACCGTGAAACGCTTCAGAAAAAGTGAGGGCGATCGCTGCTTCCGTATCCTGTGCGGGAATATCAGTGAAGCGGCTGGAGGGGTCTTCTCCATACCCAAAATCTACGTAGTCCCGGAATCCTTCTGGTCTTGTTGTAGTGCGATAATTAGCTCCGCGCTGCCTTGTACGACCGCCACTGCGACCTAACCCTCCCAGCAATTCATCAATGAAATCATTAAAGTTGCCATACTGGCTAAAGTCATAACCTTGTGTACCCGCCCCTCTAGGTGGAGGTGCACCCGCCGCAGCCTGTTGCGAGTACTGACCATACTGGTCATACTTCTGGCGTTTTGCCGGGTCGGACAGCACTTCATTAGCTTCGTTAATTTCTTTGAACCGCGCTTCGGCTTGCTTATCGTTAGGATTTAAGTCCGGGTGATATTTCCGTGCCAATTTCCGGTAGGCTTTTTTGATATCCTCCGGAGTGGCGTTCTTACTGACACCCAGAATTTCGTAATAATCTTTGAAATCGGTTGCTGCAACCATCAGCACCTCTTGAAATTAACGCGATGGGACGGGTGGGCAGAGGGGCAGGGGGAGATAAAACTCCTCACTCTTATACAGACGCGATGAATCGCGTCTCTACTTCTAATTCTTGTACAGACGCGATTAATCGCGTCTCCTGGCTTCTGCCCTATTTGAGGAATCACCTGGTTTGACGACTTCGGATACTCGGTTGAAGAAACTAGAAAATTGCTCTTGAAGCTTGGCAAATGCGCCTGCTGTGTTCTCACGTGTCTTAACTTGCCGCTCTAGATTTTTAATTGCTTTGTCAAATGCTGCATACTCGCGATCGCCTCTGGCATATCCTAGTTCTTGAGCTAACTTGAGTTGGGTACGAGCATCTTCTAGCAACCTCTGTGCTGCGTCGCGATCCTTCTCTGCTAAAGTAACCGCAGTCACTAGATCGGTATGGGCTTTGACTAGCGGCAGGGGTCGAGCTTGTTCTGTCACCACTAAAGTTGAGAGCGCAAGTTGCAGCACGCCTTTGGCTTCATCAATTTTGCCTTCGTTCAACAACCGAGCTGCCTGCTTAGTAGCATCTGGATATCTCTCTAATGGCAGATTGACGATTGCTGTGCGAATCTCGCTTATCAGGTTGTTCAACAGTTCGCGAGCCGCCGGAAAATCTTCCGCAATTGCAACACCCTTCACTTGATTGCGAATTCGCTCAACCAAATTAAAATCCTGAGGGGCAAAATCGATTATCGCTACCTGAGCCGCCACCGGAATTAGAGCTAGTTTAGGGTATTGTGCCACCAGTATGTCAATTTTTCCAGTTGCTCGTTCTAGGGCAGCAATTGCTTCTTGAGTTTTTCCCCGTTCAATGGCAGCGATCGCTTTTTTAGTTTCTTCAATTGCGGCGATCGCTTCTCGATCCAGTTTACTTTCAGCCTCAGATGTTGCCTGTTGCCTCTCCTTTTCAATCTCCTGCTGAAGACTAGTATCAAGCTGATTCAATCTTTCAGGAGATACCGCAGCAGGGAATAAGTGCCTTGTTCGTCGCGATGGGCTACGCCCCACCGTAGGCGATCGCAACTCTGGAAATTTACGATCTGACTTTAGACCTGGAATAAGTGCCTTTTTCGTCGCGATCGAACACCTGTTTGACCCGATCCCAAGCCTTCTTCAAGGCATTATCTTTTCCATTGGCTTCTCTGAACGACTGATTGTAGGTATCAACAAAAGTTTTTTGCGCGTCGTCCGACAGATTTGCTCTAATTTCTGGTGAAATCTGCTCATTATCTGCCAGTTCACCTTTTGGTTGACGGGGAATTTTCATGTCAGTGATAGCGACTTCTTCCGCACCCGCACTTTCTAACAGTGAGACAACTTCGTCTGCTTGTTCTTGTGGCACTTCCGCGACCAGTAAAAACTCACCTGTTTTCAGGCGTGTTTCGTAAACAGCAGCTTTGTCCTCCGGCATACCCATCGCGATTAAGGCAGATCCAATGCCTGCTCCCAAGGAACCATATAAAGCACCGCCTGCCGCTCCTAATAATGCTGCTCCCAAAGGGCCTGCTGCTACTACGGTTCCCAAAAAGGGAATGAACAACACGCCCACGCCCGTAAGTAAAGCCAACAGAGAACCAAACAGCGATCCGAAAATCGCTCCGGTGGCGAGTCCATCCAAGATCACATCTTGTTTAGTCACAAATCCGGAGATGCGAGTTTCGGTGTGGAAGTCGCGACCAATAATCGAAATGTGATCTTTGGGAACGCTGGGATCGATTAGATGCTCAACCACTTCTTGCATCTTCTTCTCATCTTTGAAGATAGCAGAGACACTTTTGAGGGCGGTTTTTTCAGATGTAGAAGTCATAAAAATTACTCCAAATTAAAAAACTAGATAACATCACGAAATGTGGCGCAGATTTAAGGACGCGGGGATAGGAAGAGAGTATTTGATAATTTCACTGCGTTATCCAGAGGGTGACGCACGCTCTCTCTCGCTAAAGCAGTTCCTTTAACTCTGGTTTCCAGAGCAACGGACTGCTCGCTGCGTCTTGTTACTTTTGTTCCACAAAGTCTGCATCGATGACATCTTCACCGCCGCCTTGACGGTTTGTAGAAGTACCACCGTTTGGAGATGCGCCTGCTTGTGAGTAGACCGCAGTGCCGATTTGCATCAAGGCTTGTTGAATTTCGTTGGTGAGAGACTTCATGCGATCGATGTTGTTCTGCTCAATTGCCTGACGCAAGTCTCGAATTAAGCCTTCCACGCGGGACTTGTCTGCTGGTGGCACTTTGTCGCCCAAATCCTGAAGTTGTTTCTCGGCTTGATAGGCGACGGAATCCGCCATATTTTTGGTATCAATTTGTTCGCGTCGCCTATGGTCTTCTTCCGCATTGCGCTCGGCTTCTTTCACCATCCGCTCAACTTCAGATTTATCGAGGGTAGACGCACCTGTGATGCTAATGGACTGTTCTTTACCTGTGGCTTTTTCTCTGGCAGTTGCTGACAGAATCCCGTTAGCATCAATGTCAAAGGTAACTTCGATCTGTGGCATACCTCTGGGAGCTGGAGGAATCCCATCTAGTCGGAAGGTTCCCAGGCTCTTGTTGTCGGATGCCATTTCGCGTTCGCCCTGCAGAACATGGATTTCTACGTTTGTTTGTGCATCAGCCGCCGTTGAGAACACCTCAGACTTCTTCACTGGGACAGTGGTATTGCGCGGAATAATCTTGGTCGTCACACCACCTAGAGTTTCAACACCCAGCGACAACGGCGTAACATCTAGGAGCAGTACGTCTTTTACCTCACCCCCAAGCACACCCGCCTGAATCGCTGCACCCATTGCTACGACTTCATCCGGGTTGACACCCTGGTGTGGGTCTTTGCCTATCATCTGCCGTACCAGTTGCTGGACAGCCGGCATTCGAGTTGCACCACCCACTAGGATTACTTCGTCAATATCTGCGGGACTCAGTTTAGCATCGCGCAGGGCTTGTTCGACAGGAATGCGGCTGCAATCGAACAAGTCGGCGCACATTTGCTCGAACTGTACCCGCGTTAAGGTCATATCTAGATGTTTCGGGCCTTCCGGGGTTGCAGTAAGAAAAGGTAAGTTAATGTTCGTCTGTGTTGCGCTTGACAGTTCAATTTTGGCTTTTTCTGCTGCTTCGGTGAGGCGTTGCAGGGCTTGTTTGTCTTTACGGAGGTCGATGCCTTCGTTACGCTGGAATTCGGTTGCTAACCAGTCTACGATTCTCTTATCAAAGTCATCACCGCCCAAGTGGGTGTCGCCACTGGTAGCTTTCACTTCAAACACACCATCGCCGACTTCCAGGATAGACACATCAAACGTCCCACCGCCTAAGTCAAAGACTAGGATGGTTTCGTTAGTTTTCTTGTCAAGTCCGTAGGCGAGGGCAGCCGCCGTTGGCTCATTGATAATTCGCAGAACTTCAATCCCGGCAATTCTACCGGCATCTTTGGTAGCCTGCCGCTGAGAGTCATTGAAATAGGCAGGGGTGGTAATTACCGCTTGCCTCACTGGTTCCCCCAGATATGTGCTGGCATCATCTATCAGCTTGCGGACTATCTCAGCCGAGATTTCTTCGGGTGAAAATTCCTTGTTCAGAGCGGGACAGTGTAGCTTGACGTTGCCATTACTGTCACGTGCCACCTTGTAAGTAACTTGTTTTGCCTCTTGGGTGACTTCATCATACCTGCGCCCGATGAACCGCTTAACGGAATAAAAGGTGTTTTCTGGGTTCATTACACCCTGGCGCTTGGCAATTTGTCCGACAAGTTTTTCGCCCTTCTTGGTGTAAGAAAACACAGACGGAGTTGTGCGACCGCCTTCTGTGTTCGGAATAACGACGGGTTGTCCACCTTCCATTACGGCTATACAGGAGTTGGTAGTTCCTAAATCAATACCAACGATTTTTGCCATTGTTAGTAACCTCCTTCAAAGATTGGGATAAAAAATTGAGAGTCTGGATTCAGGACAAGTTGAACAAATGGTATTAAGAAGGCAGAGGGCAGGAGGCAGAGGGCAGAAGGGGAATCCCCATAAATAAATTTAGGGGATTTAACAACGGCTTCTGAAAGTAAGGGTTTCCCGACTTGGGCAAACTGGCGTGGGCTTGTGACCTTTTGGCAGAGGGAAGAATCTATCCTTGAACCTTCTGACTTGAAAATACTCCTTCGATGAGTATCTATATAGATCCGTCTCACATCACATTTTCATTCATGGTGATGAAATTTTTTCATTGGGACTGCCCTCTGGCTCCTTAGCACTCAGGATTCGGCTGCGTTTTGAATCGCGGCTAACAATGAGCGGAGGTCGTAAGAGCCATCGTGGCGCACACCGTTGATGAAAAAAGTCGGCGTGCCGTTGACCCCGCTCTGGATTCCGCTGAGTAAGTCTTCGCGTATCCTGGCTATGTGGGCGTGCTCGGCGAGTTCGTGACTAAACCGAGGCACATCAAGACCGAGGTTAGCGGCATATTCTATTAGATGTTTGCGATCGAGCGCCTGTTGATGTTCAAAGAGATGGTTGTGCATCTCCCAGAACTTACCTCGCGCCCCAGCGGCTTCTGCTGCTTCTGCTGCCTGCTCGGCGTGGGGATGCACGCTAGTTAACGGGAAGTGGCGGTAGACAAAGCGCATGAGATCCCCGGTCAACTGCTGGAGTTCTTTGACGATGAAATGGGCACGACCGCAATAGGGACACTCATAGTCGCCGTATTCCACGAGGGTGACGGGTGCGTTTTTTGGACCTCGGATATGGTCGCGATCGCTAACTGGGAGGCTAAGTTCGCCCGTTGCTGTTGTTATCATGTTGTTAGCTCCTGCTCTTAAGGGAGTGCTTTGGGAATCATTGCGTCACTGCCCTTGCCCATTGCCCCTGTGCCCGTCACCTAAGTTTACTTTCACAACCTTGTTCTTATCTTCTTCAGCCTTGGGCAGCCTCAGCTTGAGAATGCCATCTTTGTATTCTGCTTGCACCTGATCGTGCTGGACACGGGTAGGCAACGGAATTACGCGCTGAAACCTGCCATAGCGGAATTCGGTGCGGGTGATGCCTCTTTCTTCCGTTTTGATTTCTGACTTGCGCTCACCGGAAATAGATACTGCCTCTGGCGATACCTGCACATCCAGGTCTTTGGGGTCTACACCGGGAACTTCTACCTTGAGATGAACTCCATCAGGGGTTTCTTCTATCTCAGCAGAGGGAATAAAGGCAATGCCTTCCTCTCCTCTACGACCTGTCGGTGCTATTTCATCAAGCAAGCGGTTTAACTGCCGCTGCAAACTTTCAACTTCTCGGAAAGGTTCCCAACGAACGAGTGCCATAATTTTAAGTCTCCTGATGATCTATACTTGAGTGTTTAGAATTCTGCATTAGACTGGGTTTTGTCAGTCGCTGAAACAGCGTTGCTATCATCCCAGTGCTGAACTTTGTTGACACTATAAAGAAGAAATCTAAGGGCTTTCTGAGGAAATTATGATGATTGGGGATTGGGACAAGGCAAAATTGTAAGGGGAAAAACAAATAACTTCCCTTTAACCTTTCTTAGCGCTCTTTTATTACTCTTTTTAATATATAAGCCACTGATTCTGTTTCATTATCAAGTATGAATCCTGTGTCTAAATATCGTGCATACCTCATTAATTCTTGCTCAAAAGCTTTTGGTATACGGATTGTACTCGTTTGTTTATGATTCCATGTAGATTTTCTGCCAGATTTTTCTCTATAACCTCCCCAGCTTGGGTTTAAGGTTTTTTTAGTAGTTTTTTTATTCACGTTCAACATGATTTTGTTACTTAATCATGTTAACTGTAATATCTGCCATATCTTGGTTTTTTCACAGATATATTTGATAAATCCCAATATTTCCGACATAGCAGCGCCTGTATTGTTCACAGACTTCAAGGAATTTCAAGAATGTCAGCAAATCACAGCATTTTTCTCTCACCAGAGACATAAAAGAGCGCTAGTGAGGGGAGCAATGCAATTTTGTCAGGTCGGGGTAAACAAGGTGCAATGCAGGGGAAACGCACCTTATTTTTTAATAAAAACTAATCAGAATCACAAAAATATCTAGCTCATCAAAAAACTTGATGAATTTATAAGCAGAATAAATCAACTATACCCAAAGTTATAAATTAGTTTATCTGAAACTACCTAATACTTTAATTAAGGCTAAAAAACTTACTGATTAGGTAAATAAAAATAAGTAATGTCCTCACAGTTGGTGAAAATATCAGCAGAATATTAAATTAAATTATTGATAATCTAGTTTAAGTTAATCCTAAAACTCTTGCTAAATACTTATCATCCATTGCAGCGAGAAACTGTTTATTCTTTATCCCAAGTTTAACGCGCTTCTCTTTACCATCAATGCCTCATTGCTTATCCTTCATACCACACGCGATCGCTGCCTTTATCCTTTATTTAGTATCTATGTACTATATTTAGATGCGTTTGCCCTGGGGGGATTATGTGGAGGGTTTTATAGTCCCGTTTCCTGAACCACAAAACAGAGCCGTACCCAACCAAGAAGTCCAACGTCAATCAGTTACTATTGATGATTTGAGAAATTGGTACAATGCCGCAGATAAGTTAGGGAAGTCGGAGAATTACAAAAAACGCATTGTGGAAGTGGCCAATCAGTTAAAGTCTGGTGAGCAATTATCAGCCGAAGCGTTGACAGTAATGAAGAAAGATACATTTGAGCTTGAAGGAATCAGTCGGCTGACTCAAATTGCTCAGAGAATTGGCATGGTCTGGGGTAAGTCTGATGAAAATGGTACTCAAGTCCAAGGAAAAATTTATGACTTGGCTTTCAATACCGAGCAGAGGGATTTAACTATTTCGCAGAAAAATGGAGAGTTAATTTTAAACTTGCAATCTGGTCAGGTGCAGACTAATAAACTAACTCCACAGATATTGCAAACTTTTGAGGATGCTAATACTCAAATTGATAAAATATTAGCTAAATCTCAAACACAACAAATAGACTTACAAAGATAGGTTTATCTGCCTACTTAATTTAGAATCTCAAAAACATTGCTCTATCTCTAAACTATACTAACTGGCTGTGGTTCATGAGTAACAGAGCTAGGCTTCATGCGTGCAGAGGATGTTTGCTCTCTTGAAGATGAGTTACTTCAAGAGAGCGAATCAACTCTCGAATGACATCAGTTGCTGGTCTGCCTGTGATTGCACAATAGCGTTTAAGTTTTTCACTCTCAGTTGATGCGAGATTTATCGTAATTCGTTTGATAGCCCATTTTTTATTCATAACTTGTTCGGATTTTTAAAAGTTGAGAAATTAAACGGACATTGCACTCTAGCAATGGTTGATAAATAACAGTTAGGCGTAGATATAGCAAAGCTGTCACCAGGGGCAAGATAGCCTGAAAGTACTGTGGTTGTCGGTGGAACCATAATATTGCCGTTTTTACGTGCTTATGCTTTTAATTCAAATTGGCAATATTATCCTTCTAATGTCTCTAATCCTTGCCGGCTATACATTTGACGATAAAAGGGTTGATAACGCACCCGGACTAAAAATGTAGGATTGAAATCCCCTAAAACTGAAACCCTTTTGGTATAAGTATTTGACAATCCTACACTCACCTAAAAATCAAATCTTAAGATTACCTTTTTTTGGCAAGCTTATGGTGAGAATTTTGATTTTCGGCAAAATTATGGTTCCAATGCATCAAAAAAGAATGCGATCGCTCGAACGGAAGAATAAGTATTACAGCCCTTAAAGCGGCAATGTTATGGTTCCAGTCGCGGCAATATTATCGTCCCACCGACAGTGGTGAATTACTTTTAGATATTTCAGTTACTAACCAGCCAAGGGATTAACAAAGCTGTAACAGCCAGCCTACTCGATCTAGCAGGAGCAAGTCGTGAAATTGTTCAATACATCGCTGGGCCAATTGTCACTCAGCAGAACGGCTGGCAACAGTCAATTCCCACTTGGGTTTGGCGCGCGATCGCAGTTGATAGATTAGATGCAGCTTTACAAGAGATAGACAAGGGAGAAGTAGGTAAACTCGCCTCTAGTAGCGAAGTTGTAGCCAATCAGGCTTACAGCATGGGAAGCACGCGGGGACGAGATCCGGTCGGGAAGGCTGCGTCGATTCGATCGAGTTCGGTTTGGGTCAGATTGAGTTCCCCGGCTCCCGCGTTTTCAGCGGCGTGTTCGGGATTGGATGCTTTGGGGATTGCGAAGAGCGAGGAATGCCGCACCAGAAATCGGAGCGCGACTTGGCGAGGGGTGGCGTTATGGGCGGCGGCGATTTCCTGTAGTACGCGACCTGCGGTTGTGCGCGATCTGGGAAAATCCCCATGACCGAACGGGCTGTATGCGACTACGGCGACCCCATGCTTCTCACACCAGGGGATCACAGCGTGTTCGATCGCTCTCTCTCTCAAATGGTAAAGGACTTGATTGCAGACGAGAGAACCCTCTAAGGCGATCTTCTGGACTGCTTCAAGGTCAGGCACATCGAAGTTGCTCACGCCCCAGCAGAGAATCTTCCCCTCGTGCTGAAGCTGCTCGAAGGCAGTGATCGTCTCCTCCAGTGGGTGTTGACCGCGCCAGTACAACAGATAAGAGTCCAGCCGATCGGTATGAAGTCGAGCGAGGGATTTCTCGCAGGCTATGATCGTCCCTCTCCGAGAAGCATTTCCAGGAAGAACCTTGGAAACCAGGAAAACCCGATCGCGTCGTCCAGCGATCGCCTCTGCGACCACCTCCTCGGGGCTGCCGTACATCTGTGCCGTGTCGATGTGGGTCATGCCGAGATCGAGTCCTTGGCGCAAAGCGGCGATCGCAGAGGCGCGGTCACCGTTGTCGATGTACCAGGTTCCTTGACCGATCGCTGCGACCTCGCGCTGGGTGGAACCGAATCGACGCTGTTCCATGCTTGTCCTCCTGGCTAAATTCGTTGCTTTTGCAAGTTGACGATCCTCGTCCATCCTTAGTCCTGCACTTCTGACGTCTTAGGGCAACCTCACGCCACGGGTTGCGCCTGCCCACGCACACGGCTGAACAGCTCGATCATTTCCCGGTTGAACGCTGGGATGTCGTCGGGCTTGCGGCTCGTTACGAGATTGCCGTCCACCACGACCTCCTGATCCACCCACTCCGCGCCTGCATTCCGCAGATCCGTCTTGAGCGAGGGCCACGCAGCGATCCGCCGCCCGCGTGCAGCACCAGTCTCAATGATCGTCCAGGGTCCGTGGCAGATGGATGCCACTGGTTTGCCAGCGTCGAAGAAGGACTTGATAAATGCGATCGCCTTCGCCTGGATTCGGAGTGAATCGGGATTGATCACACCACCCGGTAGTAGCAATGCGTCGAAGTCCTGAGATTGTGCCTGGTCAAGCACAACATCGACCGAGAACTCGTCACCCCAGTCCGTAAAGTTCCAACCGCGAACGCGATCGCTCTGGGGCGACACGATGCGAGTCTCCGCGCCAGCCTGATCGAGGGCTTTCCGAGGCTCGGTCATCTCGACCTGCTCAAAGCCGTCCGCGATTAGGATCGCGACCTTCAGTCCTTTAAGATTCTCATTCGCCATGTTCCTATCTCCTTTCGATATGGGTTTGTATGGAGTGGGCGATCGCCTCCAGTGCGCCCAGCGGCTCGAAGGCTAGTAACTCCTATGCCTGAGCGAAGTGCAAGCCAGAGGGGCGCGCCAGGACGCTGACAAGCAACTAACGCTATTTGCCCTGATCAGGGGGTTTAGGGCGAGATTGTAATCCGGTTTTCTACCGAAGTGACCCCTGGCGCTGACCACGCCGATCGCTCTGCCTCTTGTCGCTCTGCTCAGCAGCGTACCGTCCCCTTCAGGATGACCTTGCTCCCCTCCACCTCGACCGTAATCCGCTGTGCATCAGTTTCGGCACTCCGCACCAACGCCTGCTCAATCTTCTGCTTGAGTTCTGATGGGGTCACACGGGGTTTGACGGTGATTAAGTTGGTGACTCCCTTGACACCCAACAGGCGACGAACCACTCGCTCAGCGTCTATTTTCTGGTACTGCCACTCGACCTCACCCTTAAGCGTGACCCAGCCCTTGGAAACTGTGACGTCGAGCTTATCGATGGACAAGTCGGCATCCCACTCCAGCGCATGAATGGCGGCTGCGGCGATGTCGGCATCGGTGCGTTCGGCGGAGCTAGGTAGCCGCACCTCAATGTCGTTAGCCACAGCCAGCACGCCACGGACGCGGTGGGCGATCTCCTCAGCCGCCCATTTCTTGGTGTAGGAGTTGACCCAGCCTGTGAGTGTGACGATGCCGTCTTTGACAGCCACGCCGATCTCGGTGGACTGAACGCGGGGATTCCACTTCAGCTCATGTAGCACATCCTTCTGGATGTGGTCGTCGGTTCGAGTTGTGGTTGCGGTTGCCATGATTGTTTCTCCTTACGGTCAAACTTCATTGAATGGCTGCGGTGACTGCTTCTTTGGTTACGCCTCATCCTGCTCTATGCGGCTTTCTTCGTGCTGCCGTGCGGGTCGATGACGAACTTCTTCGGCGAGCCATCGCTAAATATCCGGTAAGCCTCCGGTGCTTGGTCGAGCGAGATGATCTCGGTGTTCGCGACTTCGCTCAAGTAAGGCATCCGGTCCCACAGGATCGCCATCATCAGTTGGCGGTTGTATTTCATGATCGGAGCTTGTCCTGCCGTCAGCGACGGCGACTTGATCCACGCCTTGCTGAAGGCAAGGGGGAGCAGACCTTGCTTGGCCATGTCGGTCTTGGCTTCAGGATCGGCATCGGTGTATATGCCGGGGATGCCCATCGCGCCCCCCGCCCGGACCACTTCAAACAGGGTGTTAAGTATCGCTTCTGAATGCTCTTCTCCGTCTTCCCGTCCGTAGCCATGCGCCTCAAGACCCACGCAGTCCACTCCGGAATCGACTTCCCTCTCTCCCAAGATTGCTTCGATCTGGTCGGCAACTGGCGTATCTTTCCTCGTGTCTACGGTTTCGTAGCCCGCTTTCTTCACCAGGTCTAACCGCTCCTGGTTTCTGTCGCCCACAATGATGCAGGACGCGCCCAAGAAGCGAGCACTGGCAGCGGCACAGCGACCCACTGGACCTGCGCCAGCGATGTAGACCGTCGATCCCGACCCGACCCTTGCCTCTATGCAGCCGTGAAAGCCGGTCGGCAAGATGTCTGAGAGCAGCGTCAGATCCCTGATCTTTGACATTGCTTGGTCTTTGTCGGGGAACTTTAAGAGGTTCCAGTCGGCGTAGGGAACCATGAGGTATTCGGATTGCCCGCCCTGCCAGTCGCCGAGGTTGAAGCCGTAAGCTCCGCAGTCTACTTCGGGGTTGACGTTCATGCAGACGTCGGTGTGCCGCTCCTTGCAGTTGCGGCAGCGTCCACAGGAGACGTTAAATGGAACAGAACAAAGATCGCCAACATGAATAAACTGCACGTCCCGACCCACTTCGATCACCTCGCCAGTCATCTCATGTCCCAATTGCATTCCTACAGGAGCCGCAAACCGACCGTGATAGATGTGCTGATCGCTGCCGCAGATGTTTGTTGTTACGATCTTGAGAATCGCTCCGTGATCGGCTTTGTTGCCACGAGGATCGATGAGTTTTGGGAAATCAAGATTTTTAACCTCGACTTTCCGAGGCCCCATGTAGACAACTCCACGATTGCTTGCCATGACTGATTTCTCCTTTTCTTTTGTAATTGTTTGATTTGTGAGGGTTCATCGAAGAGCTTTAGCTTCCTTTGCACCAGCTTTTACGGCATGGAATTGGGTGTTTGCGGTAGCCGCTCCTGAAGTATTGGTTGCAGTTTGCAGATGCGCTTCCAGGAACCATAAGCGCTTGTCGATCACCCGCGAGATCTCAATGTAGAGGTCATTGGTATCCATCTCATTGAGCTCGTCGGTTTTCTGAATCCCATCCCGTAGGGATTTAGCATAAATGGCGAAGCGATCGGCGAGAGCCGTAACATGATCCATCCCCTCTACCAGGTCAAACGGATACTCGGGTAACTCCGACTGCTGGGCAGCAATGCGGGCGGTTCCCAGAGCGTAGCCTCCTAATGCAGTGATGCGTTCTGCCACCAGATCGATAAATTCTTCCACTTCCGCTGCGATTTCATCGAATAGTTCATGCAATTGGTAGAAGTCTTTCCCTTTGACATTCCAGTGAGCTTGTTTAACTTGAGTTTTCAGATCTAGCGTTGAAGCCAGGGTTTGATTGAGCAACTCAATCACTTGAGTCCGCAACATTTCAGGAATATCGATGCGAGTGGAATAAAAGTATTGCGAATCACGACTCATCAGTTTGTCTCCTTATCTAGACTCCGCTGTTTAAAATTCAGTGACAGTGAGGGTTTTGTAAGTCGCCGAGGCAATGTTCCCCCTAAGTGCTGGGCTCTATTGACACCCTAGAGGGAGAATCTAAGGGTTTTCTGAGGAAATTATGGTGAATTCACGAAGGGTATGTTCCTTACTTGGCTGCATCTTGGCGATTGCGTTCTAAAAGGCTCTTCTGGTGATCGCCACTATCTGATGGATGGCAAGAGTGATTTTAGTTTACTCAGGGTTTCGTTTGAGCGGAGTTATCTGAGTTTTCACACAGTCTGATGACGTGTTAGGCTGCTGGCGCTTACGATGAAATTGAGACGGCTTGAAGCTATTGTTTAATCGCATCACGCGCCACGCCAAGCCCGTTCTCTGCTTGGATGATACTTCCGATTTCTGCTGCTTTAGCTGCATAGTTGGGATTTCCTAATAACTCACGTAACTGCTTGATTACTCGTACTGCTGAATACTGCTTGCGGGGAATCGTTCGTGAAATTCCCAAACGTTCAACTCTTGCTGCATTGTCTGGCTGGTCATGGCTGTAGGGCACCACCAGAGTTGGATGACCTGCCCGTAATGCCTGAGCTGTTGTGCCAATGCCGCCTTGATGCATGATCGCACAAACACAAGGAAATATCTCAGAAAAAGGGGCATAGTCGAATGGCACTAACGAAAAGCTCTAAGCTATGCGGAATAGGCACTACAGATTTTAAAGCTATTGAACAGTGAAGATTCAGAGATGGGATAGGCGATTGATCCTGTGGTACTGCGTAGTTTACCGCCGCAGGCATCGCCACCAGCTCATGGTGGGTTTCCAGATAAAATTTCACTAATTCGTGTCTGAGCTACATTTATATCTTTGCTTAATCGATAAGCTGTGATGTTCAACGGTTCTAAGTACCTTAGCCAGATGTGGAGGCGATCGCTCTTTGCTGATTTTGTTTAACCCGCTTAAAGACAGTATTTCATTGACAAAAACGAATAGATTCTTAAAATTGCAAGAAATTGGTAAAAATAGGCAGTTTTGCCAATTTTGGCACTTAATCTGATAAGTGATATTGCATTCTAGATGTTCTTTAACTTGCATTCCCACAGCATATGCAAGCAATGGGGGTACCGAATTTCCGATTTCTCTTTGGGCGTGGAGTATTGCCTCACTGAAATTAAACCAATCGGGGTAGCTGTGCAAACGAGCAGCTTCTCTAACTGAGATAACCCGTGGTTGTACTGGATGCAGGGGACGTAATGCGGTGCGGTTGCCACTCCCGGCTCTTAACGTCACGCAGAATCCATCCCATTGCAGCTTTTTTGATTTGGATTTAGCTTCTCTCGCACCTGGGGGAGTGTTGATGAATTGCTGAATTACTTCTGGTGTATGTGTTGTCGCTGCGAATCCCGTTCCAATGTTAGTTACTATACCAAGATTTGGGAATATTTTTTCAAGATACTTAGCATATTCTCCCTTCACCCAATCTGGATGCCATTCTTGAGTGTTTTGCTTGGGGAGTAGGGGGACTGGCAACAAGTCCGCGATCGCATCTCTAACTGTATGTTGAGGTTGATGCTCCGGCGGTATAATTTCTCCAAACTTAGATGCAACAAAAAACACCCTTTTTCTCGCCTGGGGAACCCCGTAATCTGAAGCGGTGAGGTTCCACTTTGAGAGAAAATAATGTTCTTCTAGCACTGCTTGGAGGTTAGCAGTAATGCAGCCAAACTTCTGATTTTCAATCCCTGGCACATTCTCCATGATTGCAGCTAGGGGATTGAGTTCCAACACCAGCCGTACAAACTCCCCTACCAACCCGTTGCGTTCATCTTCAACATTTTGCAGTCCAGCAACACTAAATCCTTGGCATGGTGGGCCACCAAAAACGGCATGAATTTCCCCGTCCCAATCTACATACTTCGCCTGAATACAGGCGCGTATTTCTTCCCCTGTCACCTCCCGAATGTCTTTGCACAAGACTGTGGCGTGCGGGAAATTATGTTGGTATGTTGCTAGGGCGATGGGATTATTATCAATGGCGATCGCGATTTCAAATCCTGCTGCTTTAAATCCCAAATCAAATCCACCCACCCCGGAGAATAGGCTAACAGCTATTTTTTTGTTTGCTGCTGTTGAGTTCATTGAGATTCTAATTAATGTTAACTTCTTGCACTTGGCTTTAAACACACATCAATTACAATCGGAGTTCTGCCTGACTTTCAAATCTGCCAACCATCTGTCTAACCGACTATTACTAACTGTTTCTTCTATTAGTGGGTAATCTGTAGTGAAGACTTTATATACCCCTCCTGACTCCATCTCATAAAAGTTGACAATCAACCCTTCACGTTTGGCATTACTAAGCTTTTTGATTGCCTCTGGAAGCATCTGCCATATAGATTTCCTTTCCGAATCCGAGAGGAGGTTCCAAGCTTGTTCTTTAGCTTGTTGATATTGCCATAGTCCCCGGCGCACTGAGGAATAATCTGAAGCTTTCCGCAATATGTCTGCGAGGACTTCTGCATCAGTTGCTGGGACTTTATTTGTACCGAACATCCCAGCCAATTTACTTTCTACTGCCTGAATCTCATCTTCTTCAAAGTCAATGTCCGACTCTTCAGGTTCTTCCAGGTATTCTTCGCAGTCATATTCTTCTGTATCGCTTTGCCACAAGGTTTCAAGTTCTCGCTGCATTACCTCAAGGTTTATTGGGTTGATGACACTTTCATCGTTGGCAGGAATCAATTCTTCTATGGTGTTAGTGGGTTGTTCACAAGGGATTAGTTCTTCAAAAGAGCCGATTTCATTCTTGGCTATTTCAACTTGATGCTTTTCATATAGGTCAGCGATCGCCTTTCTGACAATTCGCTGCGGTGACAATCCCAATTCCTCTATTAACTTCTCGGTAAACACTCCTGTTTGGTGGTCATCCTCCATAATTTTGCCGAAGGTGTAATATCTATTTCCATCTGGTGTTGCTCGCCAGTTGCCATCTTTTTTTTCTTGATTCATGGCTTTGAGAAACAATCTTCTTTTCTCAATCAGTTCTAACACTAATCTACAAGTCAATCCACCAATAGGAATATCTTTCAATTCATCAATTAGGATTTTGTAGTTATGGGAACATAACCGAAGTAGTACCGATATTGGTAAAACCGCTAAGTGTTCTGGGCAACTGATAAATGCTTGAAAATTCTCGGCAATTCGGAGCGATCGCGTTGACTCAGCACTGCCCTTGTCCCAGCCGTACTCTTCTAACAGTGCGCGATATTCTTTTTTAGTGTAAGTCTGCTTGTACTCGTAGAGTAGGAAAGCCGTATGGAGGTACTCTAGGGTACTTTGCTCTATGTGGGTGGTAGGATTGGAGTCTACCTGATGCTGCTCGACGTATAAATTATTTGCAAAAGTTGTTGTAGTCATGATATTGTATGCGGGGTCTTAATCTCTAAGACTAAGTTTCCTAATTCGACTAGTTGAATAAGTCAAGCTGCTTTCTGCAAGTTTTTTGATGATGATTTAGAAATAGCAGCCAAGGCATAGCCCAAGGTGTACTTGTGAATTTTGGGCATTTTGTGAAACGACATATCCTGACCCCAATCTTGGACTGACTTGGTGCCAATATGTAATACTTGCGTGAGAGTTTTGACACAAGTTGCGCGAAAATTGGCGTGAGAGACAGTTTGTAATACTTGTTGTTCGCTTAACCCTTCGAGGAGTATTTTTTCTAGAAACGTTTGAGCATCTAGTTCCGGTGCGTTGTATTCTCCTCTCAAAATGCTCTTTAGCTGCTTTGGCGCAATTTCGGCAGCGTGAGTGTAAGCAAGTGCAAATTTGCAGTAGTTGGGTATCCCATCAAAATTGAGATCACTTCCCCACTTGCGAACTGTTGGTCTTTGTACACCTAAGACTGCACATAGTACAGTGATACATTTTTTGCGGTATTGTGAGTCGGTTTCTTCTTCGAGCAGTTCTCTGGGACTGAGTTCGGCAATATCAAAACAGTGGCGTAGGAACTGCCTGGGTTCTAGTCCTTGTTTTGGTAGTACTTCTAGTATTTTGTAGTTATTTTGCATCTTTATTAGTTCTTGCAGGATTTTTACCGAGTTAGCTCGATTTATCTCAAGCCCTTATTTTGTGCTTTTCAGGTAAAGTTTACCGATTTACCGAGTTAGTGATGCATTAAATTAATATTATTTAATATTTAATGATTCATTAATATGAGTTAGTGCATCATTAACTTTACAAGGTTTATTGATAGCGAGGTGTTTAGTTGTTCTAGCGATATAGGTTTTGATATAAAACTTAAGGTTTGTAACTAAAAACCCTGTTGTTTCTATAAACTGAAGAGAAACCTCGATAAACCAAGTTCAAAAAACGTGTGTCAAATCAGCGCGAACGCTTTTCTGGAGGGGATACTGACCGAGTATCTTTTACCCTTGCGCCCGGTGTGCGGCAAAAGGTAGATGATTTACTGCCGATATTGGGTGGCACTTTGGCGAAAGCTTTAAGGCGTTTAGTTGATTTGGGTTTAGATTTAGTTGACCTAGCTCAAAAAAGTGGTAAGCCGGTTCCTCAACCGGGTAGTTTGGAGCAGATGTTTTCTGGTTATACCTCTTTGGGCATAGAACTGATATTTGCGTGTGAATCCTTGGGTTTATCAGTACCAGAAGTGGGTCAGGTAGGGGTTTGGTTTGTAGATAATCTCTCCCTTGGCTTGGGTGATATTGAGGGTATCAAGAAAGACAATGATTTTCAGGCATCACGTATATTTCGCTTAAGTCGAGAAATTCAAAAGTTTTTTCAGCAGCAGCTTAATGTCTTATCGGAAGACGAGTATGCTGCATTTCTGAAAAATTTGCATAGGGAAGCTGTTATTGGACAAGAGTTTGTAGCTGCTTGTCGGACGCTGGATTTGCAGCTACCAGAGATAGGAAAACTACAGGAGTGGTTGCAGGATTTGGTGGTGCGATCGCCCTTGGCGGCTCCTCAAGGAGCATCGCGCAGCGTTTCCGCAGTAGAATTGCAATTATCAAACGAGTTATTAGAAGAATGCGATCGACTGGGGATAGACCCGCCAAAACCTGGTGAGGTTGTAGCGTGGCTACAAAATACCCGCCCTGCGGTATTTGAGCAGTCAATGCACGAACATAGGTTACCTTTTACGGATGATGGTTTGCCTTTAGGGGGGTCGCAACCTTTTTTGGAGCATTTACTTACACTAAATGCACCGCCAACTGAAGATGAGGAGTATGACATTGCTCATAGGTTTGGTGTAGATCCAGCGCATCTTAAGGATTTGATATCCCGCATGAGGTTTGACAAAAACGGACAGATAAATAATTGTCATTAATAAGCTTGGGGCATAAATGCATGGATGCCATTGAAGATTCTTCTGCGTTATGGGCTTTACTATGCAAGCCTGGATGGGAAATTAAACCCAATCCAGGCTTGCATCTACTCAAAATTAAAGCTCCTGACTATCAGGAAGCATTAATGCTTTATACCAACTATCGAAAATTTCTAGCAATGTGGGCGGCATCCCTCGATTGTGCCTGTGCTTTGATTGGAATTCAGGGAATGCGTGGGTCTGCATTTAAAATTATTGCAGCAACGCCAGCATCGCAGCAGAAGTTATATGAAGACTTGATTTTTGCAAGCTTACGAAAGTCGGTTAGTTGTGATTTAGAAAGACTAGTTGATCGGGAATTTGAGAAAGATATCAGCAAGTATTCAGGGTTTTACATTGCCGAAACTTGTTTGCACCCTGAGCTTAGACCAATTGTTGATGAAATATTCTCAAACCCAGACAAAAAACTTGCCTTAACGCGAATGTCTGACAATTTGCAATTGATCGTGTCCGCATCAGCAGCACGGGCGATGAGTTCTGACTCACAAGATGTGGTGCGTCGCCGAACGACTGATTTTTGGCACGCTAGAGACTACGAATGTTTTTTGCAGATGTTCAAGCAAGATGGGGGAGCGGAGTTTGAAATTACTTACCAAGCAACAACCAATCTCCCAAAAATTAATCCTTTGGCACCGTGGGCACGGTTTACTACAAGCTATCGTTTTTTTGAAATTGATGTTGGCGATCGCACAGAAGTGTACCGTTTGGGCGAAGGTAAAGATATCACCCTAATCAGTCGTCCCAAGGTTGTCTCATAATATAACGAGGTTTTATGGCAGTAAGATTCCTAGAAAACAAGGGCAGTGGCAATATCTTAGAAATTAGTCGAGCTAGGCTTTTAGAACTTACCCCCAATGTTTATCCCCTGACTTGGGAAGCGATTCTTTCAGGTAAGGGTGATAGTGCAGCTATCTTGGGTGCAGGTTTTGCCGAACGTGAAGTTTTTTTTGGTTTTGAGGGAGTTGACTTAACGCGCTACGAACTTCCAACAATCGACTGTTACGACATTGCTACTGAGCCGCCAGAAAAGTTTTTAGCTTTACGCAGCCAATACCCAAACCTACAGTTAAATTATTTTTGCGATCGCAATCTAGCAGAACTAGAACTGACAAAACTTTACGCTCCAAATAGCCTGCGGCTAGTTTCGGTTCATGGAGTGTTAGATTATTTACAACCAGATGCGGTTACGAGAACATTACTTGATATTGTGAAAGTACAGCCAGAGGCAATATCGATACGGTTATTTTTAATGGGCAACCCGTGGTCGTGTAATTTTGCGAGTATAGAGCAACTGGCGATGGAATTAGATTCAATTGAAATTACTACAAATGGCTTAGTCGAGCCGATTGATTTTGATATATTTTGTCGTACAGGTGTTGTGCAATTAAATATTTTAGATGAGGATAAAATTGAACATAATTTGTTACCAAGTTACGGTGCATCTCATGTAATGCCTGATAAATTAGTTGGTTATTTAAATAGTCAAGGATATCAGCTTGTTGCAACTGATGTGTACTCACTTTCAAGTCAAGATTTGCAAGGGGATGAATCGGAAAATCACAATAGTAATAAAGATGTATTTTTAGATAATCCACATGGAATGTTGTTATTTTTTAAACGATAAAATACTCATTTGAATCGAGCTAATCAACGAAAATGAATCCATTGCTGCTCCATTACCACCTTCACAAGTGTCAAAATCGTTGGGTATGAGGTGAACCATCCCTAGATTGGCATTTTTGATATCTACTGCGGCGATCATTGCTATCAGTTCTTGAGCAACAAACTGAAATGCCAGCTAGGAATTTGTTGAATATGTTCGGAAACTGTTGCAGTTATGACGTTGGTTTCTTCCAGCAATGTTGTGGAAGAAACTAAGTTAGCGTTACTTGATTTAAGTGACTAAAGGGCGATCGCGTACATTTCGTCTATAACGGAGTGCGATGCCTCCGACGGGCGGGTACGCCGGGAGCAAATTGATGTACTTTCGCAACAAGATAGTTTATCTATTCTGTATTGTTCTTATTATTGGCATTGCGCCTTTTCGCTTGACGAGTTTTTACGGTAGCACGCAGCCCCTTGAGTTTATAAGGGTCAGCATCCTTTAGCCAGGATAACTGATAGCCTTTAAGTGTTGCACAATGGTCTGCCAAACATTTGAGCCAACCAGAGCGATGACTAATGTTACGCCAATTATCCAGCAGCCCCCAATCCTCTTCTTGGCAAGTTAGCTTGGCAAACTTCTCGTAAAGCGGATAGTCAGGGGTAACTAAAGCATCTTTTTGGTGTAACACTGGCGGGTCATCATCAGTATCATAGTCTCGATAACTGACATGCAAATCACGCAGGTAAATTTCCATACTTGTGTGTAATCCCGGATGGGGGTCAGTATCAAAGTCAGGGTAAAAGAAATAAGAAATTTTTGGTTTTTTGGTATGAAATTTAAGTATCCGCTCAAAATTTCGGGGTAGAGATTTATTCAGGTAGCCAGGACCAACCAAATGGGTTAGAAGAAGACAACTCTAGAATAATGTTACCC
>NZ_JBALFC010000151.1:0-5513 GCF_036917755.1 Nostoc sp.
GTCGGCAACCCCTTCTCTCCCCCTCAAAATGATTATCATTATCGAAGAATCCTATCTCTTGTTTTTCTTGGAATAATTTATTCTTTGGAAGTCCCCAAAATCTCATCCTTCAGAGAGGCAGCAAACTAGTAGCTTGCTGCGATTATTGGGCTGGAGTGGATTTGGGATAATCATCCCTTAAATATGAACATCGGTTTGGTTCCACCTCAGTCGATGAATCGAAACCATAAAGAACGGAGGATAAAAGACATTATGTCTCTTCATAAAATCGAAGATTTTGATGCCAATTATCATCAACAGAATTCTCAGGAGCATCTTCAGGGGTTTGACCTTTACTCCAAAGAGGAAAAAGTTGGCTCTGCTGACGACCTTTTGGTTGATGATGATGGCCGCATTCGTTATCTGGTTATAAACACAGGTATCTGGATTTTTGGCAAAAAAGTTCTGCTGCCAATCGGATGTTCCCAGGTAGACTATGATACCCACCGGGTCTATGCAGTTAACCTGACTAAAGCCCAGGTAGAAGCGCTACCTGAGTTTACGGATGGTATGACTGTTGATTTTGATTATGAACATCGGGTTAGACAAGTTTACCGTCCTTCATCTTCATTTAGTGTCTTTGACTCTTCTGGGGTTGGATACGCCGGATATGGAACTGATCCTCCCGCCCCTCCCTATGTTCCTACCTCTTATGGGGTTGGATACGCCGGGTATGGAACTGATCCTCCTGCCCGTACCGATACTGCCATCTCTTCCGGGGTTGGATACGCCGGATATGGAACTGATCCTCCCGCCCCTCCCTATGTTCCTACCTCTTATGGGGTCGGGTATGAAGGATATGAAAATCCCCTGCCTACTCCGGGTAGGGCACTCTCACCTGATACTGATCACAGCGCTGCTGTTGACCACTGCGATTCCTACACATATCAGCAAGATCCCTCCTTATATGAGATAAACGATCAAAATCATCAACGGCTGAAACTGTATGAAGAACGGCTAGTGGCAAACAGAAAACAGCACAATTTAGGACGAACGCTCTAATCCGTAACCTTACTAGTCCACAAATTGTCAAAATTAGTCTCTGAGTTCCAGCTTAAGTTCTTTAACAGTCTTAAAGTCAACCAGTAAATCATCAATAATTAATGTCAGTGGAAGGATAAGATTGCCGCGACTGGAACCATAATATTGCCGCTTTAAGGGCTGTAATGTTGATTCTTTCATTACGCGATCGCATCCTTTTTTGCAGATTAGTAGAAATCGGCGCATGAATAGCAGGTATCCCGGCAGCCCTCCGAAAGTAAGCGATCGCTTCTAGATAGAGCAGCCTAAGCCTAACCCATAGCCTCTGGTAGGCGCTCTCGTGCGATCGCCCCTTCAATTCTTAGAGGAAACCCCAGGCAGGCGATCGCATCTACAACCTGACCTGCGTAGGCATAGCCCGCCGCAGGCATCGCCCTTCAGAATTTACCAGCCGTTTAGAGACAGCACTCTTCAAGGTCACAGTTAAAGCAGCATGATTCTTAGAGGAAACTTTAATGAGCGTAGTTTACCGCCGCAGGTCTTACCCTGAGCCTGCGCCGTTCGCGGAGCGTCTCGTAGAGAAGGGCATCGCCCTTCATTCAAGCGAACCCGCAGAGCGTCTCGTAGAGAGGAAACTAAGCGACGCCGAATAGCCCGTCGCAGACATCGCCCTTCAGAATTTACCAGCCGTTTGCAGAAAGCTTTGGGTACAGTCAGTAGGAAAGCAGTTTAATTGGTAGTTACATAGCTAGCTGCACTTGATTGAGCGCGGGACAATCCTTCTGACCAGGACGCAAACACTTTTTACTACCGTAGAGGCACAAAGCGTTAGCCTTTAAAAAGGATGTCGTACAGTGACAGCAGAATCTCCACCACAATCAGAACCACCACATACCACTCTACTCGCTGGCTACTGCTATGCTGCATGAACTCCAGCACGGTTTGTGCGGTTTGGGAAATTAACTCTAGTTTTCGTTCCAGGGCATGGTGACGCTCACGGATTTCGTATTCATCCTCTAAACGCAGATATAAGTTTTCTAACTGTGGCGACTCCCACAGCAACTCCGGCTTATCGATAATCTCTACTCGACCCACAATCTTATGTTGAACTAACAGGGTAGTCCCAAGTTGACGCAATAATTCCCGACTCTGATGCCTACTCCTGTTTTCACGTTGAAGACTAGCTGCAAACGGTTCAATTTGATCAAATACAGCTGCTAGGCTAATCTCATAATGAGATAGCACAACACTCTTGGCGAGAATATCAGCCACTATCTGCAAGCGTTCTACACTAAATTCATGCAGCAAAATTTTTCCTTCCTTAGCTCGTTCACTCTCTGCAATATTGAGATGAACTTCCACCTCTTCTGTTTCGGGGTCGGTAAAAGAGTCACTAACTTGAGAGGATAGTTTGGTCAAAAAGGCTACCTTTTCTACAGGCTCAAGGTTAAACAGGACAACTGCACCATAGTCCAGCAGTACCGCACAGCCGTGTTCACCTACTCTAACCATTACTGGCATAGTCGCCAAGCAAAGGTAATTCTCTAACGTCTGTAAGTTAATATCCTCACCAAGGAATAGGGCCTGCGCTCTAAATCTATCTCTGCCATTAAAAAGGAGTTTTTGCATTGTTGCTCAATACTATCTTTTGTCTATTAAGGGAACACCAGGAAATAGATTATCCCATCTTGTGATGCGGCAGGATGCCCATCACACGAGAAATTTTGGGACGTTTTTTTATTGGGAATTCCCTTTATTACTATGTATTTTCTAGTGCATTACTAGCCAGTTGTGGCGTCAAGCCTTCTCTTCGAGAGGCTCCGCCAACGGCATAGCTTCGCTTAGCGCGCAGCGTCTCCAAGAGTTGCGATGACCGAGCGCTGTGGGTTGGCTGCTCTCGTTATTCTACAGCGTTGGGTCAACTTAGGCGATTTGTGGCTGTTCTGTTGATATCTCATTTAAGCGGCAATTCAGAGAGTTGTGATGCCAAATTTCCAGAAACTTTGAACATGGCACTGTTTTTTCTTAGAGGAAAACTCAAGAGCGATACCTGCGGTTTTTGCTAGCCTACGCTCCTCACAATTTACCACTCGTTTGGAGACAGCACGCTTGAAAAGTGGCGACCAAAGTAATTTGATTGCGATGGTCGCTTTTCGTTCCGCCGAAGGGCATCGCACCTTATTCAAGCGAGGAAAAGTTAAGGATGCGTAGCTTGCCGCCTTCGGCATCGCACCTAATTCTTAGAGGAAAAAACAGCATCAGGGAAGATGAATCTGACGACAATATCATCACCTTCTGAGTAGAATAAGCGATCGCTTCGTTGGTAGCAGGGGCAGCGATCGCACTTCTAAGACTCCACCCCCTATTTCTTCCACGGTAGCTTTGTCCCCATCTCAGTCAATGCCGAGAACACCAGATACATAATAAGCAAACCAGCACTGATAATAAAAATCACAACGTCGTTATTCATTGGTAAAGTGGTAATTCTAGCTGTCCAGGTGAGGTGTTTGACCGCCTTCGCGCCCGACTATGCAGTGAAATATGGCATGGGGTGCAGAGCGGGATTAGGTTTTCAAGTCGGTTATCTTCAGGCGTGAAATTGGCGTGGTGTACCGAGAGCGTCATTACTGTCCATTCAGCGCGGGAAAATTCCTTTGGCTTCTCGCCAGGACGTAAACACTTTTGCCCACAGTGCCGACAGCGCCACTGGGCTGCTTGTTTGATAGACAGCGCTATTTCGTCCCAATTGTTTGCGTAACGTTTTCTGTAGATGGGCATTGCCGATGATACTCCCCAAAGCTGTTGGGTAGTCTTATTAACTCTACCAATTTTTGAGAGCAGCGATAACAGCCAAAGCGTAGCTTGCCGTCGTAGACATCGCACATCATTCAAGCGAGGATGCATAGCGATCGCTCTCCCAATCAAGCGAGGAAACTAAGCGATGCCCAACTCTTGGAGACGCTCTACGCGTTCGGTGACGCAAGAGTGATGAAGTCAGTATCGGGTAAAATATTGGGAATTAAATATTAGAGAATTAACGCCAATGAAGAATCAACTTAAACCTCGTCAACTGAGCATGGTGGTAACGTTATTTACAGTGCTGATGCTAGGTAGTTGTAGTCCCAAACCTGAAGAATCTACTAGTACTACGCCTCAAACACCAACTGCTGTTGCTCCAGCTAGTCCTGCCTCTACTACAGCAGCTAGTCCTGTTCCTAGTATAGCAGCTAGTCCTGTTCCTGGAAATACAACTTCTAGTTCTAAGAAGCCAGCATCGGCGAATAAAACAGCAGTTTTAGCAGCAGCACAAAATCTCGGAGTGAAACCACAAAACGAAACAACTTGCCCAAGTGATGCACTGGTAAAAGGCAAAATTACGAATAAGAGAGGCAACATTTATCACCTTCCTAAAACCTTAGATTACGAAAAAGTCAAGCCGGATATTTGTTTTAAAGACCCAGCAACAGCACAAAAAGCTGGTTTCCGTGCGCCTAAGTGATCTAAACAGGGCAAATTTTCAAATACATCCTGCGATCGCTCTGCTCATTGCCCCACCAATTCTGTTAAAATCGCGTCTGCGATCGCATAAATGTTGAGGCAAGTCGATGGGGCCGATTCTAGGGTGTTGAAAAGTTCAATTCATTTGACCCCAATACCAAAATTTATCTTACTGATGCTGTTGCTGCCATTGTGCGCGTTGCTGTTCGAGTTGCTGCCTCTGTTCGGGAGTGAAAACAGAGTCCATCTTCGCTTTTTGCGCTTTTCTAATTTGCTTGATTTGAGCCTTTTGACTGTCAGTTAGATTTAGAGATTTCATGACATCACGAGGATTAGTATGTTGCCCTTGTTGATGCTGTGTTCTTGCTGCTTTAAGCTGTACAAGTTGTTGTGGTGTATAAACACCTTCGATTTGCTGCCTGCTATCTTTTTCAATTTGACGCAGATGTTGTTTTTGCGCGTCAGTCAGATTTAATTTTGCCCAGCGATCGCCTTCTTTTTTATGAGAATTTTGTTGAGCTTGTGCTAGCAATGGCTGTCCATTATGAATCGCATCTGCTTTAACAATAAAGGGAACTGCTACAACACTTACTGCAACAACACTTGCAAGAACAGACATTAACTTATTAATTTTCATCATACTTTAGAGGTAAATTTGCTTTTTGTGTATGTCATCATCATAAGAATCTATTATCAAAACTGAATGAGCTAAAAGTCATGTAATATGAACAGCGTCTTGGGTGACTTGAATATCTAGGTCTTTAGCGTCTAGTCCTGGCAGTTCTAGCTTCAGAAGAATCGCATCATCAGTTTCTTGTAGTTCAGCAGCCGGAACTTTGATAAAGCCTTTTTCCAACCGTGCAGATGGTACTCTGGTATCTCCAAGTAAGCTGTTGATGTGTAAGCGTTCAGGGGGTAGCAGGGTGATCGTAAAAAACTGCAACCAGAATCTGGTAGTGTGAAGTCATGGAAGAAAAGGGACCAAGTTACTTAGA
>NZ_JBALFC010000152.1:0-8781 GCF_036917755.1 Nostoc sp.
CTAAGTAACTTGGTCCCTTTTCTTCCATGACTTCACACTACCAGATTCTGGTTGCAGTTTTTTACGATCACCCTGCTACCCCCTGAACGCTTACCCAATTTCTCAGGTGATTGGCACTCATGACTTAATCAGTTGTGCGCGGACGAATGCTGACATGATTCGTGAATATGCTCTGCTATCGGAGATTCTTCCTTCTTTTGGCAACGGCTCCTGTTTTATTATTTAATGCTGGAGCGATCGCAACGGGTTCGTGTGTCCACAATGGATTTAAGAATAGCAGCATTGCCGGAGGCATCGCCTCCCTAACTCAGTGGGAAAGTGCTAATGTCTGACTGAGCTAAAATAAACGTGTATCATCTCAAAATAACAGTATGTGTGGTTAAATTTAATCAGAATCTAGAGAGTTTTTAGCCAATGTTTGCGTTTATTCTGTTATTTCTGGGTTATGGGTTTTGACCTGTTCAAGAAAACGAGATATCCAAGGTAAAGCCACCATAATTCCTGTTAAAACCAATAAAAATACAGCTATTCCAAAAATTTGGTCACGGGGAATTTCGAGAACACCGCGTAAAATCACCTCTCTTAAAGCAGAAACAATAGTAATTTCTACTGCTGCGGTAACAGATGTCCTCTGTTGTTGTAGATGATCAATTAACAGGCGGAACAACTCTACTAAAATCAAAATGAACAGGATATCAGATGTTACTTGCCGCAAATCTAATGGATTCAAAAAGGAGAAGAACATATCTCCCAGTCGGATGAGCATCACACAGAATAAACCAAGGCAGAGAGAAATGATAATAAAATCTTGGAAAAATTCCAGGTTACGTACAATTGTATTTCTTTGTAACCAGTTATTGAACTTTGAACTTATCCCTTTTAGCATGATATTTCCTAACAGGCTAGATTCATTTATCTCCATAACTGAAATAGTGCTGAGTATCTAGGGTTGATTACTCAGCACGGGCTAAACCTTAGCTATCCGCTAACGGAACTGTATTCAATCCCCATTATTTAGCTATGGGGTTCAACTCAGCCCTATTAAACTATTTTGAACCGTTGAGCTTATGTACGGTTTCGGCGGTTTTCATCTTGGATGCTGCGGTTGTTAAGTTATTCGCAGCTTTGACGATTTCTTCTAAGGTTTCGTTAACCAGATTCTCATCAAGGGAGGTTTCTGATAAGTAAGTTTCTATGAAAATCTCCACTCGACTAACAATGATTTTGCTTTGAGAGCGTAGTCTGTTGAGGTCTTTGGTAGATAGATTAGTCATTGTTTGAAGCTCCTTTATGTTTTGCGGGTTAATTCTACATTTTTGGTCAACAATTCTCACGAAAAGAGCGATTCTTACAGGTCAGCCCTTTTTTGAAAGATTAAAGCTTGCTGGAATACCCATTAAATTGTTCGTCTGTTGACTGCTTAAATGCCTTCAGATTCCCCAAATTCGTATAAAGGTTTCAAGCAGGAGAATTGCTATATCTGACAAGTTAGCGAGTCTATTTTAGGACTTACGCACTGAAAACTAGGGTTTGAGATTGCTTCTCTTGGAGACGCTTCGCGATCGCTACACTCGCAATGACGTAATTTTCTCACAGTGCGTAAGAAAAATAATTGTAGATTGGGTTGAACGAAGTGAAACCCAACATTGACAAGGTTTTTGGGTGTTGGGTTTCGTTCCTCAAATGCCACTTGCTTCTCCCAAGGGGAGACGTTGCGCGAACAAGTCGGGAAACCCGGCACCAGTTCCTTCAACGGGGGGAACCCCTGCAACAGACTGGCTCCCCAACCTACGCCTAGATTGACTATTTATTATTTAGATTTACGCACCGAAATTATCTTTTGAAACTGGGTGTAGGGTTTTGAGTCTTCAGCGAAGTAGTAGCGAGTCGGCGTTGCTAGCGAAACAATCGTTATCCTTCTTCAAAGCAATTTGAAGCCGAAGTTGTTGAGAGTTTCACGCAAGTACTTGCACCCTTTTAAATAGTCTAAAGTGGCAATCCGCTCGGCTGAGTGTTGCGACCAATCACCAGGGACATTCATCTTTTGTTCAGTGTAGAATTCTTTCATGATGTCGTTGTAGTGAGCGATCGCATCATCTTGCTCTGCCAATTTATAGGTTTCCCGATGGAATACAGCTGGCTGAGGTAGGCGCGGCTTAACAATAGGTTGTGCTTCAGGATTGGGATAACCCACACACAACCCAAACACAGGGAATACAAAAGGTGGCAAATTCAATAACGTGGCTACCTCTTGAGTACTTTTGCGGATTGCGCCGATGTATACCGTTCCTAAACCAACAGATTCAGCAGCTACAATCGCATTTTGCGCTGCGACTGAAGCATCGACTATTGCTTTAACCAACAGTTCTACGTAATCCAGAGCTACGGGAGCTAGTCCGCGACTGTCAGCAATATGAGCCAGACGACCTAAATCTGCTAACCAAACCAAGAATACAGGAGCCTGGTTAATCCATACTTGGTTATTAGCCAGCTTGCATAATTCTGCTTTGCGTTCTTGATCTTCAATCGCTACCACACTCCAGGTTTGCATATTAGCTGAACTAGGAGCAGATTGAGCAGCAGCAACTAGCCATTCTAGGGTTCCTGGTGCTAAAGGGTCAGATAGATAAGACCGAACTGAACGGTGAGCTAGTAGTGTTTCTAGAGATTCGTTCCAGTCAATTTCGTAATTGAAGGGAATTTCACCGTAGCGCGATCGCAGTAGTTCTGTAGGATTGGTCATAGTCAGCTTTTGAACCTGAACACTTTTTGACGATTTCAGAGGGATTACCAACGACGAGGAACAAGAAGGACAAGGAAGAACCAGAAAATCAGAAGGCTGATTTTCTGATAAAAGTAGAGAGAAAATACTTGATTACTACGCAGCTAGCTGGGTTTCTCCAAAATCTGAAGTTAGGCGACCATTCCGAAAAAAAGCAACTCGTAAAGCTAGCCGAGACTCAGATGCAGGACAAGTAAGCGGAGTAACCGTATGCCAAGAATTGTCAGAACGCGCGATCGCAACTGAGGAATCACTAAGGGGTAGAATATCTTGAGAGACAGATTCCGCCTGGGAGTCTTTGAGAATTCGCAAACAGCCTCCCCAGTCTACAGACCATTGTTGATTGAAAAATAGCAGATGAGTTAAAACTTTGTTTGGCTCGTCTGTATGAGGGTGATGCAGCTGTCCTGAACCATACCGACGAAATCCAATATCCATTACACAGTCTTTTAGTTCCAACCCAGACATTTCGGCTAAAGTTGCGCGGTAAGAATCTGTCCACAGTTCTTCTATCAACTGTCGCCAGACTTTACTGAGGTGTCTCAAGTCATAAGTAAGTCTGCCTTGTGCCATCCGCTCTCGCCAGCGATTATCACTAGATTTGAGCATCAAGGAAATATCCTCGCTCTTTGCAAGCATCTTCCCCCAGGAGTATCCGTATCCCTCTCCCTCCGATAGGCGAAACTCTTCGTGGGGAAAACTCGCAGTTAGTTCTAAGCTTGCTTCTGGTGAAAGCAGATTTTTGATCAAAGCCCAATTGTATGGGACTTTTTGCATTGCTGTGGTACGAATGGACTCAAAATTAAGCATGGTAGAAAAAAATGCTTTACTAGAATTAACCAATCCTGACTACCCTGGATATCAAGTGGTATTGGAGCATCAACAATCTCTGCATCAAGAAGCTTTGCTAAAGCCGCAGAAGTTTCAACACCGCAACAGTTAGAGAGTCATTCCAATCAATTTCGTAATTGAAAGGAATTTCACGCGATCGCAATAGTTGTGTAGGATTTGTCATAGTCAACTGTTGAACTTGAACGCTTTTCAAGTAATTTAACTACACCACTCCCCACTCCCTACTCCCCATTCCCCTGTTGTGCATTCATCCTTGGGGAACAAAACTCAGGAGTTCTTCAACCGTGAGACTGCGCTTAACTTTTACTGACTGATGCTTTACAGCATCCAGCACTGATTGAATTTCTGGCTGAGTGAGTGTGATTCCATGTTCTTGCAGCACACTAAATATCAGATGCCTACCGGAATGTTTACCTACGACAAGGCGACGTTCCCAACCAACATCTTCCGGCGCGAACGGTTCGTAAGTACCGGGATTTTGCAACACACCGTGAGCATGAATACCCGACTCGTGTGCAAAAGTATTTTCACCCACGATCGCTTTCCAGGGAGGAATCGGCCAATTGGCAGCTTTAGCAACTAACCGTGACAGTTCCAGCAACCGTTTTGTATTAATACCCGTTGGAATGCCGTAGAGGTGTTTCAGTGCCATCACAATTTCTTCTAGCGCCGCATTACCTGCGCGTTCGCCAATTCCATTTACCGTAGTGTTGACTGATCGCGCCCCTGCTTCAATACCAGCTAGCGAGTTGGCCATTGCCAGTCCAAAATCATTATGGGTGTGCATTTCTATGGGAATGAATAGATGATGCACAAGGGAGCGAACTTTGCTGTAAGTGTTCAGAGGGTCGAGAATTCCTACAGTGTCACAGAAGCGAAACCGGAAAGCTCCTAACTCTTGAGCATAATACGCCACATCCAATAGAAAAGATGGATCGGCTCTGGAAGAATCTTCTCCGCCAACAGATACAGATAAACCGCGATCGCAAGCAAAATTAATCGCATCCCGCAGAAGATCCAGGATTACCTGCTGCTTACCTCCAAACTTGGCGGCAATCTGAATTTCTGAGACAGGAACGGAAATATGCACCCGTTCCAAACCACAATCTATAGATGCCTGGATATCGGACAATTTAGCACGGTTCCAGCCAAGTAATTGAGCATTTAATCCCAGATTAACAATGGCTCGAATCGACTCTGCTTCTTCTTGCCCCATTGCCGGAACGCCAATTTCCAGTTCTGGAACACCAATAGCATCAAGAAAAGTAGCGATCGCAATTTTTTCTTCAACGTTAAAGGCTACACCTGCGGCTTGTTCGCCATCTCGCAAGGTTGTATCGTTAATCTGAACCGGATGTTTATTCATAGTGAAGTGATGATTCATTTTGCAGCTAACTTGTTGGGTGATTTTAATTTGCTTGAGGAATTCGTAATTGAAAGACAAAGCAGCTAACTTGAGTTGTGGAAACTAAAAGACATATTTCTTAGTCGTGCGGTAATAATTACGAATTACGAATTATGAAATATTTGCTACAACTTCCCCAATATTGCTGATATCATAGCCGCCGAGTATCTCTAATTGCGATCGCACTAGCTGATGTCCCAAGATACTGAGAAACTGCTTTACTGGTTCTTCTTCCAAGTATTCTTTAATAATCACTAAGTCATATCGCGCCCGATGAAGGGGGATAAATCCCAACCCAAAGGCAGCAGCTATAGATGCCGTACTGATACCTGCATCAGCCATTCCTGAGACTACAGACAAGGCAACATCTTGATGGTTGTGAACAATATGGTCAAATCCTTTAACTTTGTGCAATGGCACTCCTTCTTCTTGGAGTTTCCGTTCTAAAAGCATCCGACTACCAGAACCCGCTTCATGTGTGACAATAGTTGCTCCAAATTCTACTAAGTCGGAAACTGTTTTAACTCCCATTGGGTTTCCTGGTAGGACTAACAAACCTTCTTCCCAAACTCCAAGGGTAATCAAAATGGCACTCTTACCTGTTAAGGCTTCCCGTACAAAGGGAATGTTATGTTCCCCAGTTTTGGGATCGTATAAGTGCATCCCTGCAATGTGAACTTCACCTCGGCACAGACTACTCAATGCAGCCTTGCTGTGGGCAAAACGATAATGAATTCGTAGTTGCGGATGCCAGCGTTCAGTTGCTCTTGCCAAGAGGGAAAGCACAGGTGTACAACCAGCAATCACAACTGTATTGTGCAGTTTATCTATATCATCTAGAAGCCGAACCAGGACTTTATTTGTACCGATCTGGCTCTGTGCTTCACCCTCCGAGGGAGGCTCATTACTAACTAACTCTGACGCTAATGGCAATTTGCTGATGCTGGGGAACTCTTTCACCCTTACGGATTCCCCAGCATCAGGGTAGATCACTGCAAGCGTCTCACCCTCCGGGTTCGAGAGTTTGCTTATGCCGGGGAACCCTTTCGGCAGTTCCTCCTGGGGGAAAACCCCAAGATCGGACTGCCTCACCTTTCATGAGGCTGTATCTCTCCGTTAGAAAAAGCCGCAGCGCACAAACTTAAATTTGTTGGGTCAATCGCAAGGTTTTCTAGTGTTTGCCGTTTTTGTTGTCAGACATGTTGATGTTTTGACAATTTCGCTTATTTGCTGCAAGCATAACATACATCTGGCTAAAATACTTGCATAGTTGGATACTATTTAGCTACGTCACCAAAAGAAAACTTAGTCCGAGTGCGGTAAGTCCTGATCTAGATGCCAATTGCCTTTTTTAGTTGGTACTGCCACCCACTGGAGTTCCAACCATAAGATCGGGTTTTTTTCTTTCAACCTTGAGGCGCGATCGCGGATAATCCTTGTAGCGTTTATGCAAACAGCATCCAATATCCCCAAATCTTGGGCAACGCCTCGGAAAATGTCTTGGTAGGCATTGACTGAGGCAAACAGCATATTAGGATAATATACGACAAAATGTTGTATAAGTTTCGGGGGGCAGCCCCAGTAAGAGTTTACGAGTTCGACGTGGCAGTACTGGAGCAACTCACCGAGTTTGGGACAGCGCCCCTGAGCTATGGTGATAAATTTTTGGACTAAAACCTCTTCGGTCAACATAATGAGTTCTCCTCCTTCAATGAGGTAGACGAATTTTGGCGTGGTTCAGAACGCCGATTTCTCAAATGGTGGTAAGAAGTTTACGCAGTTTTTTCTGCTTTTTCGAGTTAGAGATTGCCAATTGCTCCAGACACTTTGTATGAGGGATAACCCCTATTGCATCGTCCTAGTCAAACAACCCAAACTTTACTAGCAGTTCCTCAAGCTGATCGTTAGACATAGATTTCGGAGTCACAAAATCTGTATTCTGGTCAATTGCCGTTGCCAAGTTGCGATAGTGTTGCGCCTGTTCAGACTCAGGAGCATACTCAATCACCGTCTTGCGGTGGAACTCTGCTCGCTGCACCATGTTGTCTCTGGGTATGGAGTAGATCATTTGAGTCCCCAGTTTCTCTGCCAGAGCCTCGATTAGATCGTTTTCCTGATTGACTTTGCGAGAATTGCAGATCAATCCTCCCAGACGTATACCACCTATAGGAGCATACTTTTGAATGCTTCGGCAGATGTTATTAGCGGTATACATCGCCATCATTTCCCCAGAAGTGACAATGTAAATTTCTTGAGCTTTGCGTTCACGAATGGGCATGACAAATCCACCGCATACCACGTCACCTAGACCATCATAAAATGTATAATCAAGTCTAACTGCATCATCATAAGCACCTAATTGTTCTAGCAACCCAATTGATGTCAGAATGCCTCTACCTGTACATCCCACACCAGGTTCCGGCCCACCCGATTCCACACACAGCGTCTTCCCCCATCCCTCCTGGCGGAAGTCTTCTAGATTCACATCATCTTCTTCTTTACGCAACGTATCAAGTACAATCTTCTGGTGGAATCCCCCCAAAAGGAGCCGGGTGGAGTCTGCTTTCGAGTCACACCCTACAACCATCACCTTACGACTCATATCGGTCAGTCCAGCCACTACGTTTTGAGTCGTTGTGGACTTGCCAACTCCCCCTCTTCCATAAATAGCGATTTTCCGCATAAAAACCTCAGTAATGGCGCAGACTTATTGATTCGGCTCCAAGATTATGGTGTAATCAAGTAGAGTGTTGAATTAAATTGAAGTTGTAGTTTTTGAAAAAGTTAACTGCCCAGGTTGTGACAGCATCAACGTAGTTAGACAGTGGATATCAGCCGTCTATCCAGCACTATAAATATTGCAGTTATCTGCTAGAAATTAAACAGCTTCTTACAGATATGGCAGTGAATTAGTGGGATGCCAGATACAACAAGGGTGCTAAAAATTAGTCGCAATCCTGTCACTAAGAATTCAAAAAACTTCCACAGATGCGGCAGGTGAATCATAAATTTCTGCTTCATCACAGCAAGACAAGCATTATTTTCGCTGCAAAGAAGATACATAAAAAAATCAGTCCAGCCTACGCTATGGCAACGGCTTCGCCAAACGAAAAACCGATTTTTGGGCGGTTTTGCTCCACTTCGATTAACGTTATGCCGTCACCAATAACTGATGAGGCTGGTCTGATACTCACTTCAAAGGAATCTAAGGAGTTTTTATTCTGGTATTAGATTCCCTATAAATAAAGAATATCATACATCTGGCCAATTTACTTGCGCTGATCAATTAATTTACAAACAGTATTCGTGGTTACAATTACTCATCATTTAGAAAGCTTAAAAGCAAACAATTGCGTTTTTCCTATTGTTTTGATTTGAGCAACTATCGCCGATTCATCCAATTGAGGTATCTAGAATCAGGATAGTAATTAAATCATTCACACTCTTATATATAGTTAGAATAGTCTGTCTATTCCCTTGACTAAAAGCCTTATATATAAAAGGATTGCGGTTGCTTAAAATATAGACAGAACTGTCTATTATAAATCGGTTTTATTTCCATTTTTCAATATTCATTCACGCGTTTGTTACTAGATTTACTATTATTAATTTCAAAGGTTGATAGGATTTTGAAATCAAGGAACTCGAAGAAGTTTCTGACAAAAATAAAGAGATAGAAGAATCCTTCTTCTTATCAGCAATTGCACAAGGAGCAATCAGCCATGCCAATGAAGTTGTTTAA
>NZ_JBALFC010000153.1:0-93174 GCF_036917755.1 Nostoc sp.
CGAATTACCCATAATACCTCATGTCCAATTTCTGGCTGCATCCCATCAATCGCTAATATCACCCGTCCTTGATTTTTAAATATTGCTTTTAACCTGTTACTACCATCTAATATAAACGGGATAACACTCATTATTCTGTCACTATTAAAATACAATAATTCGGCGATCGCATAGAACTTTTGAATATCCATCGTCCTGGAAAAGTCTATATGAGATAGTCTAAACCTTCATCGCGCTTCTAGCCAAACCTGTAAATCAGCCAAACTAGTAAAATCTAACAGTGCTTCACTCAAATCTTCCAGAACAGGCAAAGGTAAACTAGAAATTGAGGAGCGTACTTCTTCAGAAAGTTCGCCAAATCGCTTAGTCAATTGCCGGAGAATAAGATTAGCTGTTGCTTCCTCACGTCCTTCCTCACGTCCTTCCTCACGTCCTTCCTCACGTCCTTCTTCCTTAATTTCTCGGTAAACTCGCGTTTCCTTAAGCGTGATTCCTAACATAGACTCTACCTCCGCTTGAGTTAATTGTTCAAATCTGTACACCATGATCGTCGTTATTAATTCAATTATGGCGCGACTCGATGGTGATAGCATTTCTTGAGTGGTTCTTGTTAACAAATACCTTGCTTCTTCTGGTGCTTGTTCTTCATCCACTGTAGTTAATACCATCAGCGCCACCCATATAGGTAATTGACGAATATCCCCTAATTCATCTAAATACACCCGATGTACTTGTCCACCGTTCAGAAATGAGCGATGAGGATGAATATCACTTTGTTCGATACTGCGCGACGGGTAAATTATCACTGCTTGCCAGTCGCTAAATCTAGCACGGTTGCGGTAGAAATATAACGAAGATTCAGCCCATACTCTCTCATAAAGTTGTTCATCTTTCTGGAACTGCACCTCGCAAAAATATACGACTCCAGCACCATCGCTTTCAGGTGGTAGAAATACTCCGTCAATTTCAAATTTTGGTTCTTTGACGGCGACTGAATCAAAACGATAGCTATCCGCATTGCTTGGAGGATTTGCCACTAGTTCAAACAGTAAAGTGGGAGACTGTTGAAACAGTTTGTAAAATATTGAATCTCGACGCATGAAAGCATTTTACAAATTTTTTATTTATAGTTAATAGTAAGGCAGAAAACGGATGAAGATTTCTCTTTTAACATAGAAAGCAGGCAGTCAGATAGTGGATTGAGTCCAAAATATGATTATGGTGCTAACCTTGCTCTACCTAGACGCTGCTTTTCATACCATTGTGCGATCGCAGGTGCCCAATCTTCAAAATGAGGCCACATCATTTCACACAACTTTTGAATTTCAAGTTGAGCATCTTTCTTATTTCTCAGGTCACAAAAATGTAAGAAAGACCTTAAATTGAAACTAACTACAAAATGCTGACGATAGTCAAAAGGTACTTTACCTCTTGCGTGTTCTTCAGACATTCCAGCCTCAAAATCAGCTTTATATCGTTTAGCTGCTTCTAGACACCACTCCAAATCTGCTGCTCGTTGCTCTGGTGAATAGTGGTATTTTTTGCCTTGTCTATCGGTGTAATAACCAACGGGACGTAGGTAAAAAACATCTTCTATGTCTTTCTTACCTTCTACTACATCAATAAATTGATTGCCTGTGTACCTAAAAGATTGTACATCAAATGATACACTTACGCGATGAGTACGGGCTTGCTGCATGACACTGTGGGGAAAGTAGCCACAGTTGAAAACAATCTGGGGATGCTCTAGAGGCCCATAGTGTCCTCTCTCACCCGCTAAAAGTCGTTTAACAATAACTTCGCCGCTTTGTGACTCCGAGGGCCAAGAGTCTCGCGATTCATACACGAACCCATCAGTATAGTCCTGGTGCATCGCGGCATAAATCACCTGCTGCGGGTTTGGTGTTTTAGCAATAACCTCTACTCGAAATCGATGCATTAGTTTTTGGGGAATGGATTTGTGAGGTGGTTCGGTCTTGGAGGTTTCCTCCATGAGAAACTACCGTGACTGAAAGTGGTTACGAAGAAGGAGCGGAGCCTGTTGGTTAGACATGGCTTTGAACTCGATCCATTATCATATCTCTGGCTTGGACTTCTACTTGAGCAGATTAAGATACTTTACAAATATTAACAACTTTGTTACACTTATTTACATAACAGAGAAGACAGGGAAAAATCCATGCGTACAAACACTGCTATAATTGATGACCAAGGGAAGCTGAACAACTTTGCGATCGAGCCAAAAGTTTATATAGATGAGCAAGGCGATCGCACAGGCTTCACTCCTTACGCAGAACTGCTCAACGGTCGTTTAGCAATGATTGGTTTTGTCTCTTTGATCGCATTAGAAGTATTCACAGGACACGGCATCGTTGGTGTTTTGGCAAGCCTGTAAAAACTAATTTCTGTAACAGAACTCTCAACAAATGTAAAGAGACGGTAAATTTACCGTCTCTTAATTTATGGGAAAACTTAGTGGTAGAGTAAAAATATACTGATAGCAAAAGCCGTTATCAGCGTAAAAATATAGGGTGAAC
Organism: Nostoc sp.; assembly: GCF_036917755.1. Lineage (GTDB taxonomy): Bacteria > Cyanobacteriota > Cyanobacteriia > Cyanobacteriales > Nostocaceae > Nostoc. The sequence goes on from NZ_JBALFC010000153.1 coordinate 2,538, forward strand.
TATGGCTTTAACTGCTTCGACTATGTTGCCACTAGGCACAAAAGCACCAGATTTTAATCTACCGGAAGTAGTATCTGGAAAGGCAACTTCACTTTCCACCTTTGCAGATAAAAAAGCGCTGTTGGTAATGTTTATTTGTCGGCATTGCCCGTTTGTAAAACACGTCCAAAAAGAATTAGTGCAGTTAGGAAAAGATTATTTTACAAGTGATTTAGCGATCGTTGCCATTAGTGCTAATGATGCAAAGAATTATCCAGATGATGCACCAGAGTCGTTGCAAGCATTTGCCACAGAACTAGGGTTTAATTTTACCTTGTGTTACGACGAGAGCCAGGAAACGGCAAAAGCTTACACAGCAGCTTGCACACCAGATTTTTTTGTATTTGATAGCGATGGCTCCGCCAACGCCAAAGGCGAACGCCAACTTGTTTATCGGGGACAATTAGATGATAGCCGCCCCAGTAATGGTAAACCTGTAACTGGCGCAGATTTACGCGCAGCCATTGAAGCAGTGTTAGCGGGTAAACCTGTTACGAGTGAGCAAAAGCCGAGTGTTGGTTGCAATATTAAATGGAAACCTGGAAACCAACCCAGTTATTTTGGTTGAAAGGGATTGGGCATTGGGGGCATTGGGCATTGGGCATTGGGCATTAGTTATTCTTTCTCCCCCTGCCTCACCTGCTCCCTCATCTTGCCACTCCCTACTCCCCACTCCCTACTCCCCACAACTATCAGTGTTTAATTTCCAAATTAAGTATGTAGCATCCTAGTTGGACTTTTTCTGCCCACAATTCATATTCCAGACGCAAATGCTCTGGCAAAGGATGTCCGTTGAGAGTTAGGCTACTAGTAAAATTTCGTAAACGAATAGGATGGTTTGGTTGCAATGATTCAGTTGGCAACCAATAACGACTAATTCCATAAACGCCCTGTTCCCAAAAGTGACGGTAACTTACTTGAGCGTTACCTTGCATAGTCATAATTACTCGATAAGGGGAAATCTCCAGCCACAAAATTCTGGGACTGCGAGGAGCGTAAGCTTTGCTCTTGCTTTGGGGAAGTGTGTCCTCTGGACTTAGGACACTCTCTACTTCGCAGCTAATTAGGGGCGGTGCAGTTAACAGCAAATGGAACCGGTCAGTGTCTTTTTGATACAATGTCCCGGCAGTTTCGACAACAGACCAGATTGGTAGGTCAGTGGAAATAAGTGATAAGCACACGGGCTTGCGGTGATGGGTCAGCATGGGAGCGATAAGGGCTAATAGCTATTGAACAAAGTCAAATGAACACTCTAGCTGTCTAATAGGTCAGGGTAAGAAACTAAATAGTAAAACAGGCTTAATATAAATGAATCCGCTAATTTGTTAAACTACACAAATGCGGATATGAACAGGTAGAATGTCAGCCTAGACAGTAAAAACGATACTTTTTCTAGAGAGAGCTAATTTGTAAGTAAAGCTTGTAAATATTCTAAGGCTATAGCCTCAAAACAGTGGCAGTCGTTGTAGATGCTAAGAAACCTTCTTGAGGGAGACTTCCTGTAGATTGGAGTAAGTTTCATAGAGCAAAAAGCGATAGGATACTAGGCAGGAAGTCACCAGCAGCAACTTTGTTTATTACTGCTGAACTTCCGGTGTATTCAAAAGCCAGTGTATCCTAATGTCGGCTTCTGTTATAACCGTAGAAACTCACGAAGACCTTTCTCACAAGTAAATTATTCAGCGGCCCCCTTTTGGCTATCTTTACAGCAGGGTGGTTTCATACGAAAAAAGAAAAATACATAAGTTTTGATTTCTTGTGTTGTAGCATGGATTTTTACCCCGCTTCCATTCCTCTCCCCCACCGAAGGAGAAACTTTGAAACCCAGTTTTGGTTTTTCTCTGCTTGTATGAAACACCCAGCTTTTTGGCTATTTTTACAGGTTGACATCCGGGTGGCTGGGGATTCTTCACCATACTCGGCATCACCGTGCCAAAAAAGATTTTTTGTACGCTAAGCAAATTTCAAGTGCCTGAAACAACGATTTTTCGTTCAAACTAGAGCAAAACTAGTAGCATAACCATACCTCTTTCACCAATATGATGGTAGAAAGCACTTCTTAAAAAGCTTACCCCATCTTAGTTTCAGCCTTAACGTACAATTTCCCGTTTTGGCACGGTGACGGTTATCACCATAAAAGCAATGTTCAGCTTTTTCTTAATAAATTTTATTTTTTATATTAAAGTTTTCGGCTCAAATTTGGGTTTTATAGGTTTAAGGCTTTTAAAAATGTTCCAGCAAACAGCTTAAAGCTAATCTCCAACACAATTTAAAATTTTTACCTGAAATTATTTTATGCGTAAGGAAGAATTACAAGAACTTACTCAATAGCTTTCGACTATTCAGCATTGAGGATTTTTGGGACTTTGAAAAATTCGCCTTCTTGTTCAGGCGCACTGTTGAGAATACTTTCCCGGTCAGGATAGGGTTGCAATTCATCCTTTCGTGTGATATTGCTGACATCAATTGCCCGTGTTGTTGGGGCTACATTACTGACATCAAGTTCATCTAACTGTTGAATATAATCCAGAATACTTCCCAACTGGGTAGTGAATTGTTCCTCTTCTTCTGGAGTCAATTCTAAACGAGCAAGATTAGCTACTTTGTGAACTTGTTCTTGGTCAATCATATTTTTTTAGAGAGGCAATTAATCGCGTCTGTAGAGGAGTGAGGAGTGAGGAGTTAGGAGTTAATGATTCATAATTCCTAACTCTTCACTTTTAGAAGAATACGTCAATTTGCGATCGCCCGGTGGTTTTCAGCCAGTTTTGAGCTTCGATGTAGTTATTGGGAGCCATGCGAATCGCTCGAATCCAATAGTCTGCGGCTTGGTCAAACAGTGCTTCCCCAGCCTCGTTATCTCCAGCTTCTTTCTCCTTTTCGCCTTGGTAGTGATAAATCACGGCGATGTTGTTCAAGGCTTGGGGCATACGTGGGTTTAACTCAATTGCCTGGTGATATAGTTCTAAAGCTTTTTGGTGGTCGCCATTGCTGGCATAAATTAACCCCATATTGTAGAGAATATAGCCGCGATCGTTGGTATCTTCCTCTAGTGTTAGAGCTTCTTCATAATATTCCAATGCTTCAGCATATTCCCCTTCTGCTTGGGCTGACATGCCATCTCGATAATAAACAAACGCTTCTTTAGCTTTTTTGTTGGTTGGCAAGATTTTCAGAATGATATCCGCCATGACTGTAAAGGATTTATCAATAAAATTATCATTTTTTTGTGTTCTTGGCATATTTGTTTCTGGGTATTGAGCATTGGGCACTTGTACTGAGCGAAGTCGAAGTATTGGGCATTGGGCATTGGGCATTGGGCATTGGGCATTGGGCATTGAAAAGAGGCAGAGGGGCGGGGGGCAGAGGGAAAAACTCATCTCCCTCATCTCCCTCATCTCCCTCATCTCCCTCATCTCCCCCACTCCCCACTCCCCACTCCCCAATCTCCTAGCACACTCAATAGCTAATTTAACTGATTTGGGGGTGCATTTTTCTCACTGAGGGGTATGATACATTCCGGACTATTATGCCGAGCGTTATTGACCAAGGTGCTGACTGGATAAGCAGTCATTGCTGGGGCTGGATAGGGACGCAATAGCTGCTGTAGGGTTTGGGGCGTTTGCATTTGAGAATCGAGCCATAAATCGTAATCTTCTGGCTCTAGAATCACTGGCATCCGCTCGTGGATAGGTTGGAGTAATTCGTTAGCTGCCGTTGTCAAAATTGTACAAGAGATTATTTCTTCGTTAGCAGGCGTTCCCGCTTCGGGTTGCCGTAGGCATCGCCATTTCTCCCACAAACCTGCAAAGGCGAAGGGTTGCCCGTCTTGAAGGCGAAAATAAAACGGCTGCTTCTTACCTTGTTGTCGTTGCCACTCATAAAAGCCATCAGCTATCACTAAACAGCGTCTGTGCTTAAAAGCCGAACGAAAAGCGGGTTTTTCGGCAACAGTTTCTGCCCTAGCGTTAATCAGCTTTGCCCCCATTCCTGCATCTTTCGCCCATGACGGAATTAAGCCCCAACGCAACTGCTTAAATTCACGCTTTTCGCTTTCGGGATTTTGTAACACTGTTGCCACCATTTGCGTAGGTGCAATGTTATATTCTGCTGCTAAATCTGGAACTGGCTCAACATGGAAAAGTTCAGCTAAACTTGCTGCCGACTGGTTTAGAGTAAATCTTCCACACATACTTTTATTCTCGACCACTAACTAAATTAAACATCTCAATCTAGAAAGAAATAATACTTTTTTTATTTTTTTAATGATTTTCTCTAGTACTCAGAAGCCAAATAACAAAACAATTATCCGGTTTGGGGAAAATCTTTTGGTAAGATATTGTATTTTGAACTTTCACTTTACTTCACTTATCAACATATTCCTAACTGGATTTTAGCATGGAAGTATTACGTTTGTACGATTTTTTACCCTCTGGCAATGGTTATAAGATACGTCTTTTATTGACACAACTAGGTATACCTTTTGAGAGGGTAGAGCTTAACATCTTGAAAGGCGAGACTCGAACACCAGAATTTTTAAGTAAAAATCCTAATGGTAAGATACCCGTTCTGGAAATTAAGCCAGGGAAATACTTGGCAGAATCCAATGCCATATTGGTGTATCTGAGTGAATGCACAGAATTTTTGCCCTATGACCGATTCTTACGAGCGCAGGTGCTGCAATGGTTATGTTTTGAACAGTATAGCCATGAACCTTTTATTGCTACATTAAGATTTTGGATTTCTATTTTAGGTAAAACTGAAGAATATAGTGAAGCTATCAAGCAAAAACGTGAACCAGGTTACGCAGCACTTAACTTGATGGAAAAATATTTAAGTTCTCACACTTTTTTTGTAGGAGAGCGTTACACGATCGCTGATATCGCCTTGTTCGCTTATACTCATGTAGCTGATGAAGGTGGGTTCGATTTAACACAATTTCCTGCTATCCAAGCTTGGATAGAAAAAGTCAAGGCTCAACCCAGATATATCAGTATTACACAAGCTTAAAATTAGATTTTGTGAGTTTCTGTTTCTCGTTTCTTGGCTTTGGTAGAGGATGTACTGGGTGGGATATAGCTTCACATTCAGGAGACAGGCAGAGTCTTAGGGACTTCCAAGAAATAAATTATTCAAGGAAACGAACCACAGAGACAAGGCAGTGCGCCCTTGCGGTTCCCCGACTTGTTCGCGCAGCGTCTCCCCTTGGGAGAAGCAACTGCCGCGCAGAGAACACAGAGAGAAGAGAAATAGAGAGGATTTTTGCGTCAGTTTTGGGATATTTTTTTATTTGGAAGTCCCTTATTAGAAAATGTTACTAAATAGCAACTAGATGTCTGTATCAATTTCGATCAGCTTTTGCCGGGAGGATAAACCTGACTTAATTTTGATATCAGATTTGCTTAGATCAAATTTATCTGCTAGTAGTTTAATTAACTCTTCATTCGCCTTACCATCAACTGGGGGCGATTTTAAATACACAGTCAGACTGCCATCAGGTTGTTCTTCAATCTTTTGCTGTTTTGAATTAGGTTTAACCTTGACTTTTACTTTTTTTTGCATAACCTATTCCGTGTAATTGTCGCAGCCACAACCAACCTAAAACAGAACCTAATACATAATGAGGAAAATCCCACCAAACAAAGGTGGTACCAAGTAACAATTTACCTATCAAGGTGGCGCGAATCTCCTCTAATAGTGGTGGATGCCAAAGTTGCAAGAATTCTAGTATACAAGTGATGACAAAAACCCATATCGGAATTTGGATTACCGCCGCCCGACTTCTGAAAAACCAAAATCCGAATAGACACCAAAATATTTCGTAAAATATAGCGGCTCCGTAGTCATTAAACCACTGATGGGCAGGCCCAGTGTAGTACTTAAACAAAAAGCCCATCGGTACAACGATGAGCAGAGAAAGAATAATAAATATTGTTTGGTTACGGTTTTGGCGCATTTTCTGAAAGCTTAGAGACTAAGCAAAATTTTAGCCTCTGCACCACTATTTGAAAATCTTGTTTTTAGGTTCTAGGGCTATATCGGCTGTGTTGCTTGTAGAGGAGGCGGAGCCTCTGAATGGGCATTCCCAGTCAGTCAGATACTGGGAACGAGGTATTTTAAATTACGAATTACGAATTACCTTCGCGTAGCGTGCCGGAGGCTCTATTACGAATTATTTAGTTATGGATATCTTCTGCTACCAGCACCTACTACACCGATTTTGTGGCGATAGGAAAGTTCGGCACCGAACCAGCCGGAAGCGCTAACCAGCGTACCCACAATCAGCGAGAGTAACAGTCCCCAAGGTACTATTCGGGATTCAGCGTCGCCCAAACGTAGGAGAAAGTTGACGAGTGATAAAACTAGTAGAGAAACGTTAAGTATCAAATGCACCCAACCGGCGCTGCGCTTGCGAACTCGTTCAATCTTCAAAAAGTCGCTGAGACCGATCGCTGCTGCAAGGAATCCTCCAGCTAATCCAAGTCCGATTAACCATAGGGAAGCCCTAGCCCAAAAGAAATCACCAGTTAACCAGTAGCCGATGTCACTTCCCAAGGCGGCGGCTAAAAAGGCTATGGGAAAGATTACACTCAGGGGATGTAGGGGATGTCCTGCGATCGCAACTGTACTGGGTACACCGGTATCAAGATACTCACTGTCGTTACTTTCAATAACTGGGGGAATATTTGGAAAAGGTGTTGAACTTGTTTGGCTTGTATCTGTAGTTTCCATTATTTAGTATCCTGAATTTATTAGAGTTCTATTTTTAAGCTGAAGGAATTTTTTCAACATAAGCTTCAGCTTGTAGAGTTAATTTGCCTACTTCTACTTTTAGTTGCTTAACTTGCAGACTCATCCCTTCTAAATCAAAGTTACTCAAATTCAAAATTTCGCTAGTTTCATCTATCAAAGCTTTTGTCAACTCTGGCGATATTTCCTGACTTTCGCCATACTCGACATTTTCTAGAGCAACAGTTTTTCCATTAGCACTGATCCGGGGTACTGCGGAAAAAGCAACTTGCTGATTTTCACCTGTTTCTACTAATTTAATACTGGCATTTAGTGCTACCTTCCCATCACCCGGTAGTCGAAAGTCTATATGTTGAGGATCAATAGTCATCAGTTGCTCGTTAATATGTATTTTTTGACTTTGCAGTTGCGATCGCACATATTCAGAGTTAAAAGCGCGATTGATATCAGCTTCGGTTAATACAACCTGTGCCTTAGCTTCAGTAGGTTTGGTTAGTTCAATTTTGCCAAAAGCCACACTCAGAGGATTAATGGCAACACTAGTCATTTGCATTTCTAATTCCTCCATGCGGAGGTCTTTCTGCATAACCAAGCCTTCACCTTCAATCGTGACTGCCTCCACCTCTCCCTGAACCAGTTTCAGAGGGTCTGTTTTGATGTTTACATCTAAATTTTCTACTTCATCTAATTGGCTAGATAATCCTATTTCTGCCGCTTTATTCAGCGCCTGCTCTCCTAATCCAGGACTGTCTGCCATTATTAAATTAACTCCTAATCGAAATAAGATAATTCTTTAATAAATTTAAAGAATTAACACCGGATTTTTATCTATCTGACGATGGAATATAGATTTAAATCTTGTCTATCTAAAAGTAGAATTAAAATATTTATAATCATCAAAACTTTTGCTTTTACATTCAGACTTTTTCAGGCGTAGATACAGAATAGATTGTCGTCAAATTTCCCTCAAAAGAAAGATTGAATATATTTAATTTAGTAGTTATATTGCTTGTTTATGAAGTTTCCCTAAAATCTGATTAATGAAATTTGTCTTCTTGCTGATCCCAACCTTCTGGTAAACGTCCTTTAGCCACAAAAGCAGCATCAGGTGATCTGACAGCAGTATTTGCTAATCTAAAACCAGTACTCGGCCCAAAAACTTCACCTAGATTCTGACTTTCTACCCAATTAAACAGATAGGCTCCTGCTTTTATTTCTCGATTACCGGAAATTCCACCCGTTGGGCGCATAGTTTCTAAAGTACCATTAGCATTGCGTTCAAACCGCAGTTCTGGGTTTTGTGAACTCATCAGCATTAATTCTTCATCAGTGACAGTATATAAAGACTGCACCGTTATTTTTTCGCTGTTCATGATGATGCCATAGCAAGCTTGACAGATATTTCAATTTTAGCTCTGTACCCCTCTCATCCTTTGCAACCTCTGCGCCTGGAGCGGTTTGTTATAAAATTGACGCAAACCCTTTATTATGTAGAGTTATATTGACTCATTTTATACAATGCTCTCAGAACGTTTTACCGCAGCCCTTATCTACGCTACCCAACTGCACGCCAACCAAGTTCGTAAAGGTTCAGGTGTTCCCTACGTTGCCCATTTATTAGGTGTGGCTAGTATTGCTTTAGAATATGGGGCAAATGAAGATGAAGCGATCGCAGCCCTCTTACATGATGCGATCGAAGACCAAGGTGGCGCGGCAACACGGTCAGAAATTCGCCGCCGCTTTGGTGACAATGTAACGGCAATTGTAGATGGTTGTACTGACGCTGATACAACTCCAAAACCGCCTTGGCGACAGCGCAAAGAGGCATACATTGCTCATATTCCTACCGCTTCCCCATCAATACTGCTCGTGTCATCAGCAGATAAACTTTACAACGCCCAATCTATTCTCAAAGATTATCGCGTTTTGGGCGAATCAGTTTGGGAACTTTTTCAGGGGCGTAAAGAAGGTACTCTTTGGTATTATCGGGCGCTTGTGGATGCCTTCAGGAAGACTGGAACTACTGTAATTATTGAAGAATTAGAACGGGTTGTTGCAGAAATTGAGGTATTAGCATCTCGATAAAAATTTTATTTATCCAGAAGTAAATAAAAGATTCATGGAAACTAGACAAATAACCTTTTTAGATACACGATATAATCATGTCTCTCACAAACAAATTTTGGCTTCTCTCTCTAGATAAAAAATCTTTCTCTCGGTAGACAGGTGTACTTACATTATGATGGCTGCTATGTTACCAATATGACGATAGTAAGACAAAACACTCTAAATCCAACCGTAAGTCCTTCAGTAAGTCCTCCAGAAAACTTGGCAGAAAAGTATATGGAAGCAGAGCGGATGCATGATGTTCTGCTTTTACTGCAAAATTTGATTAACAGTGAAGAAGCCACTGTGAAACTAATTCTGGATTGTCTCTATGATGTTGGTTCAGTCAATCTGATCAATCAAAAGCTTCGCTTGAAGCCTCTAAACAGGTTGATGAAATTAATTGCTCGCATGTCCAAACCAGTTTTTAAAACCTTAGCTTTAAATTGGTTTAAAAAGAACTGTCCCCAACTGATTACTAATTGGCTACACACGCAGGTTTCTTTTGCAAAACCCCAAAATACACCCCAACAAGTAGCTATCGAAGTTGTAGAACTGGAACCATATTCTATACCACAGAGAGAAAGTCTGAGCCAAGAGATTAAAAATCTGCGCTACCAGGTCAGATGGCTAGCTGGGATTTCAATAACAGCGATCGCTATTTTAGTAGTAACAATCACTTGGTTAAACTGAAACCCATAAGTAGCACCGCCATCAAATTTCATTGATTCACCAAGCTATTTTAGGCGTAAAATCTACTTGATTTTTACAGCAATCCTAAATTGTTTGTAAACAGTTTCTCTATTTCTTTCTTCTGGTGCATTTGCTGCGCCTAGCTTACTTAACCGTAGGAGTACGCGGGTTGTTGTCATAATTTTTCGTTGATGACCTATCCGGGATTCTTGTATGAGCAAAATTATTAATTTCTAATCCATAATTGATGCTAATGAGCAACTAAATTGATTTATGGAAATTACCCAAAGTCCAGCATCATTATTTCAAAAAGCCCATTCATGCCTGGGGTAATAATTATGAATTACGAATTATGAATTACGAATTACGAATTACAAATTACAAATTATTATGCTTTTGCCCAAACCGACCTTGGAGGACATCGAAATACATCTGCTTTTGGAAGGACTGTATCAGTATTACGGTTATGACTTTCGTGATTATGCTCTTTCCTCACTCAAGCGCCGCATTCAGAGCTTCATGAACTTAGAGGGGTTAGCAAATGTTTCTGCACTGCAAGAGCAGTTACTTCACAACCGTGGCTATTTAGAACGATTTTTGCTTGCTCTGACGGTGAATGTAACATCAATGTTTCGTGATCCCAGCTTTTATAACACCTTCAGAAATCAAGTTATCCCCTTCTTGCAAACCTATCCATTTATTCGCATCTGGCACGCTGGATGTTCAACTGGTGAAGAAGTTTACTCATTGGCAATTTTACTGCAAGAAGAAGGACTTTACCACCGTTGCCGTATATATGCCACTGACACAAACGAGAAGGTATTACAAAATGCCAAAAGTGGTATTTTCTCCCTGAAACTAATGCAGGAATATACTCACCTTTACCTGAAAGCAGGTGGCAAGAAGTCTTTCTCAGAATATTATACAGCAGCTTATGATAACGCGATTTTTCGAGCATCTCTAAGAGAAAATGTTGTTTTCGCGCAGCATAATTTAGCAACTGACAGTTCTTTTAATGAGTTTAATGTCATCCTTTGTCGTAACGTCCTCATCTATTTCAATCAGGTACTTCAAAAGCGAGTACATGAACTGTTTTATAATAGTCTTTGCACCTTTGGCATCTTGGGTTTAGGACGACAAGAATCTATCAGGTTTACCCCTTATGAGCAGTACTATGAAGAGATAATCAAAGGTGAGAAAATATATAAGAAAATTGGAGTCTAGTAGGACAGCTATATCCTAAACTGCTCTAGGCTACCACCGATCGCCTTCCACCAAGGTTTCACCAAACCATTCCTTCGCCCTCTTGCCATCAGATTAAGCTAAGATCCTTATAAAAGCATTGAGTGTAGAGGAAAACACTTTGGCTGTAGTAGTTAACATTGGTAGTTTGATTGACTCTGATCCTGGAATTCATGGGGGTACTCCTTTGATTGCAGGCACAGGAGTTACCGTTCCTCGAATTGCAATTTGGCATAACGCGGGTCATAGCATAGAAGAAATTGCCCATGAAATAGGGCATTTAAACTTGGCGCAGGTTTATGCAGCATTAACCCATTACTACGCCAATAAAAATGAAATCGATGTGGACATTGCAGCAGATGAAGCTGAATATGATCGCCTCCTAGCCTTGCATAGATATAGCAAACAATCGTGAGTCAAATTCGTCTGTATACCGACCGACGAGGATTCTAACCGTCGGGCAATCGTGCAAGCTTTAAGAGAGAGGGGTATAGATGTAATGACGAGCTTGGAGGCAAATCGATTAAGATACCCCGATGACGAGTAGCTTATATGGGCGACGGAGCAAGGCAGGGTGATATACAGCGGCAATGTGCGAGACTTTTACCGTTTGCACACCGAGTTTGTCACACGCGGACAACCTCATGCAGGTATACTGCTGATGCAGCAACAGCGGTTTTCAGTGGGTGAGCAGGTACGTGGAATCTTGGTGCTGTTGGCAACAAAATCAGCCGAGCAGATGCACAATCAAGTTGAATTTCTCAGTGATTGGCTTGATTGAAGTGCCAGAGGCTTGCAGAATGTTGATTTGGATCTGTGCTTTTCTGTAAATGGTAGATTGACTTTTCGGCCTTGACAGTAGGTATCGCTGTCAAAAGACAGTCTGTCATACATTTTTAATTGTGTTTAGAAGATATACTTGGCGATCGCTTAAGGTAAATTACCATTAAAGTCTTAAAGGAGATTGTCAATGCAACTTCTCGAATGTCCTCCTGTTGCAGTCATTGCTGGAGAAAATGCAGTTCAGGTTTCTCAACTACCTTCTACATGGCAAGACATTGCTAGAGGAAGCGCGAGTGTCGGACTTGACCATCCCCAAAGCTATGTTGAGATGGCACAGTTGTTCCTATATAAATTAGAGCATGGTGATGTTGACTTGTTTAGCGATCGCCCCCAACTAGCTCACTTGATACCCTCATTCTCCCAGCTATTTACACAACTAGCATGGGAAACCCTAGAGTTTTTTGGGCAAGACTTTCTCAAACACAGCTATCCAAACTTTGCAGAAATTCTCCATGATGTGGAGTCAAAAGGGACAGAGTATGCTGATGAAGTAAAAGTGGCTCGCATTGGTATAGATTTGTTTAACGAGTTTGGTTATGAACTACCTGCCAGCTTCTATCATGTGCATCTAGCACCAATTTACCGCGATCATGTTTTTGAAGAACGCGCCTTACGATTTGATCAGCGCGATATCGAACACAAACGCGCTTGGGATGCCATACTCCATGCAGGTAAGGTGTTTGCTATCCAGATGAAGGTGCAAAGTATTGCTTCTAAATACGGTTTTACTTATCAACACGGCTGTGGTTGCAACTCTCATCTATCTTCCATTGATGTATCTCGTGGGGCGTTTGAATATGAATTGAGTCCCGAAAAGCGTCAGCGATGGCTTCGCAGTTTCATTTGGACTGCTTGGTATGAGTATGCCTTCTTTGCGATCGTGCCAAATACAAGTTATTTAATTTGACAAAGAAGTAGACGGGAGCATCTCAGTGAAAGCAAATGTACCCTAAATCGACCCCCCTTAGTACAGCTTTGCGTAAAAGCGTAGCGTTTTTAATAGACCTCTTGCATAAATTAAAAATAAGAAAGAACCCCACCCCGCCAAAGCTACGCTTTGTCTCCCCTCCCGAAGAGCGGGGAGGGGTTGGGGGTGGGGTGTTAGGAACTTTTGCAAGAGGTCTAATGCAAGCCAATGCATTAACAATGCAACCCGACGCATTAACAATGCAACCCGACGCATTAACAATGCAACCCGACGCATTAACAATGTAACCCGACGCATTAACAATGCAACCCGACGCATTAACAATGTAACCCGACGCATTAACAATACGAGCCGATGCTTTAGCATTGTCGGGTATTACCAAATTTAATTCGCTACGAATTAATGAAATGCTGTACTTAGTCCCTCTTTGCTAAGGGGTGAAACGAGATTTCTGCTCCCTCTCCTTAGTAAGGAGAGGGTTGGGGTGAGGTTTAAAGAGCTTTCTACGAAAGTGAGATGCTTCCAAGTAGACTGCATCGAGAAAATGGATCAAGCGAGTTCAAATTGATTACAACAGATGGAGTACCAAAAGAGTTTACCAGGAACTCTTTCTCTACCAGACGCTACGCGTAGCTTGCTTAAGAGCAGGGGTAGAGTTCAGAAGGCAGAAGGCAGGAGGCAGAAGGCAGAAGGGAACCCACGTTTTTAAACGTGGGATTGAAGTAAGGACGACGCCAGATGCTCCACTTGGGCAAAGCCCAAGACCGCACTGGCTCCCTTGTGTCTCGTGCTACGCATCTCGACGCAAATCTTTTTATACTAGTGGGCAATAACCCACAACTAAAGTTTTTATTAATACTTCTTTCCTTCTGCCTTCTGCCCTCTGCCCTCTGCCTTTCTTTGTGAGGCTCCTTTGGAGTTATGATTCAACAGTTACTCCAGCTTCTAACTCCAAAGCTTTGATCAGAGCCGACGCATTTTCTTCCCCCCATCCTTGATTAACTGCCACCTTAAGTGTTTCTCGCACCATTGCGGCAGCAGGCGTTGGAGAATTCAAATCTTGGGCGAATCGAGCGATTAAATTGGCATCTTTAAGCATGTGTTTTAAGGCAAAACTCGGCGTAAAATCGCGATTCACCAGCATCTTACCGATGCCATCAAAAAGCGGAGAGCGAAAATCTACTACATGCAATACATCAAGAACGTCTTTCGGATTTAGTCCGGCTTTAGTGGCCAGAATCATTGCTTCCCCTAACGCTTCGATTTGGGTTGCCACAAGTGAGTTACCGACGAGTTTCATCGCAGTTCCTTTGCCAGTGTCACCCAAGTAATGTGTGGTTTCGCTTAACGGTGACAAAATCGGTTTGACTCGTTCAAATACGTCTCGCTTACCACCGACTACAAACCACAATCCTCCAGATGCAGATTCGTTTTTACTGCCGAAAACGGGAGCATCTAGAAATTCGATATGCTTTTCGGCATAAGCTGCGGCTTCTCTTCGGGATGTGTCGGGATGAACTGTACTTGTATCGATCGCAATTTGTCCCGATTGCACTTTCGATAAAATACCATCTTGTCCAAAGACAACATTTTCAACCGCCTGATCATCCGCCAACGAATACATGATCACTTCAGCATTTTCCACAGCTTGTGCTGGTGTTTGTGCTTGTGTTGCACCTTGTTCAATCAGAGGTTTACAGGATTCTGGGTTACGGTTCCAAACTGTGACATCGTAGCCCGCTTTAAGCAAGTTGGTTGCCATGCCACTGCCCATAATACCTAGTCCTAAATACGCAATGCGTTCCATGATGTTGCCTTCAGAAGGAAGTTTGTAGCTATGTTTTTGGCGTACACAAAGCGTACTCGAAGTCAGCCTGTTTGTACCCTCCCCTTACATTACTGAAGCTTGGAGTATAAATTCATCTTCCAATCGATAGACTCAGCCGCGATGCCTGGGGCGGGCTACGCCTACGCCTACGAAACAGGAATATCAGAGGACTTACGCATTTCACGAAATTATCACCTTAAGGGACTTGCAAGAAATAAATTATCCAAAAAAACGAACCACAGAGACAAGGCAGTGCGCCCTTGCGGTTCCCCGACTTGTTCGCGCAGCGTCTCCCCTTGGGAGAAGCAACTGCCGCGCAGAGAACACAGAGAGAAGAGAAATAGAGAGGATTTTTGCGTCAGTTTTGAGATATTTTTTTATTTGGAAGTCCCTAAACTCTCAATCGTCCACGAATTTATGATAATGAAACCACAGATAAACAAAGATGCACACCGATGAATGATCTGTGTGCATCTGTGATTCTAAATATTGTTAGACTGTTATTCTCACAAAAAGTCTAATCTTTACTGCCAAACGTAGATAAGGATAAACAAAATAATCCAGATAACATCGACGAAATGCCAAAACAGTGAAGTTGCATTGACGCCGAAGTGACCTGTATTGTAGTTCCCAGGTATGAAAGAACGTACCAAAATTATCAACTGCAACAGGATACCGGTGAAAACGTGCAAACCGTGAAAACCTGTTAGTAGATAGAATGTACTACCAAATACCCCTGATGTGAAGCCAAAGGCGAGGCCGTTCCATTCAATCGCCTGTCCAACCAAAAAGTAAGTTCCCATCGCCATTGTTGCCAAGAGAAACAGGCGAAATTTCACTAAGTCATGGCGTTGAAGGGCGCGTTCTGCTAAGTAAATCACAAAGCTACTGGCGACAAGAATGACTGTGTTGATTGCCGGTTCTTTTACTTCTAGTCCAGAAACACCAGCTGGTAGCCAGTTAGGAGTTGTTGTTTTGTAAATGGCATATCCGGCGAAAAAACTTAAAAAGATAACGCTTTCGGACAGTAGGAAGACAATGAAGCCAAACATTTTGTTGCCTTCTTCGTCGTGGCTGTGTTCTGCGCTTGGCTGGTGCAATTCATTTGAATTGATATAGCTGTCCATTCTGCTTTTGGGCTGAGGGGTGAGTTTGAAACGCAAAGGGAAGCGCAGAGGTACGCGGAGGGTTTTTGCGTCTTCCCGATAGTTTGCGTTTATTCTGGGAGGTTGGCTGTCAAGGGTTCTGATTTGCCGTAGCCGTAGGGTTCGGAGATGATGATGGGGATTTCTTCAAAGTTTTCTACTGGAGGGGGTGAAGAAACCATCCACTCTAATCCAATTGCCCGCCAAGGATTATTAGGTGCTTTCTCGCCTTGCATCCAAGAAATTACCATGTTGAATATGAAGGGCAAGGTGGACATTCCTAATAGAAATCCGCCGAGGCTAGCGATGATATTCCAAAATTGATACTCTGGGGCGTAGGAAGCAACTCGACGTAACATTCCTTGCAATCCTAATGGGTGCATGGGCAAAAAGTTGAGGTTGGTGCCGATGAAGGCTAACCAGAAGTGGATTTTACCCCAGCTTTCGGAGTACATCCGCCCGGTCATTTTGGGGAACCAGTGGTAGATGGCAGCAAATAAGCCCATCGTCACGGTGCCGTAAAGGACGTAGTGGAAGTGTCCCACCACAAAGTAGGTATTGTTAACGTGGACATCAACTGGCACAGAGGAAAGCATGATTCCTGTGATGCCAGCGAAGACAAACATGATTAATCCACCCAAGGCAAACAGCATGGCGGTATTTAGCCGTAGTTTACCGCCCCAAATAGTTGCCACCCAAGCAAATACTTTAATTCCCGTGGGTACAGATACACACATGGTTGTCAGCATGAAAATCAACCGCATCCAGCCTGATGTACCACTGACGTACATGTGGTGTACCCAAACAATGCCACTCACTGCTGCAATCAAGATGGATGAAATAGCGACTACTTTGTAACCAAATAGAGGTTTACGTGAATAAACTGGGAAGATTTCCGAGAAGATGCCGAAGATGGGCAAAATAATCACGTAAACGGCGGGGTGGGAGTAGAACCAGAAGTAATGCTGGAACATAACTGGATTCCCGCCCTTGGCTGGGTCGAAAAAGGCGGTGCCAACTGTGAGGTCAAGTAGCAGCATCACCGCGCCAGCTGTCAATGCAGGTAGTCCGAATAGTTGGATAATTTGGGCGCTAAATACTGCCCAGACAAACAAGGGCATTCTGAAGAAGCCCATTCCTGGTGCCCGCATCTTCACGATTGTGGTGACAAAGTTCACTGCCCCCATAATTGAGGATACGCCGGATATTGCCACCGCTAAGAGCCAGATAACTTGACCATTAATCAAGTTACCTGTGGGATTCTGGAGACTGACAGGCGGATAAGACCACCAACCGGCTTGGGCTGGGCCACCAGGGATAAAGAAGCTACCCATCATCAGAATCCCGACTACTGGCACCATCCAAAAGGCAACGGCATTCAGGCGGGGAAATGCCATATCTCGCGCCCCAATCATCAGTGGCACTAGATAATTAGCAAAACCAACTAGTGAGGGAAATGTCCACAAAAACAGCATCACGGTGCCGTGCATGGTGAACATCCCGTTGTAGACGGTGCGATCGACTAAATCTGATTCGGGTGTCATCAGTTCTCCCCGCATCACCATCGCAAAGATTCCGCCGACAAGAAAGAAGAAAAATGAGGTAACGAGATACTGGATACCAATTACCTTATGGTCAGTACTAAAACTGAAGTATTCTTTCCAATTACTTGGAGATTCGTGGTTATGCTTCTCATCAGGGAGAAGAATACCTTCAATAGGAACATTAGTCATGGGTTACTTTCCTTTCAACCAGGAGAATTGACTAGAGTCGGTGCAGCAGGTGGAACTGTTACCCAACCAGTTTTGACTGACTGATTCGATGTTTGAGCATACTCAGATGCTGCCTGATTATTTGCTGGAGATGGCTTTTGGGTTGCAGCTTGTGCCAGCCACTGCTGATAATCTTCAGGAGATTCGACGACTACATTCGCTTGCATTGTTGCGAAGTATGTGCCGCTATATTGGGAATCGGTCAATCGGTATTGTCCGGGGCGGATAGGAGTAAATTCAAAGTCGATCGCATGGTTGGGAATAATATCCTGCTTGAGGCGAAATGCAGGTACATAGAAGCCGTGGAGAACGTCTTGCGATCGCAGCGCTAAACGTACCCGGCGATCGCTCGGTAAATGCAATTCGGTACTTGTAATATCTTTCTCTGGGTAATGAAAAACCCACGCCCACTGTTTAGCTAATACGTCGATTTTCTCAACGGGTTCTGCTAAGGCGTTAGCTGGTTCTGCATGAGCCGATTCCATTCTCAGTGGATTATGCAGGTGAACTAATTCTGATGGGCCTTGAATCCCCATTTGTTCGTAAACTTGGTAGCTGTAGCCGGCAATCCAAAATACTAACAGAATTGGGATTGCTGTCCAGACAACTTCTAAGGTGACATTCCCTTCTATTGGGGGACCATCGGTGAAGTCATCTTTAACTGCCCGATGGAAGATCACAGAATACATCAGAGTACTTGTTACTCCCAAGAAAATGAAAGCACCGAGGGTTACTAAGAAGCTAATCAAATCATCAATTAGTTGGGATTCGGCTGCTGCTTGGGGGGGAAGCCAGGAGTAAGCCTGCTTACCGATCCAGAGACTCGTAATAGTCACTGCGATCGCGCCTGTAAGCAGCGTCAAAATATTTAAAATCTTTTGGATTTTCATGATCATTGGGTATTGGGCATGGGGCATTGGGCATTGGGCATGGGGCATTGGGCATCGGGCATGAGGCATCGGGCAAATGACAAATGACAAATGACTAATTGAGGTCTTGTCCCAATCGCAGCAAATTATCTGCTGTATTATGTACGCCAAATTCGGCAGCCATTTGCGCCCCTAGTGTCCCGTGAACGTACATAATCAACATGATTGCTATGCCTGCGAACAGATAGATCCATTGCACTTCTCTATCTGTCTGTTTATATTCTTGTTTGGCCCAAACGAAGCGCTGCCATGCTCTCCAGATGGTCAGGACAACAATCAGCGCTAATAAGAACACACCACCCACACCATGCCAAATCATGGTTTCCATTGCCTGCAATCCCCAGGCACTTTTCATATCAGCTGGTGGTGTTGCCAACAGCATTTCATAAAAGCCTGCTGCCACTGTGAAAAATGTAATGATGCTGGCAGCTAACATGTTGTACCAGCCAACATCAAATAATTTGTCACGTTCCACAGTAATTGCTAAAAATTTGAAGACCCATTTTTCAAAGGGGAAGAGAACACCAACAATATCAAAGGTCATCCCAATGATGAACAAACCTATTGTCAGATGGACTAAGTTGGGATGAATGGGAATTGTGTAAGGTAATCCGTTTGCGCCTAGAGAGCCGCTTAATTGGTCAATTAATTCTGAGTTCATCGCAACAGACCATCCTTTACTGCTTCCACAACTGGCACTGTATGCAATCCATACACCCAAACAAGTTGATCTCCGAGATATACCTGCAAGCCAACTATCAAGGTCAAAATTAGTCCGGCTCCCAAATAATAAATTGGTACTTTTTGCGGGTTGCGGGCACGAATTACATAGCGCCAAGCTGTAATCGCTGTGATAATTCCCGAAAGCGACCAACCAATTAGCGTATGCAAATTCAGCACCGATTTCGCTAGGCTGTAAGGTTGTGCTAAACCCGCTTCAAACTGACCAAAAATGATTGCAACGAAAATAGCGATCGTGGCAACTAACATATTCCACCAACTCACCTCAAAAAGACTGGCTTTACCAGTAAAATAGCCAATTACATCACAGAAAAAGGAAAACACTATCATCGCAATTACGAAGTGGACAACGATGGGATGAATCGTATCTGGATAGGGTAAATTGTGGTCGTTCAAAGATGTAAAATACTCAAGCATTGTCTTCTCCTGGACATATCTACCGCACTTTGGTCAATCCATTTTGGATTTTAGATTGCCGATTTTAGATTTACTCCGCCTCTGAGGAGATATAAACCAAAAGAAACTAATCCAAAATCTCAAATTGCTAGTCAAACTTCAATAGTTGATGGATACTCACTAACATCACCACAAGTATCCATCCATAATTGACCGAAATCTGTTCAATATTTGCGCGGTGCAATACGCTTAATGATGTCTTAGCTTTTTGTAGCCAAATCTGGTTAAATTTCCTAGATAGAATAATTTTGGTTTTGATTCATTTCCTCATGCCGATAGTCTGCAACAGCAATTCTTGGTGGAGCTAATCAAATCGCTGTTGTTGGTTGATTTGCCTAACCTACCTTTTAGCTTAAGTAAATTTTTATGAATTGTCAAAAAAATAAATATTAAACTTTTAAAAGTTAGTTATCTAACAAAAAACTATTTCTACAATGTATCGATTCTGGCATTAATTAAAATTTTAAAAAGCCTAAATATAATATTTATTTGTGAAGTAGCTCACAATGATAAAATATTTATTTGTCATGCAAGTGACAAAATTATATAATCTTCAGTAGTTGGTATATGGCGAGATGTTTGTCAAGTTTCAATTCATACTAGCCCTGGCGACTATAAGTCGCGGCTATACAAACAAAACCCACCTTCGTGGGTTAAAAACCCTTGATTTTCTCTTAGTCCACCTCCGTGGACTAAGCTTTGTGTAGTAGCGTAAAGCCTTCGGCATAGCTTCGCTTAGCGCGTCAGCGTCCCGGAGACTCTATTATATTCGCCCAATACTTTTAAAACATCCTCGAAGATTGAAACCCACATTATACAGGTGTGATAACTAAACAAGTGTCGTTTAAAATTGTGGTAATTGGTACTTCTTTGGGCGGATTATCAGCATTAAAAATTATCCTGGGGAACTTACCAGCAGATTTCCTAGTGCCGATCGCGATCGTGCAACACCGTCACAAGGAGTCTAATAACACACTCCAGGAGTTATTACAAGAATCCACTTTGTTACCGATTCGAGAAGTGGAAGACAAAGACGAAATACTACCAGGACATATCTACATAGCTCCAGCAGATTATCACTTGCTGGTTGAACTAGATCACTTTGCTCTTTCGACTGATCAGCCTGTTTGCTATGCTAGACCATCTATTGATGTGCTGTTTGAATCAGCAGCCGATGTCTACAATGAGCAAGTGATTGGTGTAATATTGACAGGAGCAAACCAAGATGGTATGCAAGGTCTTAAGAAAATAAAAGCGCGGGGAGGGCTGACTATTGTACAGGAACCTGCCACAGCTGAGAGCGACGTTATGCCAGAGGCAGCAATCTCTGCTGTTGCAGTAGACTGGATTTTGACACTTTCAAACATTGCTTCCCAAATGGTCAAGCTTTGTCACTCATCACGGAAATAAACCCATGCAGATGGAACCCAAAGTAAACATCCTCCTAGTAGATGATAAGCTAGAAAATTTGCTGGCACTAGAGGCAATCCTAGAAAAACTCGGGGAGAATCTCGTGAGAGCTACTTCTGGAGAAGAAGCTTTGCGGTGTCTGCTGCATCAAGACTTTGCGGTGATTTTGCTGGATGTGCAAATGCCAGGGATGGATGGCTTTGAAACAGCTACCTTGATTCGCAATCGGGGGCGATCGCGTCACACTCCAATTATCTTTCTCACCGCCTTTAGCACTAGCGACCAAATGCTATTTAAAGGCTATGCCTTGGGTGCAGTTGATTATTTGCTCAAACCATTAGACCCGAATATTTTGACTTCTAAAGTCACAGTATTCGTAGAACTATTTAAGAAAACAGAAGCTGTTAAGCAACAAGCAGCGCAGCTGGTAGCTGTGAATGCCGAACTCAGGCAAAGTGAAGAACGATTGCGATCGCTGAGTACCTGTTCACCCGTTGGCATTTTTGAAATTGATACTGAAGGAGGCTGTAGATATACTAATCCCCGCTATCAGGCAATTTGCGATTTGAAAGCGGCAGAGAGTTTAGAAAAAAGATGGCTAGAATCTGTTCATCCAGAAGATCGAGAACGAGCAATTGCCAGTTGGTCTGACTACATTCGTCAAGGTCGTGACTACTCTGAAGAGTTTCGTTTTCAAACTGCTAACGGTATCATCCGTTGGGTTCAGGTTCGCTCATCACCAATGCTTTCCGGTCAAGGAGAATTGCTGGGATATGTCGGCACTCTCGAAGATATTACTGAACGCAAACAAGCAGAAGAAGTCCGCGCTCAAGTGATTCGAGAACAGACGGCAAGACAGGAAGCAGAAGCAGCAAATCGGATGAAAGATGAGTTTCTCGCCGTTCTCTCCCATGAATTGCGTACACCCCTAACCTCAATGCTGGGCTGGTCAAAAATCCTCCGCTCTAAGAAACTTGATGATAAAGCTACTTCCCGTGCCTTGGAAGCGATCGAACGCAATGCTATATCTCAGATGCAACTAATTGAGGATATCTTAGATGTATCCCGGATTATCCGTGGTCAGTTGCGGTTAAATGTATCTGCGGTGAATCTGATCTCGGTGATGGAGGCAGCCTTAGAAGCAGTGCGTCCCCTAGCAGAGCCAAAAGATATTAAGTTAAATACTGTCCTGGATACTTCGGTAGGGTCAGTTTATGGCGATCCAGCCCGGTTACAGCAAGTTGTCTGGAACCTACTAACTAATGCTATTAAGTTTACCCCTAAAGGTGGCAGGGTAGAAGTGAATCTGTTAGTAGTCTGTGGTGAAGGACAACAAACAACTCACAAATACGCCCAAATTCAAGTTATCGATACGGGCATTGGCATTAGTTCCGAGTTTTTACCCAAAGTATTTGAGCGTTTCCGGCAAGCAGACAGCACCACAACGCGATCGCACAATGGACTAGGATTAGGACTAGCGATCGTCCGTCATTTAGTGGAACTCCACAAAGGTACAATTTTTGCCCAAAGTGCAGGCACTGGACAAGGAGCAACCTTTACTGTCAGACTACCACTCCTACAAGACAATAGGGGTAGCAGGGGGAGTAGAGAAGCAGCAGGAGAAATTTCTTCCCCGGTGGCATCGATGCCCCTTGCTGGATTAAGAGTTTTAGTTGTAGATGATGAAGCAGATACCCGTAACTTTCTCAGTTTTATGTTTGAGGAGTATGGAGCGATCGCCATTGCGGTAGCATCAGTTGAGGAAGCGCTAGCAATAGTTGAACAAGCAAAACCAGATATCCTGATTAGCGACATCGGCATGTCAGAGCAAGATGGTTATACACTGATTCGGAAACTGCGCTCTTTAGAACCAGAAAAAGGCGGACGTATTCCAGCGATCGCTTTAACAGCATACACGCGAGAGGAAGACCGCTTAGAAGCTCTTTCAGCAGGGTTTCAGCAGCATTTATCTAAGCCAATTGACCCCACTAAATTGATTGCTATGGTTGCCAATGTATTAAAATTACCTATGGAAGTTTCGGTGAGTTGATTTGGGAGTGGGGAGTGGGGAGTGGGGGATGAGGCAGATGAGGGAGATGAGAGAGATGAGGGAGATGAGGGGGATGAGGGGGATGAGGGACAATTATTGAACAGGTTTCTTCCTTATCTCTTCCCAATGCCCAATGCCCAATGCCCAATGCCCAATGCCCAATGCCCAATGCCCAATGCCCAATGCCCAATTAAGAGGAAGTTAGAGCATATTTTTTCAGTTCGTCTAGGGAAACCACTTCCAAAGCTCTAGCATGGGTTGCAGAGAGAATGACGGGTGGAGCAACGCCAGCATCGAGAGCTTCTTGCCAGCGAGATGCACACAAACACCAGCGATCGCCAGGCTTCAGCCCAGGAAAGTTAAAATCAGGAACAGGTGTGCTGAGGTCGTTTCCCCGCGATTTGGTGAACTCCAGGAATTCTGATGTCACTTGGGCACAGACAACGTGCGACCCGAAATCCTGACCACCTGTGTGACAAAAACCGTCGCGGTAAAACCCAGTCATCGGAGAAGTACAGCAAACCTCTAGATTTCCATCGATTACGTTTTTAGCGTCTGTCATCGTTAATTCGTTGCAGCTAATTTTTCCACTTCGATATAAGCCTATATTGACACTACTTTCCTTAGTAGTTTACCGCCTGTGAAAAATTTTGATTAGAATGCAAATGTCCACTAGGCGGCGTGCTGTCTATCCACGTAAATCCAGAAGATACTCAATGAGTAATCAATTAAAAGACTACAATCCCAGTGGCGTAGGTGAAGTAAATGGCAACCTCTTAGGTTTGCCCTGTGATTACGAGTCTGCAAACTTGGTTGTCTTTGGTGTGCCGTGGGAAGTCACCGTTTCCTATGGTGCTGGCACTGCTAACGGCCCACAGCGAATTCTCGATGCTTCGACTCAACTGGAATTGTTCGATTTTGATCACCCTGATGGTTGGAAGCAGGGAATTTTCATGGTGGAAATTCCCCAGGATATTGTAGAGAAGAACACATACTACCGCGTCTTGGCAGCAAAAATTATTCAGCGATTAGCCCAAGGTAAAGAACTTTCAGATACACCAGATTTAACACCTGTACTGACAGAAATTAATCAGGCTGGTGAACAGGTGAATCAATGGCTGTTTGAAAATTGTCAACAAGCAATTAATCATGGTAAGCGAGTTGCAGTCATTGGTGGAGATCACAGTTCGCCTTTAGGTTATTTCCAAGCATTAGCGGCTAACTACGCAAACTATGGCATTTTGCACATTGATGCCCACGCAGATTTACGCGATGCCTATGAGGGATTTGAGTTTTCCCATGCGTCTATTATGTTTAATGCGATGAAAATACCGCAAATTTCTAAGTTAGTGCAAGTGGGTTTGCGTGATATTAGTCATGATGAAGTGCAAATGATTGACCAATCTAGCGATCGCATTATTGCTTATTACGACCCAGCTATTAAGCAAAAGCTTTACTCTGGAACAACTTGGATTGATTTGTGCCGAGAAATTATCAGTCATTTACCTGAGTATGTTTACATTAGCTTTGATGCAGATGGTCTAGATCCAAAACTCTGTCCGAGTACAGGTACTCCTGTTCCAGGTGGGTTGGAATTAGAGCAAACTTTTTGTCTGTTCCGAGAATTGGTCAATAGTGGGAGAAAAATTATTGGCTTTGATATCTGCGAAGTCGGTGATGGGGAGTGGGATGGTAATGTTGGGGCGCGGGTAGTTTACAAGCTGGCAAACTTGATGGATTTATCTCAGCAGAAAATATAAAGGATAAAATTTTGGCAGAGTGGCAATAATACTCAACTCAAGGCGATGACAACAGCAATTCCTCCGTCTCTCACCCTCGAAGAATTCCTCAAACTGCCAGAAACCAAGCCTGCTAGTGAGTTTCTTGACGGTCTAATTTACCAAAAACCTATGCCTGCTGGCAAACACTCTCGCCTGCAACTCAAGTTTTGTGATGCTGTAAATCAAGTTGCAGAAACATCACAAATTGCCCTCGCCTTTCCAGAATTGCGCTGTAGCTTTGGTGGACGTTCTATTGTTCCTGATGCTGCTGTATTCATTTGGGAACGAATTCCTTTTGAAGCTGATGGCGAAGTACCCAATACTTTTGAAATTTATCCTGACTGGACTGTAGAAATTCTCTCACCTGAGCAGAGAGCTACTAAAGTTATCAGTAATATTTTGCACTGTCTTAAACATGGTACTCAGCTAGGATGGTTAATCGATCCAGATGAGCGATTGATTTTAGCATTTATACCAGGACAGGAACCTATTGAGTTGACAAGTAGCGATTGTCTTCCCACACCAAAGTTTTTAACACTGGATTTGACAGTTGAGCAGGTTTTTGGGTGGCTAATACCAATTCGTAATTCGTAATTGTAACACGAGTTGTCGAGTGAAAAGAGCCGCAGCTACGCCCATCGGAGATATCGCTTTATTTGCTTCTGATTATTGGTCAATAGCGATCGCTCAACTGTTGTTTGACGATGCGATCGCCACAAACTTTGCAATCACCTTATAGTAGTTGTGAAAATATAAAAAGTATTTAGTCGTTATCTTCAATTTGCAAATATTCAGACTTAATGTTGGGTAATACGAATGTTCTACCCAACCTACGAATAATTAAATTCCATACCCTTTTTGTGGTGTTCTGTACTAAGTCCCATTAACCAATCATTCCACTTCTGAATTCGGAAGTGACTAATTCATACTTTCACTCAGCAACGCCCTTTTTCTCACACTCTCTCCTCAAAGCGGGTTTTGAGAAGGTACACCTACAGCACGGGGAAAATTAGCCGGTGTGTTTGCTACCTTACGCACATAAAGGCAATGACGGATGCTATCACTTAGAGGAGTGGTAAATTTTTCAATTAATTCAATTACGCCACCTAGCTGGTTAACAGTATTTTGCAAAGCTGTGGTTTCTTCCTCTGTCCAATTACCACGATAAATTATGGCTAAACCACTTTGTTTGAGTAATGGTAGGGCATATTCTGCACAAACAGAAGCTGTGCCAACAGCGCGGATCAAAGCAATATCATAAGCTTGTCGATGCTGGGGTTGCTGACCGATTTCTTCAGCCCTACCAACGAGAGTTTTGGCATTGGTCAGCGCAAGTTCAGTTAATATATTGTCGATAAAAGTAATTTTTTTCCGGGTTGAATCCATCAGAGTAATTTTGCAACTAGGTGCAGTAATTGTCACCGGAACACCCGGAAAACCTGCACCCGTGCCAATATCAATCACAGATCCAGCTTCTTGAAGAGACGGGATAAATTCCCCCTGTGGCGCAATTCCTCGCAGAGAATCCCACAGATGTTTTTCCCAAAACTCTTGGGGGTCAGTGATCCGAGTTAAATTTAGTTGGCGATTACCTTCTAGAATTAATTCATAAAGTCTCTGGAATTGTTCCTGCTGTTGGGCTGTTGGTTCCCAATTAAGAGTTTGCTGCCAAATTTCTGCCATCTCAGGCAATAAGTTTGTCATTGGGCATTGGGCATGGGGCATTGGGCATTGGGCATTGGGCATTGGGCATGGGGCATTGGGCATTGGGCATGGGGCATGGGGCATGGGCATTGGGCAATAATCAATAGTTCATCTCCCCCTGCTCCCTCATCTCCCCCTGCTCCCTCATCTCCCTCCACTCCCTACTCCCCACTCCGCTTTTCATACTGCTGGTAGAGGTTCTTTAATTTTGGCTTCTAGTGTCCTTGGATCTACTGATTCTAGTTCACCGTGGTTGAGTGTCCAGCAACGGTCTGCGATCGCTAACAGATCCCCAGCATCGTGTGTCACTACCAACAGCGTCCAATCTTGTTTCAGTTTCGCTAATAAATTTACCAGTTGCCGACGCATTGACCAATCTAACCCAGCTGTGGGTTCATCCAATAATAATAAATTTGGCTGGCGAATCAATTGCACTGCCAAAGCTAAACGTCGTTGCTGACCACCACTCAAAGCATGAGGGGCTGCGGAAAGCGATAAATGCTCTAATCCCACCTCAGTCAGCGCCTGTCTGACTCGTTCTGACCCTAACTCAGGATGTCCTAAACGCAATTCTTCTAAAATTGAACCACCGCAAAAGTGCCGCTCTGGAAACTGAAATACTAACCCAGCCAATTGTTGTAGCTGTTCGGCTATAAGTTCTTGTTCTCGCCAGAAGAGTGCGCCGGTAGTGGGTTCAGCTAGTCCCGACAAAATTTCTAGTAAGGTACTTTTTCCTGAACCACTCGGGCCAATAATCAGACCTAGCTGTTGGGGTGCTAATTCCAAGTTGATCGATTTGAGAATCGCTGTTGGGCACGCTGTGGGGTGATAAATTACATTTCGGAGATAGAGCATTTGTTAAGATTACCAAAAAGTCAGCAAATTAGTGATTAGCTACACTGAGAGTATCTGGAAAATTCTGGAGAAATTTATAGCGCATTACCTGGATTAACACCTTAATTTAGCAGCAAGAATCATCCACTTTTCCTCTATTGTGGCAGACTCATCCTTAAACAATGACTATAACAAGCTTGGGAACATGGAAAAATTACCAAAGTCAACTTTTATATCAGAAAATTTTAGTTGAAACAAAGGCAAGTTAAAGCCGAGCCAAGTCGAGGCTTTAACACTGAGCGTTCGTGTGGTCACTGAGCCTTGCCGAAGTGCAGCATCTGGCAGAGAAGCCGAAGTATTAAAACAAGTCGCAAGTCGCAAGTCGCAAGTCGCAAGTCGCAAGTAAGTTTTGTGACTCTTATTTAGACCCCGACCCAAAACGTTCTGGCAATTGATGCTCTTTACTTAAACCCCTAAACTTAGTTAAAATTAACCATTTTTTGTATTTTAAGTAACACATACAACTATTTCAACCGCAATTATTCTGAGGGTTAAAATGACTAAAAGGTTTTCTTCGCCTCGATTAGTAGCGTCTGCTAGGCTTACTACCCTTACTCAGACTGCTTTTGTCACTGCGTTCGCCTTTGGCGTTGCCCCTTGGGCAATCGCACTTAATTTGTGGATAAATCCCTCTCTGGCTGGCGATCCGTTTCGCGATCGCGAACCTCATCAAATTGGCGACCAAACAGAAGCAGCTTTTAAAGCGATTTTCCAACAGGGCAACTATCCCGCAGGAGAGCGTTATCTGCAACAAGCAATATCCAAAGAGCCAAATGAACCTCTAGCTTATGCCATGATCGCATCTTTAGCATACGGAAATAAGGATTGGGCGAAACTAGACACCTATAGTCAGAAAACTCTAGAAACTGGAGAAAAACTGATTACTAGCGATCCATTACGTGGTAATTTATACACTGCTGTTGGTCATTTTTTAAAGGGTGCAGTAGTTCTCACCCGTGAGGGTACAGTCAACGGTGTGCCGCAAGCTTTTAGTCGGCTGCGGCAAGTTTATGAATATTTAGACAAAGCCGAAGCAATTTCTGCCAACGATCCAGAACTGAATTTAATCAAGGGTTATATGGATTTATTGTTGGCGGTTAATTTGCCTTTTGCTAGCCCAGATCAGGCAATTGGAGGCTTAGAAAAAAATGCTGCTCCGAAGTATCTAGTCGATCGGGGTATTGCTCTTGCTTACCGAGATTTAAAACGGTATACACAGGCACTAGAGTATGTCAACCGTGCGATCAAAACCACATCCGATAATCCAGAAATTTATTATCTCAAAGCCCAAATCCTGAAAGAACTGGGGCAAAAAGAAAAAAGCCAGCAGTTGTTCCAGGAAGCGATCGCTAATTTTGACAAAGCATTGGCCAAAAAATCCCAACTCCCAAGAGATTTAGTCAAGCAAATTGAGCGTGAACGCAGCCGTGCTGTTAGCCTGAACAATCCTAGATAATAAGGCATAAGGCATTGGCGATTAAGTTTTTTCCCTATGCCCCATTCCCCATTCCCCATTCCCCATTCCCCATTCCTTACTTTGATATGCTTATTTTCAGAACAGTAATTGAGACATTAGACCAAAATGGAGATTCAGTTCCGCGAAATTAATCCTTTTGATATGTGGATTTGGCTGAAATTCAGCACAAATCCTTCTGCGCGTGAAAAGCAATATGTAGAAGAAGTTTTCAATTCCTGGTTTTATTTGGGTAAATTGGGTGCATTTAATGCAGAGAATCTTCAGGTGCAGGACACTGGACTCGATATCAGCTACATGAATTATGATGAACAAGGATATGACAAAAGCCTGCTAGCACTGATGCACAACATTGGTGAGTTTGAATATGAGGGACAGTGGGGGCGTTGTTGGTTTGACTTAGGAACCAGTGATGCGATCGCTCTGGATATTTTAATCAACGCCCTCACACAGCTAAGTCAGGAATATGTCACCATTGAAGAATTGTACATTGGCGGCGAAAATGCAGATTGGCCTATTGAGGATAGCGAAAGTCGTCCTCAGTCTATTTACGATAATTAGTTATAAAAGTCAATCACCCACCACTAATCGGAGTACCGATATAGTAAGGGCTTGAAAAGAGCCTAGTTGACCAGTCTAAGTGTTAAATCACTACGTTTAAGGTAAGCGTTCAAGTCCTACCAGGGAATGCGTAGCTAGTTCCCTGCTCTAGAACTTAAAAGTTAAACAGGTTTAAGGGTTAAGCCAGTGCTTTTGAGATAGTTACCGACTGTGGGTCTCCTGGGAGGTTTAGATGAATAAAGCAGGCGAAATTCGGGTAATAGCCTTGGGGCTAATTCGGCATGGCGATCGCATATTTCTTTCTGAAGGCTACGATCCCGTAAAGCAAGAAACATTTTATCGTGCTTTGGGCGGTGGTGTTGAATTTGGCGAAACCAGCCGCGTCGCCTTAGAACGGGAGTTTCAAGAGGAAATTCAAGCAGACTTAATGAATATTCGCTATTTGGGTTGTATAGAGAACTTGTTTACATTTAATGGTAGGCAAGGTCATGAAATTATTCAGCTTTATCAATGTGACTTTGCTGATTTCAAATTTTATCAACTGGAAAGTTTAGTTTTTTCAGAATCACAAACTCATAAACATAGAGCGTTATGGATAGATATCTCTCGCTTTAAATCTGGAGAATTACGATTAGTACCTAAAGTATTTTTTGAATATTTATAAATCATCAGGGAATTTATTAAGATTAGTTTGCTGTTAATTATTCCATTGCACTCAGCAAAGACACAATATATTGGTTGAGACTAACGCCTTCCCGTTCAGAAGTCTCAGCTAAACGTCGATGTAAAGATTTCGGCATCCGTACAAGTAATTTACCGCTATAGCTATCATTAAACCCTTGACGAAACTGAGCGGTGATACGTGACTTCACAATCTATCTGGATCTAACTCTTGGGTTTTACCTGCACGGTATTCAGCCATTGCCTCGGCTGCAAGTTTGGCAAGCATGTCTGAAGAACGGGCAAAAGCTTCATCCCAACGGCGTTCATCTTCTAGTTCTGCCAAAATCATCGCCGCAATCGCATCTTGTTCAGTGGCGGGCAAGTTTTTTAGTTTGGCGATCGCTTGTTCAAGTAGCTCTGTCATGGCTAAATTTCGGTGCAACAATGGGCAACTGATACACCTTAAATATAGCGGATGCAGGTGCATTGGAGTTGTCAGGTTGCGATCGCTCTCAATAGTAGATAAAGACATGGTTATCGGACTAGCCAAATCTCGATAAATATAACTTTCTTTAAGATACAGCGTCTTGGAAGATACTTCTTTCAGGTGCGTGTATGATGTACCCATCAAATAAAGCTTAAAGGAAATGTCCATCGGTTGCAGCGTGGGGAGGATATTTCTAGTCGTCCGATGGTGCAAGGATTGGCGCGGGTTTTGGTGGAGTTAATTTAAGGTAAATGTAAAAATGGATAAGATGAGTTCTATTAGTATAGCGATCGCTTGGTGTCTGGCTTGGGGTAACGAGCGCGAACCCAATGATTTAACAAATCAAATGCGCGAGGCTTTAAATAAGGGCGAAGAATTACCAGAGAAGGTTAAAGCGTTAGTTAAGCAGTCCCAGGAATTACAGAATTTAGAATTTCCAGATACTCTAGAAAAACTCAAGGAATTACCAGAGAAATATCCTCAACTGTGGAATTCTCAAATTGGCTTAGTTTATGGTGGTGCGACTAAGATTAAGCAATATGTATTTGAAGCGGCTAAACTTCCAGATTTTCGTGGCGCTTCAGCTTTACTTGATAGAATTAACTTGATTGATTTACCTGCTTTCTTTGGTGAATACAAAAACGTGCCTAAATCAATCTCCATATCTCAATGGTTAAAAAATAACTTTCCTGATTTAGAAGCAGCTTTGATTCCTGAACTTATTATCTATTCTACTGGTGGTAATATTTTAGCTTTCTGTCCAGCAGTTTTTGTAGATGATTTAGCCAATGCAATTGAAAAACGTTATACTGAAGAGACTTTAACTGCTAATTCCTGTGCAGTTGGCGCTAAATTTAAGCTGCTAGAAATTCGCTTTGGCTTACTAAATAATCAGATTGAGACAACATTCTGGCTTGATAAGTATAACAGTCATCTTCATCATCAACTGATAGAAGCCTATTTTGCTAAATCTGATGTAAATGATTCAGTGCAAGCTTTTAAAGAACGTAAGAGTTTTAATGAATTGGTTGGTAAGTTAGCATCCCTGTTCAACAAGCGACGAAGCGGTAATGGTTTTATAAATCGCAACAGTCGCAGTTATCCACCAATGTTTGAAACACACCCATATTTGAAGAGAGATGAGGGCGATCGCCGTTCTGCTGTGATGAAAGCTGAAAGTCTCCCTAACGAACCTTGGTTTTCAGAAGCTTCGGCACGTAAGCGAATTGTTGGACAGATATCTAAAGAAGATCATAGCTCTAAACATTGGTACTCTCAAGCTGGTTTCTATTGGGAACCTAATCAAATTTATCTACCCAGTTGGGTACATAAATTTGAGGTCTTTTTAGATGATAATGAATTAGCTAATCAATACTATAACGGTTGTAAAAATCCAGAAGAGGCACGTTCTCTGATAGAAATTGGTAATGCTAGTAAACCTAATGGTTTTGTTGCTTATATTTATGCTGATGGCAATAATATGGGTGGCTATATTCAAAAGATTCAAACTCCACAGGAATATCAAGAATTCAGTGACGACATTTTTCAAGCTATTAAACAATCAGTTTATCAAGCACTAGCTCAACATCTACACCCTCATCATCTCAATAACATTAAGGATCAAGAAAAG
Organism: Nostoc sp.; assembly: GCF_036917755.1. GTDB lineage: Bacteria > Cyanobacteriota > Cyanobacteriia > Cyanobacteriales > Nostocaceae > Nostoc. The sequence continues at coordinate 34,664 of NZ_JBALFC010000153.1, forward strand.
GTACAGCGTAATGGTCACTGGATTCATCCCTTTGAAATTTTAACTATTGGGGGGGATGATGTGATGTTAATTGTGCCAGCAGATAAAGCATTAGCTATTGCCAAAACTATTGGTGATGAATTTGAAAAAATACTGTTAAACAAAAGAAGTGATTATAAATTAGACAATACTTATAATCCTAAAGTTGTACATCGCTATCAGACGGACAAACAGGATGTTAGTGGTAATCAATGCAAACTGAGTATATCAACTGGTGTATTAATTACGGCCGAAGACACACCAATATACTATGCACAAAAGCTGACAGAACAGCTACTTAAATCAGCAAAAAAACAAGCAAAAGACTTAAAAAAATATGGATACTATGGTGGAACAGTAGATTTTTTAGTGATGAAATCTGTAACAATGATTTCGTCCAACATTAGCGAATTTCGCTCAAATGGATTAACTAAATTTGGCACTGGAAAGCAAAAACTAAAGCTGTATGCTGCGCCTTATACACTGCATGATCTGGGTGGACTGTTGGAAACTGCTAAGGCTTTGAAAGATGCAGAATTTCCGCGATCGCAACTTTACCAAATTCGCAGCTTACTAGAAAGAGGCAAACAGACAGCCATACTCAATTATCGTTATTTTAAAATACGTCTGAGTGACCAAAAAGCTCAGGAATTGCTGAAACAACAGTTTGAAGATGCATGGTGTAGACCTAAAGATCCAGCCAATAATGGAAACCTCGCGCCTTGGATGTCTTTAAAAGAGGTAAAAGAAGAAACTGAGGAGAAAGTTACCTACGAAACTATTTGGCGAGAGTTAGTAGATTTATATCCTTTTATCGAACAATCAAATGATAAATCAAATTATGCAACATCACAGCAACCAACATTTAAAGTATGATTTTATTACGAGACTTACCCCAAAACCAAGTCACAAATATTAAACTCACAGCAATAATTGATACTGCTTTGTGTGTTGGTGCAGGTGGTTCTGATGGTTCCCTTGCAGACAAACCTATCATCCGCAATGCTCAAGGACAATTGCTAATTCCTGCTTCCCAACTTAAAGGGAGACTGCGCCATGAATGCGAAAAACTGGCTAGGGGGTTAGGATGGCAAATTTTTGAATCACCCAAAGCTGAAACACTTTGTCCAAGAGAAGAACAAGTCAGTAGCCAATTTCGGACTAGCTACCAAATTGATGGCTACAGAGGCTATCATTGCTTAATTTCGCAAATATTTGGTAATCCCATACTCCCATCCCGAATTGTAGTTGATGACTTGATTTGTCATATAGAACGGGAGGATTTACCAGATGTGATACGTCCTGGTGTGACTATCAACCGCCGTCGCCTGACTGGAGAAGAGAAAAAACTCTATTTCCTGGAGACTTCCCCAGCGAATAATCAATTGGAATTTACAGGAGAACTTCATCTATTGTCCGAGTGTCCAGAGTATGCCAAGGCTTTGATTTTAGCCGGTTTGCGGCACATTCACGCCCTCGGCGGGAGTAAATCTGCGGGGTTGGGTTGGCTGAGATGGAAAGAATTGGAAACACTACCAAAAGATGATGCAGCTTGGATAATGCTACTACCGGAGGCTAAGTCATGAACCGGATTAAATTAAAGATTACAGCTTTATCGCCATTAGCGATCGCAGCTAAAAAACCCGGTTCTGTGAGTGAAGCGGAAGATCATATTCCCGGTTCAGTAATTCGCGGTGCGATTTACCAATTTTCTTACAACAGTACAACTATCCTGCGGCGATCGCACAACTAAAGCGACTCCTATCTTCAATGGCATTACCACCTGAGACTAGACGAAAAATTCAAACATTATATGCTTGTTGTTCTGGTTTAGATGCTTGGGATACATTTGAACATAGGGAAGCTTTAGAGTTATTAGAGACTCAAATGAGACATACTGAAATTCGACAATTGGTGGTATTTCTAAAGCGTGTGATTAACAGCCGGGGACAAATAGATGAAAAATTTGATTCTGGTAATGCTACAGAAGGACATGGCTATGAGATTGTTCAAGATTTACTAAATAATGCTGAAAGACGTGCTGCTCAAGTGCGTTATGATGACGCTGTTGGCAGACTTTATCGAGCTTTAGAATTATTAGCTCAGATTCGTCTTAAGAAAACTTACGGTATTAGAACTGGTGATGTTGACCTTAAGCAATTACCAGAGTCTTTGCGAAATGAATATGAGCAAAAACGGTCTCCTGTTAGGGGTGTGATTCAACTGGCTTTGAGAAGTAGCTATGAGCTTTTAAGTAAACTTCCTGATGACCCTGTAGGAAAGGTTTACCAGGAAAATGCAAATAAGATTATTAATGCTTTAGAAGTTCGTAATAACTCATTGTTTGCTCATGGATTTCAGCCAATTAATAGTAGTGACTATCAGAAAGTAAGCGAAGTATTTGTCAACTTTATTCAATCTGCTATTACGGCTGTTATCCCACAAAGATTACAAGCACAGTCTCCACAGTCTCCCAGTAGTTTAGAACTTTAAACACTATGTTCGATACATTCAAAAATCGCCTAGAAATCACAGGCGTACTCACCACCATAACAGCATTACGCATCAGTGCAGGTCGCTCAAGTGAACCAATTGGGTCAGATTTACCTGTAATTAAAGATACCTTAAATCGTCCATTAATACCAGGATCAAGCTTCAAAGGTGCAATGCGATCGCGCCTTGAAAGTTTCCTGCGTGGAATTGATTCCAGTTTTGCGGCTAACCCAGCAATAGAAGCAGAATGGTCAATTACCAACGAGCGTATGAATGGAGAAAACGGTCTTAAGAAAGAGGTTGAAAAAGAACTTGATAAATATCCAGAAAAAGAACGCGCTGCAAAAAAAGATCAGTTACTCACAGATAAAATTATCAATGAAACAGATTTAATTTCACTCCTTTTTGGTTCACCTTGGATAGCTAGTAAATTCCAAGTACGCGATTTAACCATAGTCGATAATACATGGTTTGGACAATACCAAGAAAGAGACGGTGTGGCCATTGATAGAGACACTGAAACAGCAGCAGATGGGAAACTCTATGATTTCCAAGTAGTTCCCGCCGAAACTTTATTTGAATTTAAAGCTGTGGTGGAAAATGCTAAACCTTGGGAGCTAGGTTTATTAATGATTGGGTTACATCAGTTTGAAACTGAACAAATTCCCCTTGGTGGTGGACGTTCTCGTGGCTTGGGTGTTGTTAAACTAGATATTCGTGAGATGTGGTGGTTTGACTATCCAGAAAATAAGCCTGAAGAATTATTAGACTACTTACAAAGGTTAGTTCAAGGAGACAAAAATCATTATCTTTGCAATCAAGAACAGCTAGAATCCCATAAACATAATTGGACTCAAGCACTAATCAATTATTTAAGAGATAATATACCCAAGAATTCTACCACCACAACCCAAACACAATCTTGAAGAGGTTAAAATGGCTTTCAGTAACTACAAAACCATCGGTGAAGTTCTCAAAGCGTTTCAAGTTATCTACACCGAAGCAATTTTTATCAGCGAAATTCCCTTTAATATTCCCGACTACTTCCGCGAAGATTTAGAACTGATGATGCGGGATGCTGTAGTTGATAACTCAGAATTTGCTATCTGTGAAAATCTGATTTATCCCGTTCTTAAAGAAGTTTGGAAAACCTACCGCCAACATTTTATTTTATGGAGTCATCAATCCTTAAATTATGATGAAAAATTATCAGGATTTCCTGAATATATTTTGGCTAAACGTTCACCATTAGGTAAAGTGGTCTTTGACAAACCATACTTTATCTTAGTGGAAGCCAAACAAGATAACTTTGAAACAGGTTGGGCGCAATGTTTAGCAGAAATGATTGCGGCTCAAAGATTAAATGGAGAACATCAAATAATTATTTTCGGTATTGTTTCTAACGGTGAACGTTGGCAACTTGGAAAACTAGAACGTGAAATATTTACCAGAAATAGCACTTTTTACACAATTCAAGAACTAGATAAATTATTCGGTGCTGTAAATTTTGTATTCCAACAATCTGAATTACAGCTAAATAATTTAGTTCCAGCCTAAAAAGATTTATTGAAATAAATACATCTATGCACAAACGACTTGTAAACCATTGCACTATTGATTTAAGCATCATCCCAGATGGGCCGATTCTGATTAAATCGGGACGTGAAGGTGCAGACCCTACAAATCCTGATATGGAATTTGTCAGAACTTTTCATGGGGGTGGGTGGTCAATTTATTTACCTGGAAGCAGCCTAAAAGGTGCAATTCGCGCTCATGCTGAAAGAATTGTTCGTACTGTTGGTGGTGATAATAATACAAAGAAGCTTTGGGCAAGTGACCCTACGAAAGGTGATTACTTACCTAAAAATTTAGCAAGTCACGACATCTATCAACAATCTTCATTTACTGACCAAATGTTTGGTAATACTTCAATAGCAAGCCGCATTCGCATTGAAGATGCACATCCAGTTGACTTAACGCAATTGAAATTAGAAGAACGTAATGGCGTCGCTATTGACCGCGTATTTGGTTCGGTTGCGGTTGGCCCTTTCAATTATCAAGTTTGCACTGCGGGAGAATTTCATGCTAAAATTCACCTCAAAAATTTTACATTGGCGCAACTTGGTTTAATTGGTTTGGTGCTGCGTGATTTAAATGATGGTTGGTTTGGGTTAGGTTTTGCTAAATCACGCGGTTTAGGTACGGTTCGCGTTCAATACAATAGCGCAGTTGTCCAGTATCCAGGATGTCAATTTGACTCTGAAACTAGAAAAATTCGCCAACTGGGACATTCACACGAATGGGACTCAACTTTTCTACTGGGGGTAGGAGAGTTTTTATCTCAACAAGAAGCAGGAAAATATGGTTTTTCTAAACCAGATAATCAAGATTCTCCAGTTCGTGCAGAGTCTATGGAATTAGATTTTGGTGTTCAACTTAAATGGGAAGGTGACACAGAATCTGGTGTAAAAGATTTATTTATGCGTTCAGTTCGTGCATGGAATAAGGTTTTAGTTGCATGAAAGAAAAATCTATTCTGGGGTATATATATCATCAGCAATTGGTAGCACTTGATCAACTCGATACCTTAATTACTCAAGTCTCTAACTCTCAAAGTTATTATTTTTTACGTTACTCTCATGCTGTGAGTGGAATTTGTAGTGAATTACCTTCTGAAAGAGGAGAAATTGAAGGACAGGTATTTAATGCAATATGTGAAATGCGATGGAAAAAACAAAAATCAGGATATGAAGTTTTAATCCTCAGTCAACAGAAATTTAACTTAGAAGAATTTGAAGTATTAACTTGTAATTGGATAATTTGTGATAGAGATGCCTATTGGTATGACCCAAAGGAAGCAAGATTTCCTAAAGGTTTCACTTTTAAAGGTGAAAATAATCAATCTATCAAGCCTGAAGATGTATCAATAAAGCAAAGATATTTCAAAGACTCTAATACTGCAACTATTCATTTTGTCGCCTTAACGGTTAACGAAAATGACCAACACGCCAAAACCTAAACCAAGAAAACAAACTCCTTCTCAGCCTGTATCTCGTGATGATGCTGCGGTAAATAATACACAAAAACCATATAAATTTGTTTCTTTTCCACAGGAACGTCCCCGCTTAGAACATCCTGCTGGCCATGATAAATTTGATAAAAACCGCCTGCATGGAACTTTATTTTTAACTCTAAAAGTTAAAACATCGCTGCATATTTCTACTGGCATTGTTGTCCCTGGTAACGATGTTCAAATTCGTGTATCTTTAATTAAAACAATGGTACAGGGGATTGATAAACACTTGGTAATTCAAGGTAGTTCCCTTAAAGGTTGTATTCGTTCAGTATATGAAGCGATTACGAATAGTACCCTTGCAGTAGTCACATCAAGATTTCGGGATAAAATACCCAACGAAAGATTACCATGTCGAAATAAAGAACAATTATGTCCCGCTAGTCAAGTATTCGGTGCTTTAGATTGGCAAGGATTAATTGAGTTTAATGATGTTAAATGTGAAAGTATAGGTTTTAATACGGGGTTTATGCCTTCGTTATATCGTCCGCGCCCTGAACCCGGAAGTGCATATTTTGACGCAAGGGGAAAAGTTGCTGGACGTAAGTTTTATTATCATACAATTCGCGCCATTGAAAAAGTTCAAAATCAAGGAATTGCAGTTCAACAAGCAGCAAGAGAATACACTTTTACTACTCAATTGCAGTTTAAAAACATCAAGCCTGAAGAATTAGGGACGCTGTTTATTGTGTTGGGACAAGATTCTAACTACCCCATAGCTTTAAAAGTTGGTGGTGGTAAACCTATTGGGATGGGAACAATGACTGTAGAAGTTACACAAGCAAAGATATTACAAAATTTCGAGGATTTGCGATCGCACTACTCCACTTACACCCCCGATAAAGATCATCTTCTCACAGGAGAGGCACTACAAACATTTATCGCTAGCCAAATTAAAGCAGCACATTCCCGACTCATTCAACTTCCCCAACTCCAACAACTCGCTGAAGTTCTACACTACCCAACCGACCGCGAACCACCAGAAGGAATGTATTAATGTTGACTACAGAATCTTTAACAGAAGCAGAATCTCAACTTGCTCACAATTTAGCAATAACCTTGGTTAAAGAGGACACTGATGTTAATGAAGTAGGAAAAGTTATTGCATATCTGCGTAGTATTGTAGAGCAACCGGATGCAGGACGGCGATTTTTTAGCTATCTTAAAACTTTAGTTACTAACGGTAGGCAAATTGGACACAGTGGGCGGACTACAGGCTATTACCGCAGTATTGAACGTGCCTGTAATCAATATCTGCAAAGCCAACAAGCAAACGCTCAGACCATGTTAAAAATTTTAGGCTGGGCGATGCGTTTAATGCGATATTACAAAGTTAGCCCGATTGAGGAAATCTCTATTTCCCAAAGTCCACAGGTTGAACAAACGTCTGAACGTCAAGCAGAAATTGCGGAAGTTATTAATAATCAGAAATTCACTGCTGGTCAAATTTTAGATGCTATCGTACTTAGTGTTAAGGGTAATAAAGTTACTTATGAGATGGTGGAAACAATTAAGCTGACTGAGAAAGAACCTAGAAAAGCAGCTTCTCTTAAGGAAGGACAGGTAGTAAAAGTGAAAATTACCGCCCTGAAGGATGATGGAAGTATTAAAAATGTCAAATTTATTGATTAATGATTGATTTTGTATTACTAATATCAGGAAGCTAGAAAGGTTGTTTATTTTTTCCCATTCTCAGCAAAGGATTAAGAGCGATCGCTTGACTAATACCAAAACTGCGATCGCACCCTTCCTCTTCGCCAAACATCTCAACCTTGACTTCCCCAATAAACTTATCTACGTTGTACCCCTGCGAACCCTAGCGAACACCCTCCGCCAACGTACTGAAACGTTAATTGCGAACTGGGAAAGGGTATTTTACTGATATCATTGCTGGTGATAGCCTGAGATAGTGCCTACATAGTCCTTACCCGAGTTAAGTTGACACCAATGCACATCTGTGCATCCATGCTGCGCGTTGCATGCAAAGGAGATTTGTTAACGTACCTGATCTATGAGCAAAACTGCCATAGTTAGGCTGATTTAGTTGGTTTTTCTAGTGCAATTTTTTCTAATTGAGATGTTTGGGTAGGCAAATATCCTCTGTAGCACTCATGATTAGCGTATTTAAAAATGCAAATTAACTCCGTGAAAACCCTTGACAAATTTTAACTATTCTCAACTAAACTTGGTATGGAATATAACAAAGAGAGTGAATATTTAAAGGAACTATCTTATGGATCAGTCCAGTCTCGAAATTGATAAACTCCAATCTCAAGTGATGACTCTCGAACGACCAAAAAAGCTGAAAATCCTGGTAGTTGACGATGAGCCAGATAATCTCGATCTGCTTTATCGCACCTTTCGACGCGACTTTAATGTTTTGAAAGCTGATAGTGGGGTGAACGCCTTAGAAGTTTTGGCAGCAGAAGGCGAGGTAGCGGTGATTATCTCCGATCAACGGATGCCAGAAATGAAAGGAACTGAGTTTCTCAGCAAGACTGTACCTCAGTTTCCCGATACGGTAAGAATAATTCTCACCGGATTTACTGATATTGAAGACTTGGTAGAGGCGATTAATGCGGGGCAAGTCTACAAATATATTACCAAGCCTTGGGATCCAGGGGAATTGAAGGCAGTGGTGCAAAGAGCAGCAGAAACCTACGACTTGCTCAAGCAACGCACAGAAGAATTACGCCGTGCTCATGCTCAAATGGCGCTGCTGAGTGTTTTGGTACAGGTAACTCAAGCAGCTTCTAGCTTAGAGGAAACTCTCGCTCCAATTGCGAGGGCTGTGAGTCAGACTTTTGGAGCAGAAGGCTGTATCCTACAACTTACAGATGGAAATACTCTGGTTGCGACTCAAGGAACTTACAGCGATACAGGTAGAATAGAGAATTGGCTATCTGAAGACCCACTAACAAGGGAAGCGATCGCCACTGGGCAAATGCAAGTTTCCTTAAATGTACTTAAAGACACTAAACTAGTTGATGCTATTCACTACCAAAATACGGGTGTGCAAGCACATTTAGTTATCCCAATTAGCTACCATAATCAGCTTTTGGGCGTATTGTCGCTACAGTGGAAACAACCCTGCACTTTGCGGGAAGATGAATTAGTGTTATTTAATTTATTAGCGCAACTGCTGGCGATCGCTTTTAGTAGTTGTCATTAGTCATTTGTCATTAGTCATTTGTCAAAAACCAATGACTAATGCCCAATTCCCAATTCCTCATGCCCCATGCCCAATGACTAACGAAATTCAGTCCATTTTTAACCGTATTGCTCCAGTTTATGACCAGTTGAACGACTGGTTGAGTTTGGGACAGCATCGAATATGGAAGGAAATGGCAGTGAAATGGAGCGCAGCTAAATCGGGTGATACTGCATTAGATTTGTGTTGCGGTAGTGGTGATTTAGCTTTACGTTTGGCACGGCGTGTAGGAGCAACAGGACAGGTGTACGGAGTAGATTTTTCCCCAAACCTGTTAGAAATTGCTTCATTACGCTCACATTGGCAGTACCCCCAACCTGCGATCGCCTGGGTAGAAGCCGATGTGCTAAATTTACCCTTTGACGATGACCAATTTGATGCCGCAACAATGGGTTATGGTTTAAGAAATGTTAAAGATATTCCCCGCAGTCTCCAAGAGTTATACCGTGTTTTGAAGCCGGGTGCTAAAGCCGCAATTTTAGACTTTCATCGACCGAGTAATTTTCAGCTACGTACCTTTCAGCAGTGGTATCTGGACGGCTTCGTGGTGCCAGTTGCCAATTATTTAGGCTTAAAAGAAGAATATGCTTACATCAGTCCTAGCTTAGACCGCTTTCCCATCGGAAAAGAGCAAATAGAGTTAGCTCATCAAGTTGGTTTTGCTGTTGCTACACACTACCCCATTGCGAACGGTATGATGGGAGTGCTGGTAGTCAGCAAATTTTAGATTTTAGATTTGCGATTTTGGATTGGAGACTGCGGAATAGGTAATGGAAGTAGGAAAATCGTTAGTAGTTAGTGGAAAAATAACTCATAACTAATAACCGCCAATTACCAATCCCCAATCCCTAATTTATAATCTAGAATCCAAAATCCAAAATCCCTTCGGGTTCGGCAGTCTCCCATCGACGGGAACCGCCAAGACGGGGGCTACCTCACCAAAATCCAAAATCCTGTGGACTGGTCTCATCTTTGGCTTTATGTGTCTCCCCCGGTACTGGGTGGAATTATTGGCTATTTCACAAATGATATAGCGATAAAAATGTTGTTCCGTCCTTACCGAGCAATTTATATTGCTGGACGAAGAGTACCCTTCACCCCTGGATTGATTCCCCGCAACCAGGAACGTCTGGCTAAAAACATTTCCGATACAATCATGGGGTCACTGCTAACGCCAGAAGAATTGCAAAATCTAGCGCGGCGTTTGTTGCAAACAGAACGCGTGCAAGCAGCAATTCTCTGGTTGTTACGGCTGGCGATTGAACAAATCAAAACAGATAAAAATCAGAAAAGCGCCAAAATTGTGGCGGGAATTTTGCGGGATTTGTTAGGGGAATCCTTACCACGATTACTCAAGGTTTTAGCGCGACGCGAAGACTTTTTGGAAGCGCAAATCAATCAAATTTTTGACCAGATATTGCTGGAATTTCAGTTGAGTGAAGAACAAGCCACGCGGCTTGCTGATTGGTTGTTGCAAGTAGTTCTACCGCCGGATGTGCTGCGCCAAGTGATAGTTGATTTTTTGACCGATCGCACAATTCAAATTATTGATGAAGGCTTCCGCGAAAAAACTAGTGGTACTTATTGGGTAGTAGCAAATTTATTTGGCTTACGTAATACTCTTACGCGGCTACGGTCTTTTTGCTTGGATGAAAAGGAGGCTGCCAATACTCGCTTGCAGGAATTGACTCAAGATTTGAAAATGCGCGATCGCATTCGGAAATTACTGCAAAATTTATCATTACAAAACTTGCCAATGGGTACGGTACGCCAACTGCGAAAGACCACTCGCGAAAGTGTCCGCCATTACCTGCAAAACAGTGGCAGCGATTTTTTACAAGGATTAACTGATTCTGTTGATTGGGAAAATATTGCTGTAGTGCTGCTGAATCGTCTTAGTACTTCACCTGTTGTCAGTACTTCTTTAGAAGTCATGAGTCAAGAGTTGGCTCTAATTTTAGATAAGTATTTGGAAAAAGATTTAGAAGTAATTGTGACGCAGGTGATTCCGATTTTGTCGATAGATCAAGTGATAGTTGACCGTGTAAAATCAACTTCACCGGCTGATTTAGAAGCTGCAATTGAAGGAATTGTGAAAAATGAATTGCAGGCGATTGTAACTTTAGGTGGTGTTTTGGGTTTTGTCATCGGCTTATTGCAGACAGTGTTTTTAATATTAAGTCAATATTAATTGTTTGTTTTTGCCTGTAAATTTTTATCAAATTATAGTTGCAAGTTGCCCAGATTCTGAAGCGAGTGGAATTGAGCGATCGCCTTTTGAGAAGAGGTGTGAGTAAGAAGCGTAGGCGTAGCCCGTCGTAGACATCACTCTGGTTTTTATTCAGAGCGACTCGGATTCATCCACAGCGTAATAATTACGAAATCCCAATTACGTTGACTCACCTTCTATCTCTGTTTGCAACAACTGTACATCTTCAACTGACAACCCAGTTAATTTTGCCACTTCCGCCAAAGGCATTTGGCTTTTGAGCAGATTAATCGCAACCCGCCGAATCCCCTCTTGTAAGCCTTCGGCTCTACCTTCGGCTCTACCTTCGGCTTTAGCTTCAGCCTCAATCTCTTGATAAATTACAGATTCGCGCATAATATCTCTCCGTAATACTCTTTGAATTAACCCTTTCTCTAATACTAGACCAGCTAGAATTGCTGTGGCAGCTGCGACATTTCTTTGCAACCGTTGGTCAGGAATCGCGATAATTTCCTGTGCTACTTGCTGTAATGTCCTTGCACGGTCATCTGTCTCACCCAACACCGCGAATGGAAATAAACCTGGATAGCGCAAAAATACTTCTGTCGGCTGTTCCCATAGTCGAATTACCTCGAACTCGTGGCGAGTACCAGCAATAGTAAAAGTATTTTGTTGCACGAGTTCTGAGTTTGTTTCTTTAAGATAGATCACCACTTGACGCATCTGCTTTTCGGGAAAGCGACGATAGACTCGCAGCCGATAGTCAATCATGCGAAATGGGATATTAGCATCGGGTTGAGTCTGAAACTCCAGGTGAAGCACTAGTTCAGTCGATTCCAATAAAATTAGTGCATCGGCTCGAATGGGTTCTAATGAGAGTTCAGAAGGACTTAACTCCGTGTCGCAAATCTCGATTATTTTGACACAGTTGGAAGAACTGCTCATCTGTTAGTTCAATGGTGGGGCTGAGGTTCAGAATTAGGGCAGTCATAGTTGCCTCTCAAGCTTGCTAACTGTAGCGTAGCACTGGGTTGATGTACTATGTTGACCATCTAATAATTACCATGCTTACTAGAGAGCTATTTCCAATCATGTGGAAATTTGTTTCACTGTTATCTGTCTGATAACAGCAGATGAGAGTTGATGTTTTTCTGTCAGCTTCTACTAGCCGGACGCTGTATTCAATCACACCCTATTCTTGTTCTGTTGACTTAGCCCATTTAGGCTAAATTTCAGAACCTGCCCTCGCCCAAAAGTAAAACAGAGTAAGCGTTATAGCTCTCGTTCAATGCTTATGGCATCATTTTGCTATGCTATTACTCTTTTAATATTAAATTTTACATAGAGTTTAAAATTATCTTAGCTAAAGGCTTATATTGTAAATCTGATTAATATTAGAGAGTATATTAAATGAAAGAAAGACAAAAAATCACTAGATTTAACGGAATATCAAAGTGGTTATCTAACTCAGTTAGTGAATCTGAAGATAAGCGGTACACACATCGTCTCCTCACAGAAGATAAAAGCCAACGAGATATAATTATCAATGAATTAATATTAATTGTTCAAAAAGCCCATGAAGATGCTCGATATCGTCTTCGTAAATTAGCAGGAAATTCTCTCGCTCCATTTGGAGGTTTTTCAGAAAGCGATCCAAGCGATGGCTATCCTGAGCGTCTTAATACTATATCTCGCCAGAGTTATTTTGGAGATATATTTTCGGGAATTATTGCCGAAAATCTTGCTCATTTTGGACAGGATGATTGGGAAGTTCCTGCTTTTCTTTTTCGATTTCATCTAGTTGAGTTTCAGCATTTAGAATTTCTAAATCAAACTGAAGAGATTGCAAAAAAGCGACCTGGACGTACAGGTGATGATTGTCTTGCTTTTTTACGTAACAGCGAAGGAGTAATTATTGCTTCTCTAGTTTGTGAAGCTAAATGCACAACTAATCATTACACAAAAATGATCGCTAAAGCACATAAAAAGGCAAGTGAACCACATATAAAGCCTGTTGATATCCCACAAATAATTGAGATTTTGGGGGATTACGATGATCCTTTTTCATCTGAATGGGTTGATTCTCTAAGAGTTTTATGGCTAGAAAAAGTTGATATAAATTATGAACGCTGCGATTTAATTAGTTATATTTGTGGTGAACATCCTGTCAGAAATCCAACCTGGATATCTCCCCAAAAACCACACGAACAATATACAGCAGGAAGAAGACTCGAAGCAGTTGAAATTCATCTTCACGAAGTTGAAAATCTTGTTACAAGTGTCTATAGTCAGGCAGCAAGTCCAACACCTTCAGTAAATATTTCTACTCAGACAGTTCAACAACCAGATGATTCAGAGGTTGCAAAAGCAAACTGTGATGTCATAGTAGAGGATGAAGTTCTGCAAAATGAGATGACTCAACCAAGTAACGAAGTCATTGTTTTAGCGAAGGAACTACAAAATAGTCTGGCAGGTACCAGACTAACACCAGCAATTGCAAAACTCTATAGCCAACATACCAGACTTCGCGCAGGAGGAAAGGGATTAACTGGGTGGCGAGAAGATGAAGCAGGTGAAAGATTAAATGATGCTATGCGCCTTATTGAGACTGCATTTATCCAGCGAGAAGCTGGAGATACTAACTGGCGTAATGGAATGCTACGGGCTGGTGAGTTATTTGAATGGCTATCTCATCCCCAACTAAACCCGGATATTTTACCAATTCGTTTACTTGCAGCAGCTGTGTATGAACTTGCTGGTTATCCTGCTAGAGCTGCGGGTTTACTCAATGAAGATATAAGTGAGGGAGTAGAGTCAGAAATTCTACGTTCTCTGCTAAAAGCTGATTTTCCTAGTTTATTGCGACGACTTACAGAATATTGGGCAACTGCAACATCATCAAATTTTCAAACTGAAACAAGTCTTCTTTGGGATGACACTGATACAGCTGCTGACAGATTTAACAAATTGATTGTTAAAGAAACTGCTAGCTCTTTAGGAATTTTATGTGCAAAGATGCGGTGGGGAAATGAACCAAGATTAGAAAAAGCTATTGAAAAACTTTCTGCTATTGCTAAGTTGCTTCTTCATGGACATGACACTTATTCTTGGCTTTTAGGTAAGTTATGTGCTGAAGTTGCTTCTGTATATATAGAAACTTCTCTACGACATCATTTAGAAGCACTTTCTCAGATGATTACTCAAAGTGGTAAAACTTTCTTAGAGCGTTATTTACGTCAAAGTTATCAAAACTGTAAAACTTTAGCATGGCGTTCTCAAATTTGTGGAATTGAACGACTAGCCACAGCAGAATCATTTGCTCTTTGTACCCCTACAGGTTCAGGAAAAACAACAATAGCTGAAATTGCTATTCTGCAAAGTTTGTTTTTGGAAACTACAAATTCTAACAAGTTAAGTAACTCGGCCCCTTTAGTAATTTACTTAGTGCCAAGCAGAGCGCTTGCTACAGAAGTTGAATCAAGTCTGTCTCGTGTTTTAAAGCGTTCCACTAATAACAATGTTATAGTTACAGGTTTATATGGAGGGACTGACTGGGGGCCAACAGATGTATGGCTGACATCAGAACAGCCAACAGTTTTAATTTGCACTTATGAAAAAGCAGAAGCTTTGATGAAATTTTTGGGTACTCGATTTATTCGTAGAGTATCGCTTATTGTACTTGATGAAGCCCATAAAGTTGAATTTGATAGTAATAAAAATTCTTTGCAAAAAGCTGAGAATAGATCCTTACGCCTAGAGTCACTAGGGGCAAGACTGTTTACTTATATAGAACAAAACCATAGCCGAATTATTGCACTATCTGCTGTTGCATCGGAAATAGAAGGTGCATTAGCAAGCTGGATAGAAAATTCAACTAATGCTACCCCAGCAAAGGAAAATTACAGAAGTACACGTCAATTAATAGGGCGGCTTGAATGTCTCCCAGGAAGAGGATTTAGAATAAAGTATGACTTACTTGATGGCAGAAGATTAGCATTTGAGGAAGATGGTCAAGCTGATACACCTTTTATTCTAGATCCATTTCCAAAATATCCCGCCGCACCAAATTGGGAACAGGAACGTACAGAAAAGCGGTTACGCCCTTATCTATTTTGGGCAGCTATGCACTTAGCGGCACCAGATGAAAAAGGAAAAAGACGTGCTGTTCTTATTTCAATTCCACAGAACATTGATAACTATGCTAAAGACTTATTAGAATTTTTAGATCCAACATTACCAGAAGTAGAACAACTTTCATTATTTCAAGAGAACAAGGACTTTTCAAGAGTAGAAAAACCTTCATTTTATCACGAGCCAATTGAGCCGGATAAACTGAAGATTTTGCAAAAATGTTTACGTTCCTGTGAAGATTATTTTGGTCTTAAGTCCTATGAGTATAAACTACTGAGATATCCTTTTTCTTCAAAAAAACTGACATGACAAGATGTAATTTTAAATAGTTCTTTATGAGTACCATTTTGGTGATTATAGTCATAGTTAACCATCAGGTTGCTCAAAAATTTACCCTGAATACTTTTATCTCCAGTTACTCCGATGAACTCGTATTCATCTACAATTTTCTGATGCAAATCTGGGATTAGTAATCTTGGCTCAAATCCGGCATAAGTCCAGATGCAATCATTGCTAATAATTAGCTCTAATGCTTTGGTAATTGGCTGAGTGTCCTTTTTATCTCCTTGCTGTAGTCTGCCTTGTCCATCAAATTCTAATGCATGAAATGGGCAAGTAATAGTATCTCTCTCTTGACAAACCCAACCGTCTGATAACGGTGCTTGCATATGTGGACAGATGTTATCAAGGGCAAACACTTCACCTTTTTGGTTTTGCCAAATGACATAATCCTGTCTGTTTAAAGTTACTTTATTCGGTTTATTCACTCCTAATGTAGATTTGTGCGCGATTAACCAAGGCGCACCAGGTAAAATTGGTTCCATTTTTCCTCCAAAATTTTGAGAAGTTGTTTATAAGAAGAATTCAGAACTCAGGAGCGGAGCCGGAGACGCTCCGCCGAGGTGCCAGAATGAGCGTATGAATTCTGTACGAGTGGGTGATGAATATTGGTCAAAACCTCGCCCCTGGCGATGCCCTGAGCGTGGCCGAAAGGTGGGCGAAAAAAATTAAAATATTCTCGCCTTAAAACTCTACCCATAAAGGGATAGAGTATTCTGAATTCTGACTCCTGTTTTATTGCAAATTGAGATAAGTAAAGCCTTGTCTGCAATGGACAAACTAATATTACCGGGCATTGGCTCGGCTAACTTTGGCTACTGCATTGCTGAATCATGCGGACAACTAACTAATTTTTTAGTTAATGAGTATTAATTTAATAAATTTCATCTTCTATGTCAACTACTAACCAAATTTTTAGTTGATATGTTTTCGTTATGATTAAGCTGTTACGCAAAACTACACGCGGTAGGGGCAATTCATGAATTGCCCCTACCCAAAAATAAGGGTTTCGGCTATTGTTTGCGTAAGTCCTGATGATGATGGAGCAACGTGGGTCGTTCAACGCAGTCAAAATTCTCAGCGAAAAAGCCGCGTCAGGTGCGCGATGCAGAAGCGACGAAAAAGCAGATTCTCGATGCGGCGGAAGCGGAGTTTGCCAGAAATGGACTTCAAGGGGCACGGACAGAAGCGATCGCCAGAGGTGCAGGTGTCACCACAGCGATGATTTACTACTACTTCCAGAGCAAGGAAGGACTATATCAAGCTGTTCTGCAACGTCCGGCGGTGGAAATGCACCAAGGGTTTCAACAGCTAAATCTGGATCAGTTACCACCAGAGTCAGCCTTGAAGCTGCTAGTCAAGGAAGCGATCGCCTACGAAGCTGCTCACCCGCACCGGGGAATGCTTTGGTTCCAAGAAGCAAACCAAAATCAGGGAAAGTATTTTAAACAGGGGAATTGGCAAGAAAATTTTAGCTATCTCATCAAGATTTTAGAACGGGGGATGGCGGAAGGTTGTTTCCGTCAACTCGATCCATTTCTCACCACCCTGCATATTATTGGGGTTTGTAATTTATACTTCAACGCTTACGAAAACATCAAGCATACTAGACCCGATTTACAACTACTAAGTCCAGAAATGATTGAGCAACATACTCAAGCAGCAGTTAATTTTATTTTGGCTGCTGTGCGACATAGTGAGGGTTAGGATTTGAATATTAGGAAACTGCGATCGCAATTGGGAGAATATAAGCCACGACCTCGCAAGACTTTTGCTCAGTTGTGGTTTTTTCTCCACTGTCTGCTGCACCAAAATTGTTAGACCGCCGTCTCACCATTATTGCCTGCTGCTTGCATCTGCTTTAGAACTGCTGCCTGGATTTTGGCATCAAAATCGGGATCATCTACAGTTGTGATAATATTGCGTGGGCGTAGGCGTAGCCCGTCGTAGACATCGCCAAGTCTATCCAGATATACTCGAATAGCTATTTTGTCCTCACGATGTAGGAGAAAATATTGCCTCAATTCCTGATCAGACATAGCTGCATAGTTGACTTGACTCATTAGAACACCTCTCCATCCGGCGTAATTTGGAACTCAAGATTCTCAGTACTTCCAGCCAAAACATAAAGATTGCTAGTTCGATCATCTACGCATACAAGATGTATGGGCTGAAGCGTAATATACGTTAGCCTTAATTTTATTCCATAACTGCTTTGTGTTACCTAGAAGAAAGTTGGATATCACTTGATAAACACAAGCGCTTAGATTATGTCTGATAAAATAAATATCAAATGCCAACAATTTTAAGAAAAGGCGGTTTTGAGGTTCGTATCTACCTTAACGATCATATTCCTGCTCATGTCCATGTTTTTAAGGGGAGCGGAGAGGCAAAAATCAATATAGGAGATGAAAACCTCGCTCCAGAGTGGGTTTCAGTATCCCCAGGAATGAGTGATAAAGATGCGGTGAAAGCCTTAAAGTTAGTTGCGGATCACCAATTAGAACTACTAAAAAAGTGGCGAGAATATCATGGTTAAAAAGATTGCGGCTACAGAAGAATTAAAAGAAAAGCTAGCCAATGCCAGAGCAAAGTCAGATGCGATCGCCACATCTGAACCACAGGCTACTCGTGCTTTTTATGACCCTTATTTAGGAATGATTATAGTTTTCTTATCCAACAAATGTATGTTTGGGTTCCCTTCAGAGGCAGGAGAAGGACTGGCGGGTGCTTCAATTAAGGACTTAGCAGAAGTAGAGGTAACACCTTCTGGTGAAGGATTACACTGGAAAACCCTAGATGTAGATTTGAGTATTTCTGCTTTGATGAATGGAATATTTGGAACTAAAAAATGGATGGCTGAACTTGCCAGAAAGGGTGGAAGTTCCACTTCTTTTGCAAAATCTGAAGCATCTCGACTGAATGGTACAAAGGGCGATCGCCTCCGAAAAGAAACTATACTGTCTACTGATGAAGCTTGATGTATTAACTCACCATAAAGCGATCGCATCTAAAGTTGGGGTGTGGAGTCAGCTAGGATTAAAGAAGCTTTGAGATTATCGCAAGACCTAACGGGAAAATTGAAACTTGTTAACAAGTAATCCTTGCCCGGTCGAAGCTATTACCTCTGATTCAGCCATGCTAGATATACTCCAAGCACATGACGTAATATATATGGTGATGCATTTAAACAGAACACCACTCGTATAAACGATACAGTTTTTGTTCTATCTTTTGAAGTTCTTGAGTTTGGATCTCTTCATACAGCATTCTATTTCTCCTAAATAATTGTAAAAATGCTCCTTGCTCAGGTGTAAGTTGAATAGGTGGTAAATTATCGTATACAAGCATCTTGTACTCTTCAGAAGTGATTTCTTGCTCTGCTTGTTCTAGTTCTTCAGCAACAGATGCTAACTCAATAATCAATTCTCGTACAGGATGCTGTGCTTTGCCTGTCCGAAGTTGTGTAACAGCTTGCTCGTGAACAGACCAATAGAACTCACTAGCAACGTAAGGATACAGGACAAAGCTGAACTGTTGCACAAATTCATCAGGTAATACAACCAGATTAGCATCATCTCGGAAGAATAATTCTGCATCGATTCGCCACATATAATCTAAGTACCCAAATGCCTGCCGATAACCTTCAACTGAGTTACCTAATGGTAGTCTGGGATGTTGAGTTGGTTAGTGTGTACCTGCGTCAGGCGCTAAAAACACTAGGAAAACTCCGCCTGTAAGAAGTGGCAAATGCTTATACCAACTATGTACATCTTTAAGATGCTTAACAAATCGCTGATGTTGTTCAGAACTTGGAAGCGGCAGCAAGCGCATCAACTCAAGTGATATTACAACATTAGTTTTTTCATAGAAACTGCTCATTTTTAGGACTTATTTTTCTTTCTAAAGCTATAAAAAAACTTGAAACCGCGATAATAACTCCTCACGGGTAGCTTGGTAAATCAAATCCATATATTCATCAGTAGATAACTGGATCAATTTGGGAATAATTGCCTCCAATTGAGCATCTATTTCTCCAAACCGTAACTGAAGAAGCTTAGTAATACCAGCCCGTCTTCAGTTTTTATGCCTTCTCGCTCCCAACTTGTTACCATTTCCATATATACCTCCTCGTTAGTTAATCCCATTCTATCGATTGTGGCTTTAAACACTTCCTCCTCCGCCGCATTCAAATCCAAATACACACCCACAAACCCCGAAATCAATTGCATTCGCGCTGGATCTAATCGTAAAGTAATCAACAACCGTAAACACTCCGCTTTCACCTGCGGACGTTCCTCTCTGGAAATATTCATCTTCGCCATTAGTGCAGCAGCAACTGGGTTTTGTTGGGTTAAATAATCCCGCCAACTCAATTGATTTAACTGAATCGCTCGAAATTTAAAATCAAGTACATTTAAATCAGCAAACGTCACCGAATGATTAGTAGATTCGGCGCGTTTCGGTTCATCAAAAGAAAAAATTACCACCGGATAAATTGGTAAATCATATTTTTCATACAAACGGGCAAAATACTTAAACATCCGCTTGGCAAATACTGGCTGACTGTAAGATTGATTTTAAATGTGAATTAAAAAATAAGTTTCCTGCTGCTGATAACGTACTTGCGCCAGTAAATCAATCTCTTTCTTTTCCCCAGAGGTGACATCAGTAAACACTTCTTGGGGTAAAAATTGTATTGAATCGCAGTCTATTTGGCTGACTACATGAGGGAGAAATAAATCGAGAAACTCAACAAAAAAAGTAGATAGTAATTCTTTGAAGAGGCGATCGTGGTCAATCATAGCCTTTACCTTCATTACGAATTACGCATAACACTACTAGCCTTCAACTTCGGATAAGCAATGCGTTTGTGATGAAATTGCTGCCAAACATCCACAAATATCTGAGCAATTTGTGACATTTCTTCTCGTGTTAGTCCTGAATCTACGAGTTGATTGTCTTGCCATTTGGCACGCAGAATATTATTCAGCATTGTTAAAGCTTGTTCAGTGGAGACATCTTTGAGCGATCGCTTCTCTCCCAAAAGTTTAGCCGATGCTTCGAGCGATCGCAGCGCGGCTTCGCAAGAATCTGCTAACATCACAATTCCTGTTTCCCGTGATTGAGGAATCGGGCCATCGTAGCGAAAATCTGCGTCGTCTACCGTTAAACTTGGATCATCCTGAGCCATTTGCTGGGCTTGGTGATGGAAATATGCAATCAGCATCGTTCCCTGATGCTCTGGAATAAAAGCTTGAATCGCCGTCGGCAAAAGGTGTTTACGCGCCATCACCAACCCTTCAGTTACGTGCTTTTTGATAATTTCTGCACTCTTCCAAGGGTCTTGAATCTCAGTATCATGTTTATTCGGCCCCCCCATTTGATTTTCAATAAAGCCAAGAGGGTCGTGCATTTTGCCAATATCGTGATATAATGTCCCAGCCCTGACTAGTTCAACATTGCATCCTAGCTCTTTGGCAGCAGCTTCAGCAAGGGTAGCCACAAGTAAGGTATGTTGAAAAGTTCCGGGTGTCTCAGTAGCGAGTCGTTTTAATAAGGGGCGGTTAGGGTTCGCCAACTCTGCCAAGCGGATTGGAGTGACTAAATCAAAAACTTTTTCTAGATAAGGACTCAAGCCCAAGGCGACAACACTCCAGCCTAAACCGGATAAAGCAAACAATCCGGCTTCTTTGAGGACGATATACCAGGTTGAACCAAATGCTTGACCAATTAAGATTTTAACAACCAGGTAAATGCCGCCCTGAGTTAAGGCGATCGCAACACCTAATAATGCCAATTCTTCACGCGATCGCAATCGTTGTGCGATATAACTGCCTAATATTCCTCCTCCGACACCAGCTAAAAGCGCCGCCTTGCTCATATCCAAGCTAATGCCTAATATCGGCAACAGCAGCCCGACAACTGTCAACCCCAAAGTCGGGCCATAAAAACTCCCCAACAATAAACCAAGGGCGCTCCAGGTGGTATAGGGCAATCCGATCGTGATCACTCCTGGCACACTCAGAGTTAGCAGTAATACCAACAAGCGATCGCGTTGTCGCAATTCATAATCGATATGTCGTTCTACCCAGACAAAAATGCCAATGGCGATCGCAATAACGCTTCCTAACTTCACCAATTCGTGCCATTTTATCTCTCGGCGAATCAGGTGATAATGCTCCAGCACCTCAAAGTTCCATGCAGTAATCTGCTCTCCTTTTTTGACAATCACCTCACCATCCCGTACCTTCACCATCACGGGTGGCACCCCAGCAGCAGCCTTTTGAGCGTTTTGTCTCGTTTGTTCTTCATCTCTTTGCAGATTCGGCTTGAGTACAGCTAACAACAGCTTTTTTGCCAAAGTTTCAGCGTCTTTTGGTACAAATGTCTGTAATTGTAAACTCACCGCATCCTCTAAGATATTTTTTGGCAGTCCCTGTGGGATACCTTGGGTGAGAATCCGCTCTGAACTCTGATGGATTCCCATTTTTGTTCTTTCCCACTCCTCATCTAACAAATTCAAAAGCAGGGATTCCTCGTATATTGCTTCTGGGCTAACAGTCTCTAACTGTAAAAGTTTGCTAGTGGCTTGGGTGTATCTTTGGCGTGTTTGGGAAATTTTGGCAATCAGTGAGGACAAGTTTTTCTCAGAAGTTGTGACACGGTAAGATTCTAGTTCTGCCACTGCTTGAGTAAAGTCAGTGTTTTGAGAAAAATTAACTGTCTTTGTCTGATCTGGATTCTGGGAATCAGATTTAGGTGTCGTGCTAGGCTGGCGTTCCTGATTCGGCGATGATGAACGGGATGAGGCGGCGGTTTGTCTTGTTCCTTTCTTCTGCTGATTTTTACTATTTTCTATAGCCAATAGCAATGCTTGCCATTCCGAGTCAACACAAGAGCGGAGGTAACGCTGGGTAGGAATGGACAAAACTACAGGATCAAAAAAAGGAAAAGCTCCAGCAACAGCGCGAATTTCGTTGCCATCATCCAGAAGTTGTTGCAAATTTTTGTTAATTTGTTCGTTCATTCGCGCATCAAGCATCAACATTTGTAAGGAGCTATTACTGACGGCTTTGCGCTCGGCTTCTGTTTTTTTCTGATCTTCGATCCTAGCTGTGTAAGGCGCTGTAATCGTTTGGGGCGCGAGATGTCCTACTTGGAGTTGCGTCTGGTTGTATAACTTATGCCCAATAACACCTGTAAGGGAGACTATAGCGATCGCTAAAATTACCGAGTAACGCTGTTCATGTGCCCAATCTAAACTGACTGCATAAATACTGTTAGTTTTGACCGATTTTGCCTTTGACTTAAGCGCTTTTTCTTGTTTTCGGCGATTGCTTTTGTCATTGGTTTTTGATAAAAACAGGATTATATTCTTGACCATAGTCCTTAGAAGTTCCCTTCTATGGCTTTTGCCTTTGGGACTTCTGATTAACTTTCCCTTACGGCGTAGTCCTGTGTACTGTCGCCGCCAGTGAGTCAATTGCTGGTTCAAGAACTGCAAAAATTGCTGCATTTTCATTATCTCTGCCTGCAATTGCCAATTTTGATAGCTCAAAAAAAGACAATCATCAGGGAAGTTTGCTCTGCGGCTGCTGCTAATTAACAATTCGTAATTACGAATTACGAATTATTGTTAACGCGACCGAATAACGCGAGGAGCTGCGTAAACTGAAAGCAAAGCCACCTCAAATCCCTCCTCTGTTAGGTCCCTTGGATTTAAGGAAAGATCATACACTCCTGACCACACTGCCACAAATGCATCAGTCAATTTTAACATTTGGGAAAAGCTAGTTAGTCCCCATGCTGGAGAATTCCTTTGCAAGAGCAAGACTTGCCAATTTACGGGAATTCCACCTGTACCATTATATGCTCCTGATAAAGCACCAGTAATTGCACCTGTAGCCTGTGAGCTTAGAGGCGTGGCATCTTGGACTTGAGAATTGCCATTGTAAGTAGCCCGCAAAACTGCAAGGCGAAAGTCTTCCAAGGTACTCAAAAAGCAGTAGAATGCCATAGGAATAATCTTACTGAGTTTTTCTTCCTTAGCAAACTCAGCTTGCGCCCTTGACAATCCAGCCCCTTGTTCTAATAAATTCTGGACTCTTAATAAATTTTTTGGGATTGATGTCGGTGTTTCTCCGATAAAAGAAATTATTTGCTCTATGAGGGTTGAGGGGTCGAGTTTTTCAGTTAGGGCAAGAGCGATCGCATATCCGACTGCTAGTGTTCCATCCCGTACTACTGGGTCATCCTCCCAGATTTTTAGCACATGCAGCAAGTTTTGTCGGAGCTTAATTGGATTTTCGTGAAAAAAAAGTGCTACTGGCAGTGTGGCAATAATTATTTTTATTGATATGTCATCAGTTGTTACTAAATGAAGAGATTCTTCTTGCTGACGCCCGATCCAATCATCTAAATCTAATCTACCCAACGCAATTAAACTCTGGGTACCCAGAACCGCGATTCTGCCCAAATCTAGGTAACTCTGAAACTGTATTTCACCACCAGAGGCTAAACTTTCCCCCAGAAATGCTCCTAGCAAAGTACCTCTAAACCGACTTATAGGAGAGTAACGCATACAAGTTTGGATTTTGAATTGAACAATTTAATCCAAAATCTCAACTCTAAAATCGATTCATTTTTCATGCTTATATGCTTCTTAAATGATTTATTAATGCCTGTAAGCCCAACAAGTAACTTTGGACGCCAAAACCACTTATCTGCCCGATCGCTACTGGGGCGATATACGAATGATGGCGAAAATCTTCCCGGCGGTAGATATTACTCAGATGTACTTCGACTGTGGGCAAGTTAACAGCAGCGATCGCGTCTCGCAATGCCACACTTGTATGCGTATATGCCCCGGCATTAATCATAATTCCCTGATATTGTCCTAATGCGCCATGAATAGTATCCACCAAAATTCCTTCATGGTTTGACTGCATAGAAAAAACTTTCGCCTGTAGCTTGAATGCTTCTTCTTCTAACAGGCGGTTAATTTCAGCTAGTGTCAACGAACCATAAATTCCTGGTTCTCGCTGTCCTAGCAAATTTAAGTTTGGCCCGTGCAGTGCCAGAATGCTTAAGGGTTGCAACGTCGAGTTTAGCACTTTCGGGCTAGTGGCGACGGCGCGAGCGATCGTTCACAGGAATCGGAATCAGTTCCGGTTCCCGTTCACCCTCTGGCCCTAACAGGCTCTCAATTAGCCTACGTGCTAACTCCTTAAGCTTTTCCAGCACCTTTTCTATATAGTCCATGAACTGACGGCTCCTGAGATACTACCTCAATTTTTGATTAACAGGTACGCAGAAAATGGCATATTTTCGCACCTCTGGCTGACAATCGGGCTGAAACACAATCCCGTATTTGGGAAATCAGCCACCTCTAAAACTTGGCGTTGTGTTCTCCCTTACTTTTTAGAGTATCACACTTGCAACCTACCGAACTTCATCCTATCAAGGATGGAGATCAAGGGTCAAGAGTAAAGGGTCCGACTTTGGACTCTTGACTACGAATTTTAAATTTTGGACTTGTCGTGAGCGTTCAGTCGAAGGATTTGGGATTT
Organism: Nostoc sp.; assembly: GCF_036917755.1. Lineage (GTDB taxonomy): Bacteria > Cyanobacteriota > Cyanobacteriia > Cyanobacteriales > Nostocaceae > Nostoc. Next base: position 59,710 of record NZ_JBALFC010000153.1, read on the forward strand.
TGGATTAAAAGAATTTTGGGATTCATGCCCCGCCCCTTGCGATGCCCGTAGCTCTGCCGTACCCCTACGGGGAAGCAAGCTATGCAGAGCGTCTCGTAGAGAAGGGTAGGCGAAATAAATCTAAAATCTAAAATCTAAAATCCAAAATTGTTTGACTTGCAATTAACCTTCTGGGGCTTTTTTTTTCGCAGCAGTTGTTGATGACTTAGCAGTTGACTTAGATTTGGAACTCGTTGATTTAGTCGTTTTGCGAGTCGATTTCGCTGTCGATGCCTTAGCTGCTAACAAGTTCAGCGCCGCACTCAGCGTTACATCTTCTACCGATTCACCTTCTGGGATACTCACATTAGTTTTGCCATGCTTAATGTAAGGGCCATAGGGACCATCGTAAATGTTGATTGTTTCGCCGTCCTCTGGATGTGTACCCAATTCGCGTAAGGCTGCCTTTGACTTGCTGTTGGTAGAAGTGCGTCCCTTTTTTGGTTCGGACAACAATTCTAATGCACGTTCTAGGGGAATTGTCAATACATTATCAGCAACTTTTAGGGAGCGGTAGTCTTTCCCCTCCTTACCCTGGTCATGAACCACATAAGGGCCAAAGCGCCCCAAACTTGCTTGGATTTTGCCGCCAGTGACTGGATGAACTCCCAATGTCCGGGGTAGTGCCAACAGACCAACAGCCATTTCCAGGGTCACGGTTTCCGGGGTGACTCCTTTGAGTAGGGAGGCTTGTTTCGGTTTGGGGTTTTCGTCGGTTTTGTCACCCAATTGGACATAGGGCCCATAAGCCCCAATTTTCACATAAATCGGTTCGCCAGTTTCGGGATGCCGACCAACCTGGTCAGGGCCGATGGTTTTTTGTCGCAGCAATACTTCTACCTGTTTGGGGTCGAGGTCAGCTGGTGTCAGGTCTTTGGGAATTGAGGCGGTGACAACTCCGTTACCATTTTCGACTTCAATATAAGGGCCATATTTACCAATGCGGACTTTGGCATCGAGATTCTCTAGTACTACAGTCCTAGCTTTGGTAGCATCAATTTGACTTTCCTGTTCTTTTACTAGGGTTTCCAGCCCTTTCTCTCCCAAATAGAATTCCCGCAAGTAGGGTAGCCATTTCACTTCACCTGTGGCAATGTCATCGAGGGTTTGCTCCATCTTCGAGGTAAAACTGGGATCAACGATATCTGGAAAATGTTTTTCCAGCAAGTCGGTGACGGCGAAAGCGGTGAAGGTGGGAATGAGAGCGTTTGTAACCAAATGGGCATAACCCTTGTCGATGATCGTGCCAATGATGCTGGCGTAGGTACTAGGACGACCAATACCTTCGCTTTCTAAGGTTTTCACCAAAGTCGCTTCGGTATACCTAGCTGGCGGTTGGGTTTCGTGTCCAACTGCTTCCAGTTCTGTACAGTTCGGATGATCGCCCACTTTCAGATTCGGCAAAATTACTTCCTGGTCTTCCAGTGCTGCTTCCGGGTCATCTGAGCCTTCGACGTAGGCACGTAAATATCCGGGAAATTCAATCCGTTTGCCAGAAGAACGAAATCCAGCGTCCTCGACTTGCAATTGCACGCTAATTTGAGTTTGGCGGGAATCAGCCATTTGACAAGCGACAGTACGCTTCCAAATCAAATCGTAAACGGCAAGTTCCCGACCGCCCAAAGCAGTTTCTTGGGGGGTGCGGAAGCTGCTACCTGCTGGACGAATTGCTTCGTGTGCCTCTTGTGCGCCTTTGGATTTGGTGGTGTATTGTCGAGGTTGGGGACTGAGGTATTGTTGACCATAGAGCTTTTCTACACAACTTCGAGCAGCTGCGATCGCCTGATCTGACAAATGCACCGAATCTGTCCGCATATAGGTAATATACCCCTGCTCGTACAAATTTTGAGCAACCCGCATTGTGTCACGGGCTGAGAGGCGCAGTTTCCGGTTAGATTCTTGTTGCAACGTCGAGGTGGTAAACGGTGGCGACGGTTTGCGCGTCACCGGGCGTTCTTCGATGTCGTTAACACTCCAAGTTTTACCAGTTAGGCGTTCCTTGAGCGCTATCGCTTGGTCTTCGTTGAGCAACAAGACATTGCGACCGGCGGTAATTTGTCCAGTCGCTGCGTCAAAATCGCTGCCGTTAGCGATTTTGGCTCCTCCCAATGTTACCAACTGGGCAGCAAAGGGGGTTTTTTCCTTTGACAAACTGGCTTTCAAATCCCAGTAAGTACCCTCATGGAAAGCGCGGCGTTGGCGTTCCCTAGTAACTAAAAGTCGCACGGCTACAGATTGCACTCGCCCAGCAGATAATCCCCAGGCGATTTTTTTCCATAGCAGGGGAGACAGAGTATAACCCACGAGTCGATCTAAAATCCGCCGCGTTTCTTGGGCGCGAACCAACTGCTCATCAATATTGCGGCAGTTTTTCAACGCTTTTTTGATAGCCTCTTCGGTAATTTCGTGAAACACCATCCGCTTAGTCGGAACTTTTGGCTTCAGCAATTGGTATAAATGCCAACTAATGCTTTCACCTTCCCGGTCTTCGTCCGTTGCCAGAATCAGTTCATCTACGTCTTTGAGGGCTTCTTTGAGCTGAGTGACAATTTTCTTTTTGTCTTTCGGGACAACATATACCGGTTCAAAGTCGGCGTCCACATTTACCCCTAGCTGCGCCCATGTTTCCCCCTTGACGGCAGCAGGAATTTCACTAGCCGACTGAGGTAGGTCACGCACATGACCCATAGACGCCTCTACCCGATAGCCTGATGGCAAGTAGTTGCGAATGGTACGAGCTTTGGTTGGAGATTCGACGATGACGAGAGTTGACATGGAAATTTCAAAAAAAAGAATAGCTACTAAGCTAAACAGTCAAATTGAGTTAATTTTTGCAAATTGTCAAGATAAAAGGTCACGCTTAGGGCGGTGATTTAATCCTCACACAAACTGCCCGTTAGGGCGAAAATCCGCTTAACTTCGGGTGCAGTCCTTCCTAAAGGATAGGGTAGGGAAACGCTGGGTGTGAATTTCCAGCTATTTCAATCTTTAACTTATCTAACGCATAATTGGCGAGTAAAGTTTTCAAAATATCCTTTAATTGGGGAATTGGGCATGGGGCATGGGGCATGGGGCATGGGGAATGAGAGATGAGAAAGCAGGGGGAGCAACGGAAGAATAACTATTGAATTGATCTATGCCCAATGCCCAATGCCCCACTCTAATAGAGCTTGTGCCAAAATTAAACCAAACTTCAGATTAAAAGCGGAGTGGGGTTTATACCTATCCGCTTGAGGCAAAACTATGCAAGCAATTCGTCAAGGTGATGTAATCTTACTACCTGTGCAGCAGGTTGAAGGACAAAAAATACCTCATTTAACTTTGGCAGAAGGCGAAGTTACGGCTCATAAACATCGTATTACTGAGGGAAAGGCAGAATTATACGAAAAAGATAGCACACTTTCTTTACGTGTGTTTTCAGAGACGGCATTGCTAGCTCATGAGGAGCATAAAGCTATTTCTATTCCCCAAGGTGACTGGATAGTGAAAATTCAACGGGAATACGAGCCTGAAGGTTGGCGCTATGTCGCTGATTGAGAAGTTAACGCCTGAGCAAGAGGCTTTGATTCCAGTTTATCGAGAAAAGTGGAGAGCGATCGCGCTTTCAACTGAGCGAATCGATCGTGAAAAAGCTGCGAAAGCGGTCAAATTTGTCTATGCAGCTATGCGCGAAGAAGATCCTGAAATTATTTTTGTAGATAGTCTTTATGGGGCAATAAAATATGTGAATCAATTAGATATACCGTCTGGCTATAAGTAGGTGGGCGCTAAAAAATACAACTAGATTAATAAATGTAAATCGCTTAAAAGCTTATATTCAAAGCATTTCTGGTGCTTTACATAAGTTTACGTAGTTCGCTTTAATTGTGCCTACCTACTTACACTAATCGATGAAATATGTGATTTGCGGCAAGACTTTGAGAATCAACATGATTTTTATACACAATTCAGCCGCGAACTGGACAGCAAACTTGGAAACGAATGGGATGAGTTGGAAAAATAAATTTTCAGTCTTTACATGACCCCAGGTTATATGGGGGGTGATCCTGATGAATGGGAATCACTGCCTGACTTCATTCAACCTATAGAATGGATTCGTTGCTTCTTTATTTGTTATGACTTTGATTTTTCCGTTTTCAGCTTTCCTTACAATCAAGAAATATGGCAAGCACTTGAATCTTTATTCAAATATTGTGGTAGGGTTTTACCTTATAAAAATATTTGTATAGTATGCGATCGCCCTCTTCATCTGCGCTTAGACAATCAAAATCGCCTCCACGCTGAAGGTGAACCCGCAATAGAGTATACCGATGGAATGGATTTAGCCTTTACTTCTATCACGATGTAACCTTGCCTGAAAAGTACGGTAAAATCCACCCTGAACAATGGCAAGCTGAATGGTTTTTATCAGAGGAAAATGCCGAACTACGGCGAGTACTAATTGAGGGTATCGGTTACGCCAGAATTTGCGAAGAATTACAAGCTATTGAATTAGATAATTGGCAAGAATATACACTATTAAAAATTGATAATAATGTGGATATCGAGCCGATTTATTTATTAAAAATGACTTGCCCTAGCACAAGCTTTATTCATGCCTTGCGAGTTCCACCTGAAATGAAATCAGCGCGTGAAGCAATTCGCTGGATAAATTGGGATGTTGATCCAGAAGAATTTGGTGTGCAAACCTGATTGTTGAATTGGACAACAAGCTAAAAAAATAGTAAGTATAGACAGGAATTATGTATCTTAACGTACATAAGAAAGATTGACTGCACAGGAGCCAACTCTACACTTCAACATAATTTAAAATTGTACAATCTTCATATTAACCTAAGTATATACACATAGATTTGTTTGGACATAATTTTCTTCATACCCCTTATTTTAAGCAGCTTTTTCCTATCTTCAGATTCATTGAGTCAATAAATTGTTTTGGTAAAAATGATTGCTGATGACTACACAAATACTCAGATGATATGCGAAGGTATGGGTATCAAATGCTTAAGGAAATAAATCAATGTCTACTCTGCAAAAACTATCATTAGCTTTAGTTGGAACAGCAGTTGTTTTCATGAGTGCTAACCCAGCTGGCGCTGTTAGCCTGACTACGGGAAGCACAACTCCTACTGCGAATGGGATATTCTCTACTGTTGCTGGAACCACTACAGTTACTTTTGAAAGTGGCGCACCGACCACTGGATTTGCTAAATACTCTTCTCCTGTTGGTACTCCCGGTGTAGTTCAAGGGACTCAATCTAATCAATATGCTGCACCGGCTGGTGATACAAGCAAGTATTTAACTATTTCTCCCACAACCTCCAACGTTGCAGGTAACACTGGTTCTGTGACGATTGATTTTGCTCAAGCACTTGATTACTTTGGCTTGCAGTGGGGTTCAGTTGACAAATATAATTCGATCGCATTTTTTAACGGCAATACTCTGTTGAATACTTTTACTGGCAGCCAAGTTCCTGGAACTACTGCTAGCGGTAATCAGACTAGTCCTCAGGACAATGTTTTCGTTAATTTCCTCGCAGATCCGGGACAGACTTTTAACAAGATAGTTCTAAGTTCTAGCGATATTGCATTTGAAAGTGATAACCATACCTATAGACTAGCTAGTGTCCCCGAACCTACTTCTATGTTGGGTTTACTAGCCTTTGGTGCTGTGAGTGCGGGGTCATTTATCAAACGGAAATCAAAGTTAGTTTAAAATAATCTATTTACCCCGTCTGAAAAAATAACAATCTCGTTCTCGTTTTAAGATATAAAACCCAGCAAAAAATGCTGGGTTTTTCTTTTTGAAATCACACATAAAAGCGAAGACGCAAAGAATAAATAGGGAGCAGATCACTTTTGTAAAAATACTCCTAGCCCTGGCGAATAAAATTCGCGGCTATACAGATAAAACCCACCTCCGTGGGTTTAAAATTCTTAGAGTCCGCGCAGGTGGACTTCGTTTGTGTAGCCGCGATTTCTAATCGCCAAGTATATTTGCAAAGGTGAGATGCTCCTGATTGAAGAAGAATTCAGAAGTCAGAATTCAGGAGCGGAGCCGGAGACGCTCCTCGGCTTGGCGTCAGAATCAATCAGTCGGCGATTCAGATCCGCGACTGAATTGTTGCACCACCAAATTTAAAATTTGGTGGGGGTGCAAAAACGCCGATTATTCATCCGCCAGTCATACAGAATACCTTTCCTGTATTCTGACTCTTGACTCCTGAATTCTGTTTCGATAAATTTGCGTCTTCAGGCAAGATTTTAAAAATTAGAAAGTGAATGTGGTTCTCACTGTACCAATCACGATATCATCGTTTTGATTGTTATGATCTGGCGCTGTTATCCAGATAACTCCTGGGGTAATGCTGATATTGTCACTCAGTTGATATTGATAGAAACCTTCAATGTGATATGAAGTGTCTGGATCTTTGTTGATACCTGCATTGCTGAGAGAACTGCTCACACTAGTAACTTTCGGTTCCATACCCACAATAATGCCTGCAATGTTACCTTTTTTACCAAGATCCGGGAAAGCCAGTGTAACGGCATAGTTCCAGATGTCAGCATCACCAGGAGTAACTGAAAGGACGCGAGCTTTAGTTAAGCCAGCCCAACCGCCAATCAGGAATTTTGAGCTAGGTTGAAAGGATGCTTCTATACCGTAGGAGTTACTAGAAGCATTCTGCAATATGTTGTCATTAGCGTTATTGCTACCACCACTACCATTGGCAAAAAAAGTATTTTTGTAGGCGTTAATGTAGGTCAAACCAAGGGTAATTTGGTTGCTAGGCTTAACAGTTAACTGCGCCATTGCACCATAAGCACCGTTGAACAGTCCAGAGCCTAGCTGAGGGTTAGCAGCATCATTCGCTAAATACCCCAAGCTTAGTTCGAGGTTATCACTGAACTCGTGTTTTATTCCTATACCAGTACCATTGACTAGATAATAAATTGGGTTGCGAGTCCCAAAATGGGAAAGGGCACCAGTACCACCGTCCCCATCTAGGTACGGGTTGACTGTGTTGGTGAAATCATCAATTGCACCTGCATTTGCTTCCAGGGTGATGCCTGTTTTCTTACCGAGAGGGAATTGATATAACAGCGCGTCTATCACAACTCCATTATTGTTGTTACCACCAGCAAATCGGAGATCACCTTCTGGTGTAAAGGTAGCAGTCTGAGAGAAGGGATCTAGGTTTGTTGCCTGAAGTCGCGTTCTGAGTAAATCTTGACCTGTGAAACTGGTATCAAGGTTCAGACGCACCCGATCTGCAAGGACAGTATTTTGGTTGACTTTCTGACCATTAACTGTATTTCCACTTATGACACTGGCGATCGCCATTACCACTTCCCCATTCAGTTTGGTTGTGGTTGAAAACCGATTCGCCTCCAATTCAGCAGTACGTACTTCTACTGAATCTACACGACCTCGGAGTGTCGCCAGTTCTGCTGAAAAGTCTTCTTGCAGCTTTTGTAATGTGGCTAAATCTTCTTTTTTAACTAAATCGCCAGTGGCTGTAGCAATTAGTTCGTTAACCCGATCAAGACAAGCATTCAAACCAGCAGCAAACTCATATCGCGTTAATGCCCGATTACCACGATAAGTGCTATTTGGGTATCCTGCAATACAGCCATAGCGCTCAACTAAGGATTGCAATGCTTGGAATGCCCAGTCGGTGGGTTGTACGTCGGAAAATTGAGACACAGAGGTAACTTGCCCTATTGTCTGAACTGGCGCTAAGTTCGTAGCTTTTGTGTCTGGATTAGCTAAAACTTGCGGTTGATTGATTTCAGACGTGCTGGATGTTTCACCTGCAAATGCAGCAGTATTCACAAATAGCATTACACCGCAGATTGCTGGACTAAATAGCAGATATTTACAGAATTTTTGCATTTTTCTCCTCACACTGATCTCCAATTCACACCCAAACCACGTTTAAAAAAACGTGGGCTTTCTAAGAATCTTTGTCAGTAATCTTATCAGAAGTTAGGAAACTTTTTCACAAAAAAGTCAAGAAATCCTAATTATTCAGGGAAAACTAAATTGCAGAGGGCTGTACCACCTGAAAAAGTTTTGTTGTTACTCATTACACAGGAAACCCAGAATGATATTATCTGTCTAGAATGAGAATGAGAATTATTATAGTATAAAATGCAGAATAGAAATTGTGACAGAAGCAGAGCAAGCAAGCATCCGCTTTGAGGAGAAAACACCGTGATTGTGAATTGCAGAGGACTTAGAATAGACAGGCAAAGAAGCGGCATCTTGCCCATAATTGCTCTGCTAATGTTGTCAATGGCTACTGGCTGTAGTCAATCGAATCCGAATCAGGGAAAAACTTCCGAACAGTCGCCACAAGCACAGGAAGCTGCATCTACCCCACGGGCGCAGTCGGGAAAAACTAAAGTAGTGACGACATTTTTGCCGATATATTTGTTTACTAAGGCAGTGGCTGGAAATGTCGCAGATGTAGAAATTCTAGTGCCACCTGGTACGGAGGTACATGAATACCAAGCGACACCAGAAAATGTCAAAGCGATCGCCATTGCAAATGTGTTAGTAAAAAATGGGTTAGGTTTGGAGGTATTTCTGGAAAATACTGTCAAAAATGCCCAAAATCCCAAATTAGCTGAAATTGATGCCAGTAAAGGCATTAAACCCTTAAATGAAATTTCACCTGTTGTGAAAACGACGCAAGAGGAAAAAGACCACGAACACGCCCAAGGCAATCCTCACGTTTGGTTAGATCCAGTTTTGGCGAAACAGCAGGTAACTAATATTCGGAATGGATTAATTGCTGCTGACCCCGCGAACAAAGCTACTTATGAGGCCAATGCTGCGGCTTATATTCAAGAATTAGAAAGTTTAAACAGCGAATTTCAGCAGACTTTGCAGAAAACTCCTAGCTGCACCTTTATTACTTTTCATGATGCGTTTCCATATTTAGCTAAACGCTATAACCTCAAGCAAGTTGCTGTGGTGCAAATTCCCGAAGATCAACTTTCACCAACCGATGTGCAAAATGCAGTCAACGCTGTGAAAAAATACAAAGTTAAAGCTTTATTTAGTGAACCAGGAGTAGATAATAAACTGCTGGTCAGCCTCTCCAAAGACTTGAAATTAACTTTGCGTCCTCTGGATTCTCTGGAAACTGGCGAAACAGATCCGCAACATTATTTTCAGGCGATGAAAGCTAACTTGCAAACTTTTGAAACGGCGTGTAAATAGGTTTGTCATTTGTCACTTGTCCTTTGCAAATGACCAATGAAAAATGACTAATGACCAATAACCAATAACCAATGACTAATGACTAATAATATTTTGAAAGTAGAAGGATTAACTGTCTATCAAGGCAGCTATCTAGCTGTTAAAGACGTTTCCTTTGAATTGTTGCCAGGAAAAGATACAGCCATTGTCGGACCCAATGGCGCTGGTAAAAGTACTTTGGTAAAAGCGGTTTTAGATTTGATACCTCGAAGTGCTGGTACGATTGAAATATTGGGTCTTCCAATTGCAAGGCTGGGGCGTTTACGTCACCTGTTGGGCTATATGCCGCAAAACTTTATTTTTGACCGCAGCTTTCCCATTTCTGTTAGCGAATTGGTGGGGCTGGGATGGACTAATGAAAGGAAAAGAAAGGATTCATTTTTCTCCGGCTTGTGGAGACAAGACCGAGAAAAATCGGCAGCAGTTGTAGAAGCTTTACGGCGAACCGATGCTTATCATTTACAGCATCAAGCTATTGGTACTCTTAGCGGTGGTCAACTGAAGCGGGTTTTATTGGCTTATTGTTTGGTAATGCCTCGGAAACTGTTGGTACTAGATGAAGCTTTTGCTGGTGTTGATGTGCAAGGTACAGCAGATTTTTATGCTTTGCTAAATGAATTAAAGCGGGAAGAGGGTTGGACGGTATTGCAAGTTTCTCATGATATTGATATGGTAAATCGCCATTGCGATCGCGTGCTTTGCCTGAATCAAAGCATTGTTTGTACTGGTAAGCCGGAAATTGCCCTTTCACCGCAAAACCTGTTAGCAACCTATGGCCCAGGTTTCAGTCGCTACCAGCACCAACATTAAAATAATTCGTAATTCGTAATTCGTAATTCGTAATTAAAGAATGAAAGATGCCAGTAATTATAGATTTCTGCAATGATTGTCAAATAGCAAGGCTTGCGATCGCCAATAGCAATGACTTGGTAAAGTTGTTAGAATTCCCCTTTATGCAGCGTGCGATCGTCGGTGCTGTATTAATGGGAATACTTGGCGGTATGTTGGGTAGTTTTGTCACCTTGCGCCAGTTATCCTTTTTCAGCCATGCGGTTGGTCATGCAGCATTAGTAGGTGTGGCGTTAGGCGTGCTGCTACAAATAAATCCTACTTGGATGCTGTTACCTTTTACCTTAGTTTTTGGCGTTATTGTCCTCTATTTTATCGACAAAACCGACTTAGCTAGCGATAGCGTACTTAGTATAGTGCTATCTGGGGCATTAGCGATCGGTGTAATTCTCACGAGCCTGATTAAAGGATATCATGGTAACTTGATGGCGGTGCTGTTCGGCGATATTCTAGCGATCGATACCACAGATTTGATTTTGACGCTGTTAGTACTTGTGGGAGGTAGCATATTTTTACTATCAACCCTGCGGCAGCAAATTTTATTGACCCTTAACCCTGATGTCGCGCAAGTTCAAGGTATTCCCGTCCAATTGTACCGCTATGTTTTTGTGGTCTTGCTTTCACTCGCCGTTGCTGTCGCAATTAAAGCTGTCGGCGTTTTACTGGTGAACGCCTTTTTGGTTATTCCCGCCTCCACCGCCAAACTGATGAGTCACCACTTTAGCCGCTTTCTAGTCATGTCGGTGATAGTTGGTTCGATCAGCAGCATTGCTGGCATCATTGTCTCAGGTATTTTCAACTTTGCTTCTGGCCCAAGTATTGTTCTTGTCCAATTTCTGCTATTTGTAGCCGTTTTCATCTGGTTAAAGTTGAGGTTAAAAGCTACATAAATATTTTATTTTCTTTAAGGACTTGCTATATTCTTTAATGTTTGCTACATTTAGTAATCGTGGCTCACAAAAGCCCCAGCCGGGATAGCTCAGTTGGTAGAGCAGAGGACTGAAAATCCTCGTGTCACCGGTTCAAGTCCGGTTCCTGGCATCACAATAAATAGCAAAAAGCCTTGATATATCAAGGATTCAACAAAACCACCACTAGTAAACGTAGAAAACTAGTGGTGGTTTTTACATTTTTTAACTTGACTTTGACTATGAATTGACTATGACACAAATAGAGCAGAGGTTTTTTCATAGTCAAATAAGGATATGGTAATTAAGGTGGAATATAAAGCATCTAAAGGTTCAGTCGGTGTCGAATCATTTCAAGAAAGACTCAGACTACGTTTACCACGTCACCTTTACAATGGGAAAGTTACAACCACTAAAAGAAATATGTTGGCAGATACAAGTATAATCAGTAACTCTACTCAGGTATATCCTAAGTATTAACAGTTATTCTCATAATAATGAGAGTATCACTAGGATCAATTGAATATGGAATATGCAATCTCAATATATAAAGGTAGCAAAAGAGTTTATGCAAAGGATTGTGATTTTGTTTCTTACTCAAAACAAGGTTTAATTTGTCCTATTTGCAAACAAGAAGTTTATTTAAGAAAGGGTAATATTAGAGAACCCTATTTTGCTCATTTTCATGCCACTAGTTCTAGACAAGTAGAAGAATGTGAACTGAGAGTATCAGCCGATGGTAATGGTACAGAAACAAGTAGCTTGATTGAAAATAGGGGACAAAGATTAGATATATTTCAACAGCACTTCATAAGTATGATTTATGTCGGGCAAGAAAAAATTGTTGATAATGTGAAATTTAATAACTGGATTGACTCAATCAAACGTGACAATAATCAAGCGATTAATAATATTATCAAAGATTGTAATCAATATTTCCAATATTTTCTAACTCATCAACGACTAATGGAAGATAAGTATATTCTTCCTTCAACTAAAATCATGAATTGTTAGAAAACTATGCTATTCCTTTTTGGATAGCTAACGCTGAAAAATATGTATTAGCTAACAAGTTACCTCCCGTCTGGTTAATCTTATGTAAGCTTATTGAATTAACCTAACCTGTATGGACGATAAAACTAACACTCTGTCATTAAATGACCTACAAAGCACACACTATGTCAGATAATGTTTGGAAAGAACGGGAAACTACTATAGCTATTGCTAACGATAAAACTGGGCAATGGTTGTTTCTTACGTTTCCATCATGGGAGGAAGCTAGACAAGCCGTTAATGCAGGTAGGAGTGAAGGTAAAGCAGCAGTTTTATATGACGGTACTACTTTACCCGAACCTCCAGAATTACCTATGCCTCTAGAACCACCACAGGTGTACCTCACGTAAACAAGAACCGCTATAACAAAAGTGAAGATTAAGAAGATAAGGGGGATGAGGAAAATTAGGAGGATAGGGAATACAAAGATTTTACCCACTTCCATTCCTCTGTCAAACCCTCTCTCAAGGAGACTTGCGGCTGATATCCCAGAATTTTCTGTGCTTTAGATACATCAGCAGCAGTGTGGCGGGCATCTCCCATCGCCTTTTCTATGTGGTTTCTTTTGATTGATTTCCCAACGATTTCTTCAATCCTATCCAAGACTTCTGCTAAAACTACCCTGCTACCACCACCGATGTTAAAGATTTCTCCCACTGCTTGGGGTGCGATCGCGGCGGCTAAATTAGCAGCGATAATATCACTAACAAACGTAAACTCCCGCGTTTGCTGGCCATCGCCGTAAATAGGAATCGCTTCATCCTGCAAAATCGATTTAAAAAACTTATGAAATGCCATATCTGGGCGCTGTTTGGGGCTATAAACTGTGAAATAGCGCAATGTAACACAGGGTACGCCAAAGTTTTTGTAATACAGTTCACACAAAAACTCTGCTGCTAGCTTCGTAATCCCGTAAGGAGAAACTGGTTGAGGACAAATTGCCTCGTGGGTAGGTAATGTTTCTGCATCACCATATACACTCGATGAAGAGGCAAATACTAGCCTTTTCAGATGTTTAGCATCTTTGGCTGCTTCTAGCAAAACTTGTGTAGCATTAACATTTCGTTCTGTGTAACCTCGAAAAGCTTTACCCCAACTTGCTCTAACGCCTGCTTGTGCCGCTTGATGGTAAACTATATCAACATCTTTTAGGAGTTTCTGCCAATCTAAAAACTGAATATCTCCTTCAATTAATGTAAAGCTAGGTGAACGATGTAAGTGTATAATATTCTTACGCTTTAACATCGGATCGTAGTAATCATTGAATTCATCAATTCCGATCACTTCTTCTCCTTGTTGCAGTAATCTTTCTGCAAGATGAGAACCAATAAATCCGGCGGCTCCAGTAACGATAATTTTAGCCATGTCGCCTATTTTTTTATATCCTGATTAATCTCTAAAATCACAAGTTAATAATTATAATCAATATTTTGTTACTAATTGAAGATTTTTTTAAATTCATTATTGTAGCGTTTTCAACATAAAATATAAGTAAAATAACCTAGTTATATTTAAAGTAAATTATTAAGTATATTTAGTAATTGCTAACAATAAAGATTATAAGTTCATGAATTCATAAAATCTGATTTTAAGAATAAATACAGTTAAAACTCAATAGTTCAAACAGGTTAGCAGGGCGGAATAATTAAAGTTGGATATAGCAATCCTAAAACATTCGTGAAAAGTTAGAACCCCGACTTCTTTAAGAAGTCGGAGTTCTGGACACCGAGAATTTTCACAAATCAGATAGGATTGCTATATGCATAATAGGGACGCACGAGGAAATTAGTGAAAGTTTTAGTTGTAGGTAATGGGGGGCGCGAACACGCTCTGGCATGGAAACTGTTGCAATCTAAGCAAATTGAGCAAGTTATCTGTGTACCAGGGAATGGGGGTACAGCAAGTATGGAACGTTGCCAGAACTTGCCCCTAGCAGTAGATGATTTTGAGGGCATGAGCCGATATGCTCTAGAACATGGCATAACTCTGGTAATAGTTGGGCCAGAAGTCCCCTTGGCGAGGGGAATCACAGATTACCTCCAAGACAAAGGACTGATGGTATTTGGCCCAATCAGAGCCGGAGCGCAAATTGAAGCGAGTAAAGCTTGGGCAAAAGCTCTGATGCAAGAAGCAGGGATTCCGACGGCACGGGCTGCGGTATTTACGGAGGCAGCAGCAGCAAAATCTTACGTCAAATCTCAGGGAGCGCCAATTGTTATCAAAGCTGATGGCTTGGCGGCTGGTAAGGGTGTAACGGTAGCTGAAACAGTTGAACAGGCAGAAAATGCCGTTGATGCAATTTTTCAGGGACAGTTTGGCAGTGCTGGTGAATTTGTCGTCATTGAAGAATGTTTAATTGGACAAGAGGTGTCAGTTTTAGCCTTGACGGATGGGTTAACAATTCGACCTTTGCTGCCAGCTCAAGATCATAAGCGGATTGGTGACGGCGATACGGGGGAAAATACTGGCGGGATGGGAGCATATAGCCCAGCACCGATTGCTACGCCTTCTTTGATGACACGTATTCAAACAGAAGTATTAGAAAGAGCGATCGCCACTTTACGAGCTAAAGGCATTGACTACCGAGGTGTGTTGTATGCTGGATTAATGATTGCACCCGATGGCGATTTAAAAGTTTTGGAATTTAATTGTCGCTTTGGCGATCCAGAAACCCAGGTGATTTTGCCACTGTTAGAAACACCTCTTGAAGAATTGCTTCTGGCTTGTGTACAGCAGCGATTAAGTGAATTGCCGCCCATTGCTTGGAAAGGGGGAGCATCTGCCACCGTCGTTGCAGCTTCCGGCGGTTATCCCGGAGAATATGAGAAAGGTCAGGTGATTACTGGCATTGGCGACGCAGAGGCAACAGGAGCAACTGTATTTCATGCAGGTACGAAGTTGAACCAGCAACAAGAACTAGTCACAGATGGGGGTCGAGTCTTAAATGTGACTGGAATCGGAGAAAATTTTCAGCAAGCGATCGCCCAAGCCTACGCAGCGATCAAATATATTCAGTTTGAGAGTATATATTACCGGAGAGATATTGGGCATAGAGTGGTGAGTGGGAAGTAGAGGGAGCTTTGCTAACGGCGAACTACAAGGTTTTATCGCTCTGCGTCCAAATGCGCTTACCCTGTTAGGAAAGCATAGACTTCATATCACTTTTCAGATATATAGATTTTCAGTTGAATGCTTTCTTTCAAGCTGCTAAGGTAAGCTAGCAGCGCATAAATAAAAATCACAATTCCGACCATTTCCAAAAACTCTTCAACAAATATGCCAATAAACGTTATTAGGGTGCGTCGCCCAAAATCTACTCTCAAAACTCCACCCACCATTTCCATACCTAAGGCTCCACCCACATAAACAACTGCGGCAATCAGAAATAAATACCGACTCTTTTGAGGGAGATGGAGCAAAAATTTGAGATATTTAAATGCAAAAACTCCCACTAAAATAGCACCAGGGATAACCCAGGTTTGGAAAAATATCGGATTGAGATGAAGCGATTGTCGCACTGACGGAATAATCAAAATCTCGTGAAAACTAAATGCTTCATCCAAACTCAAATAGAAAAATATCCAAGATAGAGTTTTCCAGTAAGAAAAATAGCGGTCTTGCGTCTTAATAGCGGTAATTACTTTAAGTAATCCCGAACAAAATAATAGAGAGAATACGGAATACCAGGAAGGAATATTCAATTCTCCATCTAGGCTAAATAGTTCGTAAAACCATTTGGTAGCTGGGAAGGGAAACTCTGAGAGCCAGAAATAGCCACTTAATATGCCTGCTAAGGTGAGGCACATAACTGTCACACTTAAACGTCGAGCAATTGTTTTAGCACTAAGATGAATTGGTAACTCCACACTATGGATTGATAGTTGCTGCATACAAATATTGAGCTAATTTTCTCGATGTTAAACACTCATTTAATAGGAAATTATCTCATGTAGGCAAATAATATGAGCAAACTGTTATAGAACTTTCACTACGGAAAACCCTAGATTTTGAACAGAATTGTTAAGAGGATGTTTGAAAAGTCGTAAAGTATACTAGAAAAACCGCTTCCATTCCTCTCCCCAAAACGGCTACAGTGTACACACAAGTCCTAAAAACCTGCTTGATAAGGCTTGACTCGTTACCAGTCTCTGACTATTGGTGACAACTTAACGTGAAAGTTAGTCTAGAAGCAGCATTTAGAGATTGTCTCGTTCCCAGTTGGAGACTGGGAATGCATAATGGGGGGCTGCGGCCTCAAGACTTGCGGCAGAGCCGCAATTGAAGAGCATTTCCAGCCTCTGGCTGGAAACGAGATTTTTGCCATGTCTTAATAAGCGTCTATTTTGGGCATCATAATCCCAAGCTGAATACATCAGCTAGCAGTCAGAAAATTTTTTGGCAGCAAGTTTTTTATTTACAACTACAGTATCGACCGATGGCAGATAGTTCTCGATCTAGTTTGTACACTGAGTTGACCTTGGGATGTCTACTGAATTTACACCAAGACGATTCCTAATCCAAAATCTAAAATCCAAAATGGTATAAGGCTGAAGAATGAAAGCACCATTACCTGACAACGAAATACAGCGAATCGAATCTCTTTTGCAGTATAAGATCCTTGATACTCGTTCGGAAGCTGCCTTTGACGACCTCACCCGTTTAGCCTCATATATTTGTGGAACTCCCATTGCTTTAATCAGTTTAGTTGATAGCGATCGCCAGTGGTTTAAGTCAAAGATTGGTTTGGATGCCCTACAAACACCCCGAAATATAGCATTCTGCGCTCATGCGATTATGCAACCGGAAGTTTTTATTGTGCCTGATGCCACAGAAGACGAAAGGTTTGCGACAAACCCGCTAGTCACCTCTGACCCAAATGTTCGGTTTTATGCTGGAGTACCACTAATTAACCCTGAAGGATATGCACTAGGAACACTTTGTGTAATTGACCATGTGCGAAGAAACCTATCTCCAGAACAAATTGAAGCATTACGAATGCTAGGTCGCCAGGTAATCAAGCAACTAGAAATGCGGCGCAACTTAGCAAGTTTGGTATTGGCAAGTGATACACGCAAACAGGTACAAAAGACAAGCAAACAATTTTTAGAAAAGGTTGCCGCAGGGTTTGGCTTGGCGTTGGCAATTTTACTCCTGATTGGCACGCTCTTTTATCAAAGTACGGAAGTGTTGATTAATACTAATAAACAGTTGAATAACATCCAACTGACAAGCAACAGTTTGCAAGAACTGCTGTCTAATATCAAGGATGCTGAAACAGGACAACGGGGTTATATACTCACTAAACAGGATGCGTATCTAAAACCATATCAGACAGCAATTACCAAACTTGCTCCCGAAATTAAGCAGCTAAGAAAATTAACAGCAGATGATTCTAAGCAACTGAGTCAACTTGACACCCTTGAACCTCTAATCACAGTAAAACTGAACGAACTGAAAAAGACTATCGACTTGCGCCAAAATTTAGGATTAGATGCTGCATTGGAGATCATAAATACGAATCAGGGACATAACTTAATGAGTGATATCCGCAATATCATTCATGAGATGGAAAACAAAAAGAGGCAAGAACTTCAGCAGCAGTTAAAAATCACAAAAACTAGTGCCGAAAATACTCTTTTGACACTTGCGATCGCTATTTGTCTAAGTTTTCTGATTCTGGCTATAGTCTACTACTTCATTTATCGTGAGGTAAAACAGCGTAAATTAACAGAGGAGACACTAAAAAAAGAACGCAACTTTATCTCAGCAGTCCTTGATACAGCCAGCACTTTAGTAATAGTTATTGACACACAAGGGCAAATCGTTCGCTTCAATCAGGCTTGTGAACAAACAACTGGTTACTCATTTGATGAGGTGAGAGGAAGGCATTTCTGGAACTTGTTTATACTTCCTGAAGAGATCGAGCCAGTGAAAGCAGTTTTTGAGCAGTTGCGAACTGGTGAAGCGCCCAATGAATACGAAAACTATTGGGTAACAAAGGATGGCAGCCGGCGGCTGATTGCCTGGACTAACACTAGCTTACAAGACGATAAAGGCGACGTTGAATATATTATTGGCACAGGTATTGACATCAGCGATATCCACGACCAGCTTCGCTTACGCAAACGAACTGAACAACATCTCAAGGCGGAATATTCTACAACGCGCGTCTTAGCAGAGTCAACTACAATCAACGAAGCGATGCCCCAAATCATGCAAGGAATCTGCGAAAGTTTGGGATGGGATTTAAGTGAATTTTGGATAGTAGATCAGCAAGCAAATTTACTAACTTTCCTAAATTCATGGTATAAAATCTCCTTTGAGATGCAAGAATTTGACATCCTAAGTCGGCAGACTACTTTTGCACCCGGAATTGGGCTGCCCGGCCGTGTCTGGGCTAGTGGTGAACCTGTTTGGATCGCTGATGTCGTTAAAGATCAGAATTTCGTCCGCTTTCAAATTGCTATCCAAGCAAAATTGCACGGAGCTTTCGGTTTTCCGATCCGTAGTGGTAAAAAAATCCTCGGTGTCATTACCTGCTTTAGCCATCAGATTCAGCAACCTGAACCAGATTTGGCAACAGTCATGAATTCTATTGGTGAGCAAGTAGGGCAGTTTATTGAGCGCAAGCAGGCAGAAGAAGAAATCCAACGCCAAAACTTGCGATCGCAATTATTTACTGAAATCACCCTGAAGATTCGTCAGTCTTTGCAAATCAAAGAAATTCTCCAAATCACTGTCACCGAAGTACAAAAAATTCTCCATAGTGATCGAGTCTTGATTTATCAACCTTTGACAGATGAATCTGGAGCCACCGTGGTTGAGGCAGTAGTTTCTGGGTGGCTAGCAATCAAAGAAAACAAGTTCACCGATGCTTACTTTCAAGCAGAATACGTACAGCAGTACTATCTACAGCAGTTCCGTCAAAAACGGAATCTGGGGCTTGCTGAATTCGATATAGCTGAAGCCGAAAAAAGCCATATGGAATTATTGCAAGAATTTGGAGTCAAGTCCCATTTGGTCATACCCCTTCTTGTCAAAGAAGAACTCTGCGGTTTGCTGATTGTCCATCAGTGTGGCAGTTCCCGCCACTGGTCTAGCTTTGAAACTCATCTTTTACGGCAAATAGCTGACCAAGTAGGTATTGCCTTAGCTCAAGCCCAAATGTTAAACGCCGAAACTCAACAGCGACGAGAACTCGAAATTGCTCGTCAACAAGCTGAATTAGCTTCTCAAACCAAAAGTGCCTTTTTGGCCAACATGAGCCATGAAATTCGGACTCCGATGAATGCTGTTTTAGGGATGACAGGCTTAATGTTAGAAACTCCCTTAAACCCTGAGCAACGGGATTTTATCGAAACAATTCGCATTAGTGGAGACGCCCTCTTAACCCTAATCAACGAAATTTTGGATCTGTCCAAACTTGAGGCTGGAGAAATGACACTAGAAACTCTAGATTTTGATTTATCTACCTGTGTGGAAGAGGTGTTGGAATTATTAGCTCCCTCAGCCCATAATAAGGGATTAGAAATTGCCGCGTTGATCTATAGCAACGTCCCCACCCACCTCCAAGGCGATGCTGGCCGCCTGCGGCAAATTCTCATGAACTTGATCAGCAATGCGATCAAGTTCACCAGCAATGGAGAGGTAGTAGTACGAGCAGAATTGCGTTCAGAAAACTCTACTACAGCTACCATTTATTTTGCCATTACAGATACCGGTCTTGGCATTACCCCTGAAGACAAATCCAAACTCTTTATGCCATTTACCCAAGTAGATGCTTCCACCACCCGCAAATATGGCGGCACAGGTTTGGGATTAGCCATCTGCAAGCAACTAGTGAGCTTGATGGCAGGAGAAATTGGCGTAGAAAGTCGGTTGGGGAAAGGATCTAAGTTTTGGTTTGAAGTAACTCTCGCCAAGCAACTTGACCCAATTTCCTCAGAAGGCGATCGCAAAGCCAACGCTCAGGGCGAACGCGAACTTTTGCGGAATCGACGCTTGTTAGTAGTAGATGATAATGCCACTAATCGCAAAATCATCTACCATCAAGCTATCCGTTGGGGGATGATGGTGGATCAGGCTGCTTCGGCTACTACTGCCCTCAAAGTTATTCAGGAAGCCGCCAAGCAAAAAAATCTCTATGACATAGCTGTGATTGACATGCAGATGCCAGAAATAGATGGCATGACTTTAGGAGAGCAAATTAAGGCAGATTCAGCGATCGCTGGGCTACCTTTGATTATGCTTACCTCTACTAATCAACGGGATGAAATTCAACGGGCGCTAAAAATCGGATTTGCGGCTTATTTGGTCAAACCTGTGAAGCCGTCCCGACTCCTCGATACCATCATGACTATCTTAGGAACGCAGGCGGAACAAGAGAAGACAGAAGTCAGAAGTCAGGAGTCAGAAAAAGGAAGTCAAAATTTAGAAATCAGAAGTCAGGAGTTAAAAGTGAAAAATTACGACAACAACAGCAACTATCATTCTCCTGACTCCGATAAACTTAGCAGTGAGCGTAGTCGAACTACTAAAACTGAACGAAGCCGAAGTTTTAGAATTCTCTTAGCTGAAGATAATCTGGTGAATCAGAAAGTTGCTTTGAAGCAACTCCAAAGCCTGGGTTATAGCGCTGATGTCGCTGGTAATGGGAAAGAAGTTTTGCAGTTATTGGAAAAAATTCCCTACGATTTAATTCTGATGGATTGCCAAATGCCAGTTCTTGACGGTTTAGAAACCACAAAAGAAATTCATCGTTGGCAAAAAAGCAACTTTGCTAGTGGTTATCGCCCTGTAGTAATTGCGATGACAGCTAATGCCATGAAAGAAGATCAACAAATGTGTCTAGATGCCGGAATGGACGACTATCTGAGCAAGCCAGTAATTAAAGAAAAATTGGCGGCGGCGCTAGAGCGTTGGGGAAGTGTGATATTGACGGCAAAAGAAACAGCTGCCACAGACCAGATAGTATCTACAACAGATGCAGATTCAGTTGACCTCCCAATTGATTGGGAACGTTTGCATCAACTCTCAGAAAACAACCTAGAATTTGAATTGGAACTACTGCAAATATTTGTTGAAGATATTGAACCTCGTCTAGAGGTAGTTAAAATAGCGATCGCAGCTTATGACTTTCAAGAACTAGCGCTCCAAGCCCATCAAATTAAAGGTGCTAGTGCCAATCTGGGAGCTAAAACCATGCAGATGGCGGCAGAAAAATTAGAAAAATTCGCTCATAACCAAGAACGTCGAGGTACTACTAACTTCATCTCAGAGTTAGAAGAGGTTGTTAAACGCATCCAAGAGTTTTTGATCTCTAAAGAGAGTAACGCCAAAATCTGAAAAATTAATAATATTTACTAATAAATAAACAGTAACGATTATCAACTGTTGGCTCATAACTCAACTTGTCAGCAATGGCAGACATGATTTTTAAACCACGACCACGGTCTTGCTCATTTTCCTCAAATTCAGATATTTGCTGCAATTTATGCTGTAAATCAAAGGGTTTACCTTGAGACCAGATGCGAATTTCTATGTATTTATCTAACCGCACAGCTTCCATCTCAATAGGAGTTTCAACAGGTAAGTTTTTATGGGCATGTTCAACAATGTTAGTAAAGCCTTCCATCAAAAGTGTTTGACATTGCCACCAACTTTGTTTATCAGGAATAGGTGGTTGATTCATCTGCTCGAACCAAGATAATACTTGAGGCAACGCTGTCAGGTCTGTGTTGACTTTTAGAGAAATTTTATTTTTCACTTCTTAACCAATAAAATATTTTGAGATGATCATATTCGGTAATTAATTTATTTAATTTGAGTATTTTCACTATACATTCCCAACTAAATTGCATATAAATTAAATTAAAGCAACTATTTCTTTAATAAACTGTAATCTATGTTTAAAATTCTGGTTATTGATGATGACCCGATAGTGCGAACAGTACTGAAAAGAACACTCCAAAATCAGGGTTATGATACCAGTATCGCTAAGAATGGCGAGGAAGGAATTGCACAAGCACAATTATTACATCCTGCTCTGATTATCTGTGACTGGATGATGCCCCAGGTAGATGGGCTAGAAGTTTGTCGTCGAATTAGAGCAGATCCAGAATTGACAACTACTTTTTTTATTCTATTGACTGCTAGGGGAGCAGCTCCAGGACAGGAGGAAGATAGAGTTAAGGGACTTGACGCTGGAGCAGATGAGTTTATCTCTAAACCAATAGAGATGAATGAATTGAAAGCACGGGTAAGAGCAGGATTAAGGTTACACCAGCTGAATCAGGATTTACAAAGTCAAAAGCAAGCTTTGGAGACACTGAATCAGGATTTGCAAACCCAAAAGCAAATTTTGGAAGCAGAATTAGCTGAGGCATCTGATTATGTGCGATCGCTTCTACCTTCACCGCTTGTAGGAGCAGTAACTACAGAAAGTCTGTTTATTCCTTCAGCCCAGTTAGGGGGTGATTGCTTCGATCATCATTGGATTGACGAGAATCATTTGGCAATTTATTTGTTAGATGTATCAGGACATGGGGTGGGTTCAGCCCTCCTATCTGTATCTGTACTTAATGTTTTGCGATCGCAATCCCTACCGAATACTAACTTTTTTCAACCAAGTGAAGTCCTGAAAGCCCTAAATCACGCCTTCCAAATGAGGAAGCACGGTGATAAATACTTCACAATGTGGTATGGAGTTTATCACCGCCTTAAACGTCAACTCGTTTATGCCAACGCCGGACATCCACCAGCTTTACTGTTATCTAATACCTCTACAACAAGCATCCAAGTTAAACAGCTAAGTTCCTTAGATTTACCAATCGGCTTTTTACCTGATGTCCAATTTGAGGATGCTGTTTTGGAGGTCGAAGAAAACAGCACTTTATACATCTTTAGTGATGGTGCTTATGAAATTAAGCAGTCAGATGGGAAGATTTGGGGTATTGATGCTTTCATTGACTTACTAACCGAATATAGTCAAAAAGATACGTATAAGCTAAATCAATTATTAGCGAAGATTCTCGCCTTAAATGCTCAAGATAATCTTGATGATGATTTATCTTTGATAAAAGTTAACTTTGGTTAGTATAGTCAAATGTGCGTATTGACTTTTCTGTTGTCTAGCACCTTATTGTGTTGTCCATATTTTGCGCTTGAATTCATCTTGGTCAGCAAAGGTTTGAAAAATTCTATCCATTTTAGTCAGTTCAAACAACATCTTGACTTGATCGCTGATCGAACAGACACAAAGTTTACCATTAGCAGTTCGTACTATTTGCATTGCTGATACTAAAGCACCTAAACCAGAGCTATCAATAAAGTTTACTTCTTTCATGTCAAGCAACAAAATATTCGTTCCATTGTCCACAATCTTGCTAACTTCACGACGTAGTTCATTACCTCTAATGCCATCTATAATTCCAGATAATTCTAGTACTGTTACACTCAACTTCATGGGTTTATTTTCCGATTATTTAACTTGAAAAATATATATTTATATTTTGGCATTGTTCTAATGTAAACCGCCATACATCGGTTCTCAATTGCATGAAATTGTCTAGGTCTTCAAGCTACCACCCAGCGTAGGCGTAGCCCGTCGTAGACATCGCCTTGCACTGGTGAGCGCCATCATTGAGTCCTTGCAAGACACGCCAATTTCTCAGCCTGAGGGCTCTGGCGCAATTAGACGGAAAATCTGATCAATAGAAGGCGCGATCGCTCATACTAAATGATAGACACCTTCGACCATAAGAGCCGTCTATGTTGCTAGAAGAATTGAAAGAGCAGGTCTTCAAGCTACCACCCAGCGATCGCCTTGCACTGGTGAGCGCCATCATTGAGTCCTTGCAAGACACGCCAATTTCTCAGCCTGAACGCTCTGGCGCAATTAGACGGATGCGAGGCTTGTTAAAAACAGATCAGCCAGCACCGACTGATGAAGAAGTGGCTGCAATGTTAGAAAAGCGACGGGTGGACAAGTATCTCTAGTGAAAGTTTTAATTGATACCAATATTCTCCTAGATTTTCTGTTGGAGCGAGAGCCATTTTTCCAGGACGCGGAACTGTTGTTTCAGGAGATTGATTCTGGTCGTGTCGTTGGATATGTCACAGCGACAACACTTACAGATATTTTTTATATTTCCCGAAGACACACTCGCAGCATTGAGCAAGCACGCCAAGCAGTTTCAGAAACGCTAACTGCTATGGTAATTTGTGCCGTTAATCGAGCCGTCTTGGAATCAGCGTTCGGATCTGGTTTAGCTGATTTTGAAGATGCCGTTCAAATCGCTTGTGCTATTGCTGAAGGGTTAGACGCTATTTTGACACGCGATACGCAAGGTTTTTTGAGTTCATCCGTACCCGTTTTGTCAATTTATGAGTTGTTACAGCCGTTGGGGGCGGAAGATAGCGAGTAGTTAGTTGGAAAGCAAAGATGGCGGCAATATTTTACTGCGTAAAAGAGTTGCTGACAGAAAAACTTTTATAATTTCTGCCCCGCGTAAATCGATCGCACTTCGCCGTTACGCCGGATAACAGCTTCGCCATTACTAACATCTACTAGTGTCCAACCGCTTGAGCCAATACTTTCACCCATATTGATGCGGCGAGTCACGCCATCAATTTTAAACAAAGCCGCAGATTTGTTGCCCAATTCTAGCAATCCCTCTAAGGTATCACTAGGAGCATCCGCGATCGCAGTTGCCGGATATACTTGTTCCTCGGTAATAGTTGGTTCTGATTCTGGTGCCAGTGCTGCACGTAATGGAACTACTGGTAATGCAGGTAGAGGGTTGGGTGTTTGCCGCACGGTAATCGGTGCAGTTTTCCCAGCCACACGTTGAAATCCGGCTTGTACAGCCGCAGCAAAGTTGGCGGTTACAGGTTTGGCAGCTTCTTGCACTGAATTCAGAGCAGTTTTTACAACATTCGGTTGAGATCCCTTGAACGCATTGGCAACTTGTGGTAAAAGTGTCGGACTACCAGGAATAGCCGGAAACGCGTAACGCAGTGGCGACGGCGCTTGATAAACGGGGACGTAGATACGCTCAACAAAATTTCCAGAACGGTTAGGGGCTGGTGAAAATGCTGGTAGATTACCAGTTATTTGCTCGTTCCCAAGGGTTATTTGGTTAGTATTTGCCCGACTGGAGAATTCTGGTTTTTGATTGCTTTTTGTTTCTTGTTTGTCTATAACTGCTAGCGCTTCCAGCATATAGTCAACTAATTCTGCCTCAATTTCTGTTTTTACAGGCAACTGTGGCTGCATTTGCGGCACTAGAAGAACTGATTCAGGCAATTTGGTATTTAAAAGATATATAACTCCAGACTCTACCAAGTAGATAATACCAGCGATCGCTACGCCTAAAGTTGTTCCCACAATCAGTAGTTTGCCCAAAGTCTGACTACTTTTTTGACGCTTTCTACTAACTGGTTTAACGGTACTTAAGTGCTTGTGCTGATCTTGAACAACTGACTGTACTGCTTGCTTTGATGTGGGTATCGTAACTGTTTGCAGAGGCACGTATTCTGGAGGCGACTGACCTTGAGCTTGGGGGGAAACTCCCGCAGCAGACTGCGATTTGTTCTGACTACTGCGTTTAACGGTTGGAGAAGGCAGATTACCACTAACATCTAGAATGTAGTCGATATCGGCAAAGAGTTCATCCATCAGGCCATCAGCATAGTTTTCTATCGACCAAGGCTCGTTGGCGATTAAGTCTTCTGATGGCTCCGGTACAATTATGAGACGAGGACGGGTGCTGGCTTCTTGTAACATAGATGTTTTATCTTTGTTGCGAGGACGGAGAAACGCCGCCCCTACTGCCTGAAAATTAGGATTATTAATTAAACATCCAATCCCCCGTCCGATTAAAACGAGTTGATTGAACGTTGGTATTAAACTCAACTTTCATCTAGAGATTGCTGATAATGGCAGTACAAAGATTTATGTCATCTATCATACCAATCTCCTTCCCTACTACTATACTCAGTCTTTATCAACTTTGTGTGAAGCTAACGCTGGAAACTTAGACCGGCTCTTGGTTCTACCCAATTCTAAATATAATAATAAGGCATTGATATCGGCTGGGTTTACACCACCGATACGTGCCGCTTGACCAAGAGTGAGTGGTTTTACGTGAGTCAGCTTTTCCCGTGCCTCTTTGGAAAGAGTATCAATTGTTGTATAGTCCAAATCCCCAGGTAAGTGGCGGTGCGCTTGGCGGGCGATTTGGTCAATCTGATTTTGTTGTCTAGCGAGATAGCCGGAATATTTAATGTCAATTTCGGCGCCTTCTTTCTCAGCGCGGTTCAGGTTGGGGTTTCCCAGCCCGAATCTGTCCAGGTCAACATAATGGAATCCCGGACGCCGCAGTAATTCATTCAGGGTAATCGAACCTTTAATTAATTGCTGCGTATCAGATGCGATCGCTATGCCAATTTCATCATGTTCTTTGACGCGTGTAACTTGCAATCTTTGTTTTTCTATGGTAATATTTGCTTGTTTTTGGGTAAATAGATCCCAACGGCGATCGCTAATTAAACCAATTTCCCGTCCCAAGGGTGTCAAGCGTTGGTCAGCATTGTCAGAACGCAACAGCAATCGATACTCAGACCTACTGGTAAGCATCCGGTAAGGTTCCCGCAGGTCTTTTGTACACAAGTCATCAACTAGCGTCCCAATGTAACTTTGTTCGCGGGCAAAAACAATCATTTCTTGAGAGCGAACAAATCGAGCCGCGTTAATTCCCGCCACCAGCCCTTGAGCTGCGGCTTCTTCATAACCTGTCGTGCCGTTAATCTGCCCAGCACAAAACAGCCCGGCAATCTTCTTAGTCATCAGTGTGGGATAACACTGAGTTGCTGGTAAGTAGTCATACTCCACAGCATAAGCCGGACGCAGCATCACACATTTTTCCAAACCGGGGAGAGTCCGCAACATCTGCAATTGCAAATTTTCTGGTAAACCTGTAGAAAACCCTTGAATATATAGTTCGGGTATATCTCTTCCTTCCGGTTCAATAAAAATTTGATGGCTTTCCTTATCAGCAAAGCGGACAATCTTATCTTCAATACTGGGACAATAACGCGGGCCTTTGGCTTCCACCCAACCGCCATAGACGGGCGAAAGGTGCAAATTCTCCCGAATTAGGCGATGGGTTTCGGCAGTTGTGCGGGTGATGTAGCAAGGCAATTGTTCCCGTTCTACCCACACATCTGGGTCAAAACTAAACCAACGTACATCTTCATCTCCAGGCTGGATCAGCATTTTACTATAATCTACCGATCGCTTGTCAACCCGTGCTGGAGTTCCAGTTTTCAGCCTTCCGGTTTCAAATCCCAGGCGATTCAGAGTTTGTGTCAATCCCTCAGCCGCAAATTCCCCAGCGCGTCCGGCTGGCATTGATTTGTTACCGACCCAAATTTTCCCTCCCAAGAAGGTGCCAGTTGTCAAGATAACTGCTTTACATTGGAACCCTACACCAAAATAAGTTTCAACGCCGACGACTTCACCATTAGCGCCCAGCACTAAATCTGTTGTCATACTTTCGCGGATTGTCAAGTTTTCTTGATTCTCGACAATACTTTTCATCACTGCTGCGTATTCGCGCTTGTCCGTCTGGGCGCGTAATGCCCAAACAGCAGGTCCTCGTGAAGAGTTGAGGATACGCTTTTGTAAGTAGGTGCCGTCTGCTACTTTCCCAATTTCGCCGCCGAGTGCATCTACTTCATGAGTCAACTGAGATTTGGCCGGGCCACCCACTGCGGGGTTACAAGGTTGCCAAGCGATTCTATCTAAATTGAGCGTCAATAGCAGGGTACGACAACCGAGGCGGGCAGAGGCGAGAGCTGCTTCGCAACCGGAGTGACCTGCACCGACGACTATGACATCAAAAGCGTCTTGGAATTCAACGGAATTGTGCATGGTCATACTTACAGGATCAGCAAACTTAGAGTTCTTTTCAATTGTAACTGTTCCAGTAGTTTCCTAGAGGTATCTTTTTGATAATAAACTTATCAGATTTACTAGTACTCAATTAGAGACAAGTTTCCTTTTTAAACTTGAGTAATAGGTAAAAAATCTCATCTTTTTTAAGAATTGTGGCAATGTTCCGGTTTATCTATCACAGATATTTTTTACATGGTTAGCCATTAACACAAATTAGTTTATTACGGATATATATTAGATATCTTGCAAAAGTTATATATAACCATATCTAGTTGCAAAAAAATTGTAGGTTGGGTGGAGGCTTTGCGTAACCCAACATCCTGATATATGTTGGGTTGCGCTCCGCTCCACCCAACCTACGTCTACTTTCACAAAAGATTTTAGCCTTAGCTGAACCGGATTAACTTTTATTCTTGAATCAATCAGTCAACTATTTAAAAATGAAACTCACCATCAAAAAGAAAAGAAATATTACTAGACTTATCAGAAAGATAACTTTCATCACTATAGTTATATTAATGATTTTTACATTAGTAGCTAGTAATGAAATTACCCACAAACAATTGAGTATAAATGCTCAACCATTAAACCAATGCTTGAGTACTGATTTATTACCTTGTACAGATCCTTCTCAAGAGACAATATTACAACCATTCATTCCCAACCCAGAATTAAATAATCAACAGCGTTTTTTATCTGCGATCGCAAAAAAGTTACCGACAATTCCCCAGCCTGGTACTTATGAATATATTTTGCTCCGCGCGTATGGTGCAGTCTTTGTAAATCAAGATGTTGGAATTAAATTGCCGCCAAAAGATATCTTTGCAAATGAACAAGAAACCCAAGAATTTCAAGCTACTTTAACAATGGGTCATGTTGACGGCACTAACGACTGTTATTTACAAAAATCGGCGGCTGATGCTTTAAATAAAGTGCGAATTCAACAACATATCCCGCTAAAATCTGGTTATGGTTCTGGTGATTGTACTCGCACTTTCAATACTAATTTAAGATTTTGGCACAAATATGCTAACGATAAAATTTTAGCAAAAGTTCAACAGGGTCAAGAAACAAGAATCCTCGGTTTGGTTGCACCTCCTGGAACTTCACAACATCTCTGGGGATTAGCAATTGATTTACGCGTATCTAATAAAGAACAGATAAAAGCTCTAAATGAAAATGGTTGGTTTCAAACTGTAGAAAATGATGTCCCACATTGGACTTATGTAGGTTTATCTAAAGAAAATTTACTTCTGTTTGGTTTTAACAAACAAGTTGTCCGGGGCATTACTTATTGGATTACGCCACTTTAATTGTTATAATATCTATAGCGTCGTTACATAGTTAAGTTGTAACCTTGGTTCCCGTTATGCTTTGGAAATACTAACATATAGTTGATTTTTAGCAAGTCTAAACATTTTGATAGTGGTAAATATGTAGTGATAATAGAGATTTAATAACTAAAATTATTATTTTTAGCTTTGGATAAAAAGACTAGAAAAATAGTTGGAGTTTACATAAGTGAGCGCAGCGAAGATGGAGCTAGAGGATTATGTAGTGGGGAGAGGGGAGGCTAAGGGTAAATCAATTGAGAACACACATCCTTGATGGGGGACATCACGAACTGTGAGTATACCCTTGTTTAGCAACACGGCGCGTCGTGAAATTGTAAGCCCAATCCCCAATCCTGATTTATCTGTTCCCATTTGAGAAAAAGGCTTAAAGAGTTCTTCCGCGTCACCAGGCGGGAGTCCTCCACATTGATCCTCTATTTCAATCAAAACACGCCCATCTACAGCCTTACCGCGTATCCATACAATCCCATTCTGCTTTGTGAACTTAATGGCATTTTGAACTAGATTAGATAGGGCAGATATTATAAGGTGACGATCTATTAAAACCTCCAATTCCGGCGCTACCTCTACACGCACCTCAATTGATTTCCCATTTGCTTCAAACCATGCACTAGCCTCAACTTCACTGACTAGGTGAATAACTCGACACCTCTGATATTGGACAGTTGGTTCGTTCCACAGTCGCACCTCAACAAGTGAACGATCAATAATGTCTCTCATACGCCTATGGGCATTTTCAAGAACACGAGATGTACTTCCATTGGTTCCGACTTTCCCTATGATTATAAGTTTGGAAGCTAAAGTAGCGGAGGTCAACGCATTTCGCAACTCATGTGCTAGAAATCCAAGACGCTGAACCTCATCCCGCTCTGCATTCTCGCGCTCACCTCGATTAAACTCTGTAACCGCTTCAGCGATAGCGATATCGAGGCAGAAATTTAATCGATTGAATTCACGAGCGGATGCTGTTTCACTACTATTTTCCTGAATATACTCAGTGATAGCTTGACAAAGAGCGCCGTAGCCATGAACAACCTGAGAAATGCTGTAGCCAAGTTTTAACGACTCTTTCCCCTGGCGCTCTGCGGAGGCTCTGTGAACGCTTTCTATAGAATTGTTATGTAGTTCCCCAGATTCATCTGTATCAGCACGTAATACCTCAATGAGTTCATTGTAGAACACAGGTAATCCTCTTTCCATTTCGTCGCTCGAACTCCTGGAATCAGCAAGACGCGCAATCTTTTTTGAACACAAGGCGAGAATTTCGTCACGTTCTGCTAAGAGAAATTCGTGTAACATTATGAATCTTCTTAATTTTAGACATATTCTAGCATCAGGATATCGCTTCAACCTGACTCGTGACATTTTTTTGACAACACCATTGAAATCTTCTCATTTATTGAAAGCGGCGGGAAACTCCATCCCCAGGCGATGCACTGAGCTTGTCGAAGTGTGTCTGTAGAGGGATAGCACAACGGCCACGCTCAGTGACCACCGCCCCGCCGCTTTAGTCATTAGTCATTAGTCATTGGTCATTGGTACTAATGACTAAAACTCCACCCACAAGGGGATGGAGTTTTTCATCTTGCTCAGTTGTCAAGTGCGTTTTTTTCCGGTATTTACGCTTATCTTCTTGATTTTGTCAAGTTTATATTATACTAAATTTAGATGAGCTTACCCTGGGGATAAATGCTGAAATAGAGCCATTAGGATGCGTTACGAGTTTAACCTAACGCACCACTAAGAAAAGTAGTGTGTGATTATGAAGTTGTCTTCAAGGGTGTCGCCGTGCTTTTGCGGGTGCGTTTGCTTTTGCGAAAACCACCCGCCATTTCATATTCACTGCTGTCTGTGCCGTAAGTAAATGCAATTGCAATTAGCATTTGATCAGTCAGGTCAGTTAAAATTTTTTCCAATTCATCCATATTGGTTTTAGAAGAGTCAATCACAGATAAAGCAGTGTTATAAGCATCTATTTTAATGCGTAATTGCTGACTTATTTGGGTTATGTTTTGTAAGTTGCGAGTATCTCCAAAATCCATATCAGGATTAATTGCTCTGAGTCCAGCAAGTCTTAATTCAGCTTTTTCTAGAGCGCGGTATGTACGTTTTTGACGAGGCATATATATATTATTTTTATTGTGTTCTAGAGCTAGCTTGGCTTATTAAAGCCAGATTTTGGTTCAGTAGAATCCACATAAACTAGTAGCGAGTGTAATATTTACCTCAGCAATATTAACTAAAAGCACGATGTTAAGGAAGAAGAATTCAGAGGTCAGAATTCAGAATCCAGAATCAAGACCACCAAATTTTCAATTTTGTGGGGGTCTTAAACGCGATTATTCAGACGCTCTTTACAAGACGCTACGCGTAGCTTGCTTCTTTGCAGGAGTACGCGGACTCGTTCTCCGTGGTGTCTATCCGCCAGTACTTCGACAAGCTCAGTAACCATCGTACAAAATTCATTCTGAATTCTGGCTCTTGACTCCTCAATTCTGTTTAATAACAAAAAAATCATGATTTTAAGAAAAAAATCACGATTTTAAGAAAAAAATCACGACTTTAAGAAAAAAATCACGACTTTAACGAAAAAATCACGACTTTAACGAAAAAATCACGACTTTAACGAAAAAATCACGATTTTAAGAAGTAAAGCTTAGATATAAGACGCAATGGGTTGAAAAAGCAACATTGGGGAGTCTAAAATCGGAAATATCCAGATAAATCTAAATTTTTTAACTTAATTGCCATAATGCACAGCTAGACTACAAAACTTAAAAGTACATGAGTTTAGAACCAAAGCGGTGTGTTAATAAGTAAAGAAGATACACATAGTCAAAGTAGCAGATGGAACCTTTAACTACTGCGGCGATCGCGATCGGCTCTATAATTGCCACTAAAGCCTTAGAAAAAACTGGCGAAAAAGTAAGTGAAGCTGTATGGGATAAGACTGGTAAGTTTCTCGTTACGTTGAAAAAACATTCTCCTTATACTGTAGCTGCTATAGAAAGAGCGCCAGAGCAACCACTTGATTATGGCAAAGCTGTACTAGAGGTGGAATCGGCTGCTAAAGCTAATCCTGAAGTGGCACAAGCTGCACAGGAATTGGCCGCAGCAGCTAAAGCGGAACCAAATCCTAAACTTGCTGAAATTCTAGCTATGCCTAACCTAGAGAAATTGGTAGATAAAATTGGTCAGGTTGTCATGCCAGGTGGGACAGGAAATATTGAAAATCAGTTTTTTTAAATTATCGTCTGACCTAACCCCCAGCCCAAAAGGGCGGTTAGAAACCGCGTCTACACAGGCAAAACCCACCTCCGTGGGTTAAGAATCCTTGATTTTGTATTAGTCCACGGAGGTGGACTTTGTTTGTGTAGCCGCGAATTCCATTCGCCAAGGCTCTTACTATCTATGCCTGAAGACTTCGGGAAGTTTGCCGAAAAAATTGGTGTTTACGTTGCCCCTGATGGTCAAGCTTCCATTGGCACTCAAATTATTAACGGGCAGAAACAGCTAACTCCCACAAAATCTATCCCTCGCGGTTCCGTTAATTTCGTCGGGCGAGAAACCGAACTGACAATGCTGCATGAAGACTTGCAGCGCAGAGACTATGTAGCAATAGCGGGAATGGGTGGCGTGGGCAAAACTGAATTAGCCACCGAATACGCGAGACGATATCAACAAGATTATGGCGGCATTGTCTGGTTTAACGACAGAGAAACCAATCTCGCCGGCGAAGTTTTAGAGTTGTTCCGGTTGCAGTTCGGTTTTGAGATTCCCCAAGAATTAGGAGGAAGACTTTTAAGCCTTAAAGAACAAGTCGCTTGGTGTTGGTCTAGATATCCTAACTCCGCCTTGCCTATTTTAATCGTCTTCGATGACGTAACCGACCTAGTTAACCTCCGCGAAGTCGTACCCGATTTTCACCGCTTTCAAGTCTTAGTACACGTCACCGTAAAAAAGGGTCGGAAATTATGCGGCAATCACGAGGTCACTTGGAGTCATATTCTTGGAGTCTTGTTTCAAGCATTT
>NZ_JBALFC010000154.1:0-104643 GCF_036917755.1 Nostoc sp.
GAAAGCTAAGAACATCGGAAGCTGGGTGCGATGAAAGTCGCACGCCCAGATTTAACAGAGAGGTGCCCCGGATAATACCGGGCATCGACTCTAACTTTATGGCGGGTGAGAGTATTCGCTTGGGGGAAAACTGGCCCCAGCGCATTGATAAAGAATTAGAACGGTGTGATTACCTTCTGCTGCTGTTATCTCCACAATCAGCAACCAGTGAGATGGTGACAGAAGAAGTAAGAAGGGCAAAGCAGTTACAGGCTTTTCGTCCTGAGTATAAGCCAGTAATTCTGCCCATTCGTGTCAATTTTCCTTTAAGTTCACCACTAAATTATGATTTACGGGGTTATTTAAGTCAGATTCAGCAGCGAGAGTGGAAATCGCCTGCTGATACTCCCAGGATTTTGCAAGAAATTTTGTCATTGTTGACCGAAGATGGTGGAAGCAGCGCAAATCGTCCCGCTATAGAGGAATTACCAACTGTAGCACCTGCTTGGGAAACTCAGGAAAATCCGCCTCTACCAGTTGCAGAACCAGAATTGCCAGAAGGACAAGTAGCTTTAGTTTCGGAATTTTATATTGAACGTCCCCCTATCGAATCTCGCTGCTACGAGGCAATTTTGAAGCCAGGATCTTTGATTCGGATCAAAGCGCCCCGGCAGATGGGTAAAACCTCACTCATGGCGCGGATTCTTCATCAAGCGTCACAACAAGATTATCGAACTGTGTCTTTGAGCTTTGAATTCGCAGATGGAAAGGTTTTTGCAGATTTGGATAAGTTCCTTCAGTGGTTTTGTGCCCGTGTAGGACGGAGGTTGGAGATACCCAACAAGTTAGCAGATAACTGGGACGATATTTTTGGCAGTAAGGACAATTGCACCGCTTATTTCGAGGATTATCTTCTAGCAGAAATCAATCAACCCCTAGCATTGGGATTGGATGAAGTTGATCGTATATTTCAACATCCCGAAATTGCCGCAGACTTTTTTGGGCTGTTACGTGCTTGGCATGAAGATGCTAAAAACCGGGATATTTGGAAAAAACTGCGGTTGGTAGTAGTGCATTCCACAGAAGTTTATATTCCAATGAATATCAATCAATCACCCTTTAATGTAGGCTTGCCGATTGAGTTACCAGAGTTTAACGCCCAACAGATTCTTGATTTGGCACGAAGACATGGACTCAATTGGAGTTTTACCCAAGTTGAACAACTAATGGCAATGGTGGGAGGACATCCTTATCTTGTACGAGTGGCACTTTATAACATTGCCAGACAGGATATTACGCTCAATCTGCTTTTGCAAACAGCCCCCACAGAAGCTGGGCCTTATAGCGACCATTTACGTCGGCATTTGTGGAATTTAGAACAGCGTCCAGAATTAGCTGCTGCTATTAAAAAGGTAGTTGCCAATACTAGCCCAGTTCGGTTGGATTCGATACAATGCTTTAAATTACTCAGCATGGGCTTATTACAACAGCAAGGAAATGATGTCAGACCACGTTGTAATTTGTATCGTCAATATTTTTGCGATCGCTTGAGAGTTAGCTGATGAACATAGAACAAAACCCTGCTTACGAATATCAAGTCGGTGGAAGTCTGCCAGATGATGCTCCTAGTTATGTAGTACGACAAGCAGATACAGATTTGTATGATGCTTTGAGGACTGGTAGGTTTTGTTATGTGTTGAACTCGCGGCAGATGGGTAAATCTAGTTTGCGAGTGCAAGTTATGCAACGCCTGAAAGCAGAGGGTATTGCCTGTGCTGCGATTGATTTGACGGGAATTGGTAGCCAGAATATTACACCAGATAACTGGTATATAGGTGTAGTAAGAAGTTTAGTGAGTAGTTTTGAGCTTTCAGGAAAGTTTAATTTACGGAATTGGTGGCGCGAACAGGATGATATTTCTTCAGTACAGCGATTAAGGGAGTTTATAGAGCAAGTTCTGCTACTTGAAGTTTCTCAATCTATTGTAATTTTTATAGATGAAATTGATAGCGTTCTCAGCTTGAATTTTTCGACTGACGATTTTTTTGCTTTGCTCCGGTTCTGTTATAACCAGCGTGTTGATAAACCAGCTTACAAACGCCTGGCATTTTGTCTATTAGGAGTAGCTACTCCTTCGGATTTGATTAAAGATAAAAAGCGCACACCATTTAATATGGCCACTATAATACTGAAATAACTATAAAAACAAATACTGGCGAATTTGAAGTACCCATTGACTTCAAAAAATCTTTAAATTGGGACATAATAACCGCATTAACTGCTAGAATTTGTATCCCTGTAGGATTAGTCATGTTTTTAATCCGCCACATTTTGGAAAACTATTTATCAGTTGGTTTAGATGATAATTGGGTTTTGTCATACCCCCCTGAAGTAACTGGAGCTTCTTATTTACCAGAATTTTTTCCTTTTTTGCATCTGAGTATATTTGGGATACCAGAGGTGCAGATTATATGTTCGATTTTTGGTAGTCTAGTATTCTTTATTTGTGCATTTATATTTCGTGATTGTTTAAATTTATTAAAGGAAAAATTAAAATCAAAAGTAGAAATGTTTTACAATTCGATAAATCAAGTAAGAGAAAGCTATAAAAATCGATCTAGTTGGAGTAACCAATGGGTTTATAACCTGCGATATTCTCCAAGTAAAGGAACGATTATTATAGGTTGGCTAATCAAAACAACATTTTTATTATTAATACTTTTATGGCTAATTATATTTATCATTAATTGGATAATAAACCTTCTAGCATGGCTTGGTTCAAGCTTTCTTCTCATTACTGACTTAACTACATATCCACTTAAGGCAATTGGCATTGAACAAGCAGCAATTGGTTGGTTAGTATTGGGTTGCTTTGTCGGTGGAGCTATAGGATTAATTCAATCTCTCAAACGTATAGAACAATATTCTTATTTAGGTAAAGTTTATCTAATTGCTATTATCGTACCTTCCCTACTATTCATAACTGGCTTGATAACCGCTAATTTTCAACATAATATAGACTTTTTTCCAAATGTTGTACTTGTCGATGATTTTAAATATCCATCAAAAAAGTGGAATAAAGATGCATTATTAAGTATAAAGAATGGAGGCTTATTCCATCCTGGAAATAAAAGTAATAATTTTAAACTGTCTATTTGGGGTGATAAAAATCAGAGATTCAAAGACTTTGATTTTTCAGTTGATATTAAAAAAGCTAGTGGGACTGATGATTCAGTATTCGGTATAGTTGCCCGAACTGGCGATAACAATAAATCTAGTATAGGGCAGAATTTTTATTACTTACTAATTAAAGGTAATGGCAAGTTTGCGATGGGAAAGCTCATAACAAGTAACAAATGGGAAGATAAAGTGGGCTGGCAATATTCTACTAGCATTAAGCGAGGTAATAATATAAATCGATTAAGAGTTGTTTGCAATGGAAAAAGGGTAATTGGATGGATTAATAGCCAAAGAGTTGGGATATTTGAAGATGACTCTTACACTTCTGGAAAAATTGGAGTTATCTCATTACGAAGCAGTGATGATGGGGCTGCTGTATATTTCGATAATGTTCTTATTAAAACAAAGCCAGAATAGAACGCTCCGCATGACAGAATTTGCAATGACTAAGTATTAATTTATATCTAACAAAATTAAAGGTTATGTCAACACCACTCATCCCTAATTTGCTGCTGATATTCCAAAGGGTCTTGAGTTAGTTGAATTACACCCGCATACTGGTTTAAATTAAACTCTTGTTTTTGTTGTGATTGATGAGCTTCTAATATCTTTTCAATTTGCTGCCAGTCCTGATAATCAATCAACACTGCTACCGGACGCATGGCTTCATCAGTCACAATTTTTTTCTTAAAAGGTAGCATGATTTTGTATATTAGATACAATGTTTTACTATTTGATCGTAACCTCAAGATAGAAAATCGGTGAGGGCAACTTTACTCTCATCTTTAAGAGCGATATCTGGCAACAAGCCGCCCGATGCCTGCGCTTATTTCCCGGATGTGAGGTTATCTAAAACTTGCTGGAATTCTGCTGTGGAAGGAATTGCGATCGCACTTTTGAAAAGCGTTTTTAGCACAGATGGTTCTTCTATCTTATTGATAACTTCGACAATAGAGTTTGACACTTCTCCAAACCTTGTTTCTAGAACTGTAATTATGCTTTCTCTAGCATTTTCGACAATTCCTTCTTCTTTTGCTAGCCTTTCAATACTAGTTACGTATCGCATTTTATCTGTCTCCTGGTAACTTCTCACTTCCGTTTTAAAATTAAACGCTAACTCTTTTGGTAAAACCATTACCCAGTCGATAAACCGAAATAGTTCCCGAATATCTTCCCGGCTATATCCCCGTTCATACAGCCGTCTGACTAGGCTTAGTTTCCACTGTAGCCGATTTTCTGGATTTCGTTGCGTTGCCTTGGTCTTGAGATGCGCCATCACAATTACACCAAAGGGGTTGGTAGTTTGCTCTAGGGTTTCCCACCCTTGCTCATAGTCCAACAGTTTCGCCACAGGAAACTCTAAGCTGACGCAACATCCACCCAGCTGATAGCTGTAACTGGAAGGCCGCCAATTCGCTTGTTCATCTGCTAAAACTGCTAAACTAATGACTCGCTTTTTATGGCGGTCAAACAAACGGTAATTATATGTGTACAT
Source organism: Nostoc sp. (assembly GCF_036917755.1). Lineage (GTDB taxonomy): Bacteria > Cyanobacteriota > Cyanobacteriia > Cyanobacteriales > Nostocaceae > Nostoc. The sequence continues at coordinate 4,655 of NZ_JBALFC010000154.1, forward strand.
CCGTTCGGCAAATTGGCTGTCATATTGCCCTTGGACTTCCACATGAACCAATACCCAAGCTTCCTCTCCATCCAGTAGCCAAACTTTTGCGACTTTATCGACCAAACGTCGCCCAATTTCTGCATCCGGTTCTAGCTGTTGCAGTTCCGTGTCCAAAAATTCATAAGGTCGCGTCCAGTCAATTTCGGCATAAGCTTGAGTGAAAAAGAATTCCAGAAAGCGGGGAAAATATAGCTCAATGACTTCTTTCCAAGGACTATCGTAATCAGTAAGTTGCTCGGTCATGAATTAAAACAAAAAGTACCTCTGTGCCATTGGTAAAACTGTCGCCGGTTCACAAATCAGCAACTCACCATCTGCCCTGACTTCATAGGTTTCTGGATCTACTTCAATGTGGGGTAGTGCATCATTCAGCTTCATATCCCGCTTACTCAATTGGCGTGTCCCAGAAACTGCAACTGCTGCCTTTTGTAAACCTAGCTGGCTGGGAATTTCTTTCTCTAAAGCTGCTTGCGAAACAAAAGTTAATGATGTGGCATGACGCGCCCCTGCAAAACTACCAAACATCGGTCGCATATGCACTGGTTGCGGTGTGGGAATACTGGCGTTGGCATCGCCCATTTGCGACCATGCAATCATTCCGCCTTTAATCACTATCTCTGGTTTCACCCCAAAAAATGCCGATCGCCACAAACACAAATCTGCTAATTTTCCCTCTTCCACTGAACCCACATATTGAGCAATTCCGTGAGCGATCGCAGGGTTTATAGTGTACTTAGCAACATACCTTTTTGCTCGAAAATTATCTGCTTTTTGCTCTGTTCCTTGTGAGTTAAGAATTCCCCGTTGCACCTTCATTTTGTGAGATGTCTGCCAGGTGCGAATTATCACTTCGCCTACCCTTCCCATTGCCTGAGAATCGGAAGAAATCATGCTAAATGCGCCTAAGTCGTGCAAAATGTCTTCAGCAGCAATGGTTTCTCGGCGGATGCGAGATTCGGCAAAAGCGACATCTTCAGCGATCGCTGGGTCGAGGTGATGACATACCATCAACATATCTAGGTGTTCATCTAAAGTGTTGACGGTGTAAGGACGTGTGGGATTGGTGGAAGATGGCAGAACATTGGCTTGGCTGCAAACTTTGATAATATCTGGTGCGTGTCCGCCGCCTGCACCTTCGGTGTGGTAGGTGTGGATGGTACGGTTCTTAAAAGCAGCGATCGTATCTTCGACAAATCCGGCTTCGTTCAGAGTATCAGTATGAATCGCTACTTGCACATCATATTTCTCGGCAACACTGAGGCAGGTATCAATTGCTGCGGGTGTGGTTCCCCAGTCTTCATGAAGTTTTAACCCCATTGCACCGGCGGCTACTTGTTCTACAAGTCCTTGAGGTTGACTGGCGTTACCTTTACCCAAAAATCCTAAGTTCACGGGAAAAGCATCAGCAGCTTGCAGCATTCGGTAAATGTTCCAAGGGCCGGGGGTGCAGGTAGTGGCATTTGTACCTGTGGCGGGGCCAGTACCACCACCAATCATAGTGGTAATCCCAGAAGCGATCGCCACTTCAATTTGTTGGGGACAAATAAAATGAATATGGGCATCGATACCGCCAGCAGTGAGGATCATTCCTTCACCAGCTAAAGCTTCGGTTCCCGGGCCGATAATAATATCTACATTATTTTGAATATAAGGATTTCCGGCTTTACCAATTTTGAAAATCTTGCCATCTTTAATGCCGATATCCGCTTTGACAATACCCCACCAATCGAGAATTAAGGCATTGGTAATTACTAAATCAACAGCACCATCGGCGTTAGAAATGGGGGATTGTCCCATCCCATCTCGGATGACTTTACCGCCGCCGAATTTCACTTCATCGCCGTAGGTAGTGAAATCTTGTTCAACTTCAATAAATAATTCTGTGTCTGCAAGTCGGATGCGATCGCCTACTGTTGGCCCATAGGTTTCGGCGTAGGCGCGGCGATCCATTCTGTAACTCATTATCTCATTCCTCTTAATTTAAAATATCTGAATCAATTCCTAATTCAGTTCTCCATTCTGATAAAGCTTTATCCCAATTTTCTTCCCACTTTTGTGCTAATAATGGTTTTGCTTTTGACCCCATTCTGTAGCCGATAGCTATCTGTTCTAATAAATCAGGGAGAACATCTGGCGATTTTACGAGGATGGATAATAACCCGCCTCCTACTAAGAAAACAGCTAAATTTCTGCGGGTTTGGGCTAATTCAAAAGCTTTAAGACCTAGTTCTCCCAGTCCATCAGTCTTAAAACCTGTAACTACATGCCAAATATCATGAGTTTGACGGCTGCGTAACAGCACATAACTCACATCGTCTTATACTTGTATTTGACGATAAAAACTGGGGTCAAAACCAGATTTTTTAATATAAGATGCGTAGGCATATCCTAATGAGTCTTCAGGATATTGCAGCAATACTTCGATATCAGGATATGGTGCAATATAACGTTCTTGAATCAACAGGGATACTTCAGGTTGAGTTTTTAACCACTCAACAGCTAATAAACTCGCCTGGGTGTAACGCAACTCATCTTCAAGATTGTAAATATAGTCTAGGTTAGTTGGTTCTCTAAACAGACACACCATTGATTTCAATATAGTTTTAAAATCACGGCTGATGCGTCGCTGTTCTGCTATTAACATATTAAAATCCTCAATGAATGTCTGAGTCTATTTTAAACTAGTGGCAAGTTTCCGTTAATTTTGCTGTTGAAGCCGTAGACTTGGCGAGTACCAACTAAGGGGACTAAAGTTACTTCTTTTTCGTCGCCTGGTTCAAAGCGAACTGCGGTTCCGGCGGGGATATCGAGGCGCATTCCTCGCGCTTGTTCTCTGTCAAAGTTTAAGGCGGCGTTGACTTCATAAAAGTGATAGTGGGAACCGACTTGTATGGGGCGATCGCCTGTATTTGACACTTGTAATTTTATAGTTGGACGACCAACATTTAGTTCAATTTCACCTGCTGGTGTGATGATTTCTCCAGGAATCATAATAAATTCAAAAATTAACGAATTGGATTATGTACTGTCACTAACTTTGTGCCATCAGGAAAAGTTGCTTCAACCTGCACTTCATGCACCATTTCTGATATTCCTTCCATGACATCATCCCGCGTCAATAGAGTTGTACCATAACTCATCAATTCAGCTACAGTTTGCCCATCTCTTGCACCTTCTAAAATGGCAGCAGAAAGATAAGCGATCGCTTCGGGATAATTCAGTTTTAAACCCCTTCCTTTACGTCTTTCTGCTAATAAAGCAGCAGTAAAAATTAATAGCTTATCTTTTTCCTGCGGCGTAAGTTGCATTCGTACTTCCTCCTCTGTGTTCTCTGCGCCTCTGTGGTTCGTTCAAACCTGCCACACTCTTGGTATACAATTACCACGATTCAAAAAAGAAACTCGCAGCAACTGCCAAACATCAATAAACCAGTTTCTCACCTCAGATGTAGAAGCACCGCGATATCGACACAATAATCCATGCTGTAATCGGCTAACACCTACTTCTCCTTCCCCATTCCATAAATTTCGCGTTTTCTCAACAATTTCTGCTGAAACTGCACCACCAACCCAAACTAGACTACCTACTATTGGTTTTCCAGCCAAGCCATGAGGACTGTGAAAAATATCTTCGCTACCCCGTAACCATTGCCGATCAATCCACAAGGGAATACCTTGTTGCCAAATTTCGGTGTGCGATCGCCATTCTCCAAGGTAAAATTTTTCTCCTCTAGCACTGCGACCAAATCGGGTAATTTCCCAGCCTAACCAACTGCCCCCGGTTGCTAATTCTACCCGTAAATCTTGCCGATAAATTCCGCCGTTAAATAAAATTGTCTCTTGTGGCAACCATTCTAAGCAAGCACCAGCGTCAACTTGCATTTCGATAGTTTGTCTAGCTTGTAAGCCATTGCTGCGGTATATCTTACTAGCAGCTGCTGTAGTGATTAAGGCTTGGGCTTGGGGTTGGAGGTGGATATTAGAGGATAAGCGATCGCCTCCCACAACTCCCCCGGCTGTGTGTAAAATGACGCTATGACAAACTTTTTCCCCTTCTGGATAAAATGGGCGTTGTACCTTCAGGGGCGCTTGTTGGTGATTGTAAATTAATTGGGTTTTATGCTGGCGATCGGCATAGACTAAATTAAGTTTTCCATGCCAACCTTCTGTGGGTTGTGAGTTGCAGGTCATTTATGAAGTAAACATTAAATTTCAGATGCATTACATTTTATTTATTCACCCTACTAGTGTTTTACCTGCAATTTATCATTATTTGTTCGCTAACTTGAATAACGAATGATAATCTCACGCAAAGACTCCAAGAATAACTGGGCATCAGTTTTGTGTAGAAGAAATTGAACTGCATAGACGCAAAAAGAATTGTGATATTGAGACTTAACCTGTTACTTGGGCATATTTTCAGGGAAAGATAGAACTGTAGCTCATGAAATGCGTCAATCTACCAGAAATTATGACAGCTAAAGTGATAAGTATTTGCAACCTCAAGGGTGGAGTTGGCAAAACTACCATCGTCATGGCATTAGCAGAATATTTAGCAGGCGATACAATGTACAAAAAGCGTGTACTTGCTATTGACCTTGATCCTCAAAGTAATTTGACTAGTGCTTTAATGTCTGAAGAGGTTTGGGAAAAAGAATTTGAAAGCAAAAAATTGACATTGCCTTATTTATTTAAAGATCCTGAATATTTTTTAGAAAATGTTAAAAGTGAAAATTTTATAGTTAAACACAATGTTTCAAATGTTAGAAACAGAAATTATTTTGCCCACTTACATCTGATACCTAGTAGCCCAAAGCTATTTGAAATCCAGGAAGAATTGCCATCGGGTTATTATTCTTTTAACTTTAAACCCGTTGAGCTTCTTCGTACAATCCTCAAACCCTTGTTGAATAATTATGACTATATTTTAATAGACTGTGCGCCAAATATTAATACAGTAGTTAAAAGTGCATTTCTAGCTAGTAATGCTTGTGTAATTCCTTGTGTACCAAACCGAATGTCAATTCATGGATTAGATTTATTACTTGAACACATTGAAAAGTTTAATAGAGATTATGTGCACAACTTAAAAGCAGTAGGAACATTAATTTCTCGTTACAACCGAACCATAGCCCAAACTGAACATTTAAACTCTATTATTGTCAACCCTTTCTATCCACCAGTTTTTGAAACCAAAGTTTTAGAAAGAGCAAAAATCGCAGAAGGTTTAGAATTGAATAATTATTTGACATATAAACAAAAATATGATGATTCTCATGATTCAATGGTGAAGTTAGCTAAAGAATTTATTCAGAGAGTAGGAAGATAATGGAAGGATCACAAATTGCAAACTTATTAAGGGCGATCGCAGAAGTTGTAGAATCTGATCCAAAACTTGCCAAATCTGTAGAAAAATGTCTAACTAACAGCTTAAACGCTCAAAAAAGTAAAGGTTCGTCCGAAGCAACACCAAAGCAATCAAATGCTAGTAAAACTCTCGAAAATGGCAATATTATCCTAACTGAATGTCGGCAAATTTTACGCGAATCCGGTGAAGAACAACTGAGGTTTTACTTAACTGAGCTAGGAGAACAGGTTAGAGAATTATTGAAACACGGTCAACTTGACCCGAAACGCTCTATCCGCCGCCGCAAAGATTTGAATAGTATTATTGAGCATATTATTCAAAAATTGCAAGATCAAGATCAAAGCGGAAAACTACTTGCAGCAACTATTTCTAGAACTTGAAGTAATTTTATAAATAAAAATTAGGGTTATTCCTTGAGTCTACAAAAGGGATATCATAGTAATTAACATACCTATAAAAGTAACACTGCACACAACAATGGAAAGATTGCTAAACATCCACATTGAAAAATTACCTGAAGGGGTTTATTTAGCAACATCTGATGAGCTTCAAGGTTTAGTAGCTCAAGGGCGGACTGTTGCCGAAACTTTAGAAATTGCCCGTGATGTAGCGCGTAAGTTATTAGAAGCACAATCTCAGGATCAAGAACTAGATTATTTGCAACCAATAGCTGAAGAATTTAACTATCCTTTAGTTGTAGGTCAGTAGTCAATTCATGAGTCGATTAGCTGGGTTTAGCTACAGACAGATTATCAAAATATTAAAAACCTTTGGCTTTGTTTTTCATAGTCAAGCCGCAGGGAGTCATGAAATCTGGTTTAATCCTGAAAGTAACCGTTACACTACTATTCCCAATCATTCTGGTGATATGCCAGAGAGAACATTACGTACAATTTTAAAACAAGCTGCTATTGAACCTGAAGATTTTCTTAATCATTCTTAGTAATAAAAGGGGTTTGTATTCATTAAAATTGTGAACTATTCAAAATCTAGTTGTTAGGCTCGCCAAATTCTTATCGGTGTTTCTTGGTATTTACTACGAATATATGTTGCTTCTTCATAAAATTCATTCGAGTATATCCCAGTGCTGCCTGTAGAGACAGGGGAATTAAACTGAACATACTTTATTAAAATAAAAAATAACCGCTCCATAAAAATTTCTAAATTAAACATTAAATTTTAGGTATTCATGGAGCCAACAGAAGCACAATATCTCATTCTCAATGCTTTAGAAACTCTAGGACTGCTTGAGGGAATGTTTTATGATGATGAGAGAGGATTTTACTATATCACCACTCCTAGCACCGTTTTACCTACAGCACTCCTTGTGCAAAATGGCGAGATAGCTCCTATTTCATGGGCATCAGAACTATGAAAAAACCAACAGCACTGTTAAAACAAAAGTATCAAAGGCTTAGAGAAATTTTTGCACTAGCTCGACAGCGATATCTAGAAGCAGGCGGCGATCCTCGTCGTCCCACTGACAACCGTTATTTAACCAATGAAGAGAAACAAGAAGCTTTTGAAATAGGAGTGCAGGTTTTTGACATTCAAGTTGATCAAGCCAAATTAAAATCTTAATTTTGTTTAAGCAATTTGCCTTTTGTGCCTCTGTTCCACAAAAAAACAGCCGCCTCCATCAGGAAGCAGCTGTTTTTACAAATTATGTGACTACAAAGTATTAGTAATCGAAGTCGCCGCCACCAGCGCCAGCACCAGCAGGAGCGCCATCCTTAGGCTCCGGCTTGTCAACTATAATACATTCGGTTGTCAACACCATACCAGCGATCGAAGCAGCGTTTTGCAGAGCAGAACGAGTCACTTTCGCAGGGTCAACAATACCAGCATCAAACAAATCGACGAATTCGTTTGTCGCAGCGTTGTAGCCAACGTTGAATTCTTTCTCTTTCACGCGTTCAGCGATCACAGCACCATTCTGACCTGCGTTTTCAGCAATCCGCTTCAGAGGTGCAGGTAAGGCGCGAACGACAATCAAAGCACCAATCAACTCTTCATCTTTAAGATTGCTCTTTGCCCAAACTTCCAATTCAGGAGCAAGGTGAGCCAGAGTTGTACCACCGCCAGGAACGATACCTTCTTCCACAGCAGCTTTAGTGGCGTTGATAGCGTCTTCTAGGCGCAGTTTCTTATCTTTCATTTCGGTTTCGGTCGCTGCACCCACTTTCACCACAGCAACACCACCAGAGAGTTTAGCAAGACGCTCTTGCAGTTTCTCTTTGTCGTAAGAAGATTCGGTTTCATCGATTTGACGACGAATCTGCTCGACACGAGCCTTAACAGGAGCTTCGTTACCTTCGGCAACAATTGTAGTGCTGTCCTTGGTAATGGTGATGCGGCGAGCTTTACCCAGGCTATCCAGCTTGGTGTTATCTAGCTTCAAACCAGCATCTTCGGTGATTAGTTGTCCGCCAGTTAAAACAGCGATGTCTTCTAGCAGAGCTTTGCGGCGATCGCCAAAGCCAGGAGCCTTAACAGCAGCCACGTTGAGTACACCCCGCAAACGGTTTACTACTAAGGTTGCCAAAGCTTCTTTTTCGATATCTTCGGCGATAATCACCAAAGGACGACCAGCACGAGCAACTTGCTCTAACACTGGTACAAGGTCTTGTACCAAAGCGATTTTTTTATCGGTCAGCAGTAGGAAAGGCTCATCAAAAACCGCTTCCATCCGTTCAGCGTCGGTGGCAAAATAAGGAGAGATGTAGCCTTTGTCAAAGCGCATCCCTTCAGTAATTTCCAACTCTGTGAACATAGATTTCCCTTCTTCTAGGGAAATTACGCCTTCCTTGCCCACCTTATCCATTGCTTGGGCAATCATTTGACCAACTTCTTCGTCGTTACCAGCCGAGATCGCACCAACTTGAGCAATGGCTTTGGAGTCTTCTACTGGACGGGCATGTTCTTTGATTTTTTCTACCAAAAAGGTAGTAGCTTTGTCTATACCGCGCTTCAGCGAAATCGCATTAGCACCAGCTGCAACGTTCCGCAAGCCTTCTTTGACGATCGCATGAGCTAAAACGGTGGCAGTTGTAGTACCATCGCCCGCAGCATCATTTGTCTTAGAAGCAGCTTGGCGAATCAGAGCTACACCAGTGTTTTCAATGTGGTCTTCTAATTCGATTTCTTTGGCGATCGTTACACCGTCATTGACAATTTGCGGTGCGCCAAATTTCTTTTCTAGAACTACGTTACGACCTTTGGGACCGAGGGTAACAGCTACAGCCTCAGCCAAGATGTCAATGCCTCGTTCCAGGGCGCGACGGGCGTTTTCGTTGTAGATAATGCGCTTTGCCATAGGTGTCTAAATTCCGGGAGTAAGTCAATTTTTTTTGAATTGGGTATTGGGCATTGGGCATTGGGCATTGGGCATTGGCCAAACAGGGCATTGTTTTTGACATTCCCTGTCCGCTATTTCCTATTCCCCATTCCCCATTCCCTATACCCCACTAGATAACGACTGCTAAAATATCTTTTTCAGAAAGCAGTACATATTCTTCAGTGCCGAGTTTGATGTCAGTGCCAGCGTACTTAGAGTACAGCACCTTATCGCCGACTTTAATTTCCAATTCCTGACGGCTACCGTCATCATTACGCTTGCCAGGACCAAGGGCGACTACTTCCCCAACCTGGGGCTTTTCCTTGGCCGTGTCGGGCAAATACAGACCACCTGCGGTCTTTTCCTCTGAGGCGTTCACTTTTACGAAAACGCGATCGCTCAAAGGTTTAACTGTAGAAACGCTTAAAGATAAAGCTGCCATAATTATATTCTCCAGAGTTTTAGCACTCTCAACCCCTGAGTGCTAATCTACCGAAAAGTGGCATCCAATGGCAATAATCCCTTGAGTACGGGTTCCCGAACTAGAAGATCATCGGTGTACTTAAGTATAAATGCTTAATTATTTCTACCTTGCGGGTTTTGTTCCGTAAGTTACGAAGAGAGTAGGGAGTAGGCAGTTATAAGAATTCTTCCCCATTCCCCACTCCCCATTCATTGGAAATTGTTATAGAACTGTAATCAGGGAGCCGCTAGATGAGTTTTGAGTCTTTAAAACTAAAAGCAACTGCTTGCGCGTTTGTTGTTCTAGACCCATAATGGTGGTTTACACTGATGGGGTCTGGTATGGCCAAGCAAACCTGGGAGTTATTGAGCGGATCATCCAAGAACACTTAATAGGCATAATGGCGGTTGAAAAATATGCATTTTTAACCCATCCTTTGTCATAAACTTCCCTAGTTTCTTGTGAACACCTTATAGAGGCTTAACAAACGAAGGATATGGTATAGCAGTAAGCTTAAAGAAAGTGCGGGTTGCTTTTGAGGTAGGGTCATCTTTAAGCCAATACTTACTTGTGAGTCAGAAGGATTATTATTTAATCAGTGTTTTTTCGCCCGCCCCTTTCAATGCGATATATAATAGCGCATTATAGATACTACTGCTATACGTATCCTTGCTGGACTTTTGCTATCGAGCTACTAGTCCCTTGAAAATGCTCGGCATTTTTGAGGCTTCGAGACAGCAAAGGCAAGTTAAGTAGGAAAAAGGACAACATCTCGAAATAACCCACCATAGAGGATAAATATTCAAGACTTTGATGGACCGAAGCGCGACAAGTGCCACTGCTATGAAAGAGCCCAGCATGAAAGATCACAAACGACTTCTATTGATTGATGATGACCCTAACCTCATCTTGCTGGTGAAGGATTACTTAGAATTCCGGGGATATGAAGTTATCACCGCCGAAAATGGACGTGAAGCTCTGGAAATTTTAGAGCAAGATGTTCCAGACATGATCATCTGCGACGTGATGATGCCGGAAATGGACGGATATACTTTTGTGGAACAAGTCCGGCAAAACGAACGCACCAGCTGGATTCCGGTTCTTTTCCTTTCAGCTAAGGGACAAAGTGCAGACCGAGTTAAGGGTCTGAATAAAGGTGCTGATGTTTATATGGTCAAACCCTTTGAACCAGAAGAACTCGTAGCGCAAGTTGAATCCTCGCTGAAACAAACTATCCGTTGGAAAGAACACCAAGCAAAAGGAGGCGAAAACGGTTCCCGTATCCAGGTTCCCTTCGATGTACAGTTAACCCCAACCGAACTGAAAGTAGTCCAGTTTGTCGCTAGGGGTCTAGCTAACCGGGAAATTGCTGAAGAACTAAATGTTAGTCAGCGCACGGTTGAAAGCCATGTGTCCAATATGTTGGGCAAAACTAATCTCCACAACCGCACTGAACTAGCGCGGTGGGCGATTGAAAATCAAATGGCATAGTGAATTTTAGATTTTAGATTTTGGATTTTGGATTATTAATCTAAAATCCAAAATCCGAAATCGAAAATTGATTACCAACCATCTTCTTCAGGGCTGGATTGGTGCAAAACTTCTAAATCCAGTTCATCCAGGTAAGTTAAGGCGCTTTCAATCTGGGAAGTAGTACCTCGTAGTTCCAGGTCGAAGCAGCTATATTGTGGCAGGTTTGCGCTTATCTGAGCATCAGCAATAATGACTGTTACCCCATAGTGAGAAACCAGTCGTGAAATGACTGGTTCCTCATGTAAATCTTTAGGAATGCGAACTTGGATACGAGTTTGGGTGCGTCTACTATCTAAAATATCAGTATTAGATTTTACTTGTTTATTTGGAATTGCCATTCTAGCTTCCTACTCGACTTCTTGGATGAGGGTTTTGCTTTGCACGATTTCTTTTAACACTAGCGTCACTCATCCCACACAGGCAAGCAATTCTGGATTCTGGATTTTGACTTCTTATACAGGAATTGTACTCAAATCAGTAACTGGTAATGCTATTGGAATTTCAATCGCAAATTCTGTTCCATAACCAAGTTCAGATTTTAGCTAGATATTTCCTTGATGTTTTTCAATAATTTGATAGCTAATTGCTAAACCTAGTCCCGTTCCTTTGTTGACAGGTTTAGTTGTAAAAAAAAGCTCAAATATCTTACTTTGGATTTCGGAATCAATTCCAGAACGTTATCTCTAAATCCAATTATATAGGTAGTCATTTGCAACCTCAGTAAAGGCGTCGGCTTTCAGCTTTGCTTCTTCTTTACTGGATAGTATGACGATAGGAATATCACGAGTTACTGGATGAGAGCGAAACCAACGCAGTAGCATTAATCCATCCATATCTGGCATGATCATATCCAAGAAGATCACCGTTGGTGCAATGGCGATCGCATCTTGAATCGCCTTAGCTGGATTACTTGTGTAGTGAAGGGAAATATCTGTTTGTGTCGCAATCATCCAACGGAAGGCTTCGCTAATAATTACCTGATCGTCAATTAGCAAAAGCCTCACTGCGGATGTTGCAGAATCCACAATAAATGGCACACCTTGTAGGGTTTGTGGTTCACTCCACTTCGGTGATAATCTTTCTGTGTCATAGCCAAGGGTGAGGTCGGGACGCATCACCAAACGAAGATTTGTGCCAGCAAGGAAAATTTTACCAGACTGTGCAACTAGCGCTGGCGATACCTTCGGTGGGCTACGCCAACGCTAGTTGCACAGGCATAGAAATTTGCTCGTTCAACCAGGTGGCAAAACCTTGGACAAATTGGGCATCTATAGGGACAAGTCGGGAAACCCGACGCCAGTCGAGGAAAGGGGGAAACCCCCAAGATTGCGCTGGCTCGGCAACCCACGCAGTTTCAGGTTTTTGGCACTAACCCAAGCGTATTGGGTCATAATATCTCCGGTGTGGTTCGTAGACGAGAAAAATCATGAGCAAATATAGAATTTTAAAACCGGAGCAAAGTTACACTTTTAGTCAATACTTTTTGTTGCCCAACCCAACAATAGACATACTGGCTGAGTTTGAGTACAGCTACGATCGCACAGAGCTAGAATTACCAAGATACTTTGCTGATCTGAGCTATTTAGAATTTTTACAAAATTATTTGCAGCGCAATATAAGGCTTTTTAACCCAATCGCTGAGATATCAATACGGGAATTTTTAATTGCACCTATCCTTGCTGAAATATGCGATCAGACAAAGGCTCAACTATATAGTGAGTATCCGATTAATGTTAATGAAAAACTCAAAGGTACTTTGGATTATTACTTACATAAATCTAACTCTCTATTGGTGATTGAAGCAAAACAATCAGATATTAGAAGAGGGTTTACACAGCTAGCAGTAGAATTAATAGCTCTTGATCAGTCCCTAGATCATGAAAAAGCTATTTTATATGGAGCAGTTACTAATGGAGATGACTGGAAATTTGGTACTCTTCATAGAGAAGATAAGCGAGTTACAGAAGATATTAAACTTTACCGTGTTCCTGAAGGTTTAGAAGATTTGGTACGAGTGCTTGTAGGCGTCCTTTCATCTGAGAGTTAGAGGCGATGCCTACGGTGGTAACAAAGCTTGTTGAAGTACGGTAAACTACCCATTGCTTTGAGTTGTGTGACAGACTTTTAACAAATCACCGAATTAACACATTTTCCTCTTAACCACTGACCAAAAAGTTACTTTTCTAAACGAACTGCATACCACTGTAAATATTGCCCAGGAGCAATATCTAATTCGCAACCGGTGTCTAGTAAATATTGTGCTTGAGCTTCCACAGTATCCAACTTTTGCAAGTCAGGTGATAAATCTTGAATTTGGAATTGTTGAAGGGTTGTTTTGAGCTTTTCTAATAACTCTGATGGTGTCAGAAACTGTTCTGGTTGATTTGTTTCTAGAACAACAAAGTGTTCTTGCTGGTACATTAATGGGTCTGGCATTTTAAAGATTTAGTGAATGTAAATAGGTTTTGATTTTTTTTGTAAGAACTTTTGGTTGTTTGTCTAGCCAAAAAGATGGCGGTTTTATGTGCTATCTGTAAAGTAATTATAGGATTTAGTTGTTCAAAATCATAAATTTAAGTCAAGTGACATTAGTATTAGCTATCTTCTGAGCGCACTTTGCCAATTGCTTTGCTCCGTGTCAGTAGGTTTATAAACTAACTCCAAAACTAAATAATTAAGGTGTGCATTTGCAATTTTTTTGAAAATTGCAATTTAACTTGAACAATGGGGAAATATAAAAGTAACACTTCCTCTCATAACCATAGTTGAGCAAAAAGGTAAAAATTGCCTTCGTGTTCCAATTATAGATTCTCTATGCAACTTAGTTACCTACCGCTTGCTTGGCTCACTAACATTGAGCAGTCTATTGTCAAAAAACAGTTGATTGTGAAGCCAGATACACCTTTGCCGCCAATTCTGGCATTGATGAAAAGAGCGATCGCCCCCATGCGATTGAGTTACACAGCCTTTTTCAAGATAGTCCCGCAAATAGAAGGCAACTCATGTCAGGCATAAGCCCATTTTCTGTTACTAAGCAACCACCACTGATTCTAGTGGCTGATGATGACAAAACCACCCGAGTATTGTTGCGTAAAACTATGGAACAAGAAAATTATCGAGTGGTCGAGGTCAATGATGGTAAACAATGTTTAGATGCTTACGAGACTATCAAACCAGATATAGTTTTGCTAGATGCTGTAATGCCTGTGATGGATGGCTTTACCTGCTGTAAGCATTTGCTCCAGATTGCCAGGAATAATTTAATCTCAGCCCTTGCCACCTTTGATACTGACTCGACCCATAACAATAATGTCATCTCCAAGATATGGCAGCGCACTCCCATATTGATGATCACATCCTTGGACGATGAGGAATCCGTAAACCGTGCTTTTGAGGCAGGGGCGACTGATTACGTAACTAAGCCAATTCACTGGCCTGTATTACGCCAACGATTGCGCCGACTGCTACAACAAGCACAAGTATACAAACAATTAGAGGCGGCAAACCAAGCTTTGCATCACCTTGCCAATGTAGATGGCTTAACTGAGTTGGCTAATCGTCGCCGCTTTGACGATTATCTCAATACTCAGTGGATTAATCTCGCACAAGAGGAATCTCCCTTGTCAATGATTTTGTGTGATATCGACTTTTTTAAGTTTTATAACGATAAATATGGCCATCCTGCTGGGGATATCTGTTTACAAAAGGTGGGTGCTCTCTTAAACCTTAAGGCACAAAAACATCAAGATTTAGTAGCGCGTTATGGTGGCGAAGAATTTGCTGTGATTATGCCACACACCCCTGCATCTGGCGCACTTCACATTGCCGCAACGATACAAGCGGGAATCAAAGATTTGCAAATTGTTCATCACGGTTCTGCGGTGAGTCAGTATCTCACCCTCAGTATGGGCGTGGCGACTGTTATCCCCACTTGGGAATCCTCACCTTCAGATTTGATTCTGCTGGCAGATAAAGCACTCTACCAAGCAAAGGAGGGGGGGCGCGATCGCTTTATCTTAAGTTCTTAATTGTCATTTGTGAATCCCCAATCCCTAAGAAGGATAAACTGGCAATGTGAAGTGAAACCATGCTCCGTTATTCGGGGCAGAATCTACCCAAATTTGGCCATAATGTGCTAAGACGATGCGTTGGCATAAACAAAGACCAATGCCATAACCTTCTGTAGCTTCATCCCGTTGCAGGCGAAAGTGGTTTTCAAAGATGCGATCGCGATTCTCTACAGGAATACCAGGCCCAGTGTCGCCTATACTAAACTGAACTTTTTGGGTAGTGCGGTGCAATCCGGCAACGATAATTTTACCACCTTTTGGGGTGTATTTGATGGCATTATCCAACAGATTCACTAGCACTTGGCGGATGCGTTCTGGGTCAGCATATACATCAGGTAAGTCATTGGGAATATCCGTTTCTACCTCTTGGGCTTTGGCGGTGTAGCGATCGCCCAATTCTTCTAGTACATCTAAGCAAAGTTTACCTAGCTGTACTTTTTGTGGTATAATAGGAAATTCTGTATCTTTGCCACGACCTACCTGCAAAAGGTCGGCAATCATCCGATCAATGATCTTAGTTTGATTGCGGGCTTGTTTTAATAAATGTGCGGTTAAGGATGGTTTGAGGCGCCGGAATTCCCCTGTCTCTAAATTGTAGTTAGATTGGAGAGTTTCTATGGCGATCGCGGCAGCAGTTAGCGGATTGCGGAGATCGTGCGCCAGCATCGCAATCACCCGGTCTTTAAAATGTAGCTGCTCTTGGAGGTGATCTTTTTCCTGCTTCAACCGAAAAATTTCGTCTGAGAGTCGGATGAGTTCAGCAGAAACAGCAACTGAATGGATACTGGATTTGGGTGATGTCACTCTAGCATTGTCGTCTATACGTTCTTGTAAGTCTGACTGTAATTTTAAGTAGGTGTCTACAGCAGCTTGCCAGCGAGGCCACCAGTTTTTCAATTGCGTTATGATATTACTCCCAGCTAAAATCTGTCGTGGTTCAGGATGGATTTTGATTAAAGCTGGCGTTGCGATCAATTTAAAGTGTTCTGCTAAGTAAGGTTGTTGTCCAATATCGATAATTTGAAGTTCAAAACTATACTCAGCCTGCAATTCTTTTAAATAAGCACGTATTCGCTGCACCTGTTGTCGGGACTTGGGGCGTCCATCGACAAACAGTAACAGCTGGAGTGGAGCCTCAGAATAAATAGGCTGATCCTGGGAAAGTTGCATGTAATCGTGTTTCAGCACTCGTAACAACCCGGTGACGCTTTACAGAAAGTAAAATGGACTGACGGTTGTCGATGGTCGTTGTTTTTTCTTCAATTTAATATCTATTTTAGATTTTCATACTTCTATGAGATCGGCGTTTTTGACATCAGACATATCTTTTTGCTGCCTTTTGCCCCTTTTTGGCTAACTTCATCTCCAAGAAACACCCTTGCCCTGAATCAAAATTTTCGCCAGAGCCAGCAGGTGAAAGCTTTGATACTATGTCAAATTGGCTAGTGCAGCACCATGTCAATTCGAGTCCTCGCTTTGAAATCGCGATCGCCCAACCAAACGCAAATCCTAATTGTATCTAATCTATCAGGAAGCTGTTAACTGTTCAGACCAAGTTTGTAGAGGGTTTTCTCAACCGCCAGTGCATCCGATGAAGTGTCTTTTTTTTCTCTACCCAATCCTACTGTTGATTGGGAAACAGCCATAACTAACAGATACTAGGGAAACTGCTGCAACAGTTGATTGCTTTGCATATAACCCCAGCCGCCTAGAATAACGAACTTACGCTAAGTTCCTGGAATTGCTTAACAGTGGCATTTTCCAGCTATTGCCTTACTCAGCTTACCATCGTTAGATGAATAATTTCCAGAATCAATTGTAAGCCAGCGTTAGCGAACTTTATCCATTGCCCTGCTTGGGTGAGGCTAAAGGGGGCTTTAGTCCTAGTCTATCACTTCAGTTGCTTGGCGTAGGCATCGCCTGACTGCTAGTGCATCTGCAAGGAGATTCAAGCTTTTGGTTTTTTGGCGAGCTTGCAATCAGTTATCCGCTCTGGTAATTGAATATTTTGAGAACTATCTGAAAAATTGATTCATGATCTTGCAGTCTGCCAGATTAATTTTGATAGGACTTACGCAGTGAAAACCTGAAACCTCGTTCGCGTAGCGTGCGCGAAGCGCACTCCCCCCTAACCCCCGATAAATTGGGGGGGGATCTGAAAAGCCACCTTTTTAAGGGGGTTGGGGGATCTCTTCTGCGTAAGTCCTATTTGATTAGTTCGTAGTGGGTGGCTCTAACCTTCATCTCAGAACTAAGGGACTACCAAAATCACAAAACTCTTATCTAGCAAGCATTCCAGATTTATTTGTGTTTTTTTTCCGAAAATGTTAGTTTGCCAGAATTTTAGGGAATTCTATAAATAAGCATGGGAATAAAACCTAATGGCTGTAAAACAAAGACAACACGGTAGCTTTTAGCTACCGTTTACTAATTTTTTGAGATATCATCATCTTCACTAATACGAACAAGAGCAGGAGGACTGGAGGAAATGCCCAATCCCCTATTCGGATTCCCATTTAATGAACAGTCTGCGCTAGGGTAGGAATTGAAACTCAATTTGTGATTTCCTGTGCTTCCCTGTAAACCTCCAGCTGTATTTCTAATTTGGGCTGTTCTACTCACTTCGTTAACAGCCTGTGCTAACAGTCCAGTCGCCAAAAACCTTGAGCAATCTTTGGCGGCAGATCCTCAGCTGCAAAACAATCCAGCTGTCTTTGGAGAATCTCAGGTTAAGCCACCGCAAGCACAGCCAAACGAATCAACAATTCAGTTACCAGCTGATTTTCCCAAAGATATCCCTCTATATTCCAATGCCAAACTACAGGAAGTTACACCTGCTAGCGGCTCAGAAAACAGAATCTCAACTCGTTGGTTGAGTTCTGATCCCAGCAACTTTATTGCTAGCTTTTATCGCAGCCAGTTTCAAACAAATAACTGGCAGATTTTGCAACAGCCAACAGATGATGCGGGTGGTGCTTTTGAGGCACGTCGTAACGATTTGCTGTTGAAGGTTTCGATTCAGCCTAAATCAGTTACTAAGGCCACACCGAATCAACCCCAAACAGCCACTGAATTATTGATTGAGTACGTACCGAATAGTACTACAACGGCACAACCTACGCCAACTACAAATCCTAACGAAACTAATAACGCCGTTCCTCAACCAGGCAATTCACAGTTCATTGGCCCGGTACCACCTGCAAATTTGGCAGCACAGCCGCCAAGCACGGCTAATAACCAAACAACTCCTACAGCCACAACCGAATCTCAGGCTTTTAATGATCTGAATAAGGTACCGCAAGAATGGCGGCAACATATCCAAGACTTGGCTACATTAGGTGTTTTATCTCTAGAACCAAAGGCAACTAAGAGCAACTCTACTACCACAACTAACCAATTTGAACCCAGTAAAATCGTTACACATCGGGAATACGCCCGTTGGCTAATTGCTGCTAACAATGCTATGTATGCCAGCAATCCAGCGAAACAAATTCGCTTGGCATCAGAAAGTACTCAACCAATTTTTAGTGATGTGTCGGCAAAAGACCCTGATTTTCCAGCAATTCAGGGATTAGCCGAAGCTGGGTTAATTCCCAGTCCTTTGTCTGGAGATTCTACAGTAGTTTTGTTTCGTCCTGATGCACCCCTAACACGGGAACAGTTGCTGCTGTGGAAATTACCCCTAGATACTCGCCAAGCTTTACCCTCTGCTAACTTAGATGCTGTCAAACAAACCTGGGGTTTCCAAGATACAGCGCGAATTGACCCCAAGGCTTTAAGAGCAGTGTTGGCTGATTACCAGAATAGCGAACAATCGAATATTCGGCGGGTATTTGGTTATACGACCCTGTTTCAACCTAAAAAACCAGTAACTCGTGCTGAAGCTGCTACAGCTTTGTGGTATTTCGGCACTCAGGGTGAGGGTGTATCGGCTGCTGAGGCTTTAAAGTTAAAGCGCGGTTAGTCCATCGGTAGCATAAAAGTGGGCAATTACCACCCCTTAGTATGTAAATTTTGTTATTTCTTTGTAATATACCGATTTTTTATCAAGAAAATGTAAATCTAAGTATTTACAGCGTTTTTATCTGGGTTTGATAAACTTTTGAGGGACAGTTAAGCAAAACAACGTAAATTAACTTATAGGGGACTTCCAAGAAATAAATTATTCAAAGAAACGAACCACAGAGGACGCAGAGAACACAGAGAGAAGAGAAATAGAGAGGATTTTTGCATCAGTTTTGGGATATTTTTTATTTGGAAGTCCCTAGACGTACTTACAGCAGAATTCAGGAGTCAGAATTCAGGAGTCAGAAGTAAAACACGCTTTATACCTGGCTTTGAGACTTAACTTGTGTACTTCATCTTTCTTGAAATCTGCTGTAATTTTGATGTAACTTACTATCGGACTTTCATTACTTTTAGACAGACTAAGGAATACCACAGGTAAAACGAATATGAAAAAACAAGCGATCGCAGCAGGATTTGTTCTATTTTCTTTCATGTTGCCGGCCAAAGCCTCGGCTGCGAGTTTTGATCAGCTTTATGTCTTTGGTGATAGTCTTTCCGATACAGGCAATATATATAATGCTACCGGGAAAACATACCCTGCAAGCCCACCTTACTTTGAAGGACGTTTTTCCGATGGGCCGCTCTGGGTGGATTATCTCGGAGATCAGCTAGGATTAAAGCCCACTTTATTGACTGATATTAATTTCACTACTATTCCTCCCACACCAATTCCTACCCAAGGAATAAACTTTGCTTTCGGTGGTGCTAGCTCTGGTTTAGATAACGCTATCCTTCCGAATCAGAATTTACCGGGAGTACTCAAACAAGTCCTTGGTTTTGCTGGAACTCTGAAAGCAAATAATCAAACTGCTGCTCCAAATGCACTTTATACGTTGTGGGGAGGTGCGAATGATTTCTTTTTTCTCAACCCCGAAGACTCAACCACGCCAATCAGTAATATATCCCTAGCGTTGAATACTCTGGTAGGAGTCGGCGCGAAAAATATTTTGGTGTTTAACTTGCCAGATTTGGGAGAGCTACCAGCAGCGAAAATTGATAATCGCAACCCTACAACTCTTAGCAAATCAACTAATGAGTTTAACTTGGGTTTAGCAAAAACTGTGAGCGATTTGAGTCAAAACCCGAATCTCAACATCTTCTCTGTAGCTTTTGAATTTTTTCAAGTAGCCTTTCCTCTGAAATGCTATTAGCCTGCATTATTTACATTCTCCTTGCTGTTAGCAATTATTTGTAACTATTTTGCTTTTATTAGTTATGTCATGCGTTCATTATAGTTTTTAGTTCTCTCTCTATCCACGAAGGCGATCGCTAACTATCTCGATTTGTTAAAAGCTTTCTGCGAAACTATTAGAGGTATAATTGCTGAAATTTCGAAATGAGTCAAATTTGAAACCATAACCAACAGGTAAGTATTGGTTTTGTAATTCATTACGCTGCTGTCGCAATTCTTGGAGACGTTTTGCTAGGACTTGGGAATTTTCAGCTTTGCCATTTTGGATTTGATATTGTCCTACGGCTATTTTATCCCTGTATGTTTCTAATTGAGTGAATACTTCTGGGGGGAAGATGGTTTTAGAGTCGCGTTCGAGGATTTGTTCGACTAAATTGCGGGTTTTACTACGTTCAACATATTCAATTGCTTCGGTAATCTTATTTAATTGCCAGCAAACTTCTACCATGCGGCTATAAACTTGGTTAAAGTGTTCCGCTTGTTTGCGCTTGCTTTCTTCACCAGATACTATTTCTTCCCGTAAAGATTCTATACCAGCAATAGCAGATTTAAAATCATTGTATGCTAAGTCAAACTTGTTTGTATCTTGATGAGCAATTCCCCGCATCCACAAAGTTTCTGCCCAAGATTGAGGCAAAGCTTCTCTAGTGTGGAAAGTTAAAGCAGCAGTAGAAGCAGCGATCGCCTGTTCGATGTTATCTGCCTTGTCTCCTTTAATTCTCTTGGTGTAGGCAGCAGCGAGATTATTTTGTGTTGCTGCCCAATCAATAGGCAAAGCTTCTCTGGTTCTGACAGTTAAAGCAGCAGTATAAGCAGCGATCGCCTGTTCGATGTTATCTGCCTTGTCTCCTTTAATTCTACTAATGTAGGCAGCAGCGAGATTATTTTGTGTCATTGCCCAATCAATAGGCAAAGCTTCTCTAGTGTGGAAAGTTAAAGCAGCAGTAGAAGCAGCGATCGCCTGTTCAATGTTATCTGCCCTGTCTCCTTTAATTCTATCGCTGTAGGCAGCAGCGAGATTAATTTGCATTGCTGCCCAATCAATAGGCAAAGCTTCTCTAGTGTAGACAGTTAAAGCAGCAGTAGAAGCAGCGATCGCAATTTCGATGTTATCTGCCTTGTCTCCTTTAATTCTATTGATGTAGGCATTTGCCAGATTATGTTGCGTTACTGCCCATTCTTGAGGTAAAGCTTCTCTGGTGTAGACAGTTAAAGCAGCAGTATTAGCCGTGATCGCATTTTCGATGTTATCTGCCTTGTCTCCTTTAATTCTCTCAATGTAGGCATTTGCGAGATTATTTTGCGTCATTGCCCAATCAATAGGCAAAGCTTCTCTGGTTCTGACAGTTAAAGCAGCAGTAAAAGCCGTGATCGCAATTTCGATGTTATCTGCCCTGTCTCCTTTAATTCTACTGCTGTAGGCAATTGCCAGATTATTTTGCGTTACTGCCCATTCTTGAGGTAAAGCTTCTCTGGTTCTGACAGTTAAAGTAGCAGTATTAGCAGCGATCGCAATTTCAATGTTATCTGCCTTGTCTCCTTTAATTCTCTCCCTGTAGGCAATTGCCAGATTATTTTGCGTTCCTGCCCAATCAATAGGCAAAGCTTCTCTGGTTCTGACAGTTAAAGCAGCAGTATTAGCAGCTATTGCAATTTCGATGTTATCTGCCCTGTCTCCTTTAATTCTATGGCTGTAGGCATTTGCCAGATTATGTTGCGTTGCTGCCCAATCAATAGGCAAAGCTTCTCTGGTTCTGACAGTTAAAGCAGCAGTATAAGCCGCGATTGCAATTTCGATGTTATCTGCCCTATCTCCTTTAATTCTATCGCTGTAGGCAATTGCCAGATTATTTTGCGTCGTTGCCCAAGATTGAGGCAAAGCTTCTCTGGTGTAGACAGTTAAAGCAGCAGTAAAAGCCGTGATCGCAATTTCGATGTTATCTGCCTTGTCTCCTTTAATTCTCTCCCTGTAGGCAAGTCCGAGATTATTTTGCGTCATTGCCCATTGTTGAGGCAAAGCTTCTCTGGTTATGACAGTTAAAACAGTAGTATAAGCAGCGATCGCAATTTCGATGTTATCTGCCCTGTCTCCTTTAATTCTATTGCTGTAGGCAATTGCCAGATTATTTTGCGTTATTACCCATTCTTGAGGCAAAGCTTCTCTGGTGTAGACAGTTAAAGCAGCAGTATTAGCCGTGATCGCATTTTCGATGTTATCTGCCTTGTCTCCTTTAATTCTATCGCTGTAGGCATTTGCAAGATTATGTTGCGTCATTGCCCAAGATTGAGGCAAAGCTTCTCTGGTTCTGACAGTTAAAGTAGCTGTATAAGCAGCGATCGCAATTTCGATGTTATCTGCCTTGTCTCCTTTAATTCTATCGCTGTAGGCAAGTCCGAGATTATATTGCGTCATTGCCCAATCAACAGGCAAAGCTTCTCTGGTTCTGACAGTTAAAGCAGCAGTATAAGCCGCGATCGCAATTTCGATGTTATATGCCCTGTCTCCTTTAATTCTATTGCTGTAGGCAATTGCCAGATTATCTTGCGTCATTGCCCAATCAATAGGCAAAGCTTCTCTGGTGTACACAGTTAAAGCAGCAGTATAAGCCGCGATCGCATTTTCGATGTTATCTGCCTTGTCTCCTTTAATTCTATCGCTATAGGCAAGTCCGAGATTATATTGCGTCATTGCCCATTCTTGAGGCAAAGCTTCTCTGGTGTAGACAGTTAAAGCAGCAGTTAAAGCCGCGATTGCAATTTCAATGTTAGCTCCCCTGTCTCCTTTAATTCTATGGCTGTAGGCAATTGCCAGATTATTTTGCGTTCCTGCCCATTTTTGAGGCAAAGCTTCTCTGGTGTACACAGTTAAAGCAGCAGTTAAAGCCGCGATCGCATTTTCGATGTTATCTGCCTTGTCTCCTTTAATTCTCTCCCTGTAGGCAATTGCCAGATTATTTTGCGTTCCTGCCCATTCTTGAGGCAAAGCTTCTCTGGTGTAGACAGTTAAAGCGACTTCATAGCCAGTAATGGCAATTTCCATATTGCTGGCTTTGCTACCCAAGGGGAATTGCGCTATTAAACTGCTAAAAGAGAAAATAAATTCTGCTAAATATTCCGCCTCATCTGCTTTAGCTTTCCCAAGTGTATTTGTCCCCCAACGGCGCAATATTTCTGCTAACACTCCATCAAGTTTGTCTGTATTCTTTGCCAGCAAGGGGTAAACTACCTGGGAATTACCACTACTGTCTGCGGTTGCATGTAGTACCTGCATCAAGAATTGGTAATATATCTGTATCTCTTCCTGACTGAGAGACTGTAAATCTACTTTAGTATCTAGATTTAATACTTCCCTTAGTTGCATTGCCAAAGTTTGCAACCAATTCGCTGTATTCTCATCTCCGTGTTGGGAACACATCTGTGCTACTTCTTCTACCTTCTGCACAAAGCCAGCATCAAGTAACTGTTGGTTTGCTGCTAAAATCTCTGATTCTTCACCACTGGGGGAATCTAACAGGCTGCGAATAAGGTTGAGATAGGCTTGCTGACGCTGTTCGTTCATGGGTAAGGGTGTGAGAAATCACACTATTATAGTGTGTGAAAAATTTAACACCAGTACCCCAGATTTCGAGCAAGTATAGAGTTTTATCACAGGTGATGTGTGTCTGCCAATGAAAGAACCTCGTGGATAACGCATTTGTTATTTTGGCGATGCCTGGGTTGGGCTACGCCTACGCGTTTGTAATTTCCGCGTATGCATTTATAGATTTGGGGTTCGCGTTTGTTATTTCGGGGTTCGCAATTGCTATTTCGGGGTACGCAATTGCTATTTCGGGGTACGCAATTGCTATTTCGGGGTACGCAATTGTTATTTCGGGGTATGCATTTGTTATTTCGGGGTATGCATTTCTTATTTCGGGGTACGCATTTGTTATTTCGGGGTACGCATTTGTTATTTTGGGGTATGCAATTGCTATTTCGGCGTTCACATTTATTGATTTTGTCATTACTGTTGCTGATTGTACTTATTCTCAAACAACAAATCGATATGAAAAATGAGTAAAAACACAGGCAACCTCGTAATTATTTCGTTGAACTTTTAATGAAATAAATCCACAAAACTACCCATCTCAGGTAAAAGGATACTCCACTATGTTGAAAAAGGAATTATTAAAAAAGGATGTGTTATGTCTTTAAAAACTCGTGGATCTGCTGCTATTGACAAAGCCCAACTTCGTCTCGCCTTGCTTAAATCTATTGATGAAAATCTGGATTTAGGACATGGGTTAACCATTGAAGCTTACAGTCACTTAATCAACACTACCCGTGCGATGCTAGAAGCTAATAATACGCTGGTTTCCAATCTGGAAGAATCGCGTAAAACAGTAACCCAGATGGATAAAGCTCTCTCTGAAATATCTGAACGAATGCTAAGTGGAGTTGCAACTGTCTACGGCAGAAACAGTATAGAGTATTCCAAGGCTGGCGGCTCCAATCGAAAACGAACTAAACAATCTAGTTCAAAAGTTACTCCAGTTGTAGCGGTTCTTACGACTCAACCTACTCAAGCTGCAATTGCGAATGCGTTAACTAACGGTAATGGCACAACTCCTTTGCTGCAATAATCCACACCTACTTAAACAAGAAATCAGATCCCCGACTTTTTAGAAAAGTCGGGGATCTTTTTGTCGCCAACATTTTGTTATATTGAGGATGCGATCGCCATATAAAAATCTGGGTGTCTTTGCTACATCAGGAAAGTTGCCTGGAAGCTCAAGTTTGCTTTGATTTTTAGCTGCGGCGATGTCTGCGACGGGCTTCGCCTACGCTACCGAATTAGTAGTAAATACCTGAATTCCTGGCACTGTCACATAATCACTATCATCAGTAATAATCTAGATTTGATCACAACAATTTGTCACAACGACATTAATCTGTCACCGACGACAAATAATTAGTCACTGTACATGATTTGTGTCAAACTTGACTATTGAGCAATACTTTCATCAAAGCCGATGATGGGACTCGAACCCACGGCCTGCTGATTACGAATCAGCTGCTCTACCAACTGAGCCACATCGGCGTACACAATCTGTAAGTATAACATGAGTTAATCATGGTGGATCAAAATCCTAAAAATCGTCTTAATCCTGAACAATATGCCAGTCTCAAAGCAGAAATAGTTGCTCCTTATCGCGGTTTACGACAATTTTTCTATATCGCTTTCGGTGCTTCTGGCTTCCTCGGCGCATTCGTTTTTTTCTTCCAAGTGCTTGCCGGACGCGATGTTGACAGTGCTTTGCCTAGTTTAGCTCTCCAAGTAGCGATCGTTGCCTTAATGGTCTTCCTCTGGCGCTGGGAACAGCGTCAGCAACAACGCCCTGAATCGGTTAAAAAACCCTAAAATTAATAAAACTCACAATATTGGAAGCGCCAGACTAACTAATTATCAGTCTGGCGCTTTCAATTTGCTAACTAGACATTTACTGAACTGTTACCAAATAGGATGAAGGAATTGGTTGAGCGCGTCCAGCATTGACGAGTGCCTGGTAAACAAAGGCAGCAACTTCGGCTCTAGTCGCCTGACGATTAGGATTGAGTTGCTTCACTGTGGGATAGTTGATCACTAATTGCCGTATAGTTGCCGCAGCAACAGGTGCGATCGCATAATTAGGAATCTGGGCAGCATCGGTGTAAAAGTTAAGGACATTCTGATTACTCGTAGTTAAGCCCAAACCATTAGCTAAAGAGACTAACGCCTGCACTCTGGGAATTTGCTGCTGTGGCTTAAAAGTGCCATCGGGATAACCAGAAACAAATTGACCCTGGTAAGCAGATTGAATTGCAGCGTTAGCCCAGAAATTGCTTGCTACATCCTTAAACTTAATGACTGGGCGTTTGGCTGATGGTGTTAGGGCTTTAGTGACAATAGCGGCGAATTGAGCGCGGGTTACAGGTTCATTTGGTTTAAAGCTGCCATCAGGAAAGCCAGCAATAATATTTTGCGAGGCTAAAGCTTGGATGTAGGCTTTTGCCCAGTAATTTGCTGGCACATCTTTAAATCCTCCAGAGGGCGTGTTAACAGCTGCGGCAACAAAATCTACTGAGCCAAAAATCTTTTTCTGATCGATATCGTTGCCAACAGCGAGAATTTTACCGATTTTAGTGGCGTTGTTCACATCATAACGAGTGTTATTGCGGATCAGATTGCCACCAGGATTTTCGTTGGTGCCGAGGTCGGGTAAAGCATTAACAGTTGCTACTACTCCATCCCGTTTATTGTTCTGAATGACATTCTGACGCAATACGGGCTTGGCTGACTCTGAGATAAAAAGACCGTCTTGGTTTTCAATAATTTGGTTTTCCACAATTAGGGGTGTGGAAGTGCCACCGATCGCTAGACCAAAACCAGTATCCTGAAATAAGTTATTCCGAATTTCTCCTTGAGCAGCTTTAGTAATTGAAATCCCATTACCTTTGTTTTGCACAAACTGGTTACTTTCAATTTTGGGATTGCCTGTACCCGTGACAAAAACGCCCTCTCTGACACTGTTACTAAAAGTACTGTTTTTGATAATGGGATTAGTTGACTCCACCCAGACACCCGTACCCCGCCCATTTGGGTTGGTAACGCTGACACCAGCGATCGTGGTATCTTGCTCGGCAAGGATGGTAATATCCTGTCTGGCAAAGGAGCGACTAGTGTAGAAACCTCCACCTGTAATCAATATTGCCTGACCTTTAGTAGCTTCATCACCCCGCAGTGTCACCCCTGGTTTAAGCAAGAGGGGGAAGGTTTCGCCACTTTGCTGGTTGTAGTTCCCAGGTGCTAATTGAATAACTGCACCTGATTGGGCTTGACTGAGAGCGAAACTGATGCTTTTGTAGGGCGCAGATGACGTTGTACCAACACCAGTTCTATCTGCACCAGTTGCGGGATTAACGTAAATCACTGCGGCTGTTGCGGGAGTTTGTGCTGTGAGAGTTGGGATGATACCTTCTGGGTGAGTTGCACCAGCATTAA
Source organism: Nostoc sp. (assembly GCF_036917755.1). Classification (GTDB taxonomy): domain Bacteria; phylum Cyanobacteriota; class Cyanobacteriia; order Cyanobacteriales; family Nostocaceae; genus Nostoc. The sequence goes on from NZ_JBALFC010000154.1 coordinate 31,748, forward strand.
CCTCACCCGGTAGTAGTATTGACCCACTAGAAACAACAAGCATTGCCGTTAGTCCGGCTCCTACGCGCAAAGTATATCTAAGATGACTGCTAGAAAGAAGGCGAAAATTTTTCGCTGGAGAAATGTGAAAACCCCGATATTTCATTTTTTGAGTCTGTGATGTGCTGAATTACGGTATGTCGAACAAGGTTGAAAGTAGCAGCCTTGTAGCTGCTATAAACCCATGCAAAACTATACTGGATGATTAGCACTGATTCAGCTAAATTCCCTAGATAAATCACAGAACTTATACATTAGTTATATTGTGTTATTTAGAAAATTTTATTGGTACACCATTTATGACAATTTAAGACAAAATTAGTTTTGTCAATAGTAATTACGCTAGAAATCAGCTAGTTGGTGGGGTATCAAATTCACATTTGTACTGATTTAACTCTGAGATACCTATCAATACGGTTCGGTTAAGGCAAGAGACGCGATAAATCGCCGTCTCTACAAAGGACTGATTATTGTAAAGACGGCGATTTATCGCGTCTTTGCGATCTCGGACGTGTCATTAAAAAACCTTATCCGAACGGTATTGAGATACCTATAAGAAAAAGTGCGATCGCGCGATCGCATTTAATCGAAAAGGCGATCGCAGAAAATATTATTGATATCTTAGATAACAAAGGCTGAGTATTTTACTCTATAAGTCAAACCTTTATTTCTGCTCTAATTTTAGGGAATGCCTAGATGAAACAGCTTTCATTTTCAAGTTCGTAAATTGCACGATCGCCTTTACCAATTCTTGCTGATTTGGTTGCAGATTCAGTCTTTCTAGGGCTTGATTCATGTTCTTACCAGTGCGGAGATTGTGAGTAAGTTGGGCACGTTGCGATGTGTTTAAGACTACCTCAATCTCTCTGTTTCTTCTCTGACGCACAGCTTGGAGTTGTTGCCTTTGTAGAGGAGTCAGATTAATCTCCGACGAGGTGGATTCGCTTGCAGTTTTGGTAGTTTGGGCGAAAATGACACCAGAAGTAGTAGGGAGTTGAACTGGTGCAGCTAAGGCAATTCCCGGAATGAAGAGAATAAGGGCAAGAATATTAACTAACACAAAAAGGCGTTTTGTCAAGTGAATTCCCATATTGATCAATGCCTACATCTAAATTTAATGCTCAGATTATAGTTAAGCAATTTTCAAGTCTTAATTTTGGAATCTTGAATTTATCTACTCCCAAGAATACTTTAACGCGGTATAAGAACTGACATATTGCACTAATTTTAAGTCAAGTGGGCACTGTTTACTGATGGCGAAAACATCGATTTAGTTACTTATAACAGTGCCCATCTACGGTAATTCAGGAGCATCTCACTTTCGTAAAAAGCCTTGTAAAACCTCACCCCAACCCTCTCCTTAGTAAGGAGAGGGAGCAAGAATCTTGTTTCTCATCTGGTATATTTAGTAATTCTTCCTTAATTACGAATTACGAATTAGGATCAGGTCTTCTCATTCTGTCAATTTCTCGTTGTAATTCTTCAATTTGACGGCGTAAAGTTTCTGTTTCATTTACGGAAGATTCTGCTGCAACATTTACTGCTCCTGAAGCAGGCGATCGCTGATAATTTCCGCGGCGAATTTGCTGATATTCTTCGGATACTGCCCATTGCCGTAAGTAATGCAAGCGTTCTACAGGGAAGGGATGGCTCAACATCATACCCTGAGCGCCACTGTACATCAAGAATTTATACACCTGATTGAGTCCATCTTCATCCAATGCCTGATAATTTTCTGACTGTTTGATAAATTCTTGTAAACTACATTCATTGGCATATTTGTTACTACCGCCAGAGACTTTCATCATCAAAGACATCACGGGATTCAAGTCATCCATTACTAGTAGTGCAGCGCGATCTGACGATAACTCAGCTTTCCGCCGCCACTCAAAAAAGGCGTAAATCAAGCCCTGAGAGACAAAATTGCCAATGCCGAAGGTCAATTCTCCCAAGGCAGAAGCAGCACTCATCGCCCACATCGCCATTTGAATTAAAATAGTATGACCACATTTAATATGCCCCAGTTCATGGGCTAACACCGCCCGAATCTCGGCTTCGTCTAGTAAGTCTAGTATCCCTGTATTTATGACTATGTAAGGATTCTCTTGTCCCAGTGCATAGCTATTTGCTTGGGGATTTTGCGAGACAAAGAGTGTCGGTTCTGGGTAAATGTCCAAATCTCGGACGCATTCCCGAAATATCTGGTAAATAGTGGAATATTGACGCGGCCCAACTTGGATGGTGCTACCCATTAGATAGACTAATTGAGGGCGTTCGTAGATAAATTCCACAAATTTACGAGCGATTAAATCAAATCCTGGTAAATTCCGTAAAGCTTGCTCGGCTTGACGATCTAGTGGATGCCTAAAGGCTTCGCTGGAAATTCCTGTGTAAGTTGGCATAATTTAGGGTAATTGGTGATTGGTCATTAGTCATTGGTCATTAGTTTTGGACAAATGACAAATAACAACATAATAGAAATGGGGCAATTGGAAGTAAAAGTAACTTTGTATGGGATTAAAAGCGTGTGATTGAGGCAGAAGTTCATTTGTCACTACATAACTTTTTGCGATCGCAAGCGGGGTTCCCTTCCTGGCCCCATCATTTGACGATGGCACGGTTGGTAGCACGCGCCTTGCGCCTGGGACGTAGCGCCCTAATTCAAGTCGGGGCGGTTTGTGGCTATCAAGGGCGGTATCGTACCAGTTTCGTAGCATCAGCCCTGATGTGGCATGGCCCTGTAATTATTGTTGCTCAAGAAGCTGTGCAGCAACTTCTGCTGCGGGTAGAAATTCCTCGTTTACAGCAGTGGCTACCAGCCAACAAACCGATTAGGACGGGTGACGCTTGGCCTGGTGGTGAATTCCAAGGGCTACTGTTGACCTCCCCAGAAGCTTGGTTAAAAGGACAATTGGCTGGTGGCGATCGCTTTCCCCAAGGCATCCCTACAATTATTGATGGGGTCGATGATTTAGAAGATTGGGTGCGTACTCAACTTACCCAAGATATTCAACCCCATGATTGGGATCAACTCATCCTAGCTTGTCCAAACGAAGCTGAGGCAATTCAGGAAGCACGGATACAACTGACACACGAACTTTTTCAGCATCCTGCCAATCCCTATGAATGCTATCTAATTTCCCAGCCAGAAATAGAAATTTTAAGCCGTCTCTATTCTGCTTTCGAGTCAGTACAAGCACTGCCAGAACCTTGGAAACAATTCTGGCAACAATTTCAAACCCTTGATGAAAATCTTTCCCCCCCTCTCTTCTGGGCGACTATTGCCCATCGACAAGGTTTATTTTCTCTGCACTACGCCCCAATGGAATTAGGCGAAATACTCTCCCCCATTTGGCAGCGACAACCAGTAGTTTTAATTGGTAGCGCTATAGAACCGGAAACTGAGGCTCCTCTTTTCCAACAGCGCCTGGGTTTAGACGATTTAACTTGCCTGAAGTTCTCTTCGGAGAGTCAAGCGGAAGCAATTCAACTGTATGTACCCTATAAGTTGCCCCTACCTAACACGCCAGAATTTCAAGCGGCATTTATTCATAAAGTCCGCACACTGGTTTGTTTAAGTGCTACAGCACCGGGATTAACGGTTGTCTTGGTGGGGGATGTACCACTGAAGTCTCAAGTTGCGGCAATTCTGGCCTCAGAGTTTGGTTCGCGGGTGCAAGTAGAAAAAACTTGTTTAGATGAAAATGGTATTTTGATTAGCGGTTGGGAATTTTGGCGAGAACATCAACGAGTCTTACCAGCACCCCAACTGTTAATTATTGCGACTTTACCGCTACCATCTTTGGAAAATCCCCTCGTAGCTGGTAGGGTAGCTCGTTATAAGCGATCGCATCAAGATTGGTTTCGTTTATATTTGTTGCCAGCAGCTTTGAATGAATTACAACGAGCGATCGCTCCAGTCAGAGAAAGTCAAGGGATTGTGGCTTTACTTGATAGTCGCGTAGTTAACCGCAGCTACGGCGCTCAAATTCTCGCAGCTTTAAGTCCTCTGGCACGCATTAACTATCTCGATCCCAGTCTGTTTTCTAACACTGGTGAAGAAAATTCTGCTTAAGGTCATTTGTCAATGCCCCATGCCCCATGCCCCATGCCCCATGCCCAATTTAAATTTTGTCAACCAAAGCGCGATCGTTTAACAGTAAGGATTATTATCAGCTTATGAAGGTGATGAAATTCATCGCCTCTCTGTAGCCATGATTCCTGGCAAGATAAATTTAGAACCTAAGTAAAATTTGAGTTGCTGATTATGGGTGAAGCAAAGCGTCGTAAAACCACACAAGGGGAAACATACGGTCAAGAGACTCGGATCTTGCCTTGGGTTCCCATCACAAAAACTCAAGGTGAACAATTTGTCACTTGGACAACTCGTGGTGCCTGGATAGGCATTGGACTGATGGTTGTAGGATGGGCAACTATCCGTTTTATCGGCCCAGCCTTCGGTTGGTGGCAAGTAGTCTCATAAATCCTGATGACTTACGCGAAAACTCTCTCATCTCAAACTATTATTTCTCCGTTATTTGAACCACATCTTTCGTAGGGGCACAGCATTGCTGTGCCCCTACTTTCTGCTCTAATAGTTAGCTGTAAAAAAGCACTTTTGACCTGAGATTATGCCCTCTTCTGAAAAACCCCTCACCTACCCATCCAGCCACAAGAGCGATCAAGTCGATAACTACCACGGTACTTTAGTCGCAGATCCTTACCGTTGGTTAGAAGATCCTGACTCTGAAGAAACGAGGACTTGGATTGAGGCACAAAATCAAGTTACTTTTGGCTACTTGAGTGAAATTCCTACCAGGGAAAAAATTAAACAGCGCCTCACCAAACTTTGGGATTATGAAAAATATGGTATCCCTTTTAAAGAAGGCGAATCTCTGGGAGATGGTTCGAGCGATCGCTACTTTTATTTTAAAAACGACGGGCTGCAAAATCAAAGTGTCCTCTACACTCTGAAAACCCTCGACGACCAACCCAAAGTTTTACTCGACCCCAATAAACTTTCAGAAGATGGCACTGTTGCTCTTTCAGGATTGTCTATTAGCGAGAATGGTAAACTTTTAGCTTATGGTCTATCCGCCTCTGGTTCTGATTGGCAAGAGTGGAAAGTCCGCGATATTGAAACTGGTGAAGACCTGCAAGACCACCTGAAGTGGATTAAATTCTCTGGCGCATCGTGGACACACGATCATCAAGGTTTCTTCTACAGTCGCTACGATGAGCCGAATGAAAAAACTCAATTAGAAGATGTTAACTATTATCAAAAGCTCTACTATCATCAACTAGGTAAACCCCAATCAGAAGATATACTAATTTATCATCGTCCTGACCAAAAGGAATGGGGTTTTAGTGGTGGCGTTACTGAAGATGGACACTATCTAATAATTTCAATTTGGCTGGGAACTGATTCCAAGAATTTAGTTTTCTCCAAAGATTTGACTAACCCTAATGCTGAAGTCGTAGAACTAATTAACCAGTTTGAGGCAGATTACAGCTTTATCAACAATGATGATAGCCTCTTTTATTTCCGCACAGATTTAAATGCACCACGCGGAAGAGTGATTGCGATTGACACCAAAAATCCTGCTAAGGAAAATTGGCGAGAAATCATTCCCCAATCTGCGGAAACGTTGGAAAGTGTAGGTATACTCAATAACCAATTTGTTGCTGATTACCTCAAAGATGCTCACAGCCAAATAAAAATTTTTGACCTCAAAGGTGCGTTTGTCCGCGAGGTAGAATTACCGGGACTCGGTTCAGCCGGAGGCTTTGGAGGGAAGCGTAATGATACCGAAACTTTTTATATTTACACCAGTTTCACAGCACCAGGAACTATCTATCGCTACGATATGATAACTGGTGAAAGTACCGTTTTTCGCCAACCAGAAGTAGATTTTAATCCTACTGATTACGAGACTACACAAGTCTTTTATCATAGCAAAGATGGTACTAAAATACCCATGTTTATTACCCATAAAAAGGGCATTAAATTAGATGGGAATAACCCCACTTATCTCTATGCTTATGGCGGTTTTAGTGCCTCAATGACACCCAGTTTTTCTGTGAGTCTGTTGGTATGGATGGAGATGGGTGGTGTCTATGCTATGCCCAATATCCGCGGCGGTGGAGAATACGGCGAAGAATGGCATCAAGCAGGAATGAAGGATAAAAAGCAGAATGTCTTTGATGACTTTATTGGCGCTGCTGAGTGGTTGATTGCTAATAAGTATACTAAGACAGATAAGCTAGCGATCGCAGGTGGTAGTAACGGCGGTTTATTGGTGGGTGCTTGCATAACTCAACGTCCCGATTTGTTTGGTGCAGCTTTACCAGCAGTCGGCGTCATGGATATGTTGCGGTTCCACAAATTTACCATCGGTTGGGCTTGGACTTCCGAATATGGTTCAGCAGATAATCCAGAAGAGTTTCCAGCGTTATATGCTTATTCGCCACTACACAACATCAAACCAGATACAGCTTACCCAGCAACCTTAATTACCACAGCCGATCATGACGATCGCGTTGTCCCTGCTCATAGTTTCAAATTTGCCGCAGCTTTGCAAGAGGCTCACGCAGGTGATGCGCCAACGTTAATTAGAATTGAGACTAAAGCTGGTCATGGTGCCGGTAAACCCACAGCTAAAATTATCGAAGAAGCCGCAGAAAAATGGGCTTTTTTGGTGCGTACTTTGGATGTTGAAGTTTAGGGTTGATTTATTTCTAGGGTGGAATGGCACTTACTTAAGCAAAAGTTGCTGCTTAGATCCCCGACTTATTAAAGAAGTCGGGGATCTAAATCCAGTGGATTTCAAAAATCAAATCGGGTTGCTATAGATAAGTTAAAATTAAATCAATCACTCTAAACAAATATTAACTATGAGATGGGAAGAAGTTTGTGAACATAAACAATTACAAGATTTACCCTTCAAAATTGAATTAAATAAATGGGGTCAAATCGTAATGAGTCCAGTCAAAATTAAACATTCTTTTTATCAAGGAAGAATCCAACGTTTATTAGAATCTTTATTGAATACAGGAGAAGTAATGCCAGAATGTGCTATCAACACATCAGACGGTGTGAAAGTTGCTGATGTTGTCTGGTGTTCAGAGGAACGATTTTCTCAAATTGAAGATGAAGTATCAGCATCTATTGCACCAGAAATTTGTGTAGAAGTCAAATCCAGTGGTAACACTTTGGAAGAAATGGAATTTAAAAGAAATTTATATTTAGAAGCTCAAGCTGTGGAAGTATGGTTATGTAATGAAGAAGGTCAAATGAAATTTTATAATGAGCAAGGTGAATTAGAGCAATCTTTGTTAGTTCCTAACTTTCCTAAGCAAATTAAACGGTAATTGCAGAGAAGAGGGGAGAGAGCGTAGTTTACCGCCGTAGGCATCGCTTAAATTACCTAGTTTTAAAATACATATTAAAATTATTCATAAACATATACTTAATATTTTCGTTGGACTTGGTCAACAGAAATTATCTTACCTTCTTCAACATTCTTCTTTGCTTTAGCAAACGCTTCTTTAAAACCCTCTATTTTCAACAATTCTTCAGTTGCTTCATTACACAAAACTCTAGTCAATAATTGCAACAAAATATTGATACTATTTATTGTAACTGCTCTATATTCTGTTACCACGCGTAGCTTGCTTCTCCGTAGGGGTACGGCAGAGCTACGGGCAACGCGCTGCGCGAACAATTTTGAATTTTGAATTTTGAATTGTTAACCTTCTTGTGTGGTTAAAATGCGACAGATTGGGCTGTACCAGTCAAAGGGATTATTGTATAAGTTTGTCTTTGCCCCTGGTTGAATTTAGGGATTACAGAAAAGAGGTTTGTTGTTGTGATTCCCTTAGTTTCAACTGTGGCTGAGTTGCTGTTATTAAGTTTTACGCGGGGTAAGAGCAAGGTAAACAAGGTGTTGCCAGTATCTACTGTCCTACGGATAGTCACAGTTACTAGTGTACCAATTTCTGTTTCTACACTACGGATCTGCTCATTACCTGTAAAGTTTAATGTCTGTTGCTTATCTTTATAGGTAAAAAGGGGCTTGCCAATAAAGCTTGTCGTTGAGTAACTAATGCTGATATTCTTCCCTTGAAACTGGTACAAGTTCGGTACTGCTTCTGAGGCATTAGCTGATAATACAGGTATTGTTGTTAACAATATACCTAGTGTGCATGATCCAATTAAGTTTCTTGTTTGCATGTCTCAAAAAGTTATTGCTAGTTTGGCAGAGATACTTGGCTTTGATCGGATAAGAATAGAAATCAAACTAATTGTAGAAGTAGATATTCCGAAAATCTTGTGATCTGAAACACATTGCAACCATTGTTAATATACTTGCAATAATTTGTGATAGTGCGTAAAATCACATCAGTTTTGAAAAAATACTGAGTAAAAAAATATTAGTCTCTAGTACTCAACCGCAGAAATAAAGCTACCATTGAAAATGTTGGAAAAGCTGAGAATGTAAGTCTTTTGACTTTTTCAAAATGGTACTAAGGTTTTGTTTTATAATTAGAGATTTTGAATTTCGCCTTGCTTATGAAGCTACGCTCATATATGCTTATCGGGTTTTTACTCAGCCTTCTGCTAAGTATTGTGCCTTTTTTGGGCAATTTTACCAATGCTGCAACACCGACAGCCTACGCACCTGTATCTGCTCTCTCATTCACCCAAGGGGTACAAAAAACGGTATTGGACAACGGCTTAACAGTGCTAACTAAAGAAGTCCATACTGCTCCAGTGGTCAGCGTGCAAGTTTGGTATAAAGTTGGTTCACGTAACGAGGTTAAGGGAGAGAATGGCATTTCTCACCAGCTAGAACATTTGATGTTCAAGGGGACAACTGACCGTCCAGTGCAGTTTGGCAGGTTATTTAGTGCCTTGGGTAGCCAGTTCAATGCCTTTACTAGTTATGACGAAACAGCTTACTTTGGCACAGTGCAACGAGACAAACTCGAAGCATTGTTGACACTGGAAGCCGATCGCATGGAAAATTCCTTAGTTGGGACTGAGCAACTCACAAGTGAAAAGCGGGTGGTGATTTCCGAGTTACAGGGGTACGAAAATTCACCAGGCTATCGTCTGAATCGGGCAGTGATGCGAGATGCTTTCCCTAGCAGAGCCTATGGCTTACCTGTGGGAGGTACAAAAGCCGATGTAGAGAAATTCACGGTGGAGCAGGTGCGGAATTATTACCAAACCTACTACAGCCCAGAAAATGCCACGCTGGTAATTACGGGGGATTTTGCCACGGAACCTGTACTCAAAGTTGTGAAAGAAACTTACGGGAAGTTGCCAAAACGACCCAAGACGGCTGTGGCGAAAAATTCTGCCCAGGTGACTGCTCCTACCTCTGTTGCTAAAAAAGCGGCGATCGTTTTGAAGCAACCTGGAAGTGCGGCACTGCTGCAAGCGGTGTATCCGTTAACAGATATCAACCATCCTGATGTCCCGGCAATTGATGTGATGGATGCCATCCTCACAGGTGGACGTAGTTCTCGGCTTTACCAGGCTTTGGTGGAATCTGGACTCGCTAGTTCAGTGAGTGGCGGTGCTGCCGAACTCATCGAACCAGGTTGGTATCAAATTGATGCTACGGCGGCTCCGGGTAAAGAGTTGGGGAAAATTGCCCAGGTACTCCAGGAATCTTTAGCAAAATTGCAACAGCAGCCTGTTACCACAGAAGAATTGAACCGAGCGAAGACACAACTGCAAGCCTCGTATATTTTGGGTAATCAAGACATTACTAGTCAAGCTACCCAACTGGGGTATAACCAAACTGTGGCGGGGGATTATCGTTATATTGAACGGTATCTGGCTGCGATCGCTAAAGTCACCCCTGCTCAAGTCCAGAAAGTAGCAAAAACTTACCTGAATCCGGCTAAACAAACCATCGGCTTCTTTGAGCCAACTCAACCAGATGGTAAACCCGGAACTTCTAACGCTGGTTCTGGTCGCACAGTGGAAAATTTCAGCCCCGGTAAACCTGTAGATCCAGCAGAATTGGCTAAATATCTCCCACCTGCCACATCAGCTACAGATTCCGGCAAACAACCACTACCAGAAGAGTTTACCTTAAGTAATGGTTTGCGGGTTCTGCTCTTGGGCGATCGCAACCTCCCCACCATTAACCTGAGTGGACAAATTAACGCCGGTACTGAATTTGACGGCAATCAAAAAGCTGGATTAGCGAATCTGACTGCGAACAATTTAATGAATGGGACGCAGACTAAAAATGCTTTGGACTTGGCAAAAACCTTAGAAGACCGGGGAGCCGACTTAAACTTCAGTGCTAGCCGCGAAGGAGTTAGCATTAGTGGTCAAGGGCTTTCCGCAAACTTGCCGATATTAATTCAAACTCTGGCAGATGTCTTAAAAAACGCCACTTTCCCAGCCGACCAGTTAGAACTAAGTCGCCAACGGGCGTTGACAAGTTTGAAAGTCCAGCTAGATGACCCTAGAGGACTGGGACGACAACTATTTCAGCAAGCAATTTACCCAGAAAATCATCCATTCCATAGCTTTCCCACAGCCGACAGCTTAAAGAGCATTACTCGTGATGATTTGCTTGGCTTTTACCAGACACACTACCGACCAGATAACACGACGATCGCTTTAGTTGGAGACTTTGAGGCAGTTAAGGTAAAAGCTTTGCTGAATCAGGTGTTTGGCAAGTGGCAAGCCACAGGTAAGCCACCTGTACTCCAAATAGCATCGGTGCCATTACCGCAAACTTTGACACGTTTAAACAAAGTAATTCCTGGCAAATCCGAGGCTGTTACCTACATCGGCTACAACGGCATCTCTCGGAAAGACCCGCGTTTTTATGCAGCACTGGTGCTGAATCAAATTTTTGGTGGTGATACCTTATCGAGCCGCTTAGGTACGGAGGTGCGCGATCGCCAAGGTCTGACCTACGGTATCTATAGTGGTTTCGCCGCCGGAATCAATCCCGGTCCGTTCTTGATTCAGATGCAGACTGCTCCTGGAGATACCCAAAAAGCGATCGCCAGTACTCTGGCTTTACTCAAACAGTTGCGCGAACAAGGAGTAACTGAGGCTGAATTCAACGCGGCAAAACGCTCAATTACCAATAGCTACCCCGTGGATTTAGCTAATCCCAGTGATGTATCAAGCATCATTTTGGATAATGCTGTCTTGGGACTTTCGCGCTCAGAAATCCGAGACTTTCCCCAGAGGATTCAAGCAGTCACTATGGCTCAAACGCAACAGGCAATTGAGGATTTAATTAAGCCGGAAAATCTGGTGATTGTCACCACCGGGCCTGAAGATAGTGTACCCAAGATTGGATCGTAATTTCACATAAAGGTGCGAAGCACATCTTTGCACCTTTACGTGTTGACTGAGATTAGACCTTTTGCTTTTATTCGGATTTTTGTCAGGAAGTCTATTGAGCAATACCGTTTGGGTTAAGATTTGAACCAAGCGGATTGCCATATATAGGACTCGTATTTGATTTTTGAAAAAAATCAGTACACCCCGAAAAGGCTTCTTCCCCACTCCCCACTCCCCACTCCCCACTCCCCACCTACGCAAATAATTATGGCTACGCCACGCTGCGCGAACAAAAATCAAAGCAGACTGCTATTTTACTAATTGCGATCGCCTAAAATTTATCAAAACTTTTTTTAGATTAAACTCTGGTGAAGAATTAAAAATAGTTGAAGTGAATTCAGCTATAAAATTAAGTAATTAAACCGTAAACCAATCATTTATATTAAGTTATAAATTGAGAATATTTCAGTATAAATATCAAAGACGAAGTTATAAAATTGCGTTATTGTTAGAAGATCCGCATACAGTCAATCACAATTATGAAAGGTCTAGAACGTATTGATCCTATTTTTGAACGACTTTTTTCTAAGATTAGTCCCGAAATAGCAGACTCTTTCACTGATGAGCAACTAAAAGCCATACAAAGGGGTTTCGGTTCTCAAATTGTGGCTCGTCATTCTTTAGATATAAGAGTTTCAGTACCTATTCCCAGCCTACGATTTTATCTAGTTTTATTAGCAGGTTCAGAACGTCGTTCGCAACAGCGCTTGCAAAATGAAAAAGGCAAATATCCTCTTCTCAATACAGGCAATCTTATATTCTTAACAGGATTTTTAACCGTTCTATTGAGTTGTAGCTTCACTATTCTCCCTTTTTTATGGTCTTCACTTACTTCACTTGCTTCACTTGCTTCCATCTCCACTTCGCCTTACCCTACATCTATTCCTTGGATTTTTGATAAATCTGAATGCGAACACACTAACAGAACTTGGCGTAATGAAAAGTGTTGGGATGATCAACACAGTCCTACGTTTTGAAGCTTATTCACACCGACAATAAAAACAATATGCCTACAAACCGTGTAACTAAATATTCGTCCAAAAATCACACTTTTCTACAACAGTTTTTCGCCTCCATTCCTCCTCAAGTAGTAGCTACCTTTACCGATGCCCAATTGACAGAATTACAAAAGGTGTTTGGGGAACGGGTTAGCAAGCGTCATGCTGTGGATATCAGGCTTTCTATCCCATTCAGTAAAAAGCGCTTTTATATAGTTTTTTTACTTGGTAAGGAAAAGAGGTCAAAACAGAATCGAAAAGATACAATTTTTACACCTGTAAAGAGTATCTTACTAATAAGATATTGTCTGGTATTAATAACTTTATTGCTTGTTGCGCTCTATATAGTTGAAATGGTGTTGCGAATTAATAGCTTTCCCTATAAACAAATCCAAGAGTTTGTCAAATATTTAATCAGCATTTTTTCGATTTAGCATCGGTGCATCTACCTTTTGATAGAATTTATTCATATATTATCAAGTATCTAATTGACACAAAGTTAACAATTCAAAATTCAAAATTAAAGACATTTTCAGACTCTTATTTAAACAAAAGATAATCGCGATCGCGCGAGAAATTCGCCTTACCTTCCATCCAAAGTACTTGATCTAACCAGCGCGATCGCTCAGTCAAACGCTGAATAAACTGGTTTAAGTCCCCCACTAAATCTCCGATTTCATGGTCTTGATTCTGACGCCAAGCCGCAGAGCGTCTCCGGCTCCGCTCCTGAATTCTGAATTCTGAATTCTTCTTCAATTATTTCGCCTAAGTTTTCAACTCCCTTCTCGATGTCGATTAAGTCGATGTCTAGTAATTTACCAGATTTAGCTAACTTTTTAGTCGCTCATCGGTAGCCTGTCCACGCAAGGCATCTGCAAGTATATCTGCGGTTCTACCACTACCAGCAATCACAACAACTAACTTGCCAATATTAACGCTAGAAAACGCATCCTCAAAGGTAAGTTTCAAACAATTTTTCATTTGTCAAAAATACTGACTACTGAAGTTTTTCATTTAGGGCTACTAAGGCGCTATTTTGTTCTAGAGCCTGTTCTACTTTATCTAGCCATTCATAGAAATAGGTAAAGGGTTCAGATTTTAGGGTAGAGTTACAGCTTTTGGCTACGGACGGGCGAGACGCTGTGCGATCGCTCGCAATGACATATCATAAGTTAATTTACTGAACATGATTCAAACAAACCAGCAGCGAATCAACTCCACCTGGAAGCTATAGCCGTCGTCAACTTCCTCAATTAACTCACGTTGCAACAGCAAGCTGAGAGTAATATTAGCATTGGGGAACTGTTGCAATAAAGTTTGGCGGCTAACTATAGCCCTTTCCCCTTGAGCAGCGATAAAGCGTAGAATAGCTTGTCCACTTGCATCTACTTGATTGTTTTGAATGTCAGCGAAGAAAAAACCACCACTTTGCAAAGCTTCTGGTATCGCGGCTTCCACATCCGCTAAAGTTGCCAATCGCCGGATAGAGGGGTCTTGCTCGTTCTTAAGGACAATAATTTCTGCACAGAGTAGTTGTACTAAGAATGGGTGACAACGGGTGAGTTGTAGCACTCGCTCAACGGCGTTAGGTTCATAGCGGAGAGTAAAATCTTTGACGGGACGTTCAATTAATTGTCGTGCTTCCGCTTCTTTGAGGTACGAGATATGCACTACTTGGACATTAATTAGATAACTAGCCCAGCGCTGATATTCTTCGATAGTATGAGAGCCAGCCAGTAAAATCTTGAAGCGGGGACGATGTTGGATGAGGTGACGCAGCATACCCAAAACATCCTGTTCATCAAAGCGACCTTTGGCTATGGCGTTGTCTAGCACCTCGAATTCATCTAGCGCTAGTAAGGCGGTATTTTGTTCTAAAGCCTGTTCTACTTTATCTAGCCATTCATCGAAATAGGTGAAAGGATCAGATTTTAGCACTTCGCGGGCTAGGGACGGTAGAGTTAAACCTTGCTTTTTCGCTGACTTCTCCATATCTCTAGCGAGGTTGTAGAGAAAACCTGCATGGTCACTAGCTGATGAAGGTGCGCCTTGCAAGTCTACAAACATGGGGATGATGTTGCTAGGTAGTAACTTTCCAATGTTGTTGAGGAGAGAAGTTTTACCCATACGTCGCTGACCGTATAGTAGCAGAGGTGGACGACGGTGGTCTAAAAGTAGTTGCTCAATGCGTAAGCCGATGTCATCACGCCCCGTAAAAATTTCTTGTTCTCGTGTCAGGGGTACGCCGATGATGTAAGGCGAGTCAATTTCTTGGCGGAGTTCAGTAATCTTAGCCAGTTCATCTATATAGTTAGTTACTATCTCACGCCAACTTTTGATAATTGGGTAGAAACGGACTGTATATTTGTTGCGGCTACGAGCGAAGTTCTGCAACTGTAGATTTAATTTATCTGCAACACTTCTGAGAGCTAGACGCTGATTATAAGCACTTGCCTGATTCAGGGCAGCATTTACATCTTCGCTGATGCGGCTAAAGATTCGTAGCAAAGGGCTAACTTCATTCTCTAGTTCGCCAATTACCAGACTGCGATGAGCTTCACTGATAGCTTCCACATCCGCACAGCCTTCTAAACTCTGTGCATTCAGTTCAATCTGTACAAATTGAACTGCCCAACGTTGATGACTGGTACTCAAGTATTCCAGCGCTGCTTTTCCTTCAACTGGGTTATTTTCAATGACCAAAAGCAAATACTTATCTAACCCCAGCAGATGTAAACGCTGCCACTCATCCCAGAAAGCGGAGTGATAGCGAAATACACAAGGACTTTCACCATTACCTATCTTGTCTAATCTGTAAAGTAGATAATTCCACATTGCCAGAAATGGAAAAGATAACACAGGTCGCCATGAGTTCATAGTGAAACCCACGCCTACCGCCAGGAACCACGCCACGCTTACCGCCATGCCTAACGCCGCGCCTCCCGGTATGCCTCTCTTCACGATTATAAACGCGCCGAACACCGTGTATCCCGTCACGCCTGTCGCCATGCTTGCCGCCACGTTTAACCCCATGAGCAACACCACGCTTACCGCCACGCCTACCGCCACGCCTCGCGCCACGCCTCCCGCCACGCCGAACGCCACGCCGAACGCCACGGTGAAAGCCACATCTACCGCCACGCCTCCCGCCACGCCGAACGCCACGCCGAAAGCCACACCGAAAGCCACGCCAAACGCCACGCCGAACGCCACGCCGAACGCCCTGTCGAAACCCACGGCGAACGCCACGCCTACCGCCACGCCTACCGCCAGGCAATTAAATATAGTTTCAATTGGTGTACCTAATGCCCACAGCACCAAACCTAACAGTAAGTTAGCCAGGATAGGTAAAATCAAGTATCCCTGGAGAAATAATTTCCACAATGCGTGATTCTGCGACCCTTGTCTGCTAAAGGTAATCACAGATGTATCGGTGTCTAAACTGGGGTCAATGCGTTTGAGGTGATTACGCAACGCTGCGGGACGGAAGAATAACCAGAACAACAGTTGCAGGCTACCCACTATCAAGTTCGGGTGCTGCTGCGGTTTATTGGTGTAGGCGTTTTGGGGTATGTTGTTAGGCATTTAAGTTGCCTTGTGGGTGTTGATGATAGGATGAGAAACTTTGTTGATATTTATTTGAGAGTTTGCACCCCAGGATATGCCAGAATTTTGGTGTCAACAGTTAGTAAAGGAGAGTTGTAAATTCTGGCAGTGGCTACAATAACTTGGTCAGATGGATCTCGGTGAAAACCTGTGAGTTGGGTTGATTCAACGATAATTGGAATTGTCAGTTCGAGTAGTTGCACTCCTGGATAAGCTAAAGCTGCTGTTATCCACTCGTCAACTGAAATTGAAAAAGCAAGTTTGCGATTCTCAACCAGTTTGGCGACTTCCCAACAAGAAATAATGCTGACTCCTAATCCTTGAGATTGATATTCTTCAATCCAATCTCGATATTTCTGGTTTAGGCGTTGATTATTATCTACCCACCAAATCCAAATATGGGTATCTAAGATTATCATTGCAGTACTTCCCAATCCTCTATAGGTACAGCAGGCTCAAAGGGATCATCATAGTGAATAACTGTTCCCCGTAAAGGATAAGGATTAGATTCTGAAGGTTGGGGAAAACGTTCTAAAACAATGATTTCAACGGCTTCCCCAGCCTGAAACGGTAAATCCTCAAGAATCAAGGTTCCGTTTTTAGTTAACTTTGTTTCAATTCGGTGTGCTTTCATAGTTACTCTGCTAGTTATGAATTTAATAAATGAGTAAACGGTTTCATTTGTCGTAAACCTTCCTCACGCCAATTATCATCATTCTCCCCTTCTTCTAAGTTAAATAATCTTTCTCTACATAGAATTTGTAACAACAGTGGCCAGCAGCAACTTTGTGTCAAAATCCACTCTATATCTTCGTCAGTGAAAGCAATGGGCGAACTTGCTATCAATTCTCGCGCTTCTGTCTCAGTCAATGCTCCCAGATATGCGATGTAGCCGAAAATATTGAAAAAGGGTGAACTGTGTCCTGTGTTGTGCGCCATTTCAATCGGTGATTCGGGGGTAGCCAAGACAAACGCTAGATTTCCGCCTGTGTGGTTAGTCGCTAAGGAACGCAAACTTTCCCAAAAGGCATCGTCTAATTCTGGACAGCGTTGCAATCCAACGCCAATCTCATCCAATAAGATGACTGTGGGAAAATGCAAATTATCGCTGACTATATCCATGAAATGATCTAAATCGCAAGGTGTCGGCACTTGCATCTTCAGTGATTCTAGGATGTACTTTAGCAGTCCTTCTCGGCTTTGCATTCGCGCATCTTGTAAGTCTACAAAAATCCAACGGTAATTTTCTGGATGCGGTAGCCAGTCAGATTTTTGACCAAGACGCAGCTGTTCTGCTGGGGTAGTGGTGATATTTTTTAGGTAGTGCAGTAGAGATGTTTTACCACTGCGCTTTTTGCCGATAATGGCGGCGTTTTGTAAGGGATGACATTTGAGTAAGTTGAAGAGGCGTTTTAATTCTTTTTCGCGTCCAAAAAAGTAACGGGGTTGGGTGATGGGTGCGCCAGTGATGAAGGGTGATGCTTCCCCGTTAGTTGGCTGAGGTTTAGGCGTTTGAATTTCTGGTTCTTTGTATGCAATGTCTTGCCAGTCTAATCTTAGTTTTTTGCAAAGTTCTACAAAATTCAGATAGTCAACAGGTTTACCAGTGAGAAAGCTTTTGACTGTGGAAAGAGAAAATCCTATATCAGTAGCTAAGGACTGCTGGCTGGGATAGCCATTAACCTGAAGTGCTGACCTAACTTTATCAATATACTCTGGGGCTACCCGAAGCGATCGCGCCATCATTCCTCATCGAGAAACTGCTGTGAGTATATCAGGTTTTTATACTCGCTAAATAGCAAAACTGTTTAGCGATAACGTCTTGCACTCTAGAAATTATAGTCATCCTGAAGTTAACCGATAATCAACTAACAACTCGTCTAATCGGTGGCTATTTCTCAACTCAGTTCTCACACTGCACCAAATTTTAATTAAGAATATAAGAGATTAGGGCTTTGAAAATGAAACGAGTACTGGGAGTTTTGCAAATTAGTTTATCACTTTGCGGGGTGATGATGTTTGGTACAGTAACTTACGCCGCTATTAATATGGTGAATGGTCAATACCAAGTTGAAATAGTGCTCAATACTAACGGACTCATTATTAAGTCAGATATTGACAAAAGGCAATGCAAAGCAGTAGAAAATATTGCCCAAAGGCAGGAAAGCATAAATTTAGACCAGAAGACAATTAATTAAGACTAAAAATAAGTAATGAGTTAGAATCAATAACTTCTAACTCATTGTGAATGAACCTTTGAGCTTCGTCGATGAACCTCTGAGCTTCGTGAATGAACGAGGAACGAAACCCAACATTTCCTGGGCTTTGTTGGGTTGCGCTTTGCTTAACCCAACCTACAATTTTTTTAACCGAATCGTATTGTAACGCACCCTACCAAAACACTAAACGACTAGAAATTAATCAGGAGTTAGGAATAAATAACTCCTAACTCCTAACTCTTGTACGATTAATCGCGTCTCTAATTTTTACACCGCACAAGTTAACTCGCCGGCTTTTTGGCTAAAGCGGTGATTCTCTCGATAATCTACAGGACAATCTATCACGGCGGGTACATCTTGAGCGAGGGCTTCTTTGAGTGTAGGAATCAAATCTAAAGCCGATTCAACTCGGTAGCCTTTTAAACCCATGCTTTCGGCGAATTTGACAAAATCAGGATTGCTAAAATGCACAAAAGATGAGTTTCCTTTGCCAAATTGATTTTCTTGCTTCCACTCAATTAACCCATAGCCACCATCATTGAAAATTATGGTGACAAAGGGTGTACCGACACGCAAGGCTGTTTCTAATTCCTGAGAATTCATCATAAAGCCGCCATCGCCTGTTACAGCAACGACTTTGCGGTTGGGATGAACGAGTTTTGCTGCTAAAGCGCCAGGAATGGCAATACCCATAGCTGCGAAGCCGTTAGAAATAATGCAAGTATTGGGGCTATGGCAATGATAATGACGCGCCATCCACATTTTATGTGCGCCAACATCAGAGATGACGATATCATCTGGCCCCATCACTTGCCGTAAGTCATAAATTAACTTTTGCGGCTTAATAGGAAATCCGTCATCATGGGCATACTGTTCGTAATCAGCGCGAATCTCTGCCCTTAAGCTGATGGCAAAGGGATCAGGTTTACCTTGTCTGTCTGCTAATTTTAAAATTTCATAAAGGGAATCTGAAATATCTCCCACGACTTCGGCATTGGGAATATAACTACTATCAATCTCCGCCGGACTTACCCCAATATGCACAATGGGGATTTCACCATCACGATTCCATTTTTTCGGGGAAAACTCAATCAAATCATAGCCGATCGCAATTACTAAATCTGTGTTATCAAACCCACAGGTAATAAAATCTCTTTGCTGTAATCCCACTGACCACAATGCTAATTGATGTGTGTAGGGAATCACACCTTTACCCATAAAGGTATTGGCAACAGGTATATTCAGCAAGGTGGCAAATTGCGTGACTGCATCACTTGCATGAGCGCGAATTGCCCCATTTCCGACTAAGATTAATGGGTTAACTGCTTGGCAAATTGCGGCGGCGGCTGCCCGAATGCTAGCAAAAGATGCATAGGTTTTTTCGCTATTATCCTTACGCAAAGGTTTGCCTTCGACGGGCATGGCAGCAATATTTTCTGGCAAATCGATGTGAACTGCACCAGGTTTTTCCGATTGCGATCGCTTAAATGCTTTCCGCACTACTTCTGGTGTAATACTCGGTCGCACAATCTGTTTATTCCACTTGGTAACAGGTGCAAACATTGCCACCAAATCTAAATATTGATGGGATTCAATATGCATTCTATCTGTTCCCACTTGACCGGTAATCGCCACTAAGGGCGCACCATCCAGGTTAGCATCTGCTACCCCAGTCATCAAGTTGGTTGCCCCAGGCCCAAGAGTAGAAAGACACACTCCGGCTTTTCCTGTTAGGCGTCCGTAGACATCGGCCATGAATGCTGCGCCCTGTTCATGACGAGTTGTAATAAATTTAATCGAAGAATGTTTTAGCGCTTCCAAAACGTGCAGGTTTTCTTCGCCAGGGAGTCCAAAAATATATTGCACTCCTTCATTTTCTAGGCACTGCACCAATAATTCTGCTGTATTCATTTTATTTCCTAACTAGCAACGAATAAATATTGGGGAATGGGCATTGGGCATTGGGCATTGGGCATTGGTAATTAAGTTTCTTCTCCATTACCTATCCTCTATCCCCTATTCCCTATTCCCTATTCCCCATGCCCCATGACCCATGCCCTACCCATAATCATTTAACCCACACGGTTTTAACGTTGACAAACTCATGTATACCTTGGATACTCAATTCTCTGCCATATCCAGAACGCTTGATGCCACCAAAGGGCAAACTGGGATCTGATTTGACCATACCGTTGATAAACACGGCACCTGCTTCGATTTCCTCAACCAAGCGATCGCATTCTTGGTCGTTGGTTGTCCAAGCACTTGCACCTAAGCCAAAGGGTGAGTGATTAGCGAGTTTAATGGCAGCATCGATATCTGGAACCCGGAATAACAAGGCTACCGGGCCAAAAAATTCTTCTTTGGCAATTGGTGTGTCAGGTGGGATATCTATGATAATCGTTGGCGGATAAAAGTTCCCTGGACGATCTGATAAAGGATGTCCACCGGTGAGGACTTTACCACCACTGCTGATGGCGTTTTGCACTTGTTGATCTAAATCCTGGAGAATACCAGGAGTTGCCAGTGGGCCTAAATCGGTATCTGGTTGCATGGGATCGCCTACTTTCAGCGCCTGGAATTTTTCTAAAAGCAATTTTTCAAATTTGTCTGCGATCGCATCTGCGATAATAAAACGTTTGGCTGCAATACATGATTGCCCGTTATTCAACATCCGCGCTGTAGTAGCTGTGACAACTGCTGTCTCTAAATCAGCACTTGCTAACACAATAAATGGATCACTTCCTCCCAATTCCAAAACGGTTTTTTTAATTTGTTTACCGGCGGCGGCGGCGAGGGATGCGCCTGCGGGTTCACTTCCGGTCAATGTGGCAGCTTTTACGCGGTCATCAGCCATTAAATCGGCAACTTTAGCAGCGCCGATTAATAGAGTTTGAAAAGCACCTTCAGGAAAACCGGCGCGTCGGATAATCTCTTCAATTGCCAAGGCGCACTGCGGCACGTTGGAAGCGTGTTTGAGTAAGCCGACATTTCCCGCCATTAGTGCTGGTGCGGCAAAGCGGAACACTTGCCAGAAGGGGAAATTCCACGGCATCACCGCCAGAATTGCACCCATTGGTTGGTAGCGAACAAAACTATGGCTAGCATCGGTTTTTACAGGAACATCAGCTAGGAAACTAGGGGCGTGTTCGGCATAATAGCGACAAACGACGGCGCATTTTTCGACTTCAGCGATCGCAGCTTTCAAAGGCTTACCCATTTCTAGAGTCATCAACTTAGCAAATTCTGCTTTATCTTGCTCTAAAATATCAGCAGCCTTTTGTAGCCAGTGCGATCGCGTCAAAAAACTAGTCTGACGGTACTGTTCAAAAGTCTGATTAGCCAAATCGAGTTTAGCGGTAATTTCTGCATCATTGAGCGCCTCAAAGGTTTTAAAAGTTTCCCCAGTGGCGGGATTAATGCTGGCGATCGCCATTACCTGACCTCCCGTTAAAAAATAGCTTGAAGTAGGCTTCCTAATGTTATACATATAAATTGAGGAAGCTACCACCCAAATTCTAGTCTTTTAGCCAATAATTAGCTGCTGAATATTACAATTTCGCAATTATTGTTGAAACAAAAGATACCAATCGATAAGTATTAATAGTGATGAATTGAATTCAATCAGTGGGGCATTCAGATCCATGCAAGCCATAGAGGAATTAAGCCATGACTCAAGTTTTACGCAAACTAGTTACATTTGATGAATTCGTTGCTAAATATCCAGATAATACTCTTAAACGTTACGAACTATATGATGGAGTAGTAGTAGAAATGCCCCAACCAACAGGCGACCATGAAGAGGTGATTGGATTTTTAGCCACAAAAATCACTTTAGAATATAGTCGCTTAAATCTTCGTTATTTCATCCCCAAAACAGTATTCGTCAAACCAGTTGAGAACGAATCTGCTTATTCCCCAGATGTCCTGATACTAAATCAGCCTAATTTAGTTAATGAACCTCGGTGGAAAAAAGAATCAACTGTTACTCAAGCAGCATCAATTCCTTTAGTAATTGAAGTGGTAAGTACAAACTGGCGTGATGATTATCTGAAAAAATACGCTGATTATGAACAAATGGGAATTCCTGAATACTGGATTATTGATTATGCTGCATTGGGCGGTAGGGAATTTATTGGCAAGCCCAAACAACCTACTATTTTAGTTTGCTGTTTAGAAGAAGGTGAGTATCGCGTTAGTAAATTTCGAGGAGATGACCGTATCCAGTCGCCAACTTTTCCACAGTTGGATTTGACCACAGAGCAAATTTTTCGCGCTGGCATAGTCAGCTAATTTTAGATTGCCCAATGACTAAATACTAATTGAATGGACTAATAATTGTTGGCATTTGGTGCAATTGTGTCTTATGAACCTTAACTAATCGCTCAATACCTTTGAAACGATAATCTCCCATTTCCTCAAAGTCGGAGGGGTGTGAAAGCATTTGATGGGTGACTTCACTAATCACGCATTCACCAGGAGGACAAACTGCTTCCATGCGAGCTGCAAGATTAATCGTCGCGCCTAATGCCGTATAATCTACCCTTTGGGAACTACCGACATCTCCCACAACAGCCTTACCGCTATTAATTGCAATACGCAATTGTAGGGGTTCTTGCCAAAAATCATTGGCATTAAGATGTTCGAGACGATAAAGCATTCCCTTGGCAGCACTAACAGCGCGATCGGCGTGATCTGGTTGCGGTTCTGGAGCGCCAAAAAATGCCATAATACAATCGCCAATATACTTATCTAAAGTGCCGCCGTAACCAAACACTTCTTTTAGCATTTCTTCAAATAAATTATTTAATAGTTGAGCGATCGCAGTTGGTGTTAACCGTTCAGAAATTGCCGTAAAGCCAACCAAATCCGCAAACAAAATACTGATTTCGCTCTCGGCGGGAGCTAAACGACCACCCGGTAATCCGCCTACAGATATTAACTGCTGTACGACTGCTGGAGAATGATAACGTTCTAGTCGGTGACGAATCATCTCTTCAGTTTTGAGTTTCTCTACCAGTAGCCAACGCTGCACACTAGAAGCCACAAGGTTTGCTAAAGCTGAAAAAAAGCTGAGTTCTTCTTCGCCTTCATTTGCCCAATGGTAAGAAGAAAGATTGGCATCGGCATACAGTACGCCTACAACTTTATTTTCATCCCATAAAGGCACCGCCATCGCGCTACGAATGCCTTTGACTAAAATACTCTGTTCACTAGCAAACCGTTCATCTTGATGAGTATCAGCAGTTTGAATCACAACTTTCTCGTCAAATACCTTTTGACAGATACTATGACTAATCCAACTACCATCAGAGGGGAGATGTTTCTGTTGAGAAACGTTTCTAGTGGCAGCATTCACTAACTCTAACTGGCCGGAACCATTGACATCAATTAATAATGCCAAGCGTTCGATACTATCAAGGTAACGAAAAACGACTTGCTGCACCTGAGAAAAAATCTCTTCTATAGACGCCGCCGCACAAAGATTTTTGGCTATGTCTACTAAATCTTTGAGACGAGCAATGGTTTTGTCCTTATTATTATTGATGTCGCCATTTTTGCTATCAGCTGCGATCCATTGCTGTTGTAATTGTTCGACATTATGAAGGATTGTTCTTTGCTCATTAATGTCCGAAGTTCCAAGATACTCAGGTGTCGATTGGGGAACAGGGCTTGTGAGCAGCACTACCAAGCTAACATTGCCCAGCCAAAGTACATCACCGTGATGTAACTCTTGGGCACCGTTAACAAGATATTTATTAACTTGGGTGCCGTTTTTGCTGCCCATATCCTCAATAGTCCACACACCGTCAGCCGTTTTTACTAGGCGAGCATGGTTGCGGGATACTCCAGTAAAAGGTAAGTACAAGTTACATTCCGGCAAACGACCAATTGTAAATACATTTTGGTCAATTGCGATCGTTCTCTCGGTATCTCCCTCTTGTAGGCGTAGTGTCAGTTCAGTCATGAGTGTGATAAATCCATCGAAGCTATAGGTGCAGGCAACTCTAAGTTAAGTTATACCCTACAGGTTAACCTTCACCTTGTCTTTATGACACTCTTAACTGCATTCCGACAACTGTACGTGACAAATATTACATTCTGTAACGGAATTTTAGATTTTAAATTTTGGATTTTGGTGAAGCAGTGCGTTTTTCTCCCAAGGGGAGACGCTAAAATCCTTTGTCAATTCATTGAGTTGTGATTCTTCATTATCAGAGAATCCTGACCATACTGATTTTCTAATAAGTTTAGATGCTTTTGAATCATGGTTCACATTAACAGTATTACAAGATGCCTGAAGACATTTAGAATGGACAGAATTTTCTGGAATTTTTCAAAATGATTCTCCTGCTTGCGAGGTTGCCACTATCCGGGGTATCCACCAGCTTGAAAAATCTGTTCGGCGGTTAAATTCAATTCGATGAAAGTAGGTGAGAGGATGCGATCGCTGCCTCTAAATTGAGTAACTTCGTATTCACCATCGATTAATTGATAAATAGATATAGTCGGCTGTTTGGGGTTGCCAGTGAACTTTTTAGCGCCTAGACCAAGATAATCTACAACCCAATATTCAGGAATTCCAATACCCTCATACTTACCCTGTTTTGTGTAGTAATCATCATCCCAGTTGGTACTAACTACTTCCACTACTAAGGGGATTGACTCTGCAAGGCTTACAGTTGATTCTTTTTTCCATAGTGGCTCATTCACTAAATTAGGGCGATTGAGTAATAGTACATCTGGAGAATAACCAGATTCCGACTTAGTTGGTTTAATGAGCGCAGTTTTGGGGATTGTATAAGGTAAATTTAATCGGTCAAATTTTACTGTTAGTTTTCTTGCTATAAAACCAACAACGTCTTCATGCTCTCCCGTTGGTTGTGCCATTTCAACAATCACGCCTTCATGTAATTCATATCTTCCACCTTCGGGTCGCCACGCTGCAAAATCTTCAAAGGTTACTAGTTTGGGTATGGCTTGAGTCATAAATTGTCTACCTGGGATTGCTCTTTTCAATCTAAAATCGTTCGACTGAGCGAACGCGAACAGCGTCTCGGAGCGAAGTCGAAGTCTAAAATCCTTGCATTGTGTCACCCTAACTTAATTGGGCGGCAATTCCAAACTAAGTTCACCCAACAACCCCTTGCGAAAATCTGTTAAAAGTTGCCTTGCAGCTCGCTCTATATCACCTTTGTAACGATGCTCCGCTAAGGCGTGTAAATAGATATCTCCGGTGTCTGATATCGAATCGAGTTGGTAGCGGGACTGTAATGGTTTTTTCGGTAACAAATCTGCGGCTACAGCTTCTAAATAGTTGAGTAAATCCACTAGGGCTGCTGCTACTAGCTGATTATCGTAAGATGCTTCGCCGATATCATCACAAATCGCTAATTTCAATGCAGCGTCTTGGTCTTCCAATCTTACAGGGATGACACCAGGAGCATCTAGCAATTCCAAATGTTCGGAAATTCGCACCCAGCGTAGTTGGCGAGTTACCCCAGGACGGGCTGCACTTTCCACTACTCGACGTCCCAACAGGCGGTTAATCAAAGCTGATTTACCGACATTGGGAAAACCAATCACCACAGCCCGGACTGGACGGGGTAACATCCCGCGATCGCTTCTTCTTTGATTGAGTTCTACCCCGGCGGCTTGCGCTGCCCGCGCCACTTCTGCTATACCTTTACCATGTTGAGCGTTGGTAAAATAAGGGACTTCTCCCTGACGTTTAAACCAATCTATCCACAGCGATCGCATTTGCGGCGTAATCATATCTACTCGGTTAAGTATCAACACCCGTGTCTTACCCTCTACCCACTCCCCGATTTGGGGATGGTGAGTCGCTAAGGGAATCCGGGCGTCTCGTACCTCAAACACCACATCTACGCGCTTCAGCTGTTCTTTGAGCTTCCTTTCAGCCTTCGCAATGTGACCTGGATACCATTGAATCAGGTTTAATCTATAATTTTGAGTTATGGCCATAGTCAATTACCAAATAAATTATTATCACTTATCAATTATCATTCACTATGGCTTGATGTAAAATCAGGCGGTTGCCATCAGGGTCATAGGCATAAATTTCTTTGCCGTGGTCAGCAATGGAAATGTTTCCTGGCGGGGGATAGCCCAAAGCGGTTAGGTGAGCGATCGCATCTTCTAAGTTACTCACCTCTAAACACAAACTTATCTTACTTTTGCTGTAGACACAAAGGGGCTTGTCGTTAGATGTCGCTTCAAATTCAGATTCGTTTGTGTTCTTTGGTTTAAAAATACCTAATCGCATACTAACCAAATTAAACTCAGCATAGACATTTGGAATTAAAATAACTGGCTTTTGCTCCAGCAATTTAGTATAGAAATTCACTAACTTCTCGTAATTAACCGATGCTATGGTGACAAATGCGTTAGTGTACTGGAAAACCATATTTACGTATCGTCTTTTGAACTGCGTTATCGCCGAACTTGAGAAGTTGCTAGAAGAAAAACAAAATGCGTAGGCGTAGCCCATCGTAGACATCGCATCTTGTCTTCTGGCTGAACTGGAACGAGAAAAAGTTAAAAAATGTGCAAAAAAATTATTTTAAAAGAGATAATCAGGCCACTTTGACAAACAAATACACCTGATCGCGCTGATATTTCAACTTAAATTCTTGATTCTTTTTCAGTTTATTGACCAAGCTAGCAGCAAACTCCTGACTATTTGACCGGCCAGGATGACGGACATTGAGTAATACATAATTAAAAGTATTTAAATCAGCAGGTGGGGAATCGCGATTTGTAAAGGTAATCAATTTTCGGTTGCTTAGATGCGGACAAATGTGGGCTGTAGTGTAAACACTTCCTTTAGTTTGAATCTGAGCGATCGCTTGTTTTGTAGCTTGCCAAGTATCTATAGATTCTAAGTATTGACCTGCAAAATCGGTAAATTTTGCCAGACTTAAAAACGCCACCAATGACCACAGGATAATCGCTCGTTTATTTTGTAGCCATCCCTTACCTGCGGCGAGGCTGGAAATGACAGCCAACAACAGGAATGGCATCGCTGGAATAGAGTACTGATATAACAAGTTTTTTTGAGGTGGGTAATCAGCTAGAATGTTGAGCGCCAAACAAGGAATAGCTCCTACCAAAGGTTTTATTCCTTGTGGAGAAAGCCCCCAAATCACAGGTGCTAGCAATAAAACTAAATATTCTAGGTTATCCAGTGAAAAAACCCTTCCCACAAGCAGTCCTGGCTTAAATACTATATTTTTTGCAATCTCTAGAACTGAATTACCTAAATAGCTGTAACGTGCCAATGCTGTTGCTTCTGCACTGTTGAAATAAGGAATAATTACCTGAGTAGCAATCAGAAACCAGGCGACACCAGCACCAAGAGCGATCGCACCATATAAACGCCGCTTTTCAAACAAAAGTAACCAAACTCCCATTCCTGCAACGGTGAGGGACAATACCTCCTTACATCCCAAAACCAGGAAAATACTTAAACAAAACCACCCTACATGACCTAACCGTGCTGCTAAAACCGCAGCCAAGAGTAGTGGTACAGCTATGACTTCTGGGTGAAAATCAAATAAATTGGCGTTAAAGACCAACGGATACAAGAGATACACAAATGCGATCACTATTGCTTGGTTTTCCTTCAGTCCAGCTTGACGGGCTAGATGCCAAGTCGGTAAAGCACCTAATGCCAAGGCAGCTGCCTGCACAGCAAATAACCAGTAAACACTGGGATATATTTTATAGAATAAAGCCAAGGGATAGAATATCCAAGTAGCATGATCGCCGAGAATATGAAAACCGATGAAAGAACTAATAGGCGGTTGCCCTTGACTAATTAAATAAACCACTTGGTCAAAAATTGCTAAGTCAAAAGCGTTTGATTGAAACAGCTCATATCGTAAGCTGCTGCACCCAAACAAAATTAAAGCACTCACGCCAATTATCCAACTAAGATAACCAAGCTGATTCAGTTTTTTTCTCATAAGCTGTTCCACATTTAAATTGCATGAACTGGGAGGGCAAGATGCCCACCCCATAAGAGTTATGTTTAATTTGGTTATGCAAATTAGATGTTTTTTAGCTTACCATCAAAAAAGTATCTATTGTGAGTATTTTAGAGACATAATTAGCAATATTATTCATTACCATAATCGGTCCTAAGTTTATCGCATAAATACTGTAAAGCTGAGTATAGCTTTGCTGGGGATCTCCTGGAGGTTTTAGATGATTATCCCGATTTTAGATATACGTCTATTCCGAGAAAAACAATGGTTATTTAGCCTACTAGTAATATCTCTAGTTCTATGGCTGATATTTTTGGGAAACTCCCCTTTGCGAGATTGGGATGAAGGTACTGTGGCACAGGTTGCCCGTGAAATTTGGCGTACTCCACTTGGTTCAATGCATTGGCTTTATCCCACCTTGGGAGGTGAACCTTATCATAATAAGCCACCCTTGATGCACTTGCTAATAGCTTGGAGTTACTCGATCGGAGGCGTGAATGAGTGGACAACACGTTTACCAGGTGCAGTATTAACTGCTTTGGGAGTGCCTTTGCTTTACTTGGTGGGATGTTTGCTTTTTAACCAAAGTTTACCAGCTTTGTTTGCCGCTTTAGTTTACCTGACGATGTTGCCTGTGGTGCGTCACGGACGGCTAGCAATGCTAGATGGTACAACTATTACCTTTTTCTTGCTGTTGTTGTTTTGTTTGCTAAAAGCACGTCAGAATCGTCGGTATGCTGTAGGTGTGGGATTTTGTCTAGGGTTAATCACTCTAACTAAAGGGATGATAGTTTTGCCGCTAGGAGCGATCGCTTGTTTATTCCTGATTGCAGATCGGCAGTTTGTTTTGTTAACAAGCCCCTATTTATTAGTGGGAATGTTTTTCGGAAATGCACCTGCGATCGCTTGGTTTGCTGCTCAATGGCAACATTATGGTAGTAATTTCTTCCAAGTGAATTTTCAAGCACAAACCTTTGAGCGCCTTACACAATCTGTTGAAGGTCATAGTGGACCTCCCTGGTACTATTTAATTGAGTTAATTAAGTATAGTTTTCCTTGGCTATTATTTTTACCAGGAGGTTTTTTTCTAGCTTGGAAAAAACGTCATACTACCTGGGGTCGCCTAATTATTATTGGCACAATTGTTTACTTAATAACTATCTCTTTAATGAGAACTAAACTCCCGTGGTATGTTATGCCTGTATATCCATTTTTAGCTTTGGCAATTGGTGTTAAACTTAGCGAAATTTGGCAATACGGTCATTTTAGGGTGCGAAGTTGGACAATATTTATGGCTATTATTGCTATTGCTGGTTTAGGAGGTTGTGTCTACTTTATTATTGCCAATAAAGAGCCTATTTTAATAGTCATGAGCATTGTTTTGGCAATAAGTATGGCCACCGCAGCATGGCTAATTAAACAACGCGATCGCAACTTTATTCCAGTGTTATTTTCTGGGATGTACTTAGTTTTAGCACTGTTAATGAGTTCGCAATCATGGATTTGGGAATTAAAAGAAGCTTTCCCAGTTAAACCAGTAGCAGACTTAATTCGGGCAAATGTTTCACCAGGAACCCAAATTTATACTTCTTTTGCTTATGGGCGTCCTAGTTTAGACTTTTACAGCGATTGCAAGGTAACTGCCGCAACTGTGCCAGTTTTACAACAAATGTTATCTAATAAATCTTATTTGCTGTTAGACAATGTGGCTTTACAGCAAATCAATTTAACTGGTAGTAAAATTATCGGAACAGCGAAAGGATTTACACTGATTTCACCATAAGTTAAAGATGTGGGAAATATTACTTTTTTCACCTTACAGCTATTTTCAGGTAAATAGGCCACGCAGTAGGGGCACAGCATTGCTCATTGGTGTCAACTTAAGCCAAAACCCTTTTCAAACCTCGTTTCCAGCCTCTTGCTGGAAATGCTCTTCAATTGCGGCTCTGCCGCAAGTCTTGAGGCGGAGCCTTCAATTAGGCATTCCCAGTCGGAGACTCTTAACGAGAAAAACTTGTTCTAGGTTGGTTTTCACCTTAAGTTGACACGCATGAGCATTGCTGTGCCCCTACGACAGATGTGGTTCAAATAGATGAAAACTGCTGTAATTAATTTATCAAAACAGAATAAAGGCCTCAGTCGTCAGAATTCAGCATGAATTTTGAATTCAAAAACGGTTATGGTGCTATGATCCTTCGTTCGTGACTTGAACAGTGGATTGACTAGATTGAGCTAGATAGATACCCACTAAAACTACGGCAAAAGTCAGCCAGTCAAACAAACCTACTTGTTCTGAAAAAATGAACCAAGCAAAAATGGAGGACAGGACTGGATTTAGGAGAAGGGTAACGGCGACAACGCCTGACGAGAGTCTGCTGAGGCTATAAGTTATAAGTCCCTGACCCAACACTTGGCAGAAGAGAGCTTGAAAAATGATGAAAAACCAACCCATCCAAGAATAGGGAAACAATCTCTCTTCAATGAATGGGAGGATGGGCAACAGAAATATTGTAGTCACTCCACAGCGCCAGAGCATTATGGTTGCGGTAGTAAATCGGGCTTGGAGTCGTTCTATCAGCAGCAGATACGTGGCGATAAAAATTGCACTGAGAAATGCTAGCGCATCACCAAGTATTTGGTCATTCGCAAATTGCATCTTATGAAATTCAAAAGCGATCGCTCCTAAAAGCGCCATAACCAGACCAATAATAAATCTATTATCAAAGCGCCGACCAAATAACAGATACCCAGCCGCAGCAACGAATAAGGGATTCAAATTAGACAGTAAAGCCACGTTAGCAACGCTAGTTTGACTCAGCGACCAAGCCCACAACAGCAGGGAAATCGTTGAAGCAGTTCCCATTGCTAACAATACCCACACCTCCTGTTTTGTAAAAGGCTTCTGTTCTATAGGTTGATGATCAGATTGTTGGCGGCGCAAAGCCTCAAGTCCATTCCACAGCCCAAAGACGACTGCGGCGATCCAACTGCGATGAAATCCGATGGCATTTGCACCGATTTCTTGTTCGCACAATTTTGCCAGAGATGGTGCCAAAGATAGGGGAATTAGGGCAAAAAATAATGAGACAGTTCCCAGGAAAGCTGGTGTTTCGGAGAATTGTTGCTTTAGTAATGACAGTTTGATCGTCATACTTTTAACGAAAGTGTTAACTATGCTTTTGACTGATTCCTGGAACGGGTAATTAACAGCACCTTGGCTAAATACGGCTAAGTATAAACCGATTAAAACTACAGTGAAACCTACCCAATTTGAGCCAGTTAATTTTTCCGAAAATATTATAAGAGCGAAAATGCCGCTAAATACTGGCTCTAACAGATGCACTAAGGAGACAACTACAGAGGAAAATCTGGCAAGGCTATAGGTCAAAAGCCCATGACCTAAAACTTGGCAGATCAGGGCTAGAGAAATCACCCAAAGCCACCCACTGACTGTAGAGGGGAAAACCTGATCTTCAGTGAACAAAAGTATGGGGAAGATGACTAGAGCCGCGATCACACAGATCCACAACTGGATTGTGACCGGAGAAAATTTGGTTCGTAATTTTTCTACGATCAGTAGGTATGCACTCAAGAAAATTGCCGAAACGATCGCAGCCAAGCTTCCTTGAACTTCATCTGTGGCGATTTGCAGTTCCTCAAATTCAATGGCGATCACTCCCCCAAGTGCGATCGCCATCCCAATCAGGAATTGGTTCTCAAAACCCTGACGAAATAATAGCCACACTCCTAAGCTAGTAGATATGGGAGCAAGATTATGTAAGACACTAGAGATCGCGACGCTAGTTTCAGTCAGCGACCAAGCCAAAAAGACTAAAGTAGCAGCCCAAAAAATACCGCCACCAAGCAATAGCCACAGATCCTGACTGGTGTACGGCTGCTGTTCTAGAGGTTTCTCTAAGGAAAGTCGTTGACATATCGCCTTGTATCCATACCAGAGCAAAAAGACCACACTACCAAGCCAAAGGCGATTAAATACAGTGGCATTCGGGCTGAGTTCAGTTTCGCTCAATCTCACGAAAATAGAGCCAAAAGATATAGCACCTACACCTAGAAATAATAAAGCAAGGGCTATCTTCGTTTGATTGGATACATTCATTAGGAAATTTAACGTGTCGCGGAAGTCCCCACCTTCAATGTACTCATAAGGTGGGGATTGTGAGCGGGGGGAGAGTAGGGCATAGGCGTATTGTTTTTTTGCCTCAGCAAAAACAAATACGCTTATGGATGAGGAATCCTGCTTGTTTTTCTGATAGAATTATATCGTCTTGACCATCAATGCCATAAGCGAAAACCATTAGCTTTCAGGTATATGTTGCAAGAGAAAGATTTGGGTCTTGGGAACCAGGACTCCTGACAAGAGGAGGGAATGTCAGACTTTCTAGTACTACGGAGTTCTGGAGGCTATTCCCGATGAATTGGAAAGCTCCGTCCGTCTTACGGCGGAGTAGTTCACATTCAACTTCTTACCAATAAGGGATTTCCAAAGAATAAATTACTCAACAAAAATCAAGAGTTCACGCTTAAAAATAATGATCATAATTGTCAGTGGAAAGACCCGGATTTCTCACTTCTATTCTCAAAGCCAAGTATAAAGCCTGTTTTACTCCTGAATTCTGACTTCTGACTCCTGAATTCTGAATTCTGACTCCTGAATTCTGAATTCTGCTGTATATGGGTCAAACCCTCTAACCAACCCAGCGCTCTTGGGCAAATCCTACAGCTATTTTGGCTAGTAATGTCACAAAAGCGCCCAATATTAGATATCCCTGACGAGGATGGCGAGATAGCAGCAAACCAATGGCTATATTCAAAGGCACAATACCGTAGGCGAGACGGCTCAAGGAGATGGTACCTCCAGAGGCTAGCAGCAAACCAATACCACAAAAGCCATAAATAACTGTAACTGGGGTCAGTTGCGTGTGTAAGCGCCACAACATATAGCCACCACCTAAGACCATGAACAAGTTGAGCAAGTTATTGATCCACTGTTCGCTGGCCAGAATCAACAAAAATAAGACTAAAGCATAAAAGCCATAGAATAATTTTACAGAACTAAAACGTTGACGGAAACGCCATAAAAGATAGCCACTGGCAACGATCGCACCAAGCAACAAGAGATACCAGGGGTCTTGAATCCCGCCAGAGGAGTTTTGAACCCAACCATATTGCCAATTTTTCCTGCCAACTGCAATTTGCATCAGCATATTTAACCAACCCTGCCAATCAAACCCTAGAGTTGGTCGCCATCCCCGTTGTGCTTCGATAAAAGCTAAAGGGTTGCCAAAATAAATCGCACAATACAAACTGAATAGAAGTATGCCAATAGCGGTAGTCAAACCAGCTATATAGGCTATGGGTGGTCGGCGTTCTTTCCATGCTGCGATCGCTAATGCTGGAATTAGTGCCATCCCTGTAGGACGTGTTGCTGTTGCCATCGCGCCCCAAAGGGCAGTCCAGCCATACTGTTTTTGATCAAATGCCCGCAAAGTCGCCGTACTCAAAAACAAATACAGCCCTTCTGTGTAAACCACCCCTGTAAACATGGACGATGGATAGCAGGAAACCACAGCAGTCACCCAATGCGCTGCACTAATGCCATAATTCTCTTTGATCCAAAAATACAAACAGCAAAGCGCGGCAAAAAATGCCACGTTGTTTACCAACGTACCTGCTAATTCAAACGGTAAGCCCAACTTCATCAAAACCCAGATGCTTAAGGGAAATAGGGGAAAGAAGGCGAGATTATGTTGCTTGCCGTCATTCACAAATTCATAGCCGGAAGTTGCGATCGCTCGATAATGTATACTATCCCAGGCATCAAAAACGCCCCAGCCAAAAGGGGGCAAAAAATCTTCTGCTGGTAACGGTAGCTTTGGCGCAACCAGCAACATGGCAGTCCAGATGAATATTCGGCTGGCAAGCCATATTGCTGCTGGAAACAGGAAATCATTTTTGCATAAAACTTTTTTTATAACTATCTGAACTTTGACCATAAGGTTGAGTGCTTCAACAAACTCCTTTATGCATCCTTTCACCTATGGCTGCAACACAGCAATTTATGAGTAATATTTTGCATATTAAATCCTCCACCAAAATAATTAACAAACTGGACAAATTGGCAACTACTTGAAATTATTTCCTATTTGGTTACTTTTGCCAATTCTTTCGGAATTTATGTTTTAAAATGTAGTATTTATAAATACAAATTTTGTCTAGTTATATGAAAATTAAGCAACTTTAGTACTTTATGGCTAGGAGTCTATCGAGTTTAAATTAACGGATTGGGGCTGGTGCAGGGACGAGGACAAGAAGATATGGAGACACGGAGGAGGACAATTTCTTTCTCCCCCTCCACGTCAATGTATCGATTATAGTGATTGCTGTGATTAAAGAGTCCCAAGCAATTTATAGTAGGAGTTGTCTGTAAATCCTTAAGCAATTGTGAAAGCGATTACTCTCGTTGGTTCTACTGGTTCTATTGGTACTCAGACTTTAGATATTGTCACTCAGTACCCAGATCAGTTTCGGATTGTGGGATTGGCAGCTGGGCGCAATGTCGAAATGTTCGCTGCTCAAATTCGGCAGTTTCGACCGCAAATAGCAGCAATTTGTTCAGAAGAGAAATTACCAGCACTTAAAGAAGCTATCATTGACCTCGATCCTCAACCGATTCTACTGGCAGGTGATGCCGGAGTGATAGAAGTCGCTCGTTACGGCGATGCTCAAACCGTTGTCACTGGTATCGTTGGTTGTGCTGGCTTGCTACCCACGATCGCAGCTATTGAAGCTGGTAAAGATATTGCCTTAGCGAACAAAGAAACCCTGATTGCTGGGGCGCCTGTGGTTCTACCCCTAGTCGAAAAACATGGTGTAAAATTACTCCCAGCCGATTCCGAACATTCCGCAATATTTCAATGCCTCCAAGGTGTGCCAAAGGGAGGCTTACGGAAAATTTTGCTCACTGCATCTGGTGGGGCTTTCCGAGACTGGGATGTAGAAAAGTTAGCAGATGTCACCGTTGCTGACGCCTTGAAGCATCCTAATTGGTCGATGGGGCGTAAAATCACTGTAGACTCTGCTACTTTGATGAATAAAGGACTGGAAGTAATTGAGGCTCACTTTCTGTTTGGGTTGGATTATGACAATATCGAAATTGTCATTCATCCTCAGAGCATTATTCACTCGCTGATTGAACTGCAAGATACTTCAGTTTTAGCCCAACTCGGTTGGCCGGATATGCGCTTACCCTTGCTGTATGCTTTATCTTGGCCCGATCGCATTTACACTAACTGGGAACGACTAGATTTAGTCAAAGCTGGAAATTTAACCTTCCGTGAACCAGATCACCAGAAGTATCCTTGTATGCAGTTGGCTTATGCTGTGGGTAAGGCTGGTGGTTCGATGCCAGCTGTGTTGAATGCCGCCAATGAGCAAGTTGTGGCTTTATTTTTAGCAGAAAAAATTCGGTTTTTAGATATTCCCCGGTGTATCGAATCGGTGTGCGATCGCCATCAAAATGATCACCGTGCTAATCCCTCTTTAGATGACATTTTGGCAGCAGATAAATGGGCAAGACAAGAAGTTTTAACAGCGACTGAAAACTTAGAAACTCACGCGCGGATAATTTCTCTGCGATAAAAACCTTCACTCAGATACCCAAAAGGCAGATTTTCTGGCTCTTGATCAATTCTTGTTTAGCCTTCAGCTTAATGCTGAAGGCTAAGGGTTAAATTCAGTTGCGGTAATTAGTGCAAGAAAAGCTATCTCAAGGGAGTGCCCTCCCACAAACCCAATAAATGCGTAACCGTAAGGCTTGTCGTTAGACATCGCACTTTCCCATCAACCCCATTTAAAAATCACGTTTTTTTGTCGAACCAAAATCAAACTGTTTCTCAAGCCGATCTTGTTCTTCTTTCAACCATTGTTTAAGAGTTTCTTCTGAAGGAAGTGCTACCATATAACGCGAGACAAATAATTTATTATCAAGTGCTGCTGTCGCATAGTAAACCTCTTCTGCATCTTTTTCAGCACAAAGAAGAATACCCACGGGATAATTTTCATGAGGATATGCAACGTTCTCTCGCAAATAGTTTAGGTAAAAATTCATTTGTCCGGCATAATCATGCTTAAACTTTCCTAACTTTAAATCTATAGCAATCAAGCACTGCAAAGAGCGATGATAAAATAATAAATCAAAAAAATAATGCTCTCCCCCAACTGTAATTCGGAACTGACGGTCAACAAAACAAAAATCTCGACCTAATTCATGCATAAATTCTTGCAAATGATTAATTAAAGCTTCTTCGAGGTCAGATTCCGAATAGCTAGCTCTTTCTTCTAAGTTTAAAAATTCTAAAATATAAGGATCGCGTAAGATTTTTTCTGGGCTATCAATAAGTTGTCCTTCATTTGCCAGCGCTAAAACAGCTTCTTTATCTTTCGATAAGCCTACCCTTTCGTAAAGCATACTATTAATTTGGCGCTTTAATTCCCATGTAGACCAATTACTTTTGATACACTCTAATTCATAAAAAGCTCTTTTGGTAGTATTATCTACTCGTATTAATTCCACCATGTGCGTCCATGAAATTCTGGAGAACAAACTCTGGTAATAATTGTTATCTTGCCAAATGAGAGAAGGGTTTTGTAATTCGCGGGATACAAGGGCTGGGAATAGGTTGTTTGCAGATGTTCTGAATTCGGCAGGCAGTGACTGCCGAATTTGAAGCTGGTTTAATGGTATACTAACTTCCGATAAAATAGCAGAGATACAGCAGAATTCAGAATTAAGGAGTCAGAATTCAGAAGTAAAACAGGCTTTATACCTGACTTTGAGACTTAGCTTGTGTACTTCACCAACCTGAAATCTGCTGTATATCGCGTTTCTACATTATCCTTCCAAAAATATAACTCTTGTATCTTGTGATTATTGATACAGAAATATCAAGAAAAAATATTTTCAGTAATTCTGCCAAATTGCCAAATAAGTCGCCTCTTATCCGAATAATTGTCTGATTTTCAGGTAATATGGCAGTGGCACAGTTAGACAAAAAATCTTAGCTTTAGTATCTATTCCAAATTAGGTCTAATAGCTTTAGCACTAGTAATTTTTACTTCAAATAAAAACTTACCCTTTCGGAATCAACCCACCTCAGACAAGGACAATTATTAAGGAATTAATATATGATTGCTACGCTGATTGTAGCTTGGATCGTCTTCATAATATTGTGGAAGTTGCTGAAAGCAACCGTGAGTAGTGCATTGACTCTTGCCGCAATCCTCGTTTTATTAAATATTGGTTTTGGCGTTACTCCACAAGATATTTGGCATTACGTAACGCAGTTTGCTCAAAATCTGTCGCACATCCCCAGTTATAAGTAAAAATCTATACTTCGCTTTTGTTAATCAAAGCTGAAGTATAAAATATGAAATGATAAAATTTTTAACTTTGACGCCAGTTGCGTCAAAGTTTCTGTGGTGTTTACAGCCTTTGTTGGTCAATTATTATTGAATGCTGAAATCTTGGCTAACGCATCCTTAACACTCGCCGGTAACTGACGCATAATCTTGCCTCTTTCGCGATCTAAAGCTACTAAAGTCACCTTGGCAGTGACGTATAATTGTTGTCCATCAGTTGAGATAATGGCATAATCCCAATTGATTCGGACGCCAGTCACCTCAGCCATGCGGGTTTTTACCACCACTGCCATACCCAATTGAATTGAACGGTGATAGCGCACAGACAGTTCTACAACTGGTAAATCGCAGCCTATCGCCACTAAATCCGCAAATTCA
Organism: Nostoc sp.; assembly: GCF_036917755.1. GTDB lineage: Bacteria > Cyanobacteriota > Cyanobacteriia > Cyanobacteriales > Nostocaceae > Nostoc. The sequence goes on from NZ_JBALFC010000154.1 coordinate 69,825, forward strand.
ATCCCTATAGATCGCAAACATTCAATTCGTGCTTCTTCCATCCAAGCTAGATAGGAACCGTGCCAGACATTACCTGCATAGTCAGTGTGGTGGGGTTGCACTCTGATCGGATATTCAAACCAATTCCCAAATTCATGACTTGATGGATTGTCAAGGGCGCTGGTTGGTGGTAGTTTTGGTTGGCTAGGTTTTTCTTCTGACATCTTCAATTTTCTCAGCACCGATAAATTTTCCAAATCATTCAATAGCAGCGACGAAAACCCAGCGCTGAATATTTTAGCGGTATGTCTAAGTACGGTAGGGCACACCGGGATTAGCGCTTGGGGAGAGAACGACCTCTAGAAAAAATCTGGTAACAGCTTTAGCTATCTCAGAATCACTGTACCTTAAATGGATGATTATATAATTGTGCTTAGGTGTTGATTGTTCCCACCTCTGCCAGAGGATGACTTTTTCTTTTCTTGTGGCTGATGTATAAATTGAAAGATTTGGTAATGGCGATCGCTGCTGCAAAAATACATAATTAACGAAAACTGCGATCGCATTTTGATGAGATTTTGGGGAAAGAGCAGCGTCTAACTACCCAAACTCGACTTTGGTGTATTTTAACACCTTCCAGCTAAAAGCTCAAAATCCGGCTCGTGAGGTTTTGACACATACAAAAAAATCTGCGATGGGCTAGCCACGAGCCAATCACTTAAAATAATCAAATGGGTAAGAGCGATCGCTAACTAAGCCACCATTATCAATTACCGATATTTAACCTCACATGACTAGAAGTCAGGCGATTCCTACTTCATCGACAAGCGCCTGAAAATTCCCAGGTCTTACCTCATCTCCATAGGCGTTTTGAGCATCTCTAGCACCGACGGCTGCTTTACTTCCATATCTAATCTGACGATCTGCGTAACCAGATGTTAGACAAAGAAATATGGAATCTTTAATTTGCGATCAACCTTTGCAACCTTAATACTTCTTGGCAAGAGTTTTAGAGCCTGTATCAGTTTGCATAGATTGCTTGACAAGACTAGCCAGTTCATCTAATTGGCTAATTGCCTCCGCACCTTCTAGCTTCATTAATTCGCGGTCATCCCGCATTTCCGTCCAAGTAATCCCGTAATCGGATACTAAAAACCGAATCAGGTGGTTATCACCCAAGCTAACCATAAACGATGCACTATTCATTTGGTCGCCACAGGTGTAGCAGGACGCAAGATACCCGCGCCGTTCTAGTACAACCGCCAAGGCTTGCAGGTTCATTACCAAGTCTTGGACGAATTGTCGATGTTGATGTGCTAGTCTCAGAAACACTTTTGTCCTCCAGACACCACAGTTGAGTCTCTTTTATATTTTCTTTAGATTTTCTCATCCACTGTATTGTAAACTATTCATTACAATTAGCAGACAGATGATATTGAGTCATGTAATTGACTACCTTGTTTAGGGTAGTGGATCAGGCTTTTGAGCGCCGTATCAAACTATTCAGTTTGCAAATTCAAAATCTCGGACAGAATTGCTAAATTTAACTATATCTTTATACACTTCTGTCAGGGTAGATTCTTAGAAGAAGCGATCCGCTTTAAGAATAACTTAAATCTACCACAAGTCAACTACAGAAAAGCTACATATTGGGTTTTTATAGGTGGTGTGCAGCCAAATTCACTGCTAGTAGAGGTGATAACGTAGTTTTGCATCGTTATAGTGTCTTTTGCTTAGATGTTTGATCTGTTCTCTTTCTAACGTCGGTTTTGGTATAGACTAGCACTACCCCTTTCAAGGTGTTGTGTAATGGCTTGATTTGTAGTTTGCTCAATGCATAGGTGAAACTCTGTTGGGTGGAGAATAGAAATGTTGCTAGGGCAGGTGTTTGAGCGATTTATAAAAGAAAGTCCAGTTTCCGTAAATAAATTTAGTTGCTCTGTATCCTTTTCTTCTTCGGTCAACTGTTAAAGGCACGTCGTGTAAAAGTTTGTTTAGAGCAGCCTAATCGTGACGGTGACAGGGAAATTTTTATTCTCACTAATTTATCGTCTGAGGTTATAGATGCGCTTTTGATAGCCCAACTCGATCGCAAACGTTGGAAACTCGAAACTTTGTTTCAAGTCCTGACGGAAAACTTCTGCTGCCAGATTAATACATTAGGCACTCCCATTAGCAGATTTATTTACCTTCTCTATCGCTTTAGTCGCCGATAATGTGCTGTCTGTGGTTAAGGCTGCCAATGGGAGTGTTCATGGGACTGACAAGATTGAAACGGAAGTTTCCAGCTACTACTTAGCTGACGAAATTAGGGGTACTTACCGGGGGATGATGATTGCGATTCCCCCTGAAGAATCGGGTATTTTCCCCAACATAACCTTCATGGAATTATCGCAAATTCTCAAACCGGAAGGCAGGTATTGCCAAGCTGAGAGCTTTTCGCCCCCACCCAAGAGGCCCAAAGATTGCTCAACCAAAACGAACTTATCTCTTGAACTTGCCCCATGTCTCAACTGCTAAGATTTTAGCCCAGAAAACACAGAACATTAACACACCTTGAAAAAGCTAAGACTAGGACTTACGCATTGACAGAAGCAATTAAATATGGGTATGGATTTTCAGGCATTCAAGTTTGATTTTTTCACCATTAGGCAGCGATGCCTGCGGCGGGCTGCGCCTACGCTACTGATCTAAAGTGTCATACAGTGACTTGACTTTAGATAGAGTTAGAAAAACTTTTGGTTTAACTATTTCTGATCAAATTGATATAGTTTTGTGGCAGGGTCTAAATCCCGTTACAAATCTTAATTACGAATTACGAATTACGAATTATTTTAATATGCTTGTCAAGTCAACCCTTGCGGAACAAAGAACAGTCTTACACAACGTTAGGTGGGAAAGCTTTGAAGCCTTGCTGACAGATACAGGTGAGCATAGAGGTTCTCGGTTTGCTTACGACTGCGGTATTTTAGAAATTATGACCCCACTTTTTGAACACGAAAATCCTAAAATTCAGTTTGACCGATTTATATTCGCTTTAGCTGAAGAAGTGGGAGTAGAAATTAAAAGTGCTTAATAAAGCTTTCGCCGCCCCTGGTTGCAAGCATTACAGGAAGAAGTTTTAGGCTCAAAATCAATACAAGCGATCGCATCCTCAGAACAAGCTTTTTTTGGGTGTACAGTACATTTGAGGCGGTAGTCGTTGGTGAAATATTCGCAACCAGGGCAAGGAATTTCATGCAGCGTTTTTAAATGAATTATCCCTTTTCTCAAGGTTAACCAGACACTACCAAGAAATAGAATCATTATTGTCCAAGTGCAAAAAGCGCACAAAATCATAGTTAACATTAGTCGTCCTCATAAAAATTCCAAAAAAATGCCCGCAGTCCACTGCTGTTAACCGCAGGCATAGGACTTTATTTAGCTAGCGTTGAGCGAAACTTAATTAACTATTAACTTGACGCGATCGCCAAGAGTGCCAAGAAATAAATTATCCAAATAAACGAACCACAGAGACACAGAGAACACAGAGAGAGGGAAAATAGAGAGGGTTTTTGCGTCAGTTTTGGAATGGTTTTTTATTTGGAAGTCCCTTAACTCTTAACTCCTGTACAGACGCGATTAATCGCGTCTCTCGTAACTCAGCATTTGTTACGATTCGCTACCAATCGTATTTAATGCTTTTTCAATTCGGCTGAAGTCAACGCCAATTGCTCGTAAGGCGTGCCACAGATGACCTTGTAAGAAGAAGAAAGCTAAGAAGAAATGGGCGTTTGCTAACCATGCTCTGGAAGTGTAAGCACCGTTAGCTAACTTAATGCTGTCGGCAAAATAAGGGCTAACTCCGAGTTTTACTTCCAAGGTAGAGCCATAAAATTCCACGGGATAAGCTAATGTATTCACCGCACAAAAGTAAGCTGCAACAAATCCAGCTAAGGCTATACCGCCCAAAGAGTAGGAAAGTATGGCTTCACCGGAGAAAATTAAAAGCTTTTTCGCCCAAGGTAAAGGCTCTATGAGGATATGCCAAATACCGCCGCTAATGAGTAACAAGCCTACATAGATATGACCGCCGACTAAATCTTCTAAGTTGTTAACAGTGGCAAAGTGGGTTTGATAGCCATAAATGACCAAGGGATTGAGAGTGGGGTCGGTGACAACTCGAACATCATGAATTGTTGAGTCGTACAGTCCTCCCCAAAACATTGCTTTTCCTACCAGGAGTAAAGCACCTAATCCTAAGAAAATTAGGTGATGTCCTAAGATAAAACCAAGTTTTTTGGGGTCGTCCCATATAAAGTGAAATTTCCGAGCGCGACCAGTGGCATCTTTTAAGTTTTTTGGAGCTTTGAAGGTGTGGAAAAGCGCCCCTGCGCCAAGCACAGCAGAAGAAATTAAGTGTAAAGCGCCGATAACGAAATAAGGATAAGTATCGACTACCTGACCACCTGCGCCCACACCAAAACCCAAGGTGGCTAAGTGGGGAAGCAAAATCAACCCCTGTTCACCCATAGGTATTTCGGGATTGTAGCGAGAGATTTCAAACCATGTAAATGCCCCGGCCCAGAGCGTCGTCAGCGCTGCTTGTGCCACATGAGCGCCGATAAATAAGCCAGAGAGATTGGCGAAGCGGGCGTTACCAGTCCACCAATCAAATTTGAGGTTGGGATTGCCGTATGTCTGCATGGTTAAGCAATAAGTAGTTGTTGCTAAGAATACTCAATTAATTGCTTCTGATTTCAGCAGTTAAATGTCGCGTGAGTGCTGCCACAGTAGACGTGAAGCTTTTACCTGAACGAGGATAGCTTCTTCCAATTCACCGCAGGTGTTACCGATTGTCGTCAGACATCACTTTTTGCCACATCCTCTACTTGTTGAAGCTAATTACTAATTATTGAGATTACAAATTTAGTTTATTGAAAGTAATTCTTATTTAGCTAGTCTCTTTACAAAATGTAATCATCAAAACTCGAAGAAAAATAGGCAGCGCAAGCGGAGCGATAATAGTAACTATCACCGCTCGAACTATGCAAGCAAATATTAGTTTTTAAGTGTGGGTTCTTCTGCCTTCTGAATTTATGAATATGTAGAAGTGCTGAAAGATAGTGCAGATGTTTCCAGTAGATGCGGATGGTGGTGTTGCCAAAAACTCAAAATCTGTTCCCCAACCTGTTGAGGATAGAAGTAGTGAAAAAAATGATATCCTTGTGGACATTCCCAGAGTTTATCTTCTGGCTTGAACCAATTCAACCAGTCATGCAATGCAGGTGGATTGACTACCGGATCACTCTTGCTACCACATACCATCATTGGCATAGAAACTCCACCCTTGGGTAAATAAACCAACTTAAATAAAGAGTGTTGCGAGGGAGATTGTTCTAAATCTTTATCTAAGGCAACTACTAACTTCTTAGTGGTATGAGGTGGTTGATTTCCAAAAAGACTGCGAACGTTGCTTGCCAAAACTAGCTCACGGCTGATGCTAAAAAGTTGTCGCTGAAAGTAATAGTGAGCGTGCCAAGTGTTGGCGGGTTGAGATGCTACAGCTAGCAGAGTGAGCGATCGCACTTTTTGAGGAAATCGACGGGCATAGCTTAAGGCGATCGCACCACCCACACCATGACCTCCTAAATGCACGGGGCGATCGCGCCATTCTAAAAAATCACATAGCAACTCCACAGCTTGCTCTATGGAACTGCCTTCATCTTTAGTTTGCTGATATTCCCACTGGGCGACGCTTATATACCCAGATAAGTAATCAAGTAATGGTTTATCAAAACGCTGCAAAACAGGACTGGCACTTAACCACAAAACATCAAATGAATCAGACATAAATACCTATAACTTCTAAATTATCAATTTCACTAAAGGCGCACAGCTAGCTGTGCGCCCCAAATCTCTACAAACCAAATTCTTTCTTTAACTGAGCGACCCAAGTTTTAATTCGCTCGTCTGTTAACTCAGATTGACTACCTTCATCAAGTGCCAATCCGACAAACTTGCCATTTCTCAAAGCTCTAGAGTTCTCAAAGTCATACCCTTCAGTTGGCCAGTAGCCAACAGTTTTACCACCTCGCTGAGAAATTTTTTCTTCGATAATTCCAATTGCATCCTGGAAATTATCGGCATAGCCATATTGGTCTCCATCACCAAAATAGGCAACCAGCTTACCCTTAAAATCTATTTCATCTAGATCGGGGAAAAAGCTTTGCCAATCGCTCTGAAGTTGACCTATATCCCAAGTGGGAGAGCCAATAATCAGCAATTCATACTCATCGAAAGTGGTAGTATCCGCCTCGTAAATGGGATGTAATGTTACAACATCACCACCAAACTCATCCCGAATTTTTTCAGCATCAGATTCAGTGTTACCAGTTTGAGTACCGTAAAACAAACCAATTTTTTTGGACATATTGTCACCTGATAAATAGTTTTGCGATCAATCAAAAGGACTTATGCAACAATAGCTATTCGTCCTGTAAATAAACCTCACACAAGTTGATGCAACTTAGAAAAACAAACTGCTATTGGTTAACAGCAGGAAGGCAAACAAAGCTCCTCCGCAGCTACCCACTGTCCAGCCAGCATTAAACTCGCTCCAAGACTTAGCCGTTTTCATGTTTTCCGGTAGCTCCCCTTGAGCAGGTTTGCGTTTTTGAAACGACACACTACCATACAACCACAAGCAAATAGATAAAATCAATACCAGTCCGATTGTGGCAAGTAACCCTGCTTGATTTGCCAACTCCGTATCCCGCAGAGGCCCTAACTTGACAAATGGCCCAATCAAGAAATAGCCATGCGCCATGCCAATTTCCAGCCCCTGTGAAAAAGGAGATAAACCTTGACGGTAAATAGGAAGATTCGCCAAAAACTTCAGGCTGATATCCGAAGCATTTACTGGGGTGTCAAAATTCCCGATTTCCGGCATTCTGGCAGGATTGATAACTCCCTGTTGAAAATCAAGTCCAGCCGCGATGACATGAACTCTCAAGGCGTGCCAGATATGACCAGCTAAAAATACAACCGCCAAAGCAAAGTGACTAGTTGCTAGCCAAGTACGAACCGTAATTACTCCCGATGTAGTAGTACTAAGTCCTAACGGGCCATAGAAAACTGTGGGATAAACGGTATCATTTACTGTGACAAAATAGGCTGCCAACAAACCCATGTAAGCCAGAGCGCCCAGACTATAGGATAGGTAAGCCTCACCAGACCAAAACAATAGCTTTTTCGCCCAAGCAAAAGGCTTGGTGAGAATGTGCCAAAATCCTCCGACAATGCAGAGTATTCCTACCCAAATATGTCCACCGATGACATCTTCTAGGTTATTAACTGCTGCCATCCCCTGTTTGCCAAAAGCACCGGAGAGATAGCCAAAGATGCGACCAGGGTTAATAGTCGGTTCAGTAATTACTCGTACAGATGCTACTGCCGGATCATAAAGACCAGCCCAGAAGACAATTAACCCCGCATGAGCAACGTGAGTGCCCAAAAGCTTACCTGAGAGGCTTGTTAACCGGGCGTTCCCTGCCCACCAGGGAATCGACTCCGGTGTTTGAACAGCCACGCTTGTCATAGCGTTATCTCCTGAAAAAGTTTGCAAATAGCTGAAATATATCGCGAGCTTAATGAATATCTATATCAATAAGCTTGAAGATATCTTATCAGACTTATTAAAAAAAAATTTCATTTATTTAAAGTAAACTTTTGTAAAGTATTTCCAGAAACAAATTCAAGAAAACGTTAGACTTGTACAATAAACAGTACAGGTTTCCGCAGGATGAAAGTTATCTCTTTTAGCGAGGCGAGAAATAGCCTGAAGACAGTTTTAGATCGGGTGACGGAAGATGCCGACTATACGATCATCACCAGACGGGATGCGGATGATGCGGTGGTGATGTCGCTAGAGTTTTTCAATAGTCTGATGGAGACTGTGCATTTACTGAAATCTCCGACAAATGCAGCCCATTTGGAACGTTCTATTGCTCAATTCAAGGAGGGGAAAGTGGTGGAACGAGATTTGCCCAATGACTAGAATGGTGGCAATGCCCATAGAAAGAAAGGCGGTTTTCAGATATTGCTTGGAAGATTCGCCAACAATTTCAGGGTGATATCCGAAGCATTCACTGGGGTATCGAAATTCCCAATTTCCGGCATTCTGGCAGGATTGATAACTGATATTATTAATACAGCGAGAAACCGCGCAGCAATTTAGGACATAAATTATGTCGTCAGTCACGATTAACCTGCCAGAAGAAGTATTTAGCGCCCGTCGCCTGAGTCCAGAAGAATTTGTGCGTGATATGCGCCTTGCTGCTGCTATCTACTGGTATCAAAAGCAGGAAATCTCAATGGAGAAAGCAGCTTCAGTTGCTGGGTTAAACCGCCGAGACTTTCTAGCCGTCCTAGCCCGTGAACAAGTGGATGTCTTTGCTGTTGACTTTGATGATTTGCAGCGCGAGTTAAACCGTGGCTGAACTTCCTGCTATCAACACATCCCCACTAATTTTTTTGACCAAGGGCGGCTTTCTTGATTTGTTACTCCTAATGGGATCATCAATTATTGTTCCTGATGCTGTAGCCGCAGAAATTCAGGCGTATGGGGAAATAGATCTAACAGTAGTGGCGCTCAATAATACTGATTGGTTGGTTGTACAAGAAACACCACCAGTCCCAAATGTGATTCAAAACTGGGATTTAGGTCAAGGTGAGTCAGCCGTACTGACCTGGGGTTATGTAAATCCTGGAACGGAAGTAATTCTAGATGATTTAGCAGCCCGTCGTTGTGCTGCTACTTTGGGAATTCCGCTACGAGGGACATTAGGCATTGTTATTACTGCCAAACAACGAGGCGTAATTCCTGCTGCACGTCCAGTTTTAGAACAATTGCGCCTCTGTGGAATGTATTTATCTGATCGTGTGATCAATCAATCATTGGCATTGGTAGGGGAATAGATTGACTAGAATGCTGGCATGGACGGATGAGGCTTGGGCTGATTATCTTTACTGGCAAGGGCAAGACAAGAAGACACTCAAAAGAATCAATAGACTGATTGAGGAGATGATGCAAATGCCTTTTGAGGGTATAGGTAAGCCAGAACCTCTACGGGAAAATTTAGCTGGATTTTGGTCGCGGCGAACTGATGATACAAATCGTTTAGTTTATGCGGTGGAGGATACCTATCTAACGATTATTTCTTGTCGATACCATTATTAAAATAATTCGTAATTCGTAATTAAAGAATTCAATTACGAATTACGAATTACGAATTACACTTCGGTGGGTTGATATTCTTGTTGTCTTTCGACAAACGTTTGCACACGGCTGCGATAGTTTCTGATAGTCTCATCTACCCAATCGCGATCGTTGCTATTTGCATACAAATGCACCAGTGGTTCGCTGGCATCTGGTAAAACTAACAGCCAACTGTCATCATAGGGTTGACAAACTTTCACCCCATCGATGAGTTCTAGGTTTTGGGCTGGGTGAGTTTCCACCAAGTAACGCATCAAAGCACCCTTGGCTGTCCACGGGCAGCGTACTGTATAAGTTTTGTGAATTACACGGGGCAATTCTGACCGCGCAGCAGCAAGCGATCGCTCCTGTATAGTCAACATCTCAATTATCTTCGCAATGCAGAACATGGAATCAAATCCCGGATGCAGTTGCGGAAAAATAAAACCAGTTTCTCCACTACCTCCGATTACCACATTTGGATTTGTCTGGCAAGCCTCCATTAAGGCTGTAGGATTGGCTTTGGTGCGAATCACCCTACCATCGTGGCGGCGGGCGACTTGTTCAATAGCGCTGGAAGCATGAACTGGCACTACTACTGTTCCTCTGGGGTTAGCCGTCAGAATCATGTCCACCATCAGTGCTGTTAACATTTCTCCCCGAATTGGGAAGCCTGATTCATCAACTAAAATTAGCTGTTCCCCATTCGCCGATACTTGCACGCCAAAGTTAGCTTTCAATGCCTCCACTACATGACCTAACTGAGTCAGTAGTCCTTCGCGGTCGGTGATTGACATCGCCGTTTTATTGACACTGGCATTCAGCACCACTGCATCAGCGCCAAATTTATCTAACATTTGGGGTAAAACTGCCCCCGATACGGCATAAACATAGTCAATCACCACTTTTGCGCGACTATTGCGGAGTGTATGAACATGCAACAGTTTCTCAAAAGCAGTGCAGTAACGGTCAATTACTTGGCTAGGGTAAGATACATCGCCAATTTCATGAATTAGCGCCCGCCGCATATCTTCCTTAAAGTAAGCCCCTTCAATTTTCTTTTCCAGGGCTTTGGAAATATTAATACCCTTAGCATCCATGAATTCAATCAGAATGTAGTCGGGGCGATCGGGATGTACCCGCACATGGATACCACCAGCTACCGACATTGTGGGTATAACCGTGCGGGCAATGGGGATAGCTGTAGCATCGAGGTTTTGAATATCAACACCTACTGACATTAAACCAGCAATCAGCGATCGCGTCACCATCCGAGAGACATTACGCTGGTCACGGGAAACCGTTACCTTAGAACCAGGTTTCAAAGTAGAACCGTAAGCAGCTCCCAATTTCACGGCGAATTCTGGGGTGATGTCGATATTAGCTAATCCTTGTACACCACGTTGCCCAAATAAATTCCGTTGGGCGGTGTTCCCCCAAATTAAGTTAATGTTTAAAATCGCCCCTGACTCAATCTTTTTACTCGGCCAAACGCGCACACCAGGGCTAATTTGGGCTTCTTCTCCCACCGTGGAAAGCGAACCTACAACAGCAGCTTCTAATACTTGAGCGCGGCGGTCTACACGAGTGCCACGGGAAATCACACAGGCCGAAAGATGTGCTTCCTCGCCAATGATTGCCCCATTCCACACTATCGGACGCTTGAGATTCGCATCAGCACCAATAGTGACATTATCCCCAATTACGGTTCCTGCCTCAATCTGTACTCTTGCCCCGATGCGGCAATTGTCACCAATCACTGCTGGGGCTTCAATAACAGCCGTCTGGTCGATATAAGTATTTTGGCCTACCCATAAGTTAGGGGAAACTTCTTTGTAGGCACAATCCAGTTGCACTTTTCGATCTAAAGCGTCATACTGAGCCTCGCGGTAGGCATCTAAGTGACCAACATCACACCAGTAACCTTGAGCAATGTAACCATACATTGGTTCTTCTTTTGCTAGTAGTAAGGGGAATAAGTCTTTGGAAAAGTCGGATTCAGTGTTTACTGGCAGATATTCCAAAACTTCTGGTTCAAGAATGTAAGTGCCAGTATTGACGGTATCAGAAAAAATTTCACTACTAGAAGGTTTTTCTAAAAATCGCCCAATCCCTCCTTCTTTATCGGTAATCACCACCCCAAATTCAATCGGGTTAGGAACCCTAGTCAAAATCAAGGTAGCTTTTGACTTCTTTTGTTTGTGAAATGCGATCGCTGCCGTCAGGTCAAAATCTGTGATGCTATCGCCGCTAATCACTAAAAAAGTTTCATCAAGAAGTTCGGCAATGTTTTTCACACAGCCTGCTGTACCTAAAGGCTGATCTTCTTCAACCGCATAGGTCATCTGGACGCCAAAATCGCTGCCATCTAGAAAGTAGTCTCGCAAGACATCAGGTAAATAATGCAATGTCGCAATAACTTCTGTAATTTGATGTCGTTTGAGGAGATTGATAATATGTTCGGCAATTGGTCGATTTAGAATCGGCACCATCGGTTTGGGGAGATCGCAAGTTAACGGGCGAAGCCGCGTTCCCGAACCGCCTGCCATCAGTACTGCACGCATAAATAAATCCTCCTTAACTATTTACAGCCTTCGCTGCTTTAAAATTTGTCAGATATATTTTGTTTTTCTTTCTCTAGTCTCCTATGGATATCGATATTTGAGGAACTTCCATAAGATGCATATAGATTGGGGCATTGGGCATGGGGCAATTCAATTTTGGATTTTAGATTTTGGATTAAATTTCAATCTAAAATCCAAAATCTAAAATCTAAAATTCTCACTCCCCCTCATCCCCCCACTCCCCACTCCCCCACTTATTGACAATGATAAAGTTCATATTCGTAGCCGTTCACCCTTGGCAAAGATTGAGTATCAGACATAACGCATGTTTTGACTGTTTCTGCTACAGGGGCGTGAAAGTTTACCAGCCACAAATCAAAAGGTCGTGGTAATTTATTTAAAGTATTTTCTAGAGCAATGGTGGAAGTATTCGGGTTTTGGTCTTGATGGGCAAGGAGAAACAGAGGATTTATGGGTGAATTTGCAAGTTTAAACTCCCTAGCAACTCCCATCATTTCCCCAATGTGTACATGAGTTTTCTGAGTAGTAGCAATCAGTACTGGTACTGGGGATATTTGTTGAATTAGTTGCACAAACAGGTCAGGGCGATAATATTTTTGATAGCCGAGATTGCAGAATACTGTAACTGCACTGACAAATCCCATTAACCAAATTAACATCACGGCTTTTTTTCCGTTTATTCCCCATTTGCCTGTCTCTTTTATCCCTTGTTCTTTTCCGATCAATTCCTTGGGAGGATGCCAACAAACGGCGAGACTTGCCCCTACTAAAACAATCACGGCAGGAAAATAAACAAAGTTATAGCGGGCACCTCTGGTCAGATCGATTCCCAAAAAGTACGTAAAGATAAAGAATAAAGCGATCGCACTGATAGCTACTCCCGCAAGCACCTGAATCATCATCCGGCTTTCTGGATACTGTAATTGAATCTTGATCCCACTTACCAGAATTGGTACTGCCCAAATAAAGAAAATCAGCATCACCAGTCCAGAAAGAATCATTACCAATAGCTGTGGAGATTCAACTGGCAGGAGGGAAATCATTGTAATCCATGTGCCTAAAGCTTGAAAAATTGGGCTGAACCAATCTAGTCCGACGCGCGAACCTTGAATCCACTCGGTCAAATTACTCCGATTTCTATTCTCTAAAAAGATTGGTAGCCAAATTAAAGCCGCCACAAAAGTACCTGTGGCAACGGCATAAATGCGCCGCCAGGGAGAAGAGAAGAACAGAGAAAATTTGCTGCTAGTCTGCAATTGAAGCCAAGCCAGAAAAATCAAAACTACAGCTTCTGTGCAGAGGGTGAGGGTGAAGAAGTAATGAGTAGCAACACCTAAAGCATTAATTTCTACCCATAAAAGTGCTATCCATATAGGTAAAGGTGTGCGGTTTTGAATATGACGTGTGGCAATTACTAAGCAGGTGAGGGAAGCAGTTACCCATAAAGCTGCCAAACTGTAATGACGCGCTTCTTGTGCTAAAAATATGCCGTAGGGTGATACTGCCATCATCGCAGCAGCCAAGTGTCCCACTAATGGGGAACGAAACGCGACCCTACCTAATACGTAAGCACACGGTATGGAAGCAGCACCGATTAAAGCTGGTAGCGATCGCGCCGCAAACAGCGATACTAATCCTCCGTCGCTCTTAAATAATTTCATCCACAAGTAAGCCAGCACAAAATACAGTGGGGGATGGGTATCTTGGGTAACTAAGTTATGAATCACATCACCAATACTAGCTGCTGGGTTTGGTTGCAGTGGTTGCAATAAAATATCAGGTGCGATCGCTTGATCTAGGGGTACTGATAAAAAATTATTCCCTAAGCTAAACACCAAGGTGGAAAACTCATCAGTCCAAGGAGGCTTTGCAGTCAAGTTAGCTAGGCGCAAGCCAATGCCGATCAGCAACCACATTAAGTTCAGCAAGAGGTGAACCCAAAAAGGAGGGAGACGAGCCTGCCAATTATGCCAATGCTTGTGTTCTGAGCCAAAGTTTGCATCTGCCAAAGGCAGAAAATGGGTAGCATAGACTGGTAACAACGAGATAATTTTTCTGTAAAAAGAGAATGCACCTGGGAAAAAAACTCTCATTGGGACGCCTCACACGAATGGATTTCTAGATTTGACGTTTGAGATTTAAGTTCGTTCTAAAATCTAAAAACAAAAATCAAAATCTCAAATCCCTCGTTGTGACTATTTAACATCGGTGACGCGCCAGCTAAGTTTCAAATTAATCCAGAAATTCCAGATTGTAGCAACTGCGATCGCCATCAACTTAGCTAAATACTCATTTATCCCCAAGACATTATAGAGAAAGTTAATTATTAGAGCTTGTAATATAACTCCTGCCAAACAGATCGCACTGAACTTCAAGAATCGCTTGAAACGTTGATGCGGATCGCGTTGCTTCTGAGAAATATCACCAAAAGTCCATAAATCATTCCATAGGAAATTATTTATGATTGCCACTCCGGCCGAAAGAATCGTACTGCGAGTTAAACCTAAATGAATCACAGTACGCAGCAAGTAAAACACCGTTAAATCCACAAACACACCACTCAAGCCAACTAACCCAAAACGGAGAAATCGACCAATTGGGAAATTGACTTTTCTACTCAATCGTCCCACTCGCCCTGTGGAAAGCCGCAACCGCACTAAGTGGTGGATGTAATCTATATATTGCTTCCATGTAACTTTACTCTCGCCTTCTTTGCGTTCGCAGAACACATACCCAACTTCGGCAACTTGGTCTACTTTTCCCCGGCCGATTACCTCTAAAAGAATTTTGTATCCGACGGGATTGAGTGTTGCATTGGCGATCGCACTCCGGCGCACCATAAAATAACCACTCATGGGATCGGAAACTCTGCCCAGTACCCCCGGTAAAATCACCAAGCCTAACAACTGAGCGCCACGAGACAAGAAACGCCTGACAACACTCCAGCTACTGACACCGCCTCCTTCGACATGACGGCTGGCTACTGCCAAATCTGCTCCCTGCTCAACACTACGCAACAATTGCATCAGCACCTCTGGTGGATGCTGCAAATCTCCATCAATCACCCCCAAAATACTCCCCGTCGCTGCTTGCCACCCACGAATCACTGCTGAAGACAGCCCCCGTTCCTGTTGGCGTCGCATCACCCGCAACTGGGGGTATTCTGGCGTCAAGGATTCTGCTATTTCCCAAGTTCGGTCTGGGCTATCATCGTCTACCACAATCAGTTCATAGTTTCCTGGAATAGATTCATCCAGTAACTGACTCAATATGCTGACCACATTCTGGATGTTGTCACGCTCTTTATAAGTAGGAATTACTAAAGAAAGATCGATAGATTCACCACTTATACCCACATGCTTAGGCGGCAACTCGGAAATCTTTAGTGGGCCAGTTGGTACTGTTAACAGTGAGCTGGATGAGTTTGTCTTCATAATTTCATATTACAGAACAACGATGGTAAAGGCTGGAGGAAATAGAGCCGAACATCTGGTGGCTTTATTGACTGAACCTGCTTACTCAAAGCTTTATGAATACTTTTGTTACAGTAACTGTTTTGAAAAGTTTAGTAATTCCCGCACCTCAATCCCAAATATTTTTCTAAACTTTATCTAAACTTTAAATTTAGCCACTTGTTTTTATGGCAATACTTAAGTAAGTGTAAGTTTTTATAATCATGTGACTATGCCAATACTGAGAGTTTGTAGTGGGTTCATAACTTAAGCTGTGATATTGGATACTATATTCTTGGTTTTATTGTTGTTGGGGTGTTAATGTCTGTTTTACATAAATATACCGTTATTGCTCCTGTGAGCCTGAGCATTGCTTTGTTCATTACTAGTTGCAGCGAAAATAAAGTCTCCCAGTGCCAGCGACTGATTCGAGTTGTGAATGCTGGAACTTCTTTGATTGATAAAAATAAAGGAACGCAAGTGATCACCAGCATACAGCTGTCTAAAGATTTGGAATTTGTGACTAAATCGATTCGGGAACTGAAGTTAACAGACCCCAAGTTGAAAGAATTTCAAAGCAGTTTTGTCAAAATTTTTCAGAATCTCAGTCAAGCGATCGCTAAAGCAGGTAGGGCGCTTGGTGCTACCAAGACAGCAGAAGCCTCGGCATCTGGTAGAGAAAAAATCCAAAAGGCTAGAGCCGAAATTGACTCAGCACTGACAACAGCTACAACTATTGGCAAGCAGTCGGATACGTTCATGAATGAAATGAATAAATATTGTAGCCAGCCAGAATAATCTAATTTGGGCATGGGGCATGGGGCATGGGGCATGGGGCAAAACAGTTCCGAGTAAAGAAGTGAGATTCCCCACTCCCCAATCTTATTCAAGCTACTTGTTCACAGGATTCTGCTAAGAGTTCTACAATACCACTTCACCCAAACAAGCGATCGCCCCCCGTAGTCGAGTGCTTCTGGAACTCTAGCAGGGCAAAATAAAATCAATATAATAGCTAGGACAGGGGCAACATTCCCATAAAAAAAGTCCACAAGAAGTTATTCAACGGCGTTTTATGTCACTCATATTTTCTTTGTGTGGTAGATTTTACCCTGATGATTTTCTGGCTATACTAGTGATTTAAGTCGATTGGTTGATAAATTTCATCCCCCAGTATGAAAGACATAAAAACTGTAAATTTCAGAGATATATCAGTGTACATTTGCTTTTAAGTGACACAAAAGCCTTGTCTGGTCTTGGAGTAATTGAAGAAGAATGCAGAATCCAGAATCCAGAATTCAGTAATCTTTCAGTCGGGGATTCAGACCCCCGACTGAATTGTTGCACCACCAAATTTTCAATTTGGTGGGGATCTTAAACCCGATTATTCATCCGCCAGCGATGCACTGAGCCGGTCGTTGTGTCGCACAGAATACCCAACTGAATTCTGACTCCTGACTCCTGAATTCTGTTCGATAAATTTCCTTGGGGATACAAAAATTTTATCAGTCAATCACTGAGGTTAACACTAACACTACAGAGTGAATCTAGATCAATCAAACGTCTTCTGAGTTAGCACCTATGAAAGAAGAATTGATAGCCAGAGTTGTACAGGTCTTGCGAATTAATATGAGTTGGATGACTTGGAATTTGTTTCTGGCTTTTATACCTTTGGCTTTGAGTGTGTGGCTATTTCGCATGAGGCGCGGTGGCACTTGGCTTTGGTGGCTAGGATTCGTAGTTTTCTATGCTTTCTTACCGAATGCACCATATTTGTTGACTGATGTCATTCACCTAATAGACGATATCCGCAGAATTCAATCGGTGTGGATGATTACTTTAGTACTAATTCCTGTGTATTTACTAGTAATTCTCGGTGGATTTGAAGCTTACGTAATATCGTTAATAAATTGGGGTCACTACTTACATCGCATCGGCAAAAGTGAATGGATTTGGCGAGTTGAATTGATTACCCACGCTCTTTGTGCTGTAGGTGTTTATTGGGGACGATTTTTGCGTTTCAACAGTTGGGATTTTATTACTCAACCCGATGCCGTACTAACCAAAGGTGTTGAGGAAATTCTCGGTAAACAGCCATTGGTGATTCTTGCGATCAGTTTTGTGATACTTGTCGGGCTGTACTGGATTATGAAACGAGTAACTTTGGGTTTTGTCAGGCAACCAGATAGGAAAATAGGGATAAACTCAGGACGCGCAAACTCTAACACGCCAAACATTTGATGAACGTGGCGATTTCGGCTTTGAAATTTTGGGTTTTAATTACTAATTCCCAGGATGAATATTACCTGTCAAAAGAAAGATGCAACTAAACCAATTTTGAGATACAAATTCAGAAGCAAACGGTTGAACTTCAACCGCCACCATCTGAGAATAACGTCCTATCAGATCATTGAATATTGATGGTCTGGTCTGATGTATCTGGTCACGTTGATAGGAGGGATATGATATGCAATTAATCTCTAGAGAGGAAATAAAGACATTAATAGAACAGCCAAAAGGAAATTGTGTTTCAATTTATATGCCAACGCACCCAGCCGGGCCAGAAGTGCGACAAAACCCAATTCGCTTTAAAAATTTGGTCAAGGAAGCTGAGACTCGTTTAATTGATGGGGGTTTAGAACAGAAAGATGCGATCGCATTATTGGAAAAATCTCAGGAAATTGATACCCAAGTGTTTTGGGAGGAAATGGGAGAGCAAGGGCTGGCGATTTTTATTTCTGAAAATATTTTTCGATATTATACCCTGCCAATTGATTTTCAAGAATTGGTCGTGGTTACAGACCGATTTCACACCAAGCCACTGCTGCCAATTTTAAATGGCGATGGTCGCTTTTATATGCTGGCTTTGAGCCAACAAGATGTCAGATTCTTTGAAGGAACACGCTACAGTGTGAATCAGGTGGAAGTAGAAAATCTCCCTACAAGTCTAGATGAAGCTCTCCAAAAAGATGAGACTGCCAAAGAAGGTCAGTTCCGCCTCGCAACATCAAAAGGAGGAACGTCTAATGCTTTTTCACAGCCGGGTACGTTTCACGGACAGGGAAGCCCTGACAGGGATAAACACCAAGAAGACATACTACAATTCTTTCAGATCATTGACGGGGCATTGCACGAGAAACTGCGATCGCAAAAAGCGCCTTTGGTGCTAGCTGGGGTAGAGTATCTCTTGCCTCTGTATAGACAGGCAAATACTTACCAGCATTTGATGGCTGAAGCTATCACTGGTAATCCAGAAATTTTCAGCGCCCAAGAGTTACATAACCAAGCTTGGCCGATTGTCGAGGCTGATTTCCAAAAGTCACAGCAAGGGGTTTTGGAACAATTTCACGAATTGTTTGGTGGTAATACTGGGAAGGCATCTAACAAGCTTGAAGAAATTGTCTGTGCGGCTTATTACCAACGAGTGGATTCATTACTAGTTGCAGTTGGTCAGCAACAGTGGGGTTTATTCGATTCAACCTCAGAAACGGTTTATTTACACCCAGAAAAAGAAACTGGTGATGAGGATTTGTTGGATTTTGTTGCTGCTCATACTTTATTAAACGGTGGTACGGTTTACGCTATTCCCTTTGAACAGATTCCATATAGCACAGCAGTTGCGGCAATTTACCGATATTGAACATTTTGATGGTGTTGTATAAAGTTCATTGTGCTATATACAACACCAACGACGATTGTTATTCGCTCCTTTATCAATCAATATCACAGAACTGCAAATCTTTGGTTTAGCAAAAGAAGAGTTCCAAGGTCAAACGCTGCACGAAACTGTTCTCCCTGAGATTTACGATCTGATAGAACCAGTTTACCGTAGTACCTTACAGGGTACTCCAATGTGTATTTAAATCCCTTATATCAGTACTTGTAGCACCATGCAAAGATAAACTGTTACGCTTTTAGGTGCGTTACCGCGTTCGCGGTAACACACCCTACTGGCGTGACACAGCTAATTTCTTGTATTACCAATGCACAGGTAAGATGCCCATACCACAAGAAAATTTAGCTTTTATACTTGAATTTATTGCAATTATTTTAGTTGTGTTGCACTACTACAGCCTAATCTCTAACTCCGAGCTATATATGCTTGGCATTATTGATTAAGTATATTCTTAAAAGATTCGATTTGTTTCACATTCAAAGCAATCTGTGTCTCTAGTTCCTGAATCTTTTTCTCTATTTTTTGCCTTAAATCATCATTTTCCGGGTCTTTGACCTTCTCCCCTTGGGCAGCCCCATTATCAGGATAGTAAAACTTAATTTATGTAGAAGATTTAAGAACTATTAGAGTTAATCCGGCTCTTGCCAAACTGCTTGGCATACCTGTTGACGCAAATGCCTCTCTCAGCGCTCCCATCAGTGATAGGTTAAAGCCACAGAGCTTTTGTCAATAAGTAATAGCACTTAAAATTATGCTGAAAATCGGGTTAGTCATGTCCTCACTTCAACAGATGGCTATCACGCCTAGAATCATTGAATCACTCCTAACTAATGAAGTTTTCGTCGTGCTGCTGCTAAAATTAGGCGTTGTTCAGCACGAGCGATCGCTTGATATGTTCGCTCGACTGCTTCCGGTTCCACAGAAATGGAAGTTATACCCCATTCCACTAACTTATCGATAATTTCTGGATAGAGGGCTGGTGCTTGACCGCAGATTGAACAAGGTATGCCGGCACTTTTGGCCATTTGGATCAGTTGTGCGATCGCACTCATAACTGCTGGATGACGTTCATTAAATACTTTTGCTAACTGTCCTTGTTCTCGATCCACTCCTAACAATAATTGCGTCAGGTCGTTTGTACCAATAGAAATTCCAGCTGCACCTGCTTTGACATATTCTGGCAGTAAAAACAGTACGCTTGGCACTTCTGCCATCATCCACAATTGAAACTGTGACACCTCAGTTAAAAGAGCTTGCTCAACTTTGCGACGGCAAAAGACAAATTCTTCCACAGTTCGCACAAAAGGCAACAGTAGATTGACATTGCTGTAACCGCCTTGCTGTACACTCGCTAAAGCTTTTAGTTCCAACTCAAATACTGCGGGATTTCGTAAATAGCTAAAGGTGCCACGTTCACCTAACATCGACTTTGGTGAAGATTGTAAATTATCACTCAATGATGTTAAATCTTGTGACCAATCTAAAGAACGATAATAAACTGGTCTTGGTGCAAAAGCACGAGCAAACTGCATAATCTGCTCAGACCATAGCTCTAACAATTCTGTCTGACGTCCGCCTAAAATCCAACTATGGGGATGTTGCCCGGACAATATATTTAGTACCATCAATTCTGAACGCAACAATCCCACCCCATCCACAGGGAAGCTTTGCACTTGTTCTATTAAACTAGATTGACTTAAGTTAACCAGCAATTGGGTAGCAATCATAGGTAGATGAGACGTAACAGAAGGATGGGGCGCTTTCGGGTTGGGGCGATGGGCAAAAAGAAGATTTTCTTCTCCCTCTTTCTCCATTTCCTCCTTTGAGTCTCCTTTGATCCGATAAACTTCTCCTCTGTCGCCATCGAGCAAGAGTCGTTCGCCAGTTTGAATTAAGCTTGTCGCAGATGTGGCGTTCACTACTGCTGCAATACCTAATTCTCTGGCAAGAATGGCAGCGTGGCTGGTTAATCCGCCTTCTTCGGTAATAATACCAGCAACTTGTTGGAGTAATGGCAACCAATCAGGTGCGATCGCTGGTACTACTAAAATCACTCCCAAAGGTAGTTGTTCGGGTTTCTGTTGGGAATTAATAATTACTAGGGCAGTTGCGACAACACGTCCCCCTGCTGCCCCTAGTCCCCGAATGAAGTGTACCTGGGGAATTACAGATTGGGGAGTACTAACTTGTGTGATGTAGAGCTTGCCAGATGTAGTTTGCCCGGCGATAGTCCATTTAATGGTAAAGATTTTACCTAGTTCACTCACCAGTTGAGTTCCCAGAGCAATTATTTGTTGTAAGTATTCTTGTTGTAAAGCGTACTGTTGTTGTTGGGCTGACTCAATTACGTAAGTACTCAGACAAGTGTGATCTGGTGTTAGCAGTGACTTCGGCACTGCTTGCGAAAAAGCTTCAGGTGCTGCATCAACACCATAAGCCAGCATTTTGTTGCCCAGCTGTTGCTCAAGCACAACCCCAGTTTCCGGTTGAATGTAGTAAACATCTGGCTGGACTTCGCCAAGAGCGATCGCAATTCCTAATCCCCAAGTAGCTTCAATTTCCCACCCAGAAGAGTTAGCTCTGAGCAAACCACTAGCGATCGCATTTTCAACAGGTTGCACCAAAACTGCTAAATTAATTTGTTGCAGGTCAATTCCAGCTCGCTGCCAATATAGTAGACTTCTAGCACGAAATATCTGGCTCCAGGTACGCTTTAATGCGAGTGCGATCGCTTCGGGTTCGCACTGGCAAAACACCGACTCCAACAAACCAGATATATTCTTCATACCTACAGTAGCAGTTGATACTGCCAAGGTAGGCCGAAGAATCAAACAGCCAGTTTGCCATTCTCTAGCTGCTTGGAAAATTGGACTCACCCACTCCTCTGGCACAGTCGCAGTCAGAATTTCTTGGCGCAAGCGACTAGCTACCTGCTGAAGTTGACGCCAATTAGCTACATCTAGGTGTAACGAAGAATGGGGTAAGTCAGCCACTAATGACTCTGAACTATTCAGATTTTCGAGAAATTGTCGCAAAATTTCTGCCGAAACGACAAAACCAGGCACCACCGGATAGCCACGCTGCATGATTCTGCTCAAGTAAAACGCTTTGTCACCTACTTTGGCGCGGTCTTGTACTTTAATTTGGTCTAGCCAGTAGAGTTTGTCCACTCAATTTGTTAGTGTCACACAATGCAAGGATTTTGCGAACGCGAAGAGCGTGTCGGAGACAAAAGTTGCGTGCGGGGGTTCCCCCAGTTGAGCAAACTTTTCAAGACAGACTTCGACTTCGGTTCCATCGAGCGAAGTCGAGATGCTCAGTCGAACGATTTTAGATTCACCCCATACCTAAAGTCAGAGGCTGTGGTTAATTGCTGGTTACACGATGTATTGCTGTAATTCGACTCCTTTATAAATCAAATTTTTTCCTTGATTGCCTTCCTTCTCTGAAACTGGAGGTTTAGTTCTTTTACGAGATTGTACATCGCCGTATCATATTTAATTATTGAGTGTATGGGTTAAATCTAGCAATTTAAGGTAGAATTTTATAGTTCAGTCATTTTAAATAGCCAAAAAACTATTTAATAAAGTTAAAAGTCATGTCGTTTGCCTAGATTATGCTCATTGTCATAATTTAAGAATGCAAACCTTTATTGTTGACCAAAATAATATTTTATTGCAAAATAATTTTCACAATGGAAGATATTAATTTACACGTAAAAAAGCGATATTTTTGTAACTATATTCCCAAATAGTCTAATATATTAAAATTATCTATACCAAACTAAGCATTGCCAAACACTTACTACCTTGCAACTAATGATTGGGTAAATATCAGCTTCAGGCTATGCCTAGCATTGCTGATTGGAGCAATTATCGGCTTAGAACGCCAAATTAGGCACAAACCAGCAGGTTTAAGAACTCATATACTCGTGAGTTTAAGTTCAGCCATGTTTACTCTCATAATTATGCAAACAGATGGGTCACAGTCCAGTCATGATGCACTCAGCCGCGTGATTCAGGGGATTGCAGCCGGTGTGGGATTTCTCGGTGCTGGAGAAATTGTACGCCAATCTTCTGAGCAGACACAGCAACTTAAAATTCACGGACTGACATCAGCAGCAGCTATTTGGGTTTCGGCTGCTTTGGGAATTGCTGCCGGGTGTGGTTTGTGGCAGTTAGGATTAATTGGTGCTGTGCTGACTTTTCTAGTTCTCAACGGTTTTAAAAGATTAGAAAAACGTGATTAGTCATTATTTTAATAATTTGGGATTATTTCTCCTGCTTTCACAAACAGAATTTGGGAAGACTTCAACCACTGGGAATCAAAAGAACCCAAGTGAGTAGTAGTAATCAGGGTTTGAAAACGATCTTGAATAGCATCAAGCAATTGATTTTGGCGGGATAAATCTAGTTCGGCAAGAACATCATCAAGTAATAGCAATGGTGGCTCTTTGACGACTTCTTCAATTAATTGTAATTCTGCTAATTTTAAGGCTAGAACCAGCGTTCGTTGTTGACCTTGAGAACCGTATTGACGAGCGGGTGTCTGGTTAATAGTTAATTCTATTTCGTCTCGATGGGGACCGACAAGGGTAGTGCCTTGGTGCATCTCAGCGATCGCTCGCTGCTGAATTTTTGCTAAAAAAGCTTGCTGCACTTCTTCTGGATGGTTATCCTCTAAAGGAATATTAGGCAGGTACTTGATTTGCAGAATTTCTGTACTGCCACTGATGCTGGCGTGCCAAGCGGTAGCAATAGGAGCTAATCTTTGGATGGCGCGATCGCGTCGTCTAATTACCCTGGTTCCTGTGGTGGCTAACTGTGCATCCCACACAGCTAGTTCTGAGTGTAGAGACGTTGCATCCAACGTCTCTACATGGCGTTTTAAAAAAGCATTGCGCTGGCGCAATACATGGTTATACTGCTGCAAAATGTGAGCATAAACTGGTTCAAGTTGAATTAAGAGTGTATCTAACCAGTTGCGGCGACCTTCAGGGCCGCCGCGTACCAGTTCTAAATCCAAGCTGGAAAATTGGACTGCATTGAGAACGCCGAGAAAATCCATTTGACGGCGGATAGATTCGCCATTGAGAGCAACACTACGGCGACCATTGCGGCGGAGGGTTAAGGTAAGGTCACTAACACCTGTTTGTCGCTCAAGGGTGGCATTAATTTGGGCTATGGCTTCCCCTTCTTGAACTAAATCGCGATCGCGGGTCATTCGGTGCGATCGCAATGTCGCCAGCAACTCCACCGCCTCCAACAAATTCGACTTTCCCTGAGCGTTATTACCTACCAAAATTGTTTTGGCAGCAGTAAACTCAACCTTTTGGTCTTGATAATTGCGAAATTGTCGGAGGTTTAGAGTTTTGAGGTACATAGTGGGAAGTGGGGAGTAGGGAGTGGGGAGTGGGGGGATGAGGGAGATGAGGGAGTGAGGGAGAAGAATTAATAACCAATGCCCCATGCCCCATGCCCAATGCCCAATACCCCATTTACACGGCCTTTTTGCCCATAATCCGCAGAAATATCTTCTCCGCTTCAATCCACACAAACATTAAGGCACTGAAGCCAATACAAACCCCCAATTCTTGCAGATTCAGGTAGTGAGTACCAAAGAAATCTCGCAGGGGTGGGACGTAAACTAGCATTAACTGCAAAATCGTGGTGACGACAACCGCCGCTAGTACAAAGATATTAGAGAAGGGATTCATCTCGATCGTCAGTCGGTTGTTGGAGCGAATAGCGATCGCATGACCCATTTGGGCGATACACAAGGTTGTAAATACCATTGTTTTCCAAGCATCGCGATCGCCCTGATAGTCTGGGGCATGGGTATGTTGATAAGCCCACCACATTAAGGTAATGGTGAGAATGGCAAATATTATCCCAATGCGAATCATATAAGAACCCAATCCCCTAGCGAAAATACTTTCGCGGGGACTAAAAGGTGGACGTTGCATTACATCTGGTTCTGGAGGTTCCACAGCTAATGCCAAGGCTGGTAAACCGTCTGTCACCAAATTCATCCAGAGAATTTGTAAGGGGGTAAGGGGAACGCCTCCTAAACCAATTAAAGGTGCGGCGGCAATTGTGAGAACTTCACCAATGTTACTGCCGAGGATGTATTTAATAAAGCGGCGGATATTGGTGTAAACAACTCTACCTTCCTTGGTGGCGCTGACAATGGTGGCGAAGTTGTCATCAAGTAATACCATGTCACTGGCTTCTTTACTAACATCGGTGCCAGTAATGCCCATCGCAATCCCGATATCGGCTTGTTTGAGGGCTGGGGCATCGTTGACACCATCGCCCGTCATTGCGACAAATCGGCCTCGGCGTTGCAGTGCTTGGACAATTCGCAGTTTGTGTTCTGGGGAAACCCTGGCATAGATGCTCACCAGGTCAACATTTTGCTCTAATTCCTGGTCAGTCATCCGTTGCAATTCTTGACCTGTGAGGACGCGATCGCCTTCTTGGGCAATTCCCAAATCGGTAGCGATCGCTCGTGCTGTTAATTGGTGGTCGCCAGTAATCATCACTGGGCGAATACCTGCATTCCGACACTCTTGGACTGCTAACCTCACCTCTGGGCGTGGCGCATCTAGCATTCCTACCAATCCCAGCCATACCAAATTTTGCTCGGATGTCTCATCTGAACCTTCCGGTGGGATCTGTGTGAGGGGTTTGTAAGCAAAACCTAGCACCCGCAAACCTTTACTCGCCATTTGGTCATTTTCCGCCAAAATTTTCTGGCGTTGTTCTTCAGTCAAGGGGGCTGTGTCATTACCCAAATGAATCTGAGCGGAACGTGCCAAGATTAACTCTGGAGAACCTTTGGTAAACATTAAGTAAGGTTCAGATTGTAATAAACTGGCGATCGCTGGGTCAACGCCTCTCGAAGATGCTTCACCTGTGGCGACTTGCTGCACCTGAAAAATCACGCTCATCCGCTTGCGTTCCGAGGAAAAGGGAAACTCCCTAACTCTGGGTAACTTACTGTTCCACTGGTCTTTTTCGATTCCAGCTTTTCCTGCCAGTGTTAACAATGCCCCTTCTGTGGGATCTCCCAAAATCGCCCATTCCCCTTGTTCTTTTTGCAACACCGAATCATTACAAACGGCACAGGCGACTGACAACGCTGAGATTTCTGGAGACTCCTCTAGGGAAATTTTTTGACCATTTAACTGAAAATCCCCTGTGGGAGTATAACCTTCGCCAGTGACGCCAAAAGTTTTGTTATTAGTGGAAACCGATTGCACCACCATTTTATTTTGAGTCAGGGTGCCGGTTTTATCAGAACAGATGGTAGTTACAGAACCCAATGTTTCCACTGCTGGCAGTTTGCGAATCAAGGCATTCTGGCGCACCATTCGCTGGGTTCCCAGTGCCAGAGTGACGGTAATTACAGCTGGTAAACCTTCTGGCACCACAGCAACCGCCATACTCAAAGAAACTTCCAAGAGTTCTTGGATGTTTTTAAAACCGCCGTCTTTGATCACACCGCCGACAACGACGATCGCCACGAGAATTAAAGAACCCGTAACTAGAACGTTACCCAGTTGAGTCATTCGCTGCTGTAACGGTGTAGGTTCATTTTCCACCGACTGCAACATGGTGGCAATTTTGCCTAGTTCTGTCGTCATTCCGGTGTTAGTCACCAGAACTTTGCCTCGTCCAAGGACTACTTCAGTTCCTTGAAAGACGACATTTAAGCGATCGCCTAAATCTGTTTCTGCCGGCAATTTTAGTGATGCCTGTTTATTTACAGCATGGGCTTCACCCGTCAGCGCCGACTCTCGTATTTGCAAATTCGACTGTTCTATCAAGCGTCCATCTGCGGCGATCTGCATCCCAGCTTCCAGCAGCATTACATCCCCTGGAACTAGTTCCTTGGCTGCTATTTCCTCCTGTCTAGCGTCGCGGATCACCCGCACTAAGGGAGAGGTGAGTTTTTTCAGGGCTGCCAATGCTTTTTCGGCACGGCTTTCTTGGACGTAGCCGAGTATGCCATTGAGGATGACAATTGCTAAGATGGCGATCGTATCTTTAAATGGCACTTCACCAGGTTTCAAGGTGCCCGTTCGCCAACCCCACAGGTCTATCAACCCAGAAATCAGAGCTACGCCAATCAGCATCAATAACATAATGTTCTTGAACTGATCCAGCAGAATTTCCCAAGCTTTACGGCCAGCAGTTTCTTCTAATTCGTTGGGGCCGTATTTTTGCAATCTCTGTTGAATTTCTTGGGGTCTTAAGCCACTATCTGCATTGCTATCGAGCAGGTCTAGCGCTTTATCAACTTCTAAACTATGCCAAACTGCGGCACCTTCAGGCAGAGAATTAGCAGACATCGTGTAGGTCACAGCAAATGGTTACAAAATTCGATCATAATTTAGTGATGGCAAGAATTCCATTTCCTAAAGTTACATTAAGGCGATCGCTCAGTTGGATGAATCTATAGGACTAGTATTTGATTTTTGAAAAAAATCAGTACACCCCGAAAAGACTTCTTCCCCACTCCCATTCGGCTACGCTCACGGCAAGCCCACTCCCCACTCCCTACTCCCTGTCTACGCAAATAATTATGGCTACGCCACGCTGCGCGAACAAAAATCAAATATGATTCCCATATATGTAATTCTTAACATTTGTAAATTCTGACTCTTTTAACATAGTATTATTTCTCACGAAAGAGTTTTTCGGAACAAATTGTACCGATAATTATCAGTACCCCGCTCTAAACGTGGCAATTCCGTATCAAGCAATTGGCTTAACGGCGGTTAAAACCGTTTGAGTCATGTTTCCTTCCCTACCTAAAGGTGCTACGGTGTACACACAAGTCATCGAATTACCCAAAACAAAAACCTCAAATAGTCCTGACAGACATCCCTCTCCTTACCAAGGAGAGGGACAGGTTTTGCGTAGCAAAACCAGGGTGAGGTTTCTTTGGACTATTCGATAAAGCGTAAATTGCTTCAAGAGAGACTTGTGTGTACACTGTAGACCTAAAGGCGAGGGGTTTTTACACTTCCCACAAGGTTTTATGAGTTTTGCACTCCCCACTTTGACCGCAAGCCACGCCAGCCAGATGTTTGGGCAAAAAACAATTCGACCGCTTACTGCTGCTAGCCTGTGTGGTATTACTTTCATTCAAGATAGACTGATTGCCATTGACAGTATTAAAGGGCATCTACTGGAGATTGATCCCACCTCTGACAACAGCAAAATTCTCAATCCCCATCAAGTTAAAGAATTTACCGATGCCACTGGTCTAGCGGCGTGGTCAGATACCCTGTGGGTCAGCCGAGAAAATAGTGTTTACTTCTGCAAGCTCAATGCTTTGGGTCTGGAACATTTTGTAACATTGCCTTATCCGGCTGACGGCGTTGCTGTTTGGGAAACAGCAGTTTATGTCAGTTGCCAAAGGCTGGGCTACATTCTGATTTTTGACCGCGAAACCCGAAAAGAGATTACCAGATTTCATGCCCCAGGGGTTGGGATAGAGAATTTGGCAGTGAGTCAGGAAATGCTGTGGATTTGCGATCGCACCGAACAATCAGTTTACGCGATGGATAAGGCCACAGGAGAACTTCAATTTAGTGTTCTAACACCCTTTGAATGTCCCACAGGCATAGCAATCCATAAAAATGGCGAAACAGGCAAAGAAAGTATTTACGTCGCCTACGCCTCAGAGGAAGCTTATATTCGGGATAACCCCAATGCTGATCCGAGTCATGAGCTAACATTCCGCGATCGCACTTTTATTCACCCTTTGTATTATCATTACCAGCCAGATCAGCGCTACGCTCTCTCGAATGGCTATCTCATTGAAATGTCCTATGCTGAAGAAATCGCTCCCTTAGACGAGGTTAATTTACCTGAAGTAGAATGGCGCATCGCCCTACCATCCGAAACTGAGCGTCAAAAGGTGAAACACGTTGAACCCATTGGTATACCCTTTACCGAAGAAGTGATCGAGGGGCAACGTGTAGCAGTCTTTAAATTTGATTCTCTTGCCCCAGGAGAACGGCATATATTTGGCTGGAAAGCACTTTTGGAAGTTCGAGGGATTAAGTATCGCATCACACCCAGAAATGTGGAAAACATACCGGAACTCTCCCCAGAATTACAAACACGCTACTTAGTGGATGACGACGATTTAGCAATGGATACTCCCATTGTTCGCCGTGCCGCCAGAGAAGCGATTGGTACTGAAACCAATGTGCTGCGGAAAATGCATAGCATCCGCAACTACGTCTATGACAAGTTATCCTACGGTATCAAACCTTACATTGACGCGCCAGATATAGTTTTAGAACGGGGCGTTGGTTCCTGTGGCGAATATGTCGGCGTTTTACTTGCCCTATCCCGTTTAAATGGCATCCCCTGCCGCACCGTCGGTAGGTACAAATGTCCTCCCCATAGTGACTTACAAGGAGTACCTCTGCAACCCGACTTTAATCATGTTTGGCTGGAGTTCTACGTCCCGAATTTTGGCTGGTTGCCAATGGAATCAAATCCTGACGATATCGGTGAAGGTGGGCCTTATCCGACGCGCTTTTTTATGGGCTTATGCTGGTATCACATTGAAATTGGCAAAGGTATCACCTTTGAAACTGTGACAAGTCAAGGTGCGCGGCTAACCAAAGAAGATATCCCCATTGGTGATTTGGCGATTAATCATATTCGGTTTACGATTCTTAAAGAATTGCCGCCCTTTTGAATTTCTTCCATTTATTTGCTCAGTCTTCTAGAACCTCAGCGATCGTATCGCTGAGGTTTTTATCTTTGAGAGTCGCTACGACTACAACCTATAATAGCGATGTCTACGACGGGCTATTCGGTGACGCAGCTATGAAACAAATCCATAAGTACTTATCCCAATTCTCTTGATGGAGAGACGGTTTCGTTAGTTTGAGAAGATGGTTTATTCAAGAATAAATTCCAGATTCTTGGAATAGCTATTATTAGAAAAACAATCACAATCACTCCTGCTACCACTGGTAAAGCTAGCGCCAGCAAAGACAGTCCGATTGCGATGACCAACTCAATGGTTGACACAACAGGATTGGTTAATCCACCTGAAACGCCTGTAGAACTTATCCGCAATATATTCGTTAATCCCTGAGTTAATCCTGCGGTTCCACCACCAGCAATTAAAGCTAACGTCCATTGCGCCAATGGATTCATCTCTGGAGCAACAGATGCTGTTACGATTGTCCCAGTGATAAATGCCGCAGGTGTGGCAACAATATCCAGCAGATGATCCAACCAAGGAATGTAATAACCGATAATTTCCAGCAAACAAGCGACTGCAAACACAATTACAGCTTGAGGTGTTTCCAGCCAATCAAAGTTAGTCGGCAAATCTAAATGTCCAAAAACTGAAGCCACACTCAATGCTAGCAGTGGTACAAATACTCGAAAGCCAGCCGCCGCGCTCAAACTAATCCCCAGTAATAATTCAATAAATGTATTTAGATTGAACAAAGAATTTAAATCCATAGTAAGACTCAAGTTATACTCCTGGTGTTTTTTCCATCTTTGAGCTGAACGGAGTAACAACTCTAAGCTGTGATCCTAAGATAAGAAACTTGGCGAAAATATTTCATCTGACTATGTGTAGAATCAATGAAACCCCACCTGTGTCAATACTGCGTAGGTTTTGCCTAAAAAATAACTCCAAAGTAGGTTGCGTTAGGTTCCTGAGTGAATTACCCCCCTTAATCCCCCCGATATATTGGGGGGAAATAGGAAATTTTGTTCCCTCCCCAATATATCGGGGAGGGTTAGGGTGGGGTAAAACCTTGGTTAATCAGCTATTTCAGACTTGTGTGTACAGGCTTGCGGGGAGGGGAAATAAAGCGCAGCTTTGGCGGGGTGGGGTTCTTGGAGTTTAATTAAGCAATCAAGCGACATGATATGAGGACGCTTTTGCATAATTCTGTCATCGCCAATCTTGAGAAATCAGGTCAAAACGAGCCAATGGTGAGTTTCAGTAAAACAGACTTTATTAAAAGGTGCCAAAAATATCATAATTTTGGAAAATAATAAAGTAAGTCGAATATTATCCGGCTGACCCAAATTCCTCTAGGAAAATATGACTCATCCTTTCCTTGAACGCCTGCGTAGTCCAGATAGACCAGTCCTCGTTTTCGACGGGGCGATGGGAACCAACTTACAAACGCAAAACCTGACTGCTGAAGACTTCGGCGGCCCACAGTATGAAGGTTGTAACGAATACTTAGTCCACACGAAACCCGAAGCTGTTGCTAAGGTTCACCGTGACTTTCTCGCTGCTGGTGCAGATGTCATTGAAACCGATACCTTTGGCAGTACGTCTCTGGTGCTGGCAGAATATGACTTGGCAGACCAAGCCTACTACCTCAGCAAGACAGCCGCAGAATTGGCCAAGCGTGTGGCTGCGGAATTTTCCACGCCAGAAAAACCCCGGTTTGTGGCTGGTTCCATCGGCCCCACAACGAAACTCCCTACCTTGGGACATATTGACTTTGACACCATGAAAGCGACTTTTGCTGAACAAGCAGAAGCGCTGTGGGATGGTGGTGTCGATTTATTTCTGGTGGAGACTTGCCAAGATGTGCTGCAAATTAAGGCGGCGCTGAATGGGATTGAAGAAGTGTTTGTTAAGAAGGGCGATCGCCGGCCGTTGATGGTGTCTGTGACAATGGAAAGCATGGGCACAATGTTGGTAGGTTCAGAAATCAGCGCGGTGGTGACAATTCTGGAACATTACCCAATAGATATTCTCGGTCTAAACTGCGCTACAGGCCCAGACTTGATGAAACCACATATCAAGTATCTGGCAGAACATTCACCTTTCATCGTTTCCTGTATTCCCAACGCCGGTTTACCTGAAAACGTCGGTGGTCAAGCGCACTACCGCCTGACACCGTTGGAATTACGGATGTCATTGATGCATTTTGTTGAAGATTTGGGTGTCCAAGTGATCGGGGGTTGCTGTGGGACGCGTCCAGAACACATTCAACAATTGGCAGAACTTGCTAAAGACCTGAAGCCAAAAGTTAGACACCCAAGTTTAGAACCCGCAGCAGCATCAATTTACACTACTCAGCCCTACGACCAAGATAATTCTTTCTTGATTGTTGGTGAACGTCTCAACGCCAGTGGTTCCAAAAAGTGCCGCGATTTGCTAAATGCGGAAGATTGGGATGGACTGGTTTCAATGGCGAGGGCGCAAGTAAAAGAAGGCGCACACATCCTCGATGTCAACGTGGATTATGTGGGACGCGACGGCGTGCGGGATATGCACGAATTAGTTTCGCGCATTGTGAATAATGTGACATTGCCTTTAATGCTTGACTCCACCGAATGGGAAAAAATGGAGGCAGGTTTAAAAGTTGCCGGTGGTAAGTGTTTGCTGAATTCCACCAACTACGAAGATGGGGAACCGCGCTTTTTGAAAGTGCTGGAGTTAGCGAAAAAGTACGGTGCTGGTGTAGTCATTGGTACTATCGATGAAGATGGGATGGCGCGGACAGCAGACAAAAAGTTTGCGATCGCACAACGCGCTTACCGTCAAGCAGTAGAATATGGCATACCTGCCACAGAAATATTCTTTGATACTCTAGCGTTACCAATTTCCACCGGGATTGAAGAAGACCGAGAAAACGGTAAGGCCACAATTGAATCTATCCGGCGGATTCGTCAAGAATTGCCTGGATGCCATGTGATTTTGGGTGTTTCCAATATTTCCTTTGGTTTAAATCCAGCCTCACGAATGGTGCTAAACTCAGTGTTTTTGCACGAGGCGACGACGGCAGGAATGGATGCAGCCATTGTCAGCGCTAACAAAATTTTACCACTCTCGAAGATTGAGGAACGCCATCAAGAAATCTGTCGCCAGTTGATTTATGACGATCGCAAGTTTGAGGGTAACGTCTGCGTTTATGATCCCTTGGGAGAGCTTACCACAGTATTTGCCGGGGTAACGACAAAACGCGATCGCTCCTTAGATGAAAGTCTTCCCATCCCAGAACGTCTCAAACGCCATATCATCGACGGCGAACGCATTGGCTTAGAAGAACATCTCACAAAAGCTTTAGAAGAATATCCCCCCTTAGAAATTATCAACACCTTCCTGCTAGATGGGATGAAAGTTGTCGGCGAATTATTCGGTTCTGGACAAATGCAGTTACCCTTCGTCTTGCAATCTGCGGAAACCATGAAAGCGGCAGTAGCGTATTTAGAACCGTTCATGGAAAAATCTGAATCTGGCAACAATGGTAAGGGAAGCTTTATCATTGCCACAGTGAAAGGCGATGTCCACGACATTGGTAAAAACTTGGTGGATATTATCTTATCCAACAACGGTTACAAGGTGATTAACCTGGGAATTAAACAGCCGGTGGAAAACATTATCAAAGCTTACGAACAGCACAAAGCTGATTGTATTGCCATGAGTGGTTTGCTGGTAAAATCCACCGCCTTCATGAAAGAGAACTTGGAGATATTCAACGAAAAGGGAATTAGTGTCCCCGTGATATTAGGTGGTGCGGCGCTGACTCCCAAATTTGTGTATGAAGATTGCCAAAAAACCTACAAAGGTAAAGTTGTTTATGGCAAAGATGCCTTTTCTGACTTGCACTTCATGGATAAATTAATGCCAGCAAAGGCCTCTGGAAACTGGGAAGATTTGCAGGGATTTTTGAATGAAGTCGAAACTCCTGAAGTTCCGACAAATGGTCACAAAGAATCAGTAACTACAACTGCTGAAAAAACAACATCTGCTGAACCAAAAGAAGTAGATACGAGACGTTCTGATGCTGTGGCGATAGATATTGAACGTCCGACACCGCCTTTCTGGGGAACCAAGTTATTGCAGCCTAGTGATATTCCCATCGAGGAAATATTCTGGCACTTGGATTTACAAGCTTTAATAGCTGGACAGTGGCAATTCCGCAAACCAAAAGAGCAATCTAAGGAAGAATATCAGGCTTTCTTAGCTGAGAAAGTTTACCCAGTTTTAGAAACTTGGAAACAGCGAATTATTGAAGAGAATCTGTTGCACCCGCAGGTGATTTATGGTTATTTCCCTTGTCAAGCTGAGGGGAATTCTCTACATATATATGACTCAGAGAAGCAATCACAACAGGTTGCAACCTTCGAGTTTCCCAGACAGAAGTCTTTAAGGCGGCTGTGCATAGCAGATTACTTTGCACCGAAGGAGTCGGGAATTATTGATGTTTTCCCGATGCAGGCGGTGACTGTGGGTGAAATTGCAACAGAGTTTGCTCAAAAGCTGTTTGCTGAGAATCAATATACAGATTATCTGTATTTCCACGGTATGGCCGTGCAGGTGGCGGAGGCGATAGCTGAGTGGACACACGCCAGAATTCGCCGGGAGTTAGGTTTTACTGCTGAAGAACCCGACAATATTCGGGATATATTGGCACAGCGCTATCGTGGCTCACGGTATAGTTTTGGGTATCCAGCTTGCCCGAATATCCAAGACCAGTATAAGCAACTGGAGTTATTGCAGACTGACAGAATTAACTTGTATATGGATGAAAGTGAACAACTTTATCCAGAACAGTCTACCACTGCGATTATTGCTTATCACCCACTAGCAAAATACTTCAGCGCCTAATCTTTCCCCTCTCCTTACCAAGGAGAGGGGTGCCCGAAGGGCGGGGTGAGGTTATTATCTTGTAGGCTAGACAATAACCTCACCCTAACCCTCTCCTTATAAAGGAGAGGGGACTGGAATCGGAAATAAAAATGACTAAACTTTATAACAAAAATAGTGAATTGACATCTCCCCCGATTGAAAATCGGGGGATTCTAAACTGATGTTGCTACGGCGGCTATAAGCCGCACTCCGCAACGTTTGCGATATGATTTAT
>NZ_JBALFC010000155.1:0-30301 GCF_036917755.1 Nostoc sp.
AAAGCTAAGAACATCGGAAGCTGGGTGCGATGAAAGTCGCACGCCCAGATTTAACAGAGAGGTGCCCCGGATAATACCGGGCATCGACTCTAACAAAGGAAGAAATGCTTAACTGAACTGTATTATTTTATAAGTTGATCGTGAGGTTAAATCGCCATGTATAGACCAACGGCTTTTCAAGAAGATAATGTTGATAAATTGATCGCCTTTATGAGAGCCAATAGTTTCGCTACGTTGGTGTCGATCATAGACGGTGTACCTTGTGCTTCACACATTCCTCTTGTCATTGCAATGCAAGG
The DNA here is from genome assembly GCF_036917755.1 of Nostoc sp. GTDB lineage: Bacteria > Cyanobacteriota > Cyanobacteriia > Cyanobacteriales > Nostocaceae > Nostoc. The sequence goes on from NZ_JBALFC010000155.1 coordinate 300, forward strand.
AGATGCTGTTAAATTAATTGGTCATCTGGCAAAGCAAAATCCTCAATCACAATCCCTTGGCACTGAGTTACTTACTATCTTCACCGGAGCACACGCTTACATTTCCCCTACCTTGTATGAAAAGTATGAGAGCGTACCGACGTGGAACTATATTGCTGTTCACGCTTATGGTATTCCCAAAGTCATCATGCTCAATGACTCCCCAGAATCAATGAACCAAATGATAAACGAGATGATAGACACCTACGACGCTGACTACAAATCGCATTGGCACGGTTTATCTGACGGATTTCGTGAAGGTATGATGAATGGCATTGTGGGATTTGAAATAACTGTTACACGCTTGGAAGGTAAGTACAAGCTCAGTCAAAACCGAAGTCAAGTTGATCAGCACAATGTATCAAGTACACTGCTACAAAGTTCAGATCCGGCTGCTCGTGCCGTCGGTGCCCAGATGAAACAAAACCTTGACCCGAATGAGTATTAGCAAAAGCCTGCATATTATACCCATAGGCTAGAAGCATCGGGCTAGATTTAGTCAGATGATCAAAGCAGCTCATGTTTTTAATTACGAATTACGAATTACGAATTACAAATTATTTTAAGTTGTCATATGAAGATATTGGTGCTGAATGCCGGATCGAGCAGCCAAAAGAGTTGTCTGTATGAGATTGCAGATGAGGCTCTACCCACCGAAGCACCCCAACCCCTTTGGGAAGGGAAAATCAATTGGACTCAAGATCGGGGTGCGGCAAAAATTGAGGTAAAAACCGCTACGGGTGCAACGCTGGAAGAATCAATCTCTGCTGATTCCCCACAGGCACACCTCACATATATGCTCCATACACTTACTTATGGTGCTACCAAGGTAATTGATCAATTGTCAGAAATCGATGTAGTGGGGCATCGGATAGTACATGGTGGACAGGATTATCGGGATAGTGTGGTAATTACGGAGGATGTCAAAAAGGCGATCGCACGTCTGTCTAACCTTGCTCCCGAACATAATCCAGTCGCTTTGGAAGGTATAGAAGCAATTGAAAAAATTTTAAAAGATGTCACCCAAGTAGCACTCTTTGATACCGGATTTCATGCCACTCTGCCCGATGCAGCAGCAATCTATCCCGGCCCCTATGAGTGGGTGGAAGAAGGTATTCGTCGCTATGGGTTTCATGGTATCAGTCACCAATACTGTTCTGGTCGTGCTGCTCAAATTCTCGGTCGAGATGTTCCCCCTGAGCGGTTAATTACCTGTCATCTCGGCAATGGTTGCTCTTTAGCAGCGATTAAAAACGGTCGCAGCATTGATACCACTATGGGATTCACGCCCGTAGAAGGATTGATGATGGGCAGTCGTTCTGGTTCAGTTGATCCGGGGATTCTGATTTATCTGTTGCGATACTGCAATTACTCGGTCGAAAGGTTAGATCATGTATTAAATAAAGCTTCTGGGTTAAAGGGAATTTCGGGTATATCTAGCGATATGCGTGAGGTGAAAGCTGCGATTGCTCAAGGTAATTCTCGCGCTCAACTGGCGTGGGATATCTATGTACATCGCTTGCGTTCTGCGATCGGTGCAATGCTTACTAGTTTGGGCGGATTAGATGCTTTGGTGTTTACAGCAGGCGTGGGTGAACACTCTCCAGAAATTCGCCAAGCAGCCTGTGAAGCCTTTGGATTTATCGGACTGAAAATAGACCTTGAGAAAAATCAGCAGCAGCCTGTGGATGAGGATATTGCGACACCCGATTCAACAGTACGGGTATTAGTTATTCATACTCAAGAAGATTGGGCGATCGCACAACAATGTTGGCAGTTATTAAAAAAGAGTTATAAATAGTCATAAAGACAGGAACCTACGGATGATAAGTCTCCAAACTCGCGGCGCGATAAAACTTAAAATGCGCTCTGCAAGTTCTGGCGCGATAAATGACAAAAGTGGCAATAATAAGGCAATAACATTACTAAAGCCACTAGTAGCACCAACAACAACGCTAGGGATGAGACAAATAAGCGTCCATATAAACCTATTTATAAATTTAGAATTGATGGAAGTACGCCTTTGAATTTGATTAACAAGTACATAGCGGGTAGTAGCAAATAATATAGTTAACCCTAACCAAGCAAATATTGATATCATTGCATTTGCCAGATAGAGATTGTAAACTACAAAACCAGCAGGAAACAGCGAAGCTATCTCCCAAACTAGCAGATTTAGATTAGTCCGAAGATAGTTTAGTATTTGTTCAATAAGCCAATAATGCACATAAGCAATATTTAAACACTCAGGATTTTGGATAAAATCACTCCTGATTTTGTGAATTATGTCGCCATAAAATAAGATATTACTTTGTAAAACAATATCCTGTTCTTTCCAAAAATATAAAGCTGATGTATCTTCTCTATAATAAAAATTAAAAGTAAGTCCATATTGTAACGTCGATTTATTTTGTAATGATTTAGTCCACAATAATTTGATAAAATTTACTATAAAAGTATTGTCAAAAATTTTAAACTTTTTTTTAGTAATTACTAATTTATTATATTGCACAGTATTATTACTAAAGCAAATATTATCGCTAAAGCAGTTGTAGTACCAAAGATAAGCTAGTAATTTTGGCGGAATGTACAGAGAGCAGCCTACTTTTCGCGCTTGCTCAATTTGTTTTAAAACTGCCTTATTTAGATAAAAAGTATACTGTCCTGGCTCAACCTTAATTTCAAGTTCTATAGGAGTGCCTTGAGGGATTTGCACAAAGAAAGAGAGTTGGACATCAGCTTGATAATCTGTGTGTGTTTTATAAGCGTTCATTATCGGGATAATTTGGTGAAACTTTGTATAATACCAATCAGAAAATCTAGTGTTCCACGCCACTGTTTTTCTCCAGCAACTATCCCTTCATTATGTATTTTTAGGATTAAATCTCTATCACCTTCAGGTAATTCAAATAGCTTTTTATGGTAACGACTGATAATATCTCCATCTAACTGCATAACAGTTTGAGCATAAATAACATCAATATCTAGGCTGGTAATATGACCACCATCAAGTGCAGCTTTAAGTTCAGACATTTTCCGCAGTGTACGAATAAATTTACCATTATTCAAAAGTTTTTCAATCTCTTGCCACCTTTGTGGTAAATTTTTTTGATTATTATCTTGTTTATCTGCAACAGGAGTTGGAGCAGGCAATATTGGTTGAGCTAATTTTATGTATACCGGATCATCTTGAACAATATTTGCTTGATGTTCCACTTTATATTTAAGACGCTCCTGATATTGTATTATCCTGGGGTCTGGCTGATTAGTCTTAGTACTTTCTTCAAGGAGAATGTAAAAATATTCTCTTTCAAGTTGCGAAAATAGACTTGTATAACGCTTGCGTAGCTCTTGAGCTTGAGTTTTTTCTGGTTCTATTAAATTGTCTGGATTTGGAATTCCTTTGATATCAAAGTAGTCTTTGTCATTTATTGAATAAATCTCTTCATATGCTTGCCAAGCATTAAACTTTGCGCCAGTAATTTGCTCCACAACCATCGTATTCACTTCTAAAGCTGTAATATCATCGACTAATCCATGTACAGATGAGACTACTTTCTGTAGCAAATCTGTGGCTTGTTCTTGAATTTCGTTAGGCATAGTAATAATTTCCTTAATTTCTCTAAAGCAAATTAACCTATAGGGTTTGACAGGAGCATCCCAATTTTTCAAATCAAAAATTCACGGTACTGATGCAAAAACCCTTTACAACTCTCTTCCCTTTGCGACGGCAGTCGCTACAAACTCCTCCACCCCCGCAACGCGTTGCCTCCTCTTTGCGTTCTTTGCGGTTCGTTTCCTCATTCTCTTATTTCTATCTTCAGGCAGGATAATAGTAAAATTCAAAATTTGGGATGCTCCCAGTTTTACAGGTTTCTGTGCTGTAGGTATTTCTGTGTGACTATTAATAAATAACGACTGCTATGGACGCGATGGCGATTGTTGTAAAGTTTTGCGAGATTTGATAATTTCTATAAAAAATCCATACAACTTCTGCAAACTTTCTATATTTTTTTGCATAATCTCCCGACTTTCTTTGATTTGACTTAGATGAAAGTCACGAAGTTCTGTATATGGGCCACTACCAACAAATTTACTCCCAACTTCATTGTTTATATCACCATCAATTAGATTTATTATGGTATACATTCGATTACCTGGTTTAGCAATTTGTTGCCCTTCAACTTCTTCAAACTGAGTAGAGGAGTCTGGAACCCAAGTGGTGATTTCTAACTCGACAACTTCAACTATTGCTGTTTTAATAGCATCAATAACGTCATCAATATTGAATCCTTCTCCCTTAGTATTCAGCTTGTTAACTTTTCTTTTAAATTCACTACTTGGCTTGCTAATTTGACTATTATTTTCCTCATTTTCGCTAGCTTGACCATTGGTTTCTGTGTTTTCGCTAACAGTATTATTCACCATGACATTTTGGAGGTTATATTGTATAAACAAAATACAATTATAGGTGATGTAAAAACTTTCAATGCTTTTACTTAATAAAAGTAACTGAAGTCAAAAAAACTTAATAATTTAATTAGCTTTTGGTCATTTCGTTTTATTATGTATAAACTATATCTTGCTTGTACACAAATAAACTTAAAGTATATCTCAAAGCAAAAAATAATATAAGTATAAAATAATGCTGCGATTTACAGCTATTTTCAGGTAAATAGACCACGCGGGTAGGGGTACAGCAATGCTCATTGGTGTCAACTTAAGCCAAAATCCTTTTCAAACCTCGTTTCCAGCCAGAGGCTGGAAATGCAGATCAAAAGCGGCTCTGCCGCTAGTCTTGAGGCGGAGCCTCTAATAGGCATTCCCAGTCGGAGACTGGGAACGAGACAACGAGACAATCTCTAAAAGCTGCTTATAGACTGGCTTTCAGCTTAAGTTGACACCTATGAGCAATGCTGTGCCCCTACGATAGATGTGGTTCAAATACATCAAAACTGCTGTAAATCAGTTTATTTTACTCCACCTGTTTTCTATTTCACCTAGCAAAGCGTAAACGCGCAAGTGCTGGCCGACTTTTCCTATATCACTATGTATACAATAATATAACTATGCGGAGAAAAATAAGAAAAGTATGTTGTTATCGCGTCAAGCTTTTGCTACACCTTTAGTAGCTTGTGTATGTATATTAGGAGTTGGCTTAATTCAATTCCCCCAATTGCAAAAACTAATAAATAGCAAACAATTTGCCTCTTTAGAAACTCTAGAAAAAGAAATAAAATCTGAAAAGCTCCGTCTTAATTTTCTCCAAAAAATGCCTAGTTTTGGTTATGATAATTTCATCGCAGATTTGGTATATCTGAATTTTTCACAATATTTCGGAGATGATGAAGTTCGTGATAAAACAGGTTATAGCTTAAGTCCAGAATATTTTGAAGTCATTCTAAAACGTGACCCGCGATTTTTGGCAGCCTATCAGAGTCTTTCTATCAGTACTTCATTGTATGCTGGTATGCCAGAACGCGCGATCGCATTGTCAGAGAAAGGCTTAAAATCACTATCTCCCTGGGTTCCCGAAAAGTCTTATTACGTGTGGCGTTATAAAGGAGTTGATGAGTTATTATTTTTAGGCAATGCCCAAGCTGCCCAACAATCTTTTGCAACGGCGGCAAACTGGGCTAATAACTTTTCAGATACAGAGAGTCAGCTTATCGCTAAGACTTCCCAAAGAACTGCTGAATTTCTCAGTCGAAATCCTAACAGTAAATATGCTCAAATTTCTACCTGGGCAATAGTTTTAAATAATCAAGTTGATCAGAGAACTCGCAAACGTGCAATTAGGGAAATCGAAGCTTTGGGAGGAAAAGTAATTACAACTCCTGAAGGTACTCATAAAATTGTATTTCCCCCAAAGGATTAAAATAATTCGTAATTCGTAATTCGTAATTTTTAGGAGCAATACTAGTGTCAATACAATTCGGAGAATCTGACTTTCAAATATTAAAGTGTTTTCCTGTTATATCCCAGTTACGCCCTCACCTTGAGCAAGCTAAATTTGTAGAACAAGTTCGATATCAAATGAAAGAAGCATATCAACTTGTATTCTTGGAAGTAGAGGAGCAAGCTGTCGCAGTGGCTGGATTTCGCATTTATACGTGTTTAGCATCAGGAAAATTTTTATATATTGATGACTTAGTTGTTGATGAGTTAAAGCGGTCACATAGCTATGGTCAACAGTTATTTCAGTGGCTAATTGAATATGCAAGAAATCATGACTGTGAACACCTGAGCCTTGATTCTGGTGTTCAGCGATTTGCAGCTCACAGGTTTTATCTCATGCAGCGCATGAGCATTACAAGTCATCACTTTTCAATAAAGCTGTAGCGACAAACAAAATGAGTGTGAAAAATCACATTTTTTGGTATGACGGTAAATTCATTCACTCCCAAACTTTAGAGTTAGATATTAACGATCCAGGGTTACTTTATGGAGCGACTATTTTTACAACATTGCGGGTTTATGAGAACTCGCTAGATAGTAGTTTAACCAATTGGCTCTCACACTGCGATCGCCTACTTTTCTCAATACAATCTTTTGGTTGGCAGCAACCCGATTGGAATCGTCTGCGTCAAGGTGCCGAAATTCTCCTCGCACACTTCCCCGTTCTCAGAATTACCCTTTTTCCCGATGGACGTGAGTGGATAACTGGCAGATTATTACCACAAAATTTGACAGAAAAACAAAAAACTGGTATTATATGCGCCGTTGCTAGTCCTGAATTTTATCGCTCTCTCCCCTCTCATAAAACTGGAAACTATTTGAGTGCTTGGTTGGCAAGAACTAGCTTAGATGCTGATGAAGCAATATTAGTGGATGCTGAAGGAAATTGGCTAGAAACCAGCACAGGTAACCTTTGGGGATGGTACGATCGCAGTTGGTGGACACCGCCAATAAAGGCAGGAATTTTACCGGGAATTTTGCGATCGCAACTTGTAAACTGGTTGCAAAACCACCAGCAGCCAGTGCGGGAAGAAACTTGGAGCCTCGAATTAGTCCAGAGATTTGAAGCGATCGCCTACACTAATAGTGTGGTAGAAATTATTCCGATTCATACCGTTCATCAGCCTTCAGGGTCGCTACAATATAATCCCTACCATCCTAGTTTTCAGCAAATCAGGGAGCTTTTTCTAGCATGATAGCTACGCCATGTTGTTACACTTAAGATAAGTTAACATAATTCTTAATAATGACCTTTCCGAGCAGAGAAGCTAGGCGATGGCGCGAAAAATACAGGAGGATAGACCTTAGTGAATAAAAAATGGAGAAATGCGGGGCTGTACGCGCTGCTATTTATTGTCGTCATTGCGCTGGGAACAGCATTTTTTGACAAACAACCCCAGAGCAGAGAGACATGGCGATATAGTCGGTTTATTCAAGAAGTTCAACAAGGCAGAGTAGAAAAAGTCAGTTTGAGTGCAGATCGCTCTACAGCACTGGTTACACCCAAATATGACCCAAATAAACTGATTGTTACCTTAGTCAACGATCCAGACTTGATCAATACTCTGTCTGCAAAAGGCGTTGATATTTCTGTTTTGCCCCAAACCGACGAAGGATTTTGGTTTAAGGCACTGAGCAGCTTATTTTTTCCTGTATTGCTTTTGGTTGGCTTATTCTTCTTGCTACGTCGCGCTCAAAGTGGCCCAGGTAGCCAAGCGATGAACTTTGGCAAATCTAAAGCCAGAGTCCAAATGGAACCCCAAACTCAGGTGACATTTGGCGATGTCGCTGGTATTGACCAAGCCAAGTTGGAATTAAACGAAGTCGTAGACTTTCTGAAAAACGCCGATCGCTTTACCGCCGTTGGTGCAAAAATTCCTAAAGGTGTGCTGTTAGTTGGCCCTCCTGGTACAGGTAAAACCCTCCTAGCTCGTGCCGTAGCTGGTGAAGCAGGTGTACCCTTCTTCTCGATCTCCGGTTCGGAATTTGTGGAAATGTTCGTCGGTGTCGGTGCATCCCGCGTCCGCGATTTATTTGAACAAGCTAAGACCAACGCTCCTTGTATCGTCTTCATCGATGAAATTGATGCCGTAGGTCGTCAACGGGGTGCAGGTTTAGGTGGTGGTAACGATGAGCGTGAACAAACCCTCAACCAGTTGCTCACAGAAATGGACGGCTTTGAAGGTAATACTGGCATCATCATTATTGCCGCTACCAACCGTCCTGATGTCCTAGATGCAGCACTGTTGCGTCCTGGTCGCTTTGACCGTCAAGTTGTGGTAGACCGTCCCGATTATGCTGGACGTAGCGAAATCCTCAAGGTACACGCCCGTGGTAAGACCTTGGCGAAAGATGTGGACTTGGATAAAATCGCCCGTCGTACCCCTGGATTTACTGGCGCGGATTTATCCAACCTGTTGAATGAAGCCGCAATTCTGGCAGCACGCCGGAATTTGACTGAAATTTCGATGGATGAAATCAACGACGCGATCGATCGCGTATTAGCTGGCCCAGAGAAGAAAGACCGGGTAATGAGCGAAAAGCGCAAAACCTTGGTGGCATATCACGAAGCTGGTCACGCCTTAGTTGGTGCTTTGATGCCAGACTACGATCCTGTGCAGAAGATTAGCATCATTCCTCGTGGTCGCGCAGGTGGTTTAACTTGGTTTACCCCCAGCGAAGACCGGATGGACACTGGTTTGTACAGCCGCGCTTATCTGGAAAATCAGATGGCTGTGGCTTTGGGTGGTCGCATCGCTGAAGAATTAATCTTTGGTGAAGAAGAAGTAACCACTGGTGCTTCTAATGACCTCCAACAGGTAGCCCGTGTTGCCCGTCAGATGATTACCCGATTTGGGATGAGCGATCGCTTAGGCCCAGTTGCCCTTGGTCGTCAGCAAGGTAATATGTTCCTGGGACGCGATATCATGTCAGAGCGTGATTTCTCCGAAGAAACCGCCGCCGCCATTGATGAAGAAGTCCGCAAACTTGTGGATGTAGCCTACACACGCGCTAAAGAAGTGTTGGTGCGTAACCGCCACATTTTAGATGAGATAGCGCAAATGCTGGTTGATAAAGAAACGGTAGACGCTGAAGAATTGCAAGAAATTCTGTCGAATAACGATGTGACAACCGCCGCCTTTGCCTAATTAATCAGTAGTTACGAGTTAGGAGTTAAAAACAATTCCTAACTTTTAAAATTCGGGGTAATTCTGGGATTTTCCAGACTTACCCATTTTTTTAACCAAATTCGGTGGGTTTAAGTCCCCGTTACAAAACTAGGACTTACGCATTGACAATAAATATCAAATATGTATTAGATGAAAAACCACATCTTTCGTAGGGGTAAAGCATGCTTTACCCCTACAGCATCGTCTATTTACGATCAAAGGATAATTAAGAAAAGCCTGAACAACCTATTTTTGTTAACGCACATCACGATGGATTTGTACAGTGCGTAAGTCCTAAAAACTTAATTACGAACGCGAGTGCGTGCCGGAGGCTCTATTACGAATTACGAATTACGAATTACGAATTATTTAAGTTCCTTGTCAAAAGCCCGGCCATGATGACCGGGCTTTTAATCCGAAATGGGGTTATATTCCCCGAAGGTTCATTATAGAGTTTCAGTATAAATCGGTAGTCTGATAGATACTACCACCTGAGCATAATCAATTCCGGAAAATTAGAAAAATTTTTGTAGTTCCAGTCAATAACGAGTATCAATTACTGCCAGTAAATCCTGGTTGGCTACCAGAAGTAGGTTTGGGAATTGGCATAGAACGACGTTTACTAACGCCGGAAGAACGTGCCAAAATGCTGGCACAAAGGTTGCGCGAACTCAGTATAGATCCTGATTCTCTCCCATGAAAACTAAAAATCTGGGTAATTCAAAGATTTTACGAATTACCCTGATTGTGATCAATGCAAAAGAATCTATGCATTCTGTGGCGCACCCTTATGGCGATCAATCAAATAGATAACTTTCTGAATCTTTATAAAACTAGCGTGACTCGATACTCAACCAGTCGCCGATCTTAAACTCTGGATGTCGGTTTCAAAAATAGCCACGCCACAAAAAACGTCGCTGCTGTGAATAGTTGCGTCAAATCCAAAGCAGATAGATAGCCATCCGCAAATGAAGCAATACTGCGATCGGTAATGCCAAATACCCAAGATGACAGCCCAAACAGCCAAATCCCATTCTTGAGATTTCCGACGAATCGCTTAGAGTCTGATGGTTCTTGGTCTTTCATGAGCTGCTGTTCCGTTGGTGAAGAATTTGGTGATTGATGCGAAATACCTGCCATTAGGAATTTTTTCGGACTCCTGATGCTGAATTTACACTTCCTATTAATAATATTAATAAATATTTCAGCTACTTGACTTAATAAACCAAAAGTACATCTCCTAATCTTGACATTCCTCCTTTGGTTCTGTCACCTTGATATACGGCAAGGCGTTGAGTGATCAGCATTACAGCGTCGGGTTTGAATGCTGAGATTACATAATCTTTAAATAACTATATAAATATTTATTTATAAAATTAAAAAATACTCTATAGGATAGATGCGTCTCAGAAAATAACTCATATTGAAATTACGTGGATAGGTCGCAGTGGCGCACAGATGTACGCCACTTATAAGCTAGATTTCTGGGTCAACCAAGCGAGTAGTGGGACGACTCTGATATAAATCTTGAACTACTTGCCCAGCAGAAACTACAGCGACAAGGGCGATGACTGCAACAGGTAACAAACCTTTGCCTAAGATGGCGATCGCTAGCAGCACAACTGCACCCCCAAGTCGATACTGGGAACGGATTTTGCAATAACGGATCACCCCAAATCTGTGGAGAATACTGACAGCTAGAGAGCATAATGCTACTGAACCACAGATGAGCGAGCGCTGGGAATCGGGTAGTGGTAAAGTTGGCTGACTCAACAAAATTTGTTCTACACCAACTCCAGCAGCAGCAATCCCAATCACTAGCGGTAAATGGGTGTAAAGCCAGAGATTGACAACACCAATTTTTCCATGTGTTCGCGCGATCACAATCGGTGTGCCACCCAGATTATCAAAATAGACCCACCACCAGCTAAAGGCGATAATTAGACCAAACACGCCAGAAATCACAGTTAAAGTATCCCATTTCTGCTCAGAAACACCATTGACCACTGCAATGATTGCTTCCCCCAAAACAATAATGGTAAATAGCCCGAAACGTTCCGGTAAGTGGGAGGCGTGGGGGAGTAACCCTAACTGAAACTTACGTCCTATTAAGGGTGTGGCAAAGTCAATAATGATTCCCACTGTCCAAAATCCGAACCGCCAAGGAATGGGTATAGATGCTGATATTAACCAGAAGAAGGCTGCGATCGCAAAACCAATCGCATAGCGAGTAGTCAAAGGACGCGCTGAAGGAATATAGATTCCAGCACGGACATACTCTATTACAAGCACAACCCGACCGAGAGCATAGGAAATGGCAAAACCAGGGGAACTCTCACCCAAACCGTGGTGGATATTAATAGCCATTGCTGCTGCTGTCAGCATTTGTATACCAATCAACAGTCGATGTCCGACATCATCACTGTCAAAGCGGTTGGCGTAGAATGTAGTGCCAATCCATGACCACCAAACTGGTATAAATAGAACTACAAACCCAAACAATCCTGATAGAGAGATATCCTCGTTGAGATTGTGGGCGAGTTGAGAAACTGCAACTACAAAAACCAAATCATAAAAAAGTTCTAGCCAAGTGGCGCGTCGTTCTTCTTCAGTGTCTTCACCAATGCGTAACCTTGGCGGTTGGAGAAAATTTGCCATAGTGCTAATTGCGAATCGCTAATTGTTTTTTACCATTAGCTGCCATCAATTAGCGAGTACCTAGATATTTGTACTGTACATTAACTAAGCTGAAAAACATCTAATTTGCATAACCGAATGAAACATAACTCTTGTGGGGTGGGCATCTTGCCATAGGTGTCAAGTTAAGCTCAAACTGGCTATGTCAATAAGCATTTATGCTGAAAAATTCGGTTTGAAAGGGACAAAAAACGAACTTTTTCAGGGACTATTAATGCTTTGTTTATTAGCATCACTCCCAGCTTGCGTATAAAAGGCAGAAAAAAGTTCACCTTTATACTTCGTTTCTCACAAAACCTATCGTTGACAAATGGGTTTTAACCTTAAGTTGACACTAATGGCATCTTGCCCGCCCTAATTATGCAAGTTGAATGTGGAACAACTTAATTATTTGTCAATTTAAATTTATATATAGAAAATACTATAGTATACAAAGCCACATTTACTCTTCGTTCCTAAAATAGCGATCGCTTTAGGCTCCATCTTGGTCATAATCATTATCGAACAGGGTATTGGCTAACCATGTTTTAAACTCAGGTTCATCAGTAAATTTACGGTATGCTTCTGTATGGTCGAAGATGAACTCCTGAAACTTATCGACTAGCTTTTTCTCGAAGGTGATTCTGGCGTTTTGGCGGTCTGAGTATTTCTTGGCGTTCTGATATTCTTCGTCTTTGCTGACTTCGGCGGGTAATTCTTCAAATAGGAAGCGCCGCACTTTATCTTTTTCTGTCCATTGAATATTACCGAAGCGATCGTTAAAATCTTGGATAATATCAGCAACAATCTAAGTATTTTATCCTAGCGTTAAGTATAGATATCAACCAATAATCAGACTGAGATATTATTCTCTCGTCGTATGAAACCACCCTGCCTTCCCTACGAGGGAAGGGGGGAAATTCAAACTCTCTCTCCTTTTAGGAGAGAGATTTAGAGAGAGGTTTCGTCTAAAAGCCACGTATAAAGCCTGTTTTACTTCTGAATTCTGACTCCTGAATTCTGAATTCTGCTGTATATGTACTTAAAGCGGGCGATGGGACTCGAACCCACGACGATCACCTTGGGAAAGTGAGATTCTACCACTGAATTACACCCGCAAGTTGCTGCCATAAACTTATGGCTAACACGAAGAATACCACTATTTACAGCTGTTTTCAATTGACTAGAATATACACAGTTTTCGCAACTGCTGATGCATGAGTCCTGTCGCTGTTCAGATTCTAAAGAACAATGTCCTCACCTCGCTCGGTGAAACGAACCTCTTTAATATTCCATTGGGTATTACTCGTTAGAGTTTTGCGGAGACTGCCAAACAGAGCAAACTGTTCACAACTAGAAAGAGAAGTTATTTGCCGCTTTGACCCAGGAGATATTCGCAAATCAACTGTAGCAATGCTATTTTTTATATTGACACGATACCCAGACAAGCTAAAGTCGCTTGTATCTCGTTTTTCTAAAATTTTACTCACTACATTTGTCACTGGTTCCTCGGCTGGTACTGAAACCTTTTCTGGAATGAGTTCTTGACATTGGGTATCACTTGTGTATAGTGTGACGTTGGTAGTTTTGCTAGTGACAGCTTTAGGAGTTGATGAGGAAGGCGTATTTTCCTTAGGAGATTCTTGATTAGGAGATTTTTCTCTCAACTGAGCAACGCTAGAAATTTGGCTGGGAGTCTGAGACGATGCGCTATTCGTTGGTGTTGTGGTGGGGGATGGCGTTCCACTCTCAATATTACGAGCAGTGGGGTTAGAACTACAACTGCTGAGGCTGACAATCATTGTCACAAAAATAAGGGGTAAAAAATATCTCTGGGTTGTATTCATAATTTTGCTGATAAATGATGTTGCTGCTATCAACTTCAGTGCCTCTGGTATCAATTCCGCATAGATTTGTGAATTTTCAGCCAGTCTATAAAGTGTCAACCCGGTATCTGTTAAAGTCCAGGGTTATACTAATATACCGAAAGATACAACATCTGCGGTTCAGAGAGGGATGTCTGACGACAAGCCCTACGGGTTCGCAATCGTGGCGTCAGAGACTTTGAATTTTCCCCCTTAGAGTGTCGGGAAGGGGGTTAGGTCAATCGTTAGCTTTTCCACATGACCTGAATTGTCAGCTTGTTGTGGTGGGACGAATATCATTTATAGCGGTTCTCGTTTGTATGCAATATACTTTGACCTCTCTCCTAAAAGGAGAGAGGCTTTGAGTGTTACTCCCCAACGCTTGTAGGGGAGCCAGTGCGTTGCGGTGAGGCAGTCGCTCAGAGGGGGCTTTTTAGATCCCCCCTTAAAAAAGGGGGGTTAGGGGGGAGTGCGCTTCGCGCACGCTACGCGAACGAGGTTTCAGGTTTTGAGTGCGTAAGTCCTAAGGTCTATATTGGACTCAACTGAGAACCACTATATATGTGAGACATACCCTGATTTGATTTATGCTTGCAGTTGACAGAGCAGTAAACCAAACCATTGATTTGGATCTGTCCACACATGAAGAGGTAATAAACTATGTGCGGTGAGTTGCTGCTTGATGGTATTAAGGTCAAATTTGCGAGAAATTTCAGTGAGGATAGTCTCACCTAGTGCAAAATTAACCTTGAGGTCAAGAGCGCGTAATTCTACAATTTGCGATCGCAGGCTGCGTAAATGCATTTCTATTTGATGCTCACTTTCATTGTAAAACGCCCAGTGTTCAAATTGCATGGTGTTGAAATTCCCCTGAAAGCGCTGATTTAAATGCTCCAGCATATTGAGGTTAAATTCTGCCGTCACTCCTTGGCTGTCGTTATAAGCTGGTTCCAAAATCTGTTTCGGCTTTCGCAAATCTATCCCCAACAAGAAATACTCACCTACTTGTAGGGCTTCTGTAATTTGAGAGAAGAACACATCACACTCATCAGGTCTAAGATTACCTAAACTGCTACCAATAAAACAAATCATCCGACTGGGTAATTGCGTCGGTTGGAGTTGTGCAAGGGCTAATTCATAGGTTCCCGCTAGTGCATAAACTTGCAGTAAGGGGTAATCTTCTAATAACTGCTTCGCACTACTTTCCAACATACCTGCACAGACATCAATTGGTAGGTAGTGCAGGGGATAGCCTAGCTGCTGGTAGGCATCTAGTAAAATGCGGGTTTTGCTAGAACTGCCACTACCAAGTTCTACTAATTCACAAGCCCCAGTTATCTTGGCAATTTCGCCAGCAAACTGCTGTAAAATCGTTGTTTCTGTGCGTGTGAGGTAATATTCTGGTAAATCACAGATTTGCTCAAACAGATCAGAACCACGGTCATCATAAAAGTAACAGGGGGGTAGAGATTTAGGTGTTTGAGTTAATCCCTTAACCACATCACTCCCAGCACTAGATGCAACTATTTGAGTTGCTCCTACCAAACGCTCTATCTGCAAGCGTTTTTCAACGCTGTTTTGAGAAGTAAGATTGCTGATGACAGCTTTAGATATCGACATGAAACCTCCGTTTGCTTGGCGTAATAGGCTACCTTTGATGGCAGACCTTTACCCCAATCAGTGAAACACATAGCGGTAGCTAATAAAATCATGCCTGAGCTATATTGCTCAAGCTTTAAAGAAACAGGCGAACCGAGGTAAGCAAGTAAACGGCACATTATGAATATTCCACCTTCTATTAACACAATTATTGGGCAGCAGCCTTACCCGCTTTTATTCACCTGTTGTGCAACCAACAGCAAACAGTAGCGAATACCAAAGAAAGTTGCGCCGTTTCATCGGTCTGAATAATATTACAAATGTAAAATTTTTTAGCTGTTATTTATTAATATGCCTGTTATCTTATTGCTTGTTTGTATTTATAACTTCTGTAATATTACGTAAATAAGTTTCAGGAATTTGGCAATTTTGTTGAAAAATATTGTTGTTATTTGATTATTACTTTTTATACTTTATCCTCCCTAACCCTTCTTAAAAACGCTTGTCAACTTTTCCAACAAACAAGAACCAGATAATTTGATCCAAAAATCGTCTCTGTAGTTTCACTAATGCCAATCTACCGACTCATCTGCTAAAGATTTGAAAGGTTTACTGTTATATAAGAAATGCTTGCTAGAGTCTGGAGTGCATCAATTGTGGGCATCGATGCCGTCAAAGTAGGCGTAGAAGTCGATGTGTCAGGGGGATTGCCGGGAATTGTTGTCTTGGGACTACCAGATTCAGCGATTCAAGAATCAAGAGAAAGAGTCAAAGCAACGCTGAAGAATGCCGGTTTTGCCTTTCCCATGCGAAAAATTGTGATCAATTTAACCCCAGCAGATTTACGCAATTATCTATAGCTAAAATCTAACAAAGCTTGCTGGACAAATACTTTACTTTGTGGATATGTTTACAAAGTAAAGTATTTGTCCAGCGTTATGAAAAGTTTTTTGAAAATTCCATCTTTGCTATTGGGACTCCTAAAACCAAAATCTAACAAACCTGAAATTGAAAGCTATGGTCAAAACGATACTAGGCTAGAAGTAGAACAAATTCAAGAAATTATCGAGTGGATATTTGCCAGTCTGCTGAATGCAGGATACCTTGGTAGGTCGCATTTGATCTGGGATTTAGGCAATCAAAGCTGGAAACAAGTAGCACTGATGGGACTTTTAAAGGATGAGCCAGTGTTTTTGTATCGTTGCAGCGATAGAACATCGCCGGCTCCAGAGCATAGCTGCTGGCGATTAATGCCGGAACATCCTTCATTGAGAATTTATCAGCTAGAAACTGAAGAAAGTTAAGTCTATTTACCTAAAATTATTGTAGAGCCTTGAGCCGCTAAAACAACTCTACGGGCTGCTTGAGAACATGCTTGCCGACAAGATTGATTTCCCTGTAGATCATTGGTTTCAATTTCGTCGTCAGCTAATGCTTCCGCAAAGCTAAGGGCTGTCAACTGTTTTCTGCTTAATTTATCTCTAAGTCGCTGGGATTTTTTGATTAACCCTAAAACTTCTTTTAACTTTTTGGATCGTCCTCCTAGAATTTCTACATTAATCGCATCGGCACATTCAGCAAAACCATTTCGCTGCTGCTGCCATCCAACACCATGAGATCCAAGAACATTCGTATGTTGCTTGTAATTCTCAATGCTATTTATACGGTCTTGAATCCAATCATCGGACTTTCCTTGATTTTCCCATCCTTTTATAGCTCTATCTTTTCCTCTGTTGTAAGCAAGTTCTGGGTTAGCTTCCTCCTCAATTCGGTCTTTAAGGGCAGTTAAAGTCCATTGATGAAATTGCACCGAAATAGTTTGTGCATAGTCAATTGCTAATTCCGAAGTAGCATACGTTGCAGGATATCTTCCATGCTTAATAGTCTCAATAATGCCCGGAATTTCAGAGATGGTGTAACGAGTTTTAAACTTCTTGCCCCTTTTGGCTTGGATTCGGATGGGCAAGATGCCCGTCGTAAGAACCAAATTTTCAAATAATTCTTGAGTTTTATCAAGGCGCTTCCAGTCTCGTGGGTTCTTGTTCATTGGCTGTCCAGCAGCCTTCCACATATCAGTTAAATTAACTAGACCGTCGCTTACCCGACGATGAACTAGATAACCTTCGTATTTGAGTTCTGTTTCGTTGTTTTTTGCCATAATTTCCTTTGGGATACACAGATGATGAAGATTGGGGGCAAACGTATTAATATGTGCGTATCAGCTTTTGGACAATACCCTGCCACCTGAATCCTTACGAAAAAACTATGCTATCCAACTAGCAAGCCTTGAACGTTAATTAGCGTTTAAGGCTTATATTTTATGCCAGGATATATCTGAGACTGTCTATCCAGCTTTTTGTTTTATAAGAGTAGTTATAACCTTTTCATACTCTTTTTGAAGTTGTTGAAGTTGTTTGTCTTTCTCAACAAGCTCTTTCTTCAAAATGTCAAACATGAACGGAAACTCATCCTCGTTAAACTCTGCTAAATTAGGTAATTTAGTCTCTTGATTTTTGACATTATCGAAATCAGAAACTGTTGATTCTGTCCTTTCTTGTTGAAGGTTTTTTGCTTCTTGATGATTTATTTCAGTAGAGCCAACTGGTTCATATGTACTGGTTTCACTGATTTGGTCTTGATAGATGCCACTGTCACCTGTTGATTTTTTCTTCTTTTGACCATCGATAAATCTTTCGTAACTATATTTTTGTTCTTGGATTACTTGGTCGATGTCTTGTAGTTTCACTTCTTCACGAACAAAATATAGCCATGTACCCCTTGGCCCACATTTTTCCCGAACTAATGGTGGGAAAATTAAGCGTGTATTATTCTTGCTGTTTGCTAGACGACTAAGGATGGATGAAGACGCTGAATCAGAATAGAGTAAATAGTGCATTACATCTCTAGATCCGATTCCTCTCTCTTTAGTTTTTGCAAACCGAATAAGCAGTATTTCTGGTTCGCTACAACGATATAGAGTATTGATGATTCTCTTCTGTTCAGAGTCAATATTTAAAGTTTGACTATTGGTGAATAAATTGGTATTATTAGACATAACAAGGTACGCCTCCTTTTAGGGGGTTGTAGAGTTAACTAAAAAGTGTATGGGTTCCTCTTTCAGAAAGAATGACTCCGCCGCCAAGCTGAAGGTTCTTCTGATGAGTTCCCCAATACACATAAAAAGACTAACATGATAAGCGATTTTGTTGCAATAACAAAATCGCTTTTTTTCAATTTTATTTAAACTACTAAGCAAGATTATTTCTGGGATAAAAAAAGATTTTAGCAAGAAAGTTTCAAGCGAGAATCAAGCGAAGAGTAACGACAAAACTACTAATATTTAGGACAAGCGTTAGGACTAAAGCTACTTAAGCATTGAATTATAAGGGTTTTGGAGAAAATGATGCCGATACGAAGTTGCAAATAAGCTGTAAAAACAGCCCGCCTTAAAAGACTGTTTATCGCCCGCGCAGATTTTTTCCAGATGGATGCCTATCGCCCGCCTTACAGCACTTGCTAAATAAAGATTTTTTATTCTTTACCTCTTGACATTGCCCGCGCTTATTGGAGATAATATAGCCCATATATCGCCCGCGTCAACAAATCCCCTTTGCCCGCATCAACTCATGGAAATTGAAGATATTAGCCCTGAAGAGGATGATTCTTTAAAAAATTATATTGAGTCTGAAAAAGAAGATATTTCTTTTCCTCAATCGCCTTTTGCTAAACATTCTGGTACTTTAAGCCTTGGTGACGAGCCTATTGACTGTTACGTTCTGGACACAAAACAAAGAGTCATTAGTTTAAGAGGTGGTGTCAAAGCTTTAGCCAATGTCAAAACTGGAAAGTTCAGCAACTATGTTCGTATTGAAGGCTTAAGAGACTATTTAGATAGTGAATTAATTTTGTCCAGCACAATTGAGTTTTATATTCCTGGTACACCACCTCCAAGCACTGGTAAAGGAATAACTGCTGAAAATTTTCTAGACATCTGTAGTGCTTACATCAGGGCATTGTCTGATGGAAAGTTAGCTACAAATAGGCAAAAAGAAATCGCAATAAGATGTGGAGTGCTGCTTGCCGCCTGTTCTAAGGTCGGATTGGTTGCTTTAATTGATGAAGCAACTGGTTATCAATACGAAAGAGAATCTGATGCACTTCAGGTAAAAATAAGAGCTTTTATAGCTGACGAATTAAGAAATTGGGAAAAAACCTTTCCTGATGAGTTGTGGGAGGAATTTGGTCGTCTTACCAATTGGAGTAAGCCTTTGCGCTATAGACCTAAATGGTGGGGCAAGTTAGTCATGGAGCTTATTTACCACGCGCTAGATCCTGATGTGGCTGAATATCTAAAAACGCATAAACCACCGCCAAGACACGGTAGGAACTATCATCAATGGTTTACGGGTGACTATGGACTCAAAAAACTTATCCCTCATATCTACAAAGTGATTGGTATCGCAAAAACTTGTTCAAACATTCAAGAGCTTCGTAGCAAAGTTGCTTACCACTACAGAAATGCAGACCTTCAACTCTCCCTTGATTTTCCTGAATAGTGAAGAGGTACAGCCTCTTTGTTGTAGAAGTCTTTTACAACGTCAAAGTATTATGTAGCTTACGTTGTAGACGTTGTGGTATAGATAATGCGGCTCTGTACGATATCACTGATCCCTCATCCACTCTGAACAAGATTCACAAAACCCAAACTCCCAAGAAAAACCTGGCATGATTCCCCCGCATCTACTACATTCCGTTAAAGGATTAACGCTGCTACATTTTGAATTGCTGCATATACCTTCATACTCCCCATTAGCAATAAGGGTTTCTTGGTAACAGTCTGGGCAGGTAGTGAAAGGATTATCTACCCACTTATTTGCTGCGTACTTACTCTTTAATTCCTTAATAATTTGATCGCGCTTACGTTGAAATTTTTTAAGCTTAACTTGAATGTCTTGATTCCACTTCTGTCTTCGCTCTCTATCTATTCGTTTCCATATTGAATCGATAGTATGTATCTTCTTCTGAAGTTCTAAACTTTTAACAGAAGCTTCAATATTTATCTGAAGTTCCTTGACAAGGAAATTGTCAATTAATTCCAAAAATTTTGAAATATTTGTCCAAAGACGATGCTTGTTAGTGGAAACCTTATAATGCTCAAACTGATTTCTGATATCTTGGATAGTTCTGATAACTTCAAGTTCATCTTTAGAAAATATAACTTATTCATCTTTAATGGTATTGCTAATCCCATCTTGCATTTTTTTGTTTGAGAGAGATGGAACATTAGATTTTTTAGACGCAGAAGGCTTAGGTGAGCGAGAAAGACATTCATCTAATTCTTTTTTTAACCTAGCATTCTCTGCCTCTAGTCTCTCCAACCGATGCTCTATTTCAGAAGCTTGAAGGATACGCCCATAAATTGCTTCGTGCTGGTCACGTAACCCCCTGTTCTCAGCTTCAACCCTTTTAATTCTTTCTTTTAGGGTTTTAATGATTGCATCTTTGGAAGCATCTGAGCTTTTTTGTTTTGGTGGTATTTCCTTGATTTTTGAGTTATTTTCCCTGAGATGTTCTATCCGAGCCTTAATATCAGGCTCTTTATAAAGCCAAGCCTTACTCAGCCCAGAAGCCTTGGCAACAGTATTAAAGTTTATAACTCGTTGCTCTTTGATGAGTTTCTGAATTCCTTGCTCAACTTTCTCAAATGCCTCTTGGCGTTTCCTTTGAGCATTGCCACGTAGTCCATCAATATTGCGTTCAACCGTCATTTGCATCCACCTCCAACACGGAAATGATGTTTTCTAGATTAGTTTTAATTTTCTGGTTCATCTCAACTTGGCGCACCCATCCATTTGCTTCCGCTTTTTGAATAATCTGGTTGGTCTGTTCTAACTGCTGTCTGTGTTCTTCTAAATACTCAGAAGTTGTACGAAAGTGAGTACAGGTCAAACAAGCATTAGCGTGGGGACACCCTTGAGAAATAGTAGGTAAAGCACAGGAGCCATTTGGTAATGCTTGAGCTTGAATGTTTCGCTTAAACCATTGCAAATCAGTTACATCTGCTTCTATGTTGTTTGGCTCGACAACCTGCCCTGAAATATTGACAATTTTGCCTTGAAACTTGGCAATTTCTTCTTTCATTGTCTGGTCGTGGATGTGGGCATAAACAGCAGTCATATTAGGAGATTCATGTCCTAAATATCTCTGAACAATGTGCTGAGGAACACCATTATTTATCATCCGTGTTCCCACCGTATGACGAAACTGATGGTTTTGAAAATGCCATAGATTACCAGAGTTGCTGCAAATATTTCTTCTTTTAGCTAAACGGTTAAGATGATTAGGTAACGTTTTCCGCAGCATTACATGAGGGGATGGAATAAAATCAGGTCTGACTGCCCCTACATTTGAACAGAATAAATAGTTAAATTCTTTCTGAGTAAAATGCTTACGAATGTATTTCTGTTGTTCTTGAATGACTCTTACAACCTCTCTTGAGATAGGTATAGTAATTTCCTTTTTCATCTTGAATTGGTAATATTTTAAAAACCAATCTCCAGATTTATCCTGCAATAAACAATCAAAGCTAAGATTTACTAGCTCTGAAATTCGCATACCACACTCTTGCAATACTAATATCATTCGCATTATTGGCTCTGCCAAATCATCCAAGTATTGATTAAGTTGTTGCATTACTTCTTCTGGAATGTAGCGAGGGAGTCTTTTTTCTATCTTAGGAAAATCTTCAGGACGAACCAAATACCTTCGGACATCAAGCCATTGATATTGATAAGCGGAATCAAAAAACAGTTTTGCATCACTAATACACTTGTATCTGGTACTTGATGCTAATTTTTGACTTGCTAAATATATTGTATATTCAGTGATAACATCGCGGTTTATCTTTTCTGGGGTAATATTTGGGTAGTTTTCTGAAAAAAACTTTGATAATTTTCTGATTGAACTGAGTTTTTCTTGTACAGAAGCGAATGTGATGGAACTCAGGCAAACTTTTAAATAAGTTTTCGCCGTTTCTTTCATCCAGTCCTGTTTTATAGGAGCGAAATTTAGTTTATAACTGGATTTTCCTACACCACCATCAACTCCCAATGCTCGACAATCCCAAATATCTTTAGAATACTCATGTTTAGGATTAACACTTACTTCCTTAGATTCTTGAATTAAAGCCAATGCCTCCGGTGTAAAAGTTTTGTAGCACTGCTTACATATATAAATTTGGGTACCTGATGAATTTTTCCCATTTTTCCTAAAACTGGTGCTTTTACACCTTGGGCAGTTGATAAATTGATAGACTTTATTCTGCCTCTGGACTGCTGGCTGATTCTGTATCATATCTCTTGTTCAAATATTGGTTATATTCTCTTTTCATGTCTTCATTGTTGACATGAACATAGGTATCTATTGTGGTTTGAATACTTGCGTGGTTTAGTCGCTTTTGGACATAAGCCATTCCCACGCCTTCACGAACTAGTTCTGTAGCGTGTGTATGTCTAAGCATGTGGGGATGAGCAGCAATGCCAGTTTTCCTTTTGAGGCGATTGAACAAATCCATGACATTGTTGTATGTCATCGCGGAGCCAATCTCTCCATCCCAAAGATTTACAAAAACATAGTCACTGAGGTCATCACCAAGTATTTCCATGAATTCATCTTGTAAATATTGGCTATAAAGTCCCATCAATTCTTTTGTTACATCGACATTGTAGGGAGAATTGCCTTTAGCACGAGCGCCATTAGCATTGTCGTCTCTAGGGATAACAATGATTAGATTATCCCAAGACTGAATGTCTTCATGCCTTAGACCTAGTGCTTGCCCAATTCGCATACCGCTTTCATGCAGTAAACAAATCAAAAATTTATCCCTAATTCGCTTGCAACTATCAATAAGTTGTTTGACCTGCTCAGATGAAAGTGTTTTTGGATAATGCTTTGGTTCTTTGAGCTTGAGTAAACGAGTTTTTGTCGGTTTGCTTTTAGTTATGTGATGCAAGAAGCTTTTATACTTCCTACCTGGCATGATCTGTGACCGATAGAGAGGAATATGTGGTACTTTGCCCGTTTTTTCGTGGAAATCGTAAAGCATACAGACTGAAGTCAGAATCACGTTTACAGTTGATTCTGTACGCTTGGCGACTACTTCTTGCATTGATGCAATTTTTTGAGGATTAGGACTTCTAAGCCATGCCATAAATTCGGCAAGTTCAATTACGCTAACTTGTATCCAATCCAAATCGTAGGTTTGAAGATATTCCCAATAAAGACTGAGGTGATGAGCGTAAGACCTAATTGTATTTGGCGATCGCTCAATGCTTTCTAAATAAGCTAGATACTGCTGAATTGGTTCTATGGGAAGATAGTCATCCCCTAGTACAATCCAGGTTACTTTCTCGCTATTGGGGATGCGTACCCTTTGAACTTTCATTTACTTTGTAGACTTTATGGACTGTGTGGAATTGCTCAATTTTAAATAGTCTACACAGTGCAGTTGTACTTGTCAAGTTGTTGTTGTTTACTTTGTAGAATTGTTTTTAAGAGCTAAAGATAATTAATTTTTGTCGGGCCACCTGGTAGTGGCAAAACCATGTTAGCGCGGCGCTTACCAGGAATTTTACCGCCCCTGAGTTTTGCGGAATCTTTAGAAGTGACTCGCATCCATTCGGTGGCTGGTTTATTGAAAAACCGTGGTTCGTTGGTGCGCGATCGCCCTTTTCGCAGCCCCCACCACTCGGCATCCGGGCCTTCTCTTGTCGGTGGTGGTAGCTTCCCTCGTCCTGGAGAAATATCATTATCTCACAGGGGCGTGCTTTTTCTGGATGAACTCACGGAATTTAAACGTGATGTTTTAGAATTTCTGCGCCAGCCTTTGGAAGATGGCTATGTGACAATTTCGCGCACCAAACTATCGGTAACGTTTCCCGCCCAGTTTACTTTGGTGGCGAGTACCAATCCCTGTCCATGCGGTTACTATGGCGATACCATTCAACAATGTACTTGTTCTCCCCGTCAACGCGAGCAATATTGGGCAAAACTTTCTGGGCCGTTGATGGATCGAATTGATTTACAAGTTGCGGTGAATCGCTTGAAACCAGAAGAAATTACCCAACAACCTACCGGAGAAGCATCAACATCAGTACGGGAACGGGTGCAACAAGCAAGTGATCGCGCAATTACCCGCTTCCAAGAAGAACCAAATCTGCGTTGCAATGCCCACATGCAAAGTCGTCATCTCCAGAAATGGTGTAAGTTAGATGATGCTAGTCGCAATTTATTAGAAGTAGCAATTAGAAAATTAGGTTTATCGGCAAGAGCAAGCGATCGCGTTCTCAAAGTAGGGCGGACTATTGCAGATTTAGCAGGAGACGATGAGCTAAAAACCAATCATGTAGCAGAAGCGATTCAGTATCGCACAATTGATAGAATGCAGTAGAAATCTTGTTATGATGCCTTAAGTTTGTTAAGGGTTGACGGAGATACTTTGTGTTAGCAGCAGCTAGAACAGCAAGGCTAAAGCTATGATTATAATAAATGAGTAAGAGTCAAAACTTTATGGAAATAAATACTTTAGCAGAATCACAGACCGCAAATTTAAAAGTCAATATTTTGCTGGAAACTAGAGAAGATGGTCGCGCGATCGCATCTATTTTGAAACTTCCCCAATATCATGTCGAAGCAGCAACTCGTGAACAGGCACTCTTGATACTAAACCAGCTTTTGGTTCAACATCTGGACAAAGTTGAAGTCATTCCGATGGAAATCAAATTACCTCAAACTGAGCAATCTCAAAAACCTTGGATGAAATTTGCAGGAGTATTTAAAGATGATCCAGACTTTGACGTAGTTCAACAGTATATTCAAGAGTATCGTCAAGAATTGGATGCTACTGATACCATTTCTTTGTGAGGCTGCGCCAAACCCTTTTAACTTCTTTCTTTCTTTCTTTCTTTCTTTCTTTCTTTACTTTGTGTCCTTTGCGTCCTTTGCGGTTCGTTTATCTTTCTTGTACTTAAATATGGTTTAGCGCATCTTCATACAGAATTGGTATGAGAATGCAGCAGATTCTGGTACGCAGAGGGAAGCAAGTTGAGTCTTTGGATTCTCGATTCTGAAAGGAGGATCGTAAAATCCTGAGAGTGCAAGTATTGGTGACACCAACAACAATATGACTGTCCCTTCTAGTAAATCACCTGCGGCACGGTGATAGAGATACCTGCGCCGCACGACATCCACAGAGGCTTTTTCCGGTTCCGTAATTTCAGACAATCCCTCATACCACTCTGGGAAAAATTGCTCGTCTTCAACACGAACAAAACCGAATCGATTTTCTGCATCCTGAAGAGTGGTAATCGCTTCTGTAATTGCTGCCGTCTGTGTCATTGCTTTTAGGTAACAGTTGCTTTGCTAGATTATCAAAATCAGCGCATCTTTATTATCGCCAATTGGCGCCGCAGCTACGCCCATCGTAGACATCGCCTTGTCATGTCACTATAAAATTCTAAATTCCTCCTCAAGAACACTGCACAAACTCCCTTGGGTGGATGTGGCTAGTTAAGAAATAAGTATCCAATATATCAGGAACTAAGCGGCATTCCTTAAGGAGACTGATTGGATGAATTTGCAGGCGATTTGGAAGTTATTACAAGAGACATTCAAAGAATGGAGTGAGGATAAAGCCTCACGGTTAGCGGCGGCGTTAGCTTATTACACGATTTTTTCGATTGCACCCTTGCTGATTATTGTAATTGCGATCGCAGGGTCAGTATTTGGAGAAGAGGCGGCAAGGGGTCAAATCGTTGGACAAATTCAAGGCTTAGTTGGCAAAGATGGCGCAGCATTTATCCAAACAGCCATTCAGAATGCTAACAAACCACAAACAGGTGCGATCGCTTCCATCATTAGTGTTGTAGTTTTGCTATTAGGTGCTACTGGTCTATTTACCGAGTTGCAAGATTCCCTCAACACGATTTGGGAAGTGAAACCGAAACCCGGACGCGGTGTAACTAACATCATTCGCCTACGCTTTTTGTCCTTTGCAATGGTGATCGGGATTGGCTTTTTACTTTTAGTTTCTCTGGTAATTAGTACGGCGTTAGCAGCATTAGTAACATACTTTAGCAACTTGATACCAGGTGTAGACTTCCTCTGGCAAATTCTCAATTTCATCGTCTCTTTTGCCATCACTACGTTCCTGTTTGGACTCATTTTTAAAGTTTTACCAGATGTCAAAATTGCTTGGAGTGATGTTTTAATTGGAGCTATGCTCACCTCCTTTTTGTTTTCTATTGGTAAGTTTTTATTAGGACAGTATTTAGGTAATGGCAGTTTTGGTTCAGCCTATGGTGCTGCTGGTTCATTGGTAGTGATTTTAGCTTGGGTTAACTATGCTGCACAAATTCTTTTCTTCGGTGCAGAGTTTACCCAAGTTTATGCCAGAAGGTACGGAAGTGGCATAACCCCAACGAAGAATGCCATACCTCTGTCTGATAACACAAAACATAATGGCACGAATCCAACGGAGCAAGCAAAAAAGCCATCTTCTCGCTTTATTAATCGCTTATT
Source organism: Nostoc sp. (assembly GCF_036917755.1). Taxonomy (GTDB): domain Bacteria; phylum Cyanobacteriota; class Cyanobacteriia; order Cyanobacteriales; family Nostocaceae; genus Nostoc. Next base: position 27,184 of record NZ_JBALFC010000155.1, read on the forward strand.
CCAGTCTTTCAAAAAGCCCAAGCGCTTAAAACAGAAAAGAAAAAATCAGCGATTTTAATCCCTAATTGTTGGAGGTTTATATTTTTAAATCTGATATAGATTAAAGTATTTAACCTCTAATGAAAATCACTTGTATGAAATAAATCACATATAATTATAGATAATTACTCTGTGTTTATAAATAACCTTAGACTGGATTTTTTCCAGAAGTCTATTGAAAAAGGAAGAAAATCAGTGCTAATGGAAAAATGGTTTTTCATCAATTGGCAGGCAATCTTTATTCCTAGCATCAGCGTCTTTGAGTTGATTATCCGTGGGTCGCTGGTCTATTTGGCGCTGTTCTCAGTGCTACGCGTGCTTCCTAGCCGACAACTAGGAACTCTAGGAATCACTGATTTACTCGTAGTTGTGCTATTTGCTGAAGCTGCCCAAAATGCTATGGCAAGTAATTATACATCGATTACTGAAGGCGCTATCCTGGTAGGAACAGTGATTTTTTGGAGCTACTTGCTGAACTGGTTAGGCTATAAAATACCACAGTTCCAACGTTTTATGAATCAACCGCCACTGCTATTGGTAAAAAATGGTCGGATGATTCAGCGCCATTTGCAACGAGAGTTAATTACAGACGATGAGTTGATGAGCAAGTTACGTCAGCAAGGTGTGGAATTTTTAGCAGATGTGAAGTTTGCATATATGGAGGCTGACGGTAGGATTAGTATCATCACCTCGGATTCAAAAACTAGTTCCGTCCCTGAGCAAAAAGCAGCACTAAAAAGTGATCTACATTAATTAGACTGTAGAATATGACGGTTGTATTCTGTGCCAAACTGTGATCGAGCGTTATACTTTGCCCGAAATGGCTAATCTGTGGAGTGAAGCCTATAAACTAAAAACTTGGCTGCAAGTCGAAATTGCTGTTTGTGAGGCTCAAGCTGAACTGGGTTACATTCCATCTCAGGCGGTTGAGGAAATTAAGGCCAAGGCAGATTTTGACCCGAAGCGGGTACTGGAAATTGAGGCTGTAGTCCGCCACGATGTTATCGCTTTCTTGACAAATGTCAATGAATATGTAGGTGATGCCGGACGCTATATTCACCTGGGTTTAACTAGTTCCGATGTTTTGGATACAGCATTAGCACTGCAATTGGTTGCCAGCCTGGATATATTATTGCAACGTCTGGAAGATTTGATTCAGGTAATTCGCCAAAAAGCACGAGAACATCGTCATACAGTGATGGCTGGCCGATCGCATGGTATTCATGCTGAACCGATCACTTTTGGTTTCAAGCTAGCTGGCTGGTTAGCAGAAGTGTTGCGACACCAAGAACGTCTAAGAATACTCCGCCAAACGATCGCTGTGGGTAAGATTTCTGGTGCAGTGGGAACCTATGCGAATGTTGAACCGCGTATAGAAGCGATCGCTTGCCAAAAACTCGGACTCAAACCCGATACGGCCTCAACGCAAGTTATTTCGCGCGATCGCCACGCCGACTACGTGCAACAATTAGCTTTGGTAGCGGCATCCATCGAACGTTTTGCTGTAGAAATTCGCAATCTGCAAAAAACAGATGTTTTGGAAGTTGAAGAATTCTTCGCCAAAGGTCAAAAAGGTTCCTCAGCAATGCCACACAAGCGTAATCCCATCCGTTCGGAACGGCTAACGGGAATGGCGCGACTCGTCAGAAGTCATGCAGGTGCAGCTTTGGAAAACGTTGCTCTCTGGCATGAGAGGGATATTTCCCATAGTTCTGTAGAACGGGTGATATTGCCCGATGCTTGCACATTGACGCATTTTATGTTGGTAGAAATAACCGACTTGGTGAAAAACCTGTTGGTCTATCCTGAGAACATGAAACGAAATCTCAACTGTTACGGCGGCGTTGTGTTCAGTCAAAAAGTGCTACTGGCTTTGATAGACAAGGGAAGCAACCGAGAAGAAGCTTATGCGATCGTTCAAGAAAGCGCTCACACCGCTTGGAACAAGCCTGAAGGTAATTTCCAGGACTTAATTAGCAAAGACCCTCGCGTTACTCAAAAGTTGTCCCCAGCAGAACTAGAGGTATGTTTTGACCCCCAGCAGCATCTGACGCATTTAGAAGAGGTTTACCAAAGGTTGGGTATTTAGGATTAATTTGCTTGTAGTGAGCGCTTAAGCGCTCACTACTAAACTGTTAACCAAAAAATACGCAAATGCTGTCAAAAAAGAAGATATTAAAATACCAAAAATCTTTAATATTTCATTGCTAAAGACTGTCAGTTTGGTGCTGGAATTTTTGCCAATTATGGGTAGTATAAATAACAAATATCTACTTATTTATTAGTGCTTCGAGTGCCTTAATGATTGAAATTCTAGCCACACTTTCAGCCTCCGCAGCAGCAGGAATGAGAATAGGCATACCTTTGTTAATTATTGGACTATTGCAGGGTAGTAACTTGTGGTCACAAGTTCCAATTTTATCTCACATTTCTCCACCAATATTATTAGGCTGCCTCACCAGTTGGTCATTAATTGAATTATTCGCCTCAAAAAAGCTATGGGGGCAAAGATTGCTCCAACTATTTCAATTATTCATGTCTCCCGTCGTGGGCGCAATTATGGGGTTAGCAGTAGCTACCGCAACAGCAACACCAAACTGGCTGATTGCCATAATTGGGGGTTTGTTAGCTTTAGTACTCCAGCTAGTTCAAGTTGGTTGGTTCTATCGGTTACGTGGCTTACCGTTGTGGGCAGTCTTTCTTCAAGATACCTTATGTATTGCTCTAGTACTTTTTGCCTTTGGTGCTCCCTGGCAAGGAGGATTAATTGCTTTAGTTCTGCTCTGGTTTGCAGTTCGGAGCGCGAGGCAGTGGTATTACTGGTATCACAAAGGGCATAGGGCATAGCGCATAGCGCATGGGGCACGGGGCATGGGGCATCAGGAACTAGGGACAAGGAGAGAAGTCTAAAGTTCAGGCTTCCTTAGATGGCGTAGCTATCTCCAACGGAGTATAGAACTTTGGGGAACAAAGGAAGAGTTTTACAATGCCCAATGCCCAATGCCCAATGCCCAATGCCCAATGCCCAATGCCCAATGCCCAATGCCCAATGCCCAATGCCCAATGCCCAATGCCCAAT
>NZ_JBALFC010000156.1:0-47727 GCF_036917755.1 Nostoc sp.
TTGGGTAACATTATTCTAGAGTTGTCTTCTTCTAACCCATTTGGTTGGTCCTGGCTACCTGAATAAATCTCTACCCCGAAATTTTGAGCGGATACCTTAGGTTGTTATATAAAACAATAAGTATGATTAACAATAAAGCAATAAAGCTTATTATATAAATAAAATTTTTATTCATGAGAATAATCAATTATTATTTATACTCTAACTAAATAGTTTTTTTAAAGAGTATTGTTTTCGTCAAAATATGTGAAGTCACTATAATTTATTCAGTATAAATAACGTCAGATATTGGATTTATTATTCTTCTATCAATTCTCCATAAGGATGCACTTAGTAAAAAAAAAGAACGACGCGGCAGTTCTAAAGTGAAAAAGGAACGATGTGTATCAAAATGAACTGCTAAATATAAGAGTCTGGGGTTGATCTTCTTCAACTAACAAAACTTTTGACTTGAACAGCAATTTTTTCTTCGTCTGGTTCGGCTGCTAGAATTTTCTCTGCACCAAGGTCTATGTACATATCCAATTCACCAAAACGTCGGAAGAGAGGGTCATTGGTGATCAGCCAACCATCTTTCTCTAAAGCGTGTTTTACTACATCATGGAAAATGTCCAACGCCTGCATAAATTACTGTTGAATTTTCCTAACGGACAAACTCCCCTTGAGCAGCAGGAGCGATCGCTTGTGTTAATTCCTCTTGAGTTTCAGGTAAAATTGTCTACCAGTGTGCATCCCAAAATTGGATATTTTTTTACTTGGAAGTCCCTTAATTAGGAAATCAGGATTTTTTCTTGATTACAGACTACTATTTTTAGTCGCATAAACGCATAATAGAATAGTGACTGATTTGTTCGCCCCTTTACAATCTCTCAAACAAGGTCACTGGTTCAAGCTCATTTGCGGAGCCAGCTTCCAGCATTTGCCGGCAGTCAGAAGTTTAACGTTAGCCTATACTTTGGCGGGCGCTGACTGCATAGATGTCGCAGCTGATCCAGCAGTGATCGCAGCAGCGCAAGCAGCGCTACAAGTAGCCAGAACTCTTGCTAGGGAAGCCCAAAAACGAGGCTTTGACTACAAAGGCAACTCACCCTTTTTGATGGTCAGCCTGAACGATGGAGAAGACCCACATTTTCGGAAAGCAGAATTTAATCCTACTGAGTGTCCTACAGACTGCCCTAGACCCTGTGAACGGATTTGTCCGGCACAAGCAATCGTGTTTAACAGTATAAAAGAAGACTTTTCGGGAGTATTATCACAAAAGTGCTATGGCTGCGGTCGTTGTATACCAGTTTGTCCATATGATATAATTTATACAAGTTCATATATGTCAACGCCGGGAGCGATCGCGCCATTGGTAATGTCAACGGGAGTAGATGCCGTAGAAATCCATACAAAAGTCGGGCGGTTGGCAGAATTTGAGCAATTATGGCAAGCAATTTCACCGTGGGCCGATCAACTAAAGTTACTAGCTATCAGTTGTCCCGATGGCGAGGGGATGACTGACTACCTGAGAGCAGTATATGACTTGATTACCCCGCTCAACAGTGCTTTAATTTGGCAAACCGACGGTCGTCCGATGAGTGGTGATATTGGCGATGGCACTACTTTGGCGGCGGTGAAATTAGGGCAAAAAGTTTTGGCAGCTAAGTTACCGGGATATGTGCAGTTAGCAGGCGGCACTAATAGCTATACCGTTGCTAAGTTAAAGACAATGGGACTGCTGAAGAGAGCAGAGGGAGCAGGGGGAGATGAGGGAGCAAAATCTTCCTCATCCCCCTCATCCCCCTCATCCCCCTCATCTATTTCTGGTGTCGCCTACGGTAGCTACGCCCGTGTACTGCTGTCACCAATTCTTGAACAGTTAGAGAATAAGGAGGTAAGTAACACCAATGTAAAGGCGACTGTTCGCCTAGAAGAAAATGATACATTACTTTGGCAAGCTGTAGAACTTGCCCATTCTCTCGTTTCCCAGATCAAGTCACAGCAGGAGCGTTAATCGCTCGTTACGGAAAATTACCCACGGCGGATTCTCCTGCACGTAAATGTCCTCGCTATCTCTAAAAACGTCACCATAGAAAGCATGACGATTACAGACGATCTCCAAAAGTTATTAGACATTTTGCCCCAAGACCTGCGACAAGCACTAGAGAGTCATCCCAAACGAGATAGTTTAGTAGAAGTGGTCTTGGATTTGGGGCGTCGCCCAGAGGCTCGCTTTCCCAATCAAGCTGAGTATCTGAGCGAAGTACCCGTTACTCAAGAACAGATAGATGATTGCATTCAACGAGTCGGAATCTTTGGCGGAGATAATCGGGCAGGAATTGAGCAAACTTTGCATCGGATCAGCGCCATTCGCAACCGCACGGGTAAGGTTATTGGCTTGACCTGTCGCGTTGGTCGGGCGGTATTCGGAACCATTGGCATGATCCGCGATTTGGTAGAAACTGGTAAATCGATTCTCATGCTGGGGCGTCCAGGCGTGGGCAAAACTACTGCCTTACGGGAAATTGCCCGTGTTTTAGCGGATGATCTGCATAAACGAGTGGTAATTATTGACACCTCCAACGAAATCGCTGGGGATGGTGATGTTGCTCACCCCGCCATTGGTCGCGCTCGGCGGATGCAAGTGGCTCATCCAAATCAACAGCATCAGGTGATGATTGAGGCAGTGGAAAACCATATGCCAGAAGTCATTGTCATTGATGAAATTGGCACGGAATTGGAAGCTTTAGCGGCTCGTACCATTGCGGAACGGGGTGTACAGTTGGTGGGTACTGCCCACGGGAATCAGCTCGAAAATCTGATTAAAAACCCCACCCTGGCTGATTTAGTTGGGGGTATCCAAGCTGTGACGCTGGGAGACGACGAAGCTAGACGGCGGGGCAGTCAAAAAACAGTTTTGGAGCGTAAAGCCCCTCCGACCTTTGAAATTGCGGTGGAAATGTTGGAACGCCAACGCTGGACAGTACACGAAAGTGTTGCTGACTCAGTAGATAATCTGCTGCGGGGGCGTCAGGCTACTCCACAAACGAGAACCGTTGATGATCACGGCAAAGTCGCTGTTACAAGGCAGTTAGCTGTTGTCAACGGTCGCGGTGGACACTTAGCGACAGTGGAAGAATCTTTCGCACCGGCGCGACCCTCTAATGGCTCTAACGGTTGGCGTTCATCTGGACAAATGGTAGCACTGCCGCAATTGCCAGTAGAGCGGGTGACTGGACGCAGTGAGTTCGATCGCTTGCTGGATGAATCCTTCAATTATTCTGAGAGCATTGATTTAGATGCTGCTACCAGACAGCCAGGGCCAAATGGTGAAGATTTGCCACTGCACGTTTACCCCTATGGCGTTAGCCGCCACCAACTTGAACAGGTAATTAGTGTGCTAACTTTACCCGTGGTATTGACAAAAGACATAGATAGTGCAGATGCAATTTTAGCACTGCGATCGCACGTCAAAAACCACGCCAAATTACGCCAAATGGCCAAAGCCCGTCATGTACCTATCCACATGATTAAGTCCAGCACGATTCCCCAAATTACCCGTGGTTTGCGGCGGCTGCTGAACATCGACGACCCGGAGATGGCCGACGACCGAGAATTGCAACTGTTTTTGCACAATGGTAGCGATGATGAGATGGATGCCTTGGAAGAAGCTAGACTTGCTGTTGAGCAAATTGTGATTCCGAAAGGACAGCCAGTGGAATTATTGCCGCGTTCTCCCCAAGTCCGCAAAATGCAACATGAGTTGGTAGAACATTATCGCCTCAAGTCGCATAGTTTTGGCGAAGAACCAAATAGAAGATTGCGGATTTATCCGGCATAACCTCACCTCCAAACCCTCTCCGTTGGCGTCAGCCTGCCATTAGGCATAGCGGAGAGGGAAGTCAGACAATTTTGGATTTTGGATTTTGGATTTTAAATCTTCAATTCCATTATCCAAAATTTAAAATCTAAAACAGGAGTCAGAATACAGAATTCAGAATTCAGAATACTGTACCCATAAAGCGCAAAGTCGAGCCAGTGCGTTGGGCGGGTTTCCCGACTTGAAGCAACTGGCGTCGGAGCGGCGGCTTCCGCCGATCTGAACTTTGTAAGACAGGAATAGAGTTTTAAGGCGAGAATATTTTAATTTTTTTCGCTCATAATTCGGCTTGGTTTTAAACCAATATTCATTACCCAGCGATGCACTGAGCCGGTCGTTGTGTCGGACTCCAATTCAATTCTGAATTCTGACTCCTGAGTTCTGAATTCTTCTTATAAAATTTGTTAAACTCTCGTAAACCTTGTTTTAACCTCGAACTCTCAAACTATAAAGCATAGATTTGCGAGGTTTGAGATATGCTTCGGCTCAAAGGTTATATATTATTTCTCTGCTTTTTTTTAGCATTATCTGTTTCAGTCATTCTAGGGAGTATGAATTTTGTTCAGGCTATTGACAGCCGCAACCCAAAGCTTCCCAAGCTAAATACTCTATACGGACAAGCTCCGATAGTAATCGGTCATCGCGGCGGTGGAACTGGTTATCGTCCAGAACATACGGTGGGAGATTTTGGGCGCGATGTGATTGGTTCTCACAACTTAGGAATTGAATTTGGTGCAGACTACATTGAACCTGATTTGGTAGTAACCAAAGATGGAGTCCTCATTGTTCGCCACGAACCTCTATTGGCAACAGTGAAAACAGATAACAATGGCAAGATTGTTTACGATGCTCATGGGAAACCTACTATCCAAGAAGCGACAACAAACGTTGCCGATGTTTCGGAATTTGCTAAACGTCTAACAACCAAAGTCCTTGACGGGAATCGTGTTACAGGTTGGTTTGCAGAAGACTTTACTTTAGCTGAGATTAAGAAACTGCGGGCAATCGAGCGCCTGCCCAATATTCGTCCTCAGAATACTAAGTATAATGGTGTGTTTCAAATCCCTACTTTTGATGAAGTTATCAACCTTGCCAAACGCAGCGAAGCAAAAACTGGTCGGAAAATTGGTATCTATCCCGAAACCAAGCACCCAACATATTTTGCAGAAGCTGGCAAATATTTAGATGGCACTCCTATCCATGTCAATACTTCACAACTTCTAATTGATCGCTTGGTTGCCAACGGCTACACTAATCGCGATCGCATTTTTATTCAATCTTTTGAAGTCTCTAATCTGAAAGAATTAAAAAATAAGATCATGCCTGCTGCTGGAGTCGATATTCCTCTGATTCAGTTAATTGATAGCAGTGGCGCTCCTTATGACTTTGTTTACCACAAGGTTGCTCAAACCTACGCTGATCTGATCACTCCTAAAGGATTGACCCAAGTTAAAACTTACGCAACTGGAATTGGCCCTGACAAACGGCTAATTGTCCCTGCCTCTGCACGATTGAATAACCAAGGTCAACCGATTGATATTAATGGAGATGGGCAGATTAGCGATGCTGATAAGTTCCTCGGACAGCCAACTTCCTTAGTTAGTGATGCTCATAATGCTGGCTTGCTACTCCATCCTTACACCTTCCGCAGCGATTCATATTTTCTGTCCCCTGACTACCACGGGCAACCGCTTCGTGAGTTTGAACAGTTCATTAAGTTAGGAATAGATGGCTATTTTACTGACTTTGCTAATTTTGGATACGTTGCCAAGCAACAAGCGATACATCGTCCCGTAAGCCTCAAAGTATTAGAGTATGGGAGCTTCCAAAAATCCACTAATCCCATTAAATAATTCGTAATTGTGCCAGTCTTTCAAGGTTTCCATTAACAAAATCCCCTCATGGGGACTGAAACCCCAACCATGACTTGTTTAACTGCCAACTCACCCAATTAGGTTTCTATTAACAAAATCCCCTCACGGGGACTAATATTATGTCCGCTTGATCACTTATTAAACCCGGAGAACCCCAAAGAGCCAAAGCTGTGCTTTATCTCCCCTCCCCGCCTGCGGGGAGGGGTTGGGGGTGGGGTTCTTTTATTATGGGTAATTTGGCGGACATGATATGAAACCTCGATTCTTGAAGTAGGTTGTAGGCGATTTTGAAAATCAGTATTCTCCGCGAACCTTGGGTTTTTTGAAGAAAAAGCGGGAAAACTTAAACTTAGGTTGGCCAAGGTTTTTCCGCAATCCCTCCATGTAAATGTAAAACACTGGAGTCAGATAGAGAGTCAATATCTGAGAAAACAACAATCCACCAACGATCGCAATCCCCAAAGGACGACGCGCTTCTGAACCTACCCCCGTCCCCAAAGCAATGGGCAATGTGCCAATTAAAGCTGCCATCGTCGTCATCATAATCGGGCGGAAACGAGTTAAACAAGCGGCATAGATGGCATCAAAGGAATTTTTCCCTTCCTTTCGCTGCGCTTCAATGGCAAAGTCCACCAGCATAATACCATTTTTCTTGACAATGCCCACTAGCAGAATGATGCCGATAAAAGAGTAAAGATTTAAATCAACCTGGAAAATCAGCAGCGTTAGTAATGCGCCAAAACCCGCCGAAGGCAGACCGGAAAGAATGGTGATCGGGTGAATGAAATCCTCATAAAGGATACCGAGAATCAGATAGATTACTACAATAGACACCAACAACAGCGCACCTAAATCGTTGAAAGACTGTTGAAAAGTCTGGGCTGAACCCTGAAAACTGGTGGTAATTGTTGAGGGTAGTATCTCACTGGCTGCTTGCTTGATGGCATCTGTAGCCTGACTTAGAGACGTTCCTGGTAGGGTGTCAAAAGAGATAGTCGAAGAGGGGAGTTGAGCAACGTGAGCAACGGTAAGTGGTCCGACATTCTGGGTGATAGTAGCGATCGCACTCAAAGGAACCAGTTTTCCAGTACTCGATTGCACATATAGTAGCGATAGGGCGCTGGGATCTCGCTGAAACTCTGGTTTCACTTCTAAGATTACATAAAATTGGTCATTTGGGGTATAAATAGTAGAAACTTGGCTAGAACCATAAGCGGCGCTGAGGGTTTCTTCAACTTGTTGGGCGGTAATCCCCAGAGTTGCGGCTTTGTTGTGGTCAAATTGGACTTGGATTTGGGGAGTGCTGAGTTGTAAATCGCTGTCAACGTTCTGAAGTCCTGGTAGGGTTTTGACTTTTTCTACAAGTTTAGGAACGTATTGGCGCAGGTCTTGCAAATTTAAGCTCTGCAACGTGAACTGATAAGTAGAATTAGTTTGTTGCCCACCGATGGGAATAGCTGGCGGAGAGCGGAGGAATGTCTTAATCCCAGTTGTACGTCTCAACTTCGGGGTTAGCTCTTGAATGATTTGGTCAGCACTGAGTTGACGTTGATCGCGTGGTTTTAGCCGAATGGTAATTCGCCCGCCGTTGACTGAACCGTTCGGGCCACTTGCACCCACAATCGAGTCAACTGCATCAATGTTGGGGTCTTTACGAATGATATCAACAACCGTTTGCTGGTGACGCCGCATATCATCAAAAGAAATATCTTGCGCGGCTTTCGTGTTCGCCATTAATTGTCCAGTGTCTTCCGTAGGAATAAATCCTTTGGGAACGATGACGAACAGATAGATGGTCATTAGCAACAGAATACCAGAACCAATCAGCGTCATCAGGCGGAATTTTAAAACCGGCTTGAGCGTCCAATCATATCCCCGCAGTAGGAAATCAAATCCCCCTTCTAAGACTTGATAGAGCCGATTTGGTCTTTGCTGATGGGATGAACTTAAGAAACGACTGCACAACATGGGGGTGAGACTGAGGGAAACAAAACCCGAAACCAAAATTGCCACTGCGATCGTTACGGCAAATTCATGAAATAATTTACCGATTATTCCACTCATAAACATGATCGGGATGAACACCGCCACTAGGGAAAGGGTCATTGACAAAATGGTGAAGCTGATTTCTTTTGATCCCTTCAATGCTGCGTCTAAGGGAGATTCGCCCATTTCCCGATAACGGACGACATTTTCCAATACCACGATCGCATCATCCACGACAAAGCCCACGGAGAGGGTCAACGCCATCAGTGAGATGTTGTCTAGGGAGAAGCCCGACAAATACATCACGGCAAAAGTGCCAATGATCGCTACAGGTAGCGCCAAACTGGGAATCAGCGTCGCAGTGACATCACGCAAGAATAAGAAAATCACCAAGACAACTAGACAAATCGAGAGAACCAAGGTAAACTTTACGTCGTTGACAGAGGCGCGGATGGTTTGGGAGCGATCGTACATAATCCCCATCTCAATGGATTTGGGAACTTGTTCGCGGAGCGTAGGTAAAAGTTCATTGATGGCATCAACGATATTTACAGTGTTGGCACCCGGTTGCGGCTGCACAGCGAGAACAACAGAATGGCGGTTTGTCACCTTGCGATCGCTATACAAATTCGAGACTTTGACGTTTTGTTCACTGTCAATCACCTGCCCCAAATCCTGGAGTCGCACGGGCGCACCATTGGCGTAAGTGACAATTAGCTGGCGATAGCCGGCAGCATCGGTGAGTTGACCATTCGCCTGAATCGTATAATTTTTGTAAGCGTCAGAGAGACTGCCGGTTGGCAAATCAACATTTCCCTGTTGAATTGCAGTTTTTACCTGAGTTAGACCAATTCCCCGCGATGCCAACTCTCGCGGATCAAGCTGGACGCGGACTGCATATTGCTGTTGACCATAGACCTGTACCTGAGCAACACCATCAATCATCGAGATTGGCTGACCAACTGTTACCTCTGCGTATTCATCTACTGTCGAGATTGGCTGTGTCTCAGAATACATATAGAGGTAGAGAACTGGTGAGACAGACGGGTTGACTTTGCGGTAGGTGGGCGGGTGAGGCATTCCGGCGGGCAGTTGTCCTGCTGCTGCTGAGATAGCCCCCTGCACATCTTTGGCGGCATCTTCCACTCTGCGGCTAAAGTCAAATTGTAGGGAGATGTTGGTGCTGCCAGTTGAACTGGTGGAATTGAATGAATTGAGTCCGGCAATTTCGGTAAACTGTCTTTCTAGGGGGGCGGCGACCGAAGATGCCATTGTTTCGGGCGTGGCACCAGGGAGACTAGCAGAGACAGATATAAAAGGATATTCAACGTTGGGCAGCGCACTGATGGGTAATAGTAGATAACTCATCAGACCGAAGATGAGGATACCCATCATTACCAAGGTGGTCATGACTGGACGACGGATGAAGAGTTCTGAAAGGTTCATGGGTTTTGTTCTCCCAGAAATGTGATGGGGATGCGATCGCTAAATAGCAATACGCTTGGGTTAAGACTTAACTCTTTCTCAAAGTCAATTTTTTTAAACGTAGACGCGGAGCGGCTTGCCGCAGGCTACCGCAGAGGCGCAGAGGGCGCAAAGGAAGAGAAGGAAGAAATATTTAACTGAACTGTGTTGAAATATATATAATTTCAACGTGAGTTTGATAAATGTGTGATGGGTGCAACGGCTCTATCTCTGATTTCTAAACATCTCTAACGCCTCCTTCACTGCTTCTTGAACAACCGGATCTGGATCTTCTAAAAGCTGGGATACAAACTCCACAGCCTCAAACGCTTTGATTTTTCCTAAAGCAAACGCTGCCCGACTCCGAACCCATTTGCTAGGGTGTTGAAGTCCTTGAATTAATGCCTCGACTGCTCGAAGTTCTTCGAGTACTAGTACTACAGAAAAGCCGGAATCATATTTTTCGTCTTGCAGCAGATTAACAAGAGTATTAACTACTTTAGTTTTCAGATTACTTGGTGGAATTTCTATTTGATAGGTATTGCTCATATATAGGTCGTTATGAAGTAGTTGTACGGTTTGCCAAGAGGAATCTTCAGGAAATGTTTTCAGAAATCTTTCGAGAGCTAAGTCTGTAATTCCTGAGTTGTATTTTCGATATGCAGCAGCATACTTTTTCTCATCTTTCTCTATATAACCTTTACGATCGATGAACAATCCCCCAGTCTCGTAAGATTCTGCCAGAGTCAACATCATAGCTGTTAAATTTGTATATTGCAGTGAAATTTCGGCAATTTCAGAGATATGAATTACAGGAGAAGTTGTTTGTTCCTCATCCATTGCGACAACTGCTAAAAACTCGATATCCGACATGTAGACTGGCAAGACAGGTTTACCTGCATACTTATACATCAGGGCTATTTCTTCATGTTCTTCTACCCAAGCTTGAGCCTCTTGCACTGCTGACTCTAAACTTAGAAGAAACATATAATAAAATATCCAATCATCTGCACAATCATATTTGGGATATCCATTTGACCATTCATAAATTTCCCGAACTTCTTGGGATACTTTAAAAGATAGAGTACTCAACACACTATCTATTTCCAATGGACTTAAACCTGATGCCAATGATGCAATCTTTACTGGATGATTTTCTTGAAACCAGTAATTAATTCGGTCTAATGCATCTTTAATATCTGACATAAGTGTTTAATTCGTAATTGAGAAAATCAGAATTAGGGTGTGTTATGCCGTAGGCTAACGCACCTTGAATTATTGACGGTGCGTTAACTGAAAGCGTAACTACATTTAAATCTCTTAACTCTCTGTGTCCTCTGCGCCTCTGCGGTTCGTTTAAAAAATAATTAATTTTTACAACTCATTTAGGATTGCGATAGATTCTCTAACTCAGTCAGTTGTAAACTGCTATTGCTTGTTGAACATCACGATCGCCCGCCTGAAAATGAAAATACCCGACGGAACTTAACTTGACTGAGCTTTTTCCGCCATGATTCCATATATATAAAGAACACAGGAGTTAAATACAGGGTCAATATCTGAGAAAACACCAGTCCGCCCACAACTGCAATACCCAGAGGACGGCGGGATTCCGAACCAGCCCCAAATCCGATCGCAATCGGTAAAGTTCCCATTAGGGCTGCCATCGTCGTCATCATAATCGGGCGGAAGCGCACCAAGCAGGCTTGATAAATCGCCTCAGAGGGTTTTTTCCCTTCATTTCGCTGGGCTTCAATGGCAAAATCCACCATCATAATCCCGTTTTTCTTAACGATGCCCACCAAAAGAATTATGCCGATGAAGGAGTAAACATTCAGTTCGACATGGAATATTATCAGCGTTAACAATGCGCCAAAACCTGCTGAAGGCAAACCGGAAAGAATCGTAATCGGGTGAATGAAATCCTCATAGAGAACACCCAGGATCAGATAAATTACTAAGACTGCGATCGCTAACAATAAACCCAAACTCGGCAGTGAACTTTGAAATACCTGACTTGCGCCCTGAAAGTTTGTGGTAATGCTGGCAGGAATCACCTGATTAATCAGTTTTTCAATCTCTTCGTTGGCATTTCCCAAGGACACACCGGGGGCGAGGTTAAAGGAAATCGTGGCGGCGTTCATCCGACCGTTATGATTGACCATTAACGGGCTGACTCCCTGAGATAGTTTGGCGAATGTCTTCAGAGGAACTGCTACTCCTGTGCTGGAGTTAATGTATAGTGTCAACAAAGCATTGATATCCTCCTGATATTGGGGCGCTAATTCCAGAATCACTTGATATTCATTGGTCGCTGCATAGATGGTTGACACTTGGTAGGAACCGTAGGCACTTCTCAAGGTACTTTCGATTTGATCGGCCGTGATCCCATAAGTTGAGGCTTTATCGCGGTCAATGTCAATTTGAATCTTAGAAGCAAACTGTAAATCGCTGTTCACATCCTGGAGTTCTGTCAAGGTCTTCATCTTGATCACAAGTTGAGGAACATACTCCTGTAAGGGTTTGACATCTGAACTCTGGAGTGCTAATTGATAAAGTCCTGTGCTTTGTTGAGCGCCAATGGGAATCGCTGGGGGATTTTGTAAGAATACTTGGATGCCGGGAACAGTGGCGAGTTTGGTTCGCAAATTTTGCACGATTTCGTCGGCACTAAGCTGGCGCTGCGATCGCGGTTTTAACCGAATAAACAAACTACCAGAATTGGCTGCAACTGCTGCCCCACCGCCACTTCCACTCGCTCCCGCCCCAATATTGGAGTTGACTGCATCCACGTTCGGGTCTTGGCGGATCAGGTTAGCAACTGTCTGCTGATGCTGGACAAGATTATCAAAGGATGCATCCTGGGCTGCTTGGGTAATGCCTGTAATTTGTCCGGTATCTTCGCTAGGAATAAAGCCTTTGGGAACGATCACCAACAGCCCAACTGTCACCAGCAATAGAAAGCCAGATAAAATCATCGTGGTGCGGTGATATTTTAAGACTTTTTTGAGACTCCAATCGTACAAACCGAGGAAGCGATCGAAGACATATTCGGAAGCTTGATATAACCGACTTTGATGGGCATGATCCGCCGGACGCAGAAAACGACTGCACAACATCGGAGTCAGACTCAAAGACACAAAACCAGATACGAGAATTGCCACTGCGATCGTCACCGCAAATTCATGAAATAATCGTCCCAGGACTCCACTCATGAACAACATCGGGATGAAGACTGCAACTAAGGAAAGGGTCATCGACAGAATTGTGAAACCAATTTCTCTCGACCCATTCAACGCCGCTTCTAGCGGACGTTCCCCCATTTCCATGTGACGGACGATATTTTCCAGCATGACGATCGCATCATCCACGACGAAGCCCACGGAAAGGGTCAACGCCATCAGCGACAGGTTATCTAGTGAGTATTGCAGCAAATACATTACAGCAAAGGTACCAATCAGCGAAACGGGTAACGCCAAACTGGGAATCACCGTCGCCGAGAGGTTCCGCAAAAAGAGGAAGATTACTAAGATAACTAGAGCGATCGTCAGAATCAAGGTAAATCTGACATCATCTACTGAATCTCGAATTGACTGAGATGCATCATAGAGAATCCCAATTTCCACGGATGCCGGAATCTGCTCTCGCAAATTCGGAAGCAATTTTTTAATCGTGTCTACGACTTGCACCGTATTGGTTCCGGGCTGTCTTTGAATGGTAAGAATAATCGCGCGGGTGTTGTTGTACCAACTTGCTAGCTTGTCATTTTCTACACTGTCAATAATCCGCCCCAGTTGATTGAGATAGATGGGCATTCCATCTTTGTAAGACACAATCAACTGACGATAAGCAGCCGCATCCTGGAGTTGCCCGTTAGTTTGGACTGTAAAATTCTTGTGATTTCCCGAAAGACTACCGGTAGGTAAATCGACGTTACCCTGTTGAATCGCCGTCGCCACCTGATCTAGCCCGATTTGCCGCGTTGCCAATTGCTGCGGATCGAGTTGAATTCGAGCCGCATACTTTTGGGAACCGTAGACAGCTACTTGTGCTACTCCATTGATTGTAGATAGCTTTTGCGCCAAATAAGTCTCAGCATAATTGTCTACCTGAGAAAGCGGCAGAGTCGGAGAATCCAAGTAAAGGTAGAGAATCGGTTGATCGGCGGGGTTAACCTTGCTGTAAGTGGGAGGATTGGGTAAATCCGTCGCTATTTGCCCCGATGCTCCCGATATCGCTGCTTGCACATCCTGCGCCGCGTCATCAATATTCCGACTCAGGTTAAATTGCAGCGTAATTTGAGTCTGTCCCAAAGTGCTAGTTGAGTTGAGCGAATCGAGTCCAGCAATAGTTGAAAATTGCTTCTCTAGGGGACGGGCAACTGATGCTGCCATCGTTTCGGGGCTGGCTCCCGGTCGGGCGGCACTTACCTGAATTGTGGGATAATCCACACTTGGTAAATCGCTGATTGGCAGCAAACGATAACTCATGAAACCGAAGATCAAAATCGCCGCCATTACCAGAGTCGTCATGATCGGGCGGCGGATAAATGGTTCTGAGAGGTTCATGATTCACCTCCGCCTGACTTCGGGGAATTATTTCTTTTTGACTTCTCTACATTTGAGTTATTGCCGGCTGTTTTGATGCGGATTTTGCTACCCGAAACGAGATTAGCTTGACCATCGGTGACAATTTTATCGCCTGGTTGCGGTCCTTTCTGAACCACATCTAGCCCATCAATGCTACTACTAACTGTAACTGGAACATTTTCCACCGTCATATCTGGCTTAACTACAAAAACAAACTGTCCATCCGGGCCATTCTGTACGGCTTGCGAGGGAACAACCGTTGCATTCGGTTCTTCGGTCAGCGTCAGCGTTGCATTCACAAATTGACCGGGAAACAAATGTCCCTGAGTGTTGTCAAAGTCGCCAATCAGTTGAATTGTCCCTGTGGTGTTATCGACCGTATTATTGACAAATGTCAAATTACCTGGTATGGGATGAGCTTGATTATCAGGGAACGTCACATCTACCTTCAGCTTGCCATTCTGCATATACTTTTGTACCTGGGGCAGATTTGTTTCGGGAATGGAAAAAGCAACTTGAATCGGGCGAATTTGAGTCAGGGTAACAAGTGGAGTCGTGCTGTTAGCTTGTACCACATTGCCCTGAGTCACCAAAATATTGCCTGCGCGACCATCAATCGGCGCATAAATTTTGGCGTAAGATAATTGCACTTTGGTATTGTCTAATGCTCCCTGGTCAGAACTGACAACAGCTTGAGCATTAGCGATCGCAGCTTGATCGCCCTTGACAACAGCTTGAGCATTAGTCAGCGCCACTTGATCGCTTTTCAAAACAGCCTGAGCATTAGCGATCGCTTCTCGATCTGCTTGCAGGGTTGCTGTAGCCGATTTACTGTTGGAAACGTATTGCTGTGCTTGATCTAAACTGATCGCGCCCTTCTTATACAATGCACCATAGCGATCGCTCTGTCCCTGAGCAAAATCTGCTTGTGCTTGATCCTTGGCCAAAGTCGCCTGGGCTTGTCGCACTAAGGCTAGGTCTTTGATTAAAGTCGCCCTAGCTTGGTCTACCTGACCCAAGTCTCTAGTTAATCCAGCTCTTGCTTGTTGTACCGAAGCTTGGTCTTTGGCGACAGTTCCTTGAGCTTGCTGGATTGCAGCAGCTTGCGATCGGTCATCCAGGGTAAACAAAAGTTGTCCCTTTTTCACATCTTGACCTTTCTTGAAATAAACTCCAATGATCCGTCCACTGGCTTCGGGCGTAATCGATACCGTAGAACCCGATTGCACATTGCCGATCGCCTGCAATTGGATCGGAACCGTTTTTTGTGTCACCATTGCCACAGTTACAGGTGTCACTTGCTGCTTATTACGGGCAGATTTTCCCGTTTTCTCTGTCTTGGCTGCACCCGCATGGATACCCAAAATAACCAGCCCAGCCAGCACCATCACGCCCAAAATTACCAAAATAATCTTTCTTGGCGATCGCGGTAACTTCGGTTTTATCCTGTTCTCAGTCAAACTCTCGTTAGAAATTTCATGGTTCATTAGAACCTCCAGTGGATTTTAGTGGGGGGTTGAAATCCCCCGCAGTCGCCACAACGGAGGGAACCCCCGCAAGGCGCTGCTCTTCTTATGTAACTCTTTTTAATTTTGAATTATTATCGAAACAGGAGTCAGGAGTCAGAATTCAGTTGGGTATTCTATACGACTGGCGGATGAATAACCGGATTTAAGACCCCCACCAAATTGAAAATTTGGTGGTCTTCAAGACGCTCGCGGACTGACTACCTCTGCGCTATCAGTGGCGGGTCTGAATCCCCTACTGATTGATTCTGACGCCAAGCCGAGGAGCGTTTCCGGCTTTGCTCCTGAATTCTGACTTCTGAATTCTTCTTCAAGACTTACTTAGCTGCCGATGTAAAAGTTTGAGAGCTTGTTTTTCTATCTGCCGGACTCGTTCCCGACTAATACCCATACGTTGAGCAATCTGTTCTAGAGAAAGTTCGTTACCGTCAGTCAAACCAAAATGCAACCTTAATATTTCTTGTTGTTGTATAGGCAGATTTGACAATAAATTTTCAACGTCCTGATTGAGAGATTCCTCGGTGGTATAGCCATTATCAGAATATCTGTAATCTCTGATTAAATCTTGTAATTCTGTATCTTTTTCTGGCCCAACTCGAATATCGAGGGAGAGAGTTTGACGAGCCAAAAGCAGAAATTCTCGAATCTGACTAGGCTCTAAAGAAAGTGCATGAGCAATTTCTGCACTGGTGGGAATGCGACCCAGTTTTTGAGATAATTCTCGCTGAACACGCTTAATTTTGTTTAACTTTTCATTGATGTGAATGGGTAATCGAATCACGCGCCCTTGCTCGGCGATCGCTCTGGTAATTCCTTGACGAATCCACCAGTAAGCGTAGGTTGAAAACTTGTATCCTAGAGCCGGATTGAATTTCTCAACCCCTCTCTCCAAACCCAAAGTACCTTCTTGAATTAAGTCCATAAACTCTAAGTTACGTCTCTGATATTGCTTGGCAATTGATACCACCAACCGAAGATTAGCCGCGATCATTTTCTGCTTGGCTTTTTTCCCTTGATTTAGCTGCTGAAGTAGTTCCTGTTCACTTAACTGCATCTGGTTAGCCCATTCTGATAGTGTGGGTGTACGCTTTAATTTCACAGCCAGTTTTTTTGATTCAGCAAGTATTGTGATCATCTGCTGAATTTGTTGGGCAAAAAGAATTTCTTGCTCGTGGTTTAATAGAGGTATCCGTCCAATTTGTTGAAGATAGCTACGTACTGTATCAGTTGGAGATTGAGATGCTTTGGTTGTGTTACTAGCTTTGGTATCTGGGAATGTTAAGTTACTCATAGTAAGTTAGCCTCCGCCTATTAAATAGGGTATTTTGTATTAGCGAAAAACCGGAGATAGTGACTCGACGATCCATAAAGGTTTTTATATAAAAACCAGGTATCAAGCACTAGCTCTAAAAGAGCAATCAACACCCAAATTGCTAGAGAAACAGTTACAGGTAGGCTGAGATCGGGAAACTTCCTTTGCAAATCGATAATCCCAAATAACAGCAAAAACAGCAGTGAAACTCCCAAGAGAAAGGACAATTTGACGATCGCCAGAATGAAACGGCTCATCTCTAGGATGCGATTGTAAAGCCGGGAAAATCCCTCTAGGATTTCTTCCATGTTATTGATGACAAGTAAAATTTGTTGTCGGTGCAAATGGGTAGCTAAGGAGGATTGTTGCTGCACTTGCGCCCATTCATGTTCATTCTTGAAATTATCTAAAAGCTTGTCCAAAGGTAGCACTTGGGAGCTAGTTGCCCAGATTGGTAAATCCTTTAAATGCAAGGGAACTAAATAGTTAATCAGCGCGATCAGAGTTTGATCAAAATTACTGAGTTCGGGGGGAAGAGACTGAGTTAGACGAATGAGTTGGTCAATCTGAATCTGAAGTGTATAGTAGTCTTCATGCCGCCTTTGAGCGATCAACTGACTATTAAACGTGAGGAAAACAATTAACACCCCCAATAAAGCCGCTAGGGATTGGGATACAGCAGAAAAGAATTCAATCGCCACCTGTTTAGGCACTGTCAGCCAGGGAGAATTTTCCCGCATAGCAAAAACCAAGGTGGCAACAAATACAACCCCGACGATCGCTAGCTGATGGCGGGTAACAGTAAATATGACTTTCCGCACTAGGGGAGTGTTACTGAGTTGAACCAGGATTTGCAGACCTGGGACTGGTTCACAAATTTGAAGTCGTTGGGCTTGGCGGGTTGACATGATTGAAAGTGATGATACTAGATATTGTCAAAAGTATCCGTATACTTATTGCCCACGCTGTAAACTTACATGATTAGCCTCGGACTGAATCGATTTGCTCAGGTCAGCAACGGCGCTAGCGTACTGAGGATCAGCTAATGTCCCCAAGGTTCGGTTTTGCAATAATGCTTGCTGTTGTGCCTCGGTTAACGCCACAGTAATATCTGGTGCAATGCCGACATGATTGATATCTCGACCTTTCGGCGTGTAGTATTTGGCGATCGTTAGTTTCAGTGCTGAACCATCCTCCAGTGGCTCTACGGATTGAACTAAACCTTTACCAAAGGTGCGTGTCCCTACTAACCTGGCGCGATTGTCATCTTGCAGCGCTCCCGACAGAATTTCGCTGGCGCTAGCAGATCCCTTATCGACCAGTATGACTAAGGGTTTGTCGGTGAGAGGATGTCCCGACGCCTTGTAGCTATCTTTAACTTGATCTCGATTTACCAAAGACACGATCGCTCCTTGCTTCAACCACATACTGGCAATTTGCAAACTCGCATCCAGCAGTCCACCTGGATCGGAACGCAGATCCAAAACGTAGCCCTGCACCTGCTGTTTTTCTAATGCTTGAATTGCCCGATGCATCTCTGCTGCCGCAGTTTGCGTAAACTCTGGCAAACGAATGTAACCAATCTTACCCACTGCCGTTGTTTGCGTGTTGTAAGTTACAGGATGGATCGCAATATTGGCGCGGGTAAGTTTGAAAGTTTGCGATTGGCTACCCCGTTGAATCGTGAGTACTACCTTGGTTCCCACTGGGCCGATAATCCGCTTCACGGCATCCTCAATTTTCATTCCTTGAGTTATTTGACCGTTAATTTGGACAATTACATCTTCGGGTAAAATACCCGCTTTAAAAGCAGGCGTTCCTTCAATTGGAGCGACAACGGTTAAGGCTTTGGTTTTTTCATTCTGTGCCAGTTCCAGCCCGACACCACTGAGATTGCCAGAAAGGTCATTATTTAGGGCTTGGTATTCCTGGGGGTCGAAAAACTCCGTGTAGCGATCGCCTAATTTAGCCACCATTTCTTGAATCGCCCCATAAGCCTGTTTCTTGGAACTATAGGAACGGCTAATATACTGCTGTCGAATTGCTTTCCAATCTTGATGATTAAAGCTGACATCAACATAATTTTTATCGAGGATTTGCCAGACCTCATCCACCATTTGTTTGGGGCTAGGTTGGGCTTTACCTAGAGCGGTTGAAGCGTATAAACTACTTCCTGTCAGGATTACGGCTATAACGGCGAGTTCTATCTTGACGATCAATTTTTGCTTGAACATAACTTTAACTATTGAAGAAGAATACAGAATACACAATCCAGAATCCAGAATTCAGAATGCAATCAGTGAAAGACTGAATACCCTCAGTCGTACATAATTCATGCTGAATTCTGACGACTGAATTCTGAATTCTTCTTATAAAACTACTAGGAATTATCTTAGGATTGCCCTTTACGGTGGGGATAGGCAGTCTTAAAAATATCCTGGATTTTAGTCTTCTGTTCAGCAGTGAGATTCAGACTCAACACTGCTTTACGCATTTTTTCACCATTTTGCAATTTCGTTGACAATTGCTTTACCTGATCTGGGGTCAGAACTGCCTCAACTTGCTTGCGAACTGCATCGCGCTTCTCGGCGCGATCCGCCGTATTCGATGCCGGAGAGTTTGTGGTATCAGATACCTTTGTCCCAGAGTCGCCCCCTTGAGACACATCTGGAGACTTAGAACTGGTGCAACCTGTCATTCCTCCAATCAGAATAGTTGCAAGGAGAAGGGTTGGTAAAATTATTTGTTTTTTGATCATTTACTTCTCTTGTTTTTGTTGTAAGTAATACGAGTGTTCTGACTCAATTTCGGTTTACGACTGTTTAGAAGATGTTTGAAAAGTTGCTACTTTTCTCACACCAGTTAATCTTAAAAGTTGGGATGGGTTTGTGCATGAGCTAGAATTCCTAACCTAAGCAGTAAAAAAGTACTCAAGTCATTGTGACTTTTTTCCTAATTTAGAAATAGTTAATCAGTCGGAACGGGTCTAGCGAGACTAGAGACAGATTCGTTATATAGGAAGAAGAGAAGAGTTTCATCATTCACCTGACTTATCACGTCATGTGAAAAAACCTAACCCACTTCCCGATGCAGGAAGGGGGAAAATTCAAAGTCTCTCTTCTTTTAGGAGTTACGGTGTACACACAAGTCATCGAATTACCCAAAAATCTTGAAAAACCTCACCCTGGTTCTGCTACGCAAAACCTGTCTCTCTCCTTGTTAAGGAGAGGGACAGATTTACCCTTGGGTAAAGCGAGGGTGAGGTTTGTGGGTTGTAGAGTCAATTTGGATTGGGAATTTTCGACTTGTGTGTACACGTAGCCTAAAAGGAGAGAGGTTTTCCAGATCCCATGAAAAGTCAGCATCATTCACAGCGCCCAGATATCCGACTTCTTCAACTATTTCCCTCTAAAATTGTGAAAATACCTATGGTTTTGTCAGAAAGGCCATTGAGTTGGAACAGTTCTATGGTTCGCTTGACCTACCCATCCTTTCGTCTGTTGCTTTACCTAGAATGGCTGTTATTAGCCACGGCAGTATTCATGGAAGTTCTGCTGCCGTTTCAGTTGTCCTGGTCGTTGCTGCTAGGAGTTCTGGCGATCGCAACTTTCAGTTTAATGGGCTTGAGACTACCAATGCTTAAGCTGGAAACAAAATTACTTTATACAGCCCTGGAATTCCTTTTAATTGTGCTGCCAGCGACTCAACATATTTTATCTACTCGCTCCGTTTTCCTGCTGTGTCTGGTACTGGTGATGCGGAGTTGTCTGATATTTAAGCAATCGGGACAGTTGGTTGTCTTAGGTTTATCTTTGCTTTGTTATGGAACACTGCTTTTATCAAGACCGATTGTACCTGAGAATTTTATGCCAGAGAAGCTGATCGCTATGTCCTGGGATTGGCGATTAAGTAATATTTTATTGTTTAGCTTAACGTTAGTATTCGCTTTATTGTTAATTAATGCCCTGCTTGCAGAACGCCAAAGTCGAGAGCAGTTAGAAATTGCCCATCAGCAATTAGAGATGATCAATCAACAACTGTGCCAGTATGCGCTACGGATTGAAGATCAGGCAACTTTGCAGGAACGCAACCGAATTGCCCGCGAAATTCATGATGGGTTGGGACACACTCTCGCCGCCCAAACCATTCAGATTAATAACACTTTGTTGTTCTGGCAATCAAATAATGATAAAGCATTGACATTTCTCAAACAGGCAAAGCAACAGGGGGCTGAGGCGCTGCTAGAAATTCGGCGATCGCTTTCTGTTTTGCGTTCCAATCCTTTGCAAGGGCAAACTCTCAAATCAGCTATTGAAAAGCTGCTGACAGATTTTCAGCAAACCACAGGTATTGAACCGTCCTGTAAAATTGATGTACCTTACACTTTACCAACAGAAGTAAACACGGCTCTTTATCGCATTGTGCAAGAATCGTTGACAAATATTTGCAAACACGCTCAGGCGACGAGTGTCACCGTTGGACTACTGGCTCACGCTGGGATGATTCATCTGTCAATCGAAGATAATGGAAAAGGGTTTAACCCCACTCAAAATACAACCGGGTTTGGGCTACAAGGGATGCGAGAACGAGCGGTTGCACTGGGCGGTCAGTTGAATCTCCACAGTCAATTAGGAACAGGTTGTTGTATTTCTGTTTCTTTGCCACTATCAAAGCTATTGGTGTTTTAGCTATGATTCGGATTTTATTAGTTGACGATCAGCATCTGATTCGCCAGGGACTTAAGAGTATGCTTGAGTCCAATGCCCAGATGCAGGTAATCGGTGAGGCGGAAAATGGGCAACGCGCACTCGAGGTGATTGCTGTACTACAACCCGATATTGTGCTAATGGATATCCGAATGCCGGTAATGGATGGCGTTGCTGCAACAAAGGCGATCGCTCAACAATATCCTGAGATTAAGGTTCTCGTCCTCACCACCTTCGATGATGATGAGTATGTTTTCCAGGCGATGCGGCTGGGTGCAAAGGGCTATTTGCTCAAGGACACCGAACCAGATGAATTAATGTTGGCAATTCTATCCGTCTACAAGGGACAAACCCTACTCGGCCCGGGATTGTTTGAGAAAGCACTCATGCCGATTGCCGCACCTGTCCCGTCAGTAGAACCCCGTCCAGAATTGGCGCAACTCACACCCAGAGAATTAGATGTATTGCGGTTAATTGCTTGTGGAGCCAATAACCGGGAAATTGCCGAATCACTGTTTCTTTCCGAAAACACTGTTAAGAATTATGTTACCAATATTCTGAGTCGGTTGAATTTACGCGATCGCACTCAAGCCGCTTTGTTTGCCCATTCGTTGTTTGGTGGATTGTGAATAATATGATTTTCATGAAACACTAGGCTGATCAGCAGTTTTGATCTCTCGCAAGATTCGTTCGACTTGTTTAACTTTTTCACCTCTATTCTGTGATTTGAAAATATTTAAAGCTTTTTCTAAAGAAGATAGTGCCTCATCTCGTTTATTTGTTTGCCACAATGCTAGTGCAAAATTAGTTAGGGCTTCGCCATAATTAGGATTAATTTCGAGAGCTTTTTGATATTCAGTAATAGCTTCTTCCCAGCGACTTTGGCTAGCATAAACCATACCGACCCCATTGTAAGCTAGAGCGTATTTTGGTTCGAGGCGAATGGCTTCTCGATAAGAGGTAATTGCTTCTTCTGGTTTCTTTTGCCGAAAAAGCACGTTTCCCAGTTGAAAGTGTGCGAAGGCATCTTCTGGGGATTTTTTAATGAATTTGCGTAAATTTTCCTCTGCACCTGTCAAGTCTCCTTGATTGTATAAAGCATTGGCTTCTTGCAGGAGCTGCGATCGCTCTGGTGTATCTGCGCCTGAAAACTGTGCTATTTTCTGCGGTTGTCTCTCAACAGACTCCTCAGGCGAATGCAAAGAAACTTTTGCAGGAACCGCTAACACTAATGGTGATAGACCAATTATAGTGATGATACTCAGCGTCATGCCGCTAAAAGATTGAACAAATGCTGATTTGGGTTTGCTCTTCAGCTTCATCGTCCTCAATGCCTCAATAATCTTCTTATCTCCATGATAAAATGTAGCCGCGATCGCTTTTCATTTATTTGGAATGGGTGGCTTATTGATCATGGGTGTCAACTTAACCTTAAAAGGGCGGTTAGAAACCGCGTCTACACGAAGCTTTACCCACCTCCGTGGGTTAAGAATCCTTGATTTTGTATTAGTCCACGGAGGTGGACGAGAGTTTGTGTAGCCGCGTACTCCTACGGAGAAGCAAGCTACGAGTCAGCGTGCCGGAGGCTCTATTCTATTCGCCCTGGCTCTAAGTTGACACGCACGCTTATTGATGCCACGCTGTACTAGCAGCTAGCTCTGATTCAGGCAGAAAAGCTAAAACGATATCTGGTAGAGAAACCCCCATCGCGATCAAATCTTGGGTTATGCCGTGTTCTATCCCATCATATTCAATATAAACCTTACCATTTTGTAGTGTTATATAAATTAGATTTCCTCTAACTCGCCGTCCTCTATCCCAACCCACTTGCATCAAAGCATACCTATCATGCATTTCATCAAAGATTGGGTCGAGTCGAATATCTCCATGCGAGGGACGAAGTTTACCATATTGTATAATTACCTGTTTGACTATTTCTCGATAGGTCGTGCTGGTTTCCATTGTCTGACCTCTACTGTTTGTAAATTGATGATAATTAATTTCAGTGGCATTTCTGTAATTACTAGTTCGCCAATTGGTTCATTGAAAATATTGCTATAGTATAATATCTGTAATTGCTAAATATAGTTTTCGCTCATTGTGAATGCTATCTCTTGGTGGCATTAATTAATCAAAAGTAAGTTAATAGTAGGATATGTTTGATAGCCACGCATAACGCAATACAGTTCAGTTAAGAAATTTTTTCCTTCTCTTTTTCTCTCTCTGTGTCCTCTGCGGTTCGTAAAAAAATGACTTTGACAAAGAGTGCTAGCCTTAACTAAACCGTATTAATGCATAACGCACGATATTTCAAGCGTTATGAAAGGCATCTCCAATAGACATCTCCAGAAATTAAATATGCGTTACCCAGAACCCTTGTAGAGACGTAGCAGTGCTACGTCTCTACATTCATTTTCGGAGATGTCTAATATAGGAAATGCCTTTCCATAATCTAAAATTGCTACGCCCCTTCCCGCAATTTATCCAACACACTCCGATCTTCCAATGTCGAAGTATCCCCAGATACTTCTTCTCCAGCAGCTAGATTCCGCAGCAATCGGCGCATAATCTTACCCGATCGCGTTTTCGGCAAAGCATCTGTAAAGCGAATTTCTGCCGGACGTGCGATCGCACCAATTTCTTTGACAACGTGCTGTTTGAGTTCTTTAATCAGTTCTTCACTTCCCTGATAAGTGCCTTCTAAAGTCACAAAAGCAACTACTTCTTCACCCTTAAGTTCATCCGGCTTACCCACTACCGCCGCTTCTGCAACTGCTGGGTGAGAAACTAAGGCTGATTCTACTTCCATTGTACCGAGTCGGTGTCCTGATACATTCAATACGTCATCTACACGACCCATTACCCAGAAGTAACCATCTTCATCAAGTCTAGCGCCATCACCAGCAAAGTAAGTATAATTACCATCTTTGGGGGGAATGTGTTCCCAATAGGTGCGGCGGAAGCGTTCTGGATCGCCGTAGACTGTCCGCATCATTCCTGGCCAAGGATGTCGCACCGCCAGATAACCGCCTTCATTATTGGGTACGGTGTTTCCTTCTAAATCCACCACATCTGCGATAATTCCTGGGAAGGGAAGAGTTGCCGAACCTGGTTTGGTGGGAATTGCCCCTGGTAGCGGTGTAATCATGATACCGCCAGTTTCCGTTTGCCACCAGGTATCAACAATTGGACAGCGATCGCCACCAATTACTTTCTGATACCACATCCAAGCTTCGGGGTT
This sequence comes from Nostoc sp., assembly GCF_036917755.1. Lineage (GTDB taxonomy): Bacteria > Cyanobacteriota > Cyanobacteriia > Cyanobacteriales > Nostocaceae > Nostoc. The sequence continues at coordinate 24,561 of NZ_JBALFC010000156.1, forward strand.
AATCGGTTCGCCGACGGTTCCCAGCAAACGCAATGAAGATAGGTTTCGCGCATTCGGATGTTGTTCACCCATCTTAATAAATGCGCGAATTGCCGTAGGTGCAGTATAAAAAATATTAACGCCGTGTTTTTCAATTACATCCCATGTACAACCAGGATTAGAAGCACGGGGCGCACCTTCATACATCAACGTTGTTGCACCGTTGGATAGGGGGCCGTAGACAATGTAGCTGTGTCCTGTAATCCAACCTACATCGGCAGTACACCAATATACATCTGTGTCTTGCAGGTCGAATATCCACTTGGTGGTTATATGGGAATACAAATTATAACCAGCAGTTGTATGCACTATACCCTTCGGTTTGCCCGTGCTGCCAGAAGTGTAGAGGACAAATAGCATATCTTCACTGTCCATCGGTTCGGCGGGACAATCGGCTGATACACCTTTTTGTAAATCATGCCACCAATGATCGCGTCCCCCCAACTGCATATCAGTTTCTTGTCCGGTGCGCTTGACAACTAGGACATTTTCGACACTGGGAACAGCACCATCAGCTAAGGCTTTATCTACCTGTTCCTTGAGAGGAACGATCGCATCTTTGCGCCAACCACCATCAGCCGTGATTAACAGTTTAGCTGTGACATCAATTAAGCGATCGCGCAAAGCTTCGGCACTAAAACCGCCAAATACTACAGTGTGGGGTGCGCCGATTCTGGCACAGGCTAACATAGCGATCGCCGCTTCGGGAATCATCGGCAGATAGATTCCAACGCGATCGCCTTTTTGTACACCTAGTTGCTTCAATACATTGGCGAACTGGCAAACTTCCCGGTGCAGTTGGGCATAGGTAAGGGTACGCGAATCACCTGGTTCTCCTTCCCAAATCAATGCTGCTTTATTTTTACGCCAAGTAGTGAGATGTCTGTCAAGGCAGTTGTAAGAAATATTAATCTTACCACCAACAAACCACTTAGCAAAAGGCGGTTGCCAATCTAATACTGTATCCCATTTTTGGAACCATTCTAATTCGGTTCCAGCCAAATCTGCCCAAAATTGCTGTGGATCGGCTTTAGCTTTAGCGTAGAGACGCTGATACTCATCCAGGCTTTTGATATGGGCTTTCTGCGAGAATTCCGAGGCAGGATGAAATAAGCGGTTCTCTTGCAGGATTGATTCTATAGTTGGTTGAGACATAGTTGGTTATGAGTGCGATCGCTATTGTTACTAAAAACTATTCTTAGCCCAGTTATGCTATACAGTGTTTAGATTTTCCTGAAGCTGGGTAGAAATTGCCGAGTTATTTAGTTTACATTTATTTTCATCTACCAAAAGCAAGCGATCAAGAAATGTAAAGAGGTTTTGTAACCTATCTATCGGGAATGTTGCAATATGTAAGTACTCTTCACAAACAAAGCCTGAAACTATGACACTCACGGTCGAAGCTAGCAGCCTATCTCTCAACGATGTTCATCGCTTTCTCAAACTGGAAGAGCTTTCAACTGGTTCATTCACAGACTTCTTAAATTTAGAACCGTTGACAGAGTTTGAACAGCAGGATTTATTGCGAATTAGAAATGACTTCCATCGTTATCTCAGGCTTGGTAAAATTTCTGAAGGTTTAGTTAAATTTTTAACGATCGCACCATTAATGCGGTTAGCTGGGTTTTACGATGTGCCGATTCGGTTGACAATGGAAGATAGCATTGCGATCGCAGTCGAAGATGAAGACAGAAGAATTACCGGACGGATGGATATTTTAGCAATCAACAGTCCTCAAACTAATATTGCACCGCCTTTTTGGGTTGTAGTGATTGAAACGAAAAACAGTGCGGTCGAAGTGGGTGAGGGTTTGCCTCAATTACTCACTTATGCTTTTAAAAGTTTAGAACAGCAACCATCAGTTTGGGGACTGGTAACTAACGGACTGCGTTATCAATTTGTTTGTTTAAGACATCAACAGCAGCCAACTTATCAGTTAATGCCATTATTAAGTCTGAATGAATCCCCAGGTGCAATCGAGTTATTACAAGTTTGCAAAGCTATCTGCAAGTTACCGAATTTTCAGTAAAATGAATGTAAATCGCGGAGCGATCGCTGATGTCTGAACCTGCTACCATAGAATTTGTCTCTGATGATACTTCAGAGGACGAAGTGATTTTTCCTCCTGGCGATATATTTAGTGACGAACCACCCTTGGAAAGTGACCTGCATCGTGACCAAATCGATCTGCTGATTCGCATACTTAAATTATGGTGGCGACAGAGGCAAGATTTCTATGCTTCTGGCAATTTGACGATTTACTACAGTCCTAACCAAAAGAAATCAGAAGATTTCCGCGGGCCAGACTTTTTTGTAGTTTTGGGAACCCAGAAAAAAGACCGTAAGAGTTGGGTAGTTTGGCAAGAAGACGGCAAGTATCCAAATTTAATTATCGAGATTTTGTGGAATTCAACGGCAGCAGTTGATAAAGGCTTAAAAAAACAAGTTTATCAGGATACTTTCCGTACACCAGATTATTTCTGGTTTCATCCTGTAACAGTGGAACTTCAGGGATTTCATTTAGTAGATGGTAAGTATCAAGAAATTCAACCTACCACTGATGGACGTTTGTGGAGTCAGCAGCTAGAACTTTATTTGGGAGTTTATGAAAATAAATTAAGATTCTTCACTACTGAAAATCAATTAATACTATCATCTGAAGAACTGGCCCAACAAGCAGACGAACGCGCCCAACAAGCAGAAGAACGCGCCCAACAAGCAGAACAAGAAATTGCTCGACTGCGGGAGGTCTTACGTATACAGGGCATCGACCTAGAGAATATTTAATGACATCAGGAAATTAAGTAAAGACATTTTCAAGTTAAAATTTAGTTATAAATGTGTGAAAAAAGCGTTATCTTCTGAAAGTAGGGCATCGTTTGCAAGCTAAAGAGATTAAGGAGAAGCTAAAGTCCCTTATCGAGCAAGCCTCCTCGATAGATCATAATTTAGCGAGAAGATTAGATGAAATTAATCGTTGGGTAAAGAATATTAAGCCAGGTTCCCTGACTGCAAAACCTTTTGTCATTGCCTTTCTGCTAGAGGTGATTACGGATTCTACAATTTGGCTGATAATCAAATCCTTACCTTCAGAAGAAGAACAAAAAGCAAAGTTCGAGCAAATGACGCCCATTGAGAGATATTGGTATGCTTATCTCTTTCCCAGATGGTTCAATGCAAGTGACTCCAAGTTTTATATTTGGAAACAAAAATTAATGGCAGGCGAATTTAATCAGCTTGATGATGATATCATTAAATTAATCGCTCAAGATATTGTCAGTCGAGAAGGTAGTTTTTGGCAGCGTTATATTGCCGACCTTTCTATGGCAACAGATTTAATTGTTAGTCGGAACAATCAACCACTGTGCATTCAAATCACCAGTGTCTCTGAAGAACTTAATCAACAAAAGTACCAAGCTTGGCAAAATACACTGCGATCGTGGGAAATCGAGAGAGGACTATTCTTAAGTTACAATCCCAAGGACGCTAATTTTGTCAATCAGTTAGTCAACGTGGCACTGTATAACAGTGATTACCTTTGTGGTGGCAAATATTTAAAATTTTCGTGAATTTTCTGGAATTGGATATTCCAGATTTGGATTATAGCCTAGATCCTTACCTGCTAATTACAGCTTTTATGGTTAATCAAAGAGAAATTCACAGCTGCAACAATCAAGTAGATACATTTGCGGAAGCTTTAGAAACAGCCCGACAAATGCAGCAAAGCTGGCTAACTTACGGGGTTGATTTTGTCAATTTTTACGTTGAAGATGTCGATGGAGACTGGCTGGAAACGTGGGGACATGACGAAATATTAGGTAATTATCGATTAGATGCTATTAAAGAATTTTTGGTAAGTAATGATAGTGTAGCTGTGAAGGTAAGACAGCATTTAGGAGAGCGATCGCTGTTTGATTTCGCAGTAAACTTAGAAGAACATTGGAGAATTTCTGAAACCAATGACAGGTTATCTTCTGTGAGAAACTTGTTAGCTAGTGAAGGAAATAGTGTTGATACAGATGACATCAGGTTATTTGATTTAGCAAATACTCTGCTGGTAAAGTTGGCAGATATTTTGTGAAATTTTTAGTTGACTGTATTAGGTCTAAGAGCAGATGGCAGTTAATAATGGATTGATTCTTACCCTTTCTATTCTGATTACAACCCTGCTAGCTATTGACTATGGTTTTGGCGTTAAAGCTCGACGTTTACCCTTTACGGCAGAAATTGGGTTTAGTGAGAAGCAATGGCAATTTCTGCGATGGTGGGTCAAGTTAGCCTTGGTTGCTGGAGTTTTGTTACCTATATGCTTGTTAGTTCCGGCTTGGAGGCAACCATCTTCATGGGTATTCTGGGGGAGTTACCTATTGATAGTAGCCGTGCAACTCCTGAGCGAAGGTGTCTTTAGTCGCTGGCTGGTGCCAAGTATTGTTGTACCCATTGGTTTTTTCTACACAGCTTTTCGGTTGTGGCAACTGCTGGATGGATTCACGCAATTAACATTTTCCTATTTGACATTGGTGGGTTTTGGCGTTGTTGTGTTGTTTTGGGTTGCTAACTTAGTAATGTTGATGGTGATGGCCATTCCAACGGTCTTTGTTGGTTCCGAGTCAATTTCACAATCTTGATTTCGGTGTCGGCTCAATACCTAGATGATATTTTATTCACTCACCACTGTAGCTGTACCCTTTGGTGCTGTGTCAACAATTGCCTAAATTTTAGGAATCAGCACGCTCATATCTGCTAATCGATTCGACGGTGCTTGCAACACTAAAACAGCTAAATCTAGAACTGCCAAATTTTGTTGAAATGGCAGATTCCGATCCACTGTAATAAACACATCCGCACTATCTCTGGTAAAGATGAGAGATTATAGGAATTTGAATTATTGATATTACCTGTCGTGATTAAAAGTAGTTTATAAGGTTGCTGAACTGTTAAAAAAGAGTTGACAAAATCCACATCTTTAGTAATTAAAATTCGATTCTGTTGAATTGATACGGCATTTATCTCATTATCTGGCGTAGCATTTTCTCCTGGTAAGTCTCTGGTGTGGAGCGTGTCATAACCTAAAGTTTTGAGAAAACGGGCAAGACGAACTGGTAACTGAGCATCGACAAGAAATTTCATCAGGCAATTCGATCAATGCTTTTGACTTGGCTCAGTCGAGCAGCAAATAACAAAACAGCCAAAATATCTTCAGATTCTAAATCGTCATAATCTTTCAATATTTCTTCAGTACTCATACCAGAACTGAGCAGTTCCAAAATAAACTCAACTGGATAACGAAGTCCTCGAATACAGGGTTTACCGTGGCAGATATTTGGATTATGAGTAATGCTTTGTAGAAGTGTGTTATCCATAAACTCTTACCATATTTTTGTTCTCATATTCTAATTATAGATGCGAACTGACAGCAGTCCATTACGATCGCATTAAGTAAGATGTTCAAATTTTCACTATATACAATAATACTACAAATATCCTACGGATACTGAGATCGCATACATTCAACCCCATTCAAAATGCACCACAACCACGTTAAGCTGGATTAGAGTAGCAATTTATTGCGCTTTTTAATATGAAAATCATAGTACCGTATTTCTAGGCTAATAACCCTATCTTTTAATGGAGAATTTAGTTTTTGGTCTTCCTCTAGACTAAAAATCAATAGTTTATAAACAAAGCCTACTTACGCAGGCTTTGTTTGCTTTTTCTCTGGCATAACCTGGAAAATATTAAGTATAAAACCGCTATAGGTGTAGAGTGTGTTACCGCATTAGCGTAACGCATTATTTCAGGTTTTCTGTGCCTGACGAAAGCCATCATATATCATACACCTTTTCACCGCCTAAAGAGCAGTTTGACATCAAAAATTACTTTATAACTTTAGCAAAAAAAGTTAAATAAGCTTCCATCTTTGGGAACAATAAACCTATCGAATCTCAGGCAAGTAGGTCAAAAGCATTGATTGATGAAACTGCGGAACTTTTGTACCCCTCTGTGGAGAAATTGGTTAATGAGATTGTGGCGATTAACCACGCTTGGAAAGTAGCTTGTGAATTATTTGGACATGATTCACCCCTATCTACTTCTTCGCAGGATTTAAAAACCTGTTTGCAAGTACGTTTGTTGCGAAGCTATGCACCAGAACAGGTTTATCTAATTGAAGACAAAAAGGCAGAGGGTGAGCGACTTTATAGCTTATGCCTCCGGGAACCTATAGGAACCCGCCTATATGCAGAACATCTGCCAATACGGATAGCTCAAAAAGTTCTTACGGATAAAGAATTAGTCCAATTCAAAAATGTTTAATCAACATAAATCAGAGAAGGTAATCTATGGAAATAGCAAAAGTTTGGAAAATTATTTGGCATAACGAACCTTTTCATTGGACAATTGCTTTTGTGTTAATAATTGCAATTATTATCGAACTTTGTACATTATGGCAGTATTGGCGCTCAGAGTGTGGCACAACTGAAACCCCGATTAAATTTTTGAGTAATTTGAAAAATGGTAAAAATGGTAAAAATGTCAAGCTTTTAGAAAAGGATAGTCGTTGGTTAAAAGACCATCTAGGAACTGATGACTCTAGTAGATTCAGACAACAAGATGGCAAGTTCGTACTGATAAAGTATCCATCTGTGTTAGCCCAAGCAATACCTCGTAGTTCCCTACGCTTCGTGACAACCTTGTGTACTGCAATTGGTCTTTTAGGAACCTTTTATGGTATACAACTGGGACTCCAAGGAATCAATTTATCTACAGACGATCCCAAACAACTAATGACTGCCAGTAAAGAGCTACTGGGGGGAATGAAAACAGCTTTCTCTACTTCCATGATGGGGCTTGGTTCTGGTAGCTTATTTCTTCTAGTTTTGTTTGGGTGTGATTCAGTACGGCAGGAACGACGTGATAGTTTGCGTCAAAAATTGAAGGCGATCGCAACCTTAAAAACAACAGACAATAACAATAGTGATCTAGTTGAGGCATTTATCCGTGTAGGAGATAAATTCTCAGGCTTAAATCAACCGAGTGCTGAAGCCATTGGTCAATCTGTAGGTAGAAGTATTGCAGAACAGTTTGCAGGTTTAAATCAGTTGTCAGCCCAAGCTATAGGTCAAGCTATAGGTCAGCAGATTAAGCCAGCCTTGGGAGAAATGTTCAAAGAACAGAAAAAACTCCGAGAAATTCAAGAAAACCAGGGACAGAGAGTTTTAGAAGAACTCATCAAAGATTTACGAATTCAGGTACTCGAACCCATTGCAGATCGACTAGATAAAAGTGCAGAGTTAACCCAGCAAGCTTCCAGCGCGGTGTTGACCCTGCATAAGGAACTCGGTGGTATCTCTCAAAATTTGGCAAGTTCCATCTTGACAATTCAGAACTTTCAAAAAGAGACTTTGGTAGAACTCCAGGGATTTGCTAACAATTTGGGAAACACTCTAAATCAATTTCAAACAGATACAAAAGGTGTTTTACAACAAACAGCCGACGAAATTAATCGAGCTGTAGATCAGAGTATCCAGGGAATGACAGCCCAGCGAAGCGCTTTTGAAGCCAGTGCAGTGCAAGCTGCTGCTACCTTCCGAGGAATTCGAGAGGAACTTCAGACAGCGCTACAAGAACGCGCAGCAGTAGAAAAGCAAATGCTTCAAGGATTTGCTAACAATATGGGACAAACTTTGAGTCAATTCCAAACTGAAACTACCGGAATTCTACAACAAACATCTCACGAAATTAATCGAGCTGTAGATCAGAGTATCCAGGGAATGACAGCCCAGCGAAGCGCTTTTGAAGCCAGTGCAGTGCAAGCTGCTGCTACTTTCCGAGGAATTCGAGAGGAACTTCAGACAGCGCTACAAGAACGCGCAACAGTAGAAAAGCAAATGCTTCAAGCTACTCAGACTGGAATTATCCAAATTCTTACCCAAGCAAATAGAACCTTTCATGAGCAAACTAATACTCTACAAACAGTGGGTAATCAAGCCTCTGGATTGATGAATGATGCGAAGGATAATCTTCTGGCTACTTTAGGAAATATCGACGCAACACTGACAGCCACCCGCCAAACAGTAGAGGAAGATTTGACAACATTCCGGCAAGAATATCAAGCGAATTTACAGATGTTTTTTCAAGAACAAAACAACTTACTTGAGGGGACACTAGGCAGACAACAGGAAGGATTATCTGGGGTTGTGAACAATCTTGATCAAGTCTTCAGAGAGGAATTTCAAAGACGTAGTGAATTGACTCGAGAAATAGACGAAAGTATGATTAACATTCAGAGGTCTGTCGAACAAATTAACAGATTAGTTAGTGCAGCTGGATTAAATGATGCACAACGACTAATGCAACTAGAAAATCTTGCTCGTGGTATTGGTCAGCAAGTGCAAATAGTAGACAATTCATACAGGGATTTGAATCAAAAATTTGACCATAGCCTTCAGTCTTGGCAGAGTCATCTTGAAGTTTCTATGCAAAGGAGTGTTGATTCACAGGTAAACTTTTTCCAACAAGCAGATACTTCTATGGCTAGAGTTTGCGGAGATTTACTAGAGACAGCAAAAGTCCTGGCTGCTGCAAATGATAACCGCCAATTTCGTAATGCAGGAAGCAATCATGGATGATTTTATCAGAAGTGAAGTTGATGCAGAAATTATAGAGGATGATGACTCTAGTATCTATTTGTCTATTGCCGATCTGATGTCTAGTTTACTAATGTTTTTTGCTTTGCTGTTTATCACTGCACTACTCCAGCTTGCAGAAAAGGATGTACCAAAACGGGTAGTAATTGGTAATGTTGTGGGACAGATGAAAAGCAACAATATCAATGTCAAAGTCAACCCCGATAATGGGGATGTCAGTATCCAAGAATCAATTCTTTTTGCCAAGGGAAGTACAGAACTTAAAGCAGAAGGTAAAGCCTTTCTACGCCGCTTTATTCCTGTTTACAGTGGTGTTATTTTCTCCAAACCAGAATTTGCTCAGGAAATTAGCCGGGTAGTTATAGAAGGTCATACTAGCTCAGATGGAGACGACAAAACCAATCTACAACTAAGTTTGTTGCGAGCATCATCAGTTTACACATACATTTTTTATGATATGAGTTTCTCTACCAAAGCACCTTTAAGTCAGAAAATATTAGCTGCTGGTCGTGGAGAAATTGAATCTGACAAGAAACGTGATAATCCAGGCGATCGCAAGGTAGTTTTCCGCTTTCAGTTTCGCAGTGATGAGTTAAAGAAAGATATCCTGAAAACCTCTCTTTAAAGGAGAAACACCTTGAATTCTCAGTTTTCCATTCCTTCCCTACCTGAAACTCCTCAGTGTAGCCCTAATCAACTTATTCAGCTTGCAAGTAAGTTACCAGATGCAACAATATCAATACCAAATGTTGATAAAATATTGGAAGCTATTGAACAGGTTAAAGCTGATCAAGTAAGTCAGTTGGACTGGATTTACTGCATCCATGCTAAAGCACAGTGGGATCAGCAAAATCTTGACCGATGCAGGAAAACATCAGCAGCTATTTGGAAGGTAGCAATTTCTAATTTATGGTTGCAACATCAGCTATTGTGGCGTTTAGCTCTTTATTATGGTGATCAGCAAGAACAGGCGTTAGCAGAGTCTCTAGCTGAATCTTTTGATGTCTTTGCTAATTCTGACTTAGTTAGTCACCTGCTATCAGTTAAAATTATTCGGGCGCTTTGCAGTAAACAAGCAGGTAGAGAATTAGCAAAAATTGCTTGTGAACAGCGTGTTAATCGAGCTGAATTACTAAACACAATCAGAGAAGATTTACCTGTTTGGATTCCATTATTCAGCAAATTCACAGAAGATATAACTCCCTATTTTACTACAATTCGCTCTACAAATCAGCAGCAGGTAAAATGGCTGTTAAGTTGTTTGGATGAAATGTCAGATAGCCAGCAAATAAAAGCTGTTAATCATTTGCTCACTAATGTTTCCAATGATATAGCAAACAATCATTCTTTACTGGTTGATTGGTTGCGAAATAACTATAGAAATGGTGACAATTGGTATAAACTCTCAGATCCAGCAAGGCAACGACTTCGAGAGTGGATTGGAGGTATCAATTATGGTGATTTCCAAAAGTTAGTAAATCTAATATTGAACAAGCTCGATTTACCAGACTTCGAGTCAAATCGGCTACGTAGTCGCAGAGACTTTTGGGCTAATTATAGTAACCGCTTTGAACGGCTTCGCATCTTGTTACCCAAGACATCACAAATTGCCATAGGGTATCAAATCCAAGATGATGTTGATCTGTTAGAGGATGATGGTAGCGACCCAACAGAGGTTTGTATATTCGATTTTGGTGAGTGGTTTGTAGTCGAATTCTTTCGTGGAAGAGGTGGTGAGACGCGCCTGTTTCCTAAAAATTCCACAAATGAGCAAATCCTTTTTGGTGAATCCACCCTTTCAGTCAAACGTATTCGCTGTCTAGGTGGTGATAAGCACGATCATGTTTATCTTTGGCAGGTGCAGGAATTTACCCCCACTTGGCTTAAAAATTATGGAATTCTGCCTAATCCAAATACCCAGCCTTCCAGAAACCCTACAGCAGATCAATTGCAACTGCGAAAAAACAGGCTTGAGCAGTGGAAAAGAGAAATTGAATATCTGGAACGGGAAGCTAGAGCCGCAGTAAATAAGAAGACAGCCAAAATATCTTTAAATTCTAAATCGTCATAATCTTTCAATATTTCCTCAGTAGTCATACCAGAACTGAGCAGTTCCAAAATAAACTCAACTGGATAACGAAGTCCTCGAATACAGGGTTTGCCGTGGCAGATATCTGGATTATGAGTAATGCGTTGTAGAAGTGTGTCATTCATAAAGAAATATTCATAAATTATGACGATATGTTTGTTCTCATATTCTAATTCTAGATGCGAAATGACGGCAGTCCATTACGATCGCATTCAGCTAAATATTAAAAAGTTTTATGTATCAAATAACACTTAAGATCCTCTAGTAGCACTGCGATCGCACACATTCAACCCCCTTCAAAATGCACCACAACCACGTTAAGCTGAATTAGAGTAGCAATTTATTGCGCTTCTTAACATGAAAATCTCTGTTCTTGTCAAATTTTAATTTTTTCTGCTTGAGAAACCCGGAATGCTAGACCAAATTTTTGATTACCTCAACTTTCATTTCAGCGTTGAAGCCCCGATAGTTCTGCTGATCCTGATATTTTTAGAGGCGGTGTTATCTGCCGATAATGCGATCGCCCTGGCTGCGATCGCTCAAGGGCTAGAAGACAAAGAACTTGAGCGTAAGGCCCTCAACTTTGGTTTAGTCGTTGCCTATGTGCTGCGAATCACCCTAATTCTTACCGCCACCTGGGTGCAACAATTTTGGCAATTTGAATTATTGGGCGCTGCTTACCTGCTGTGGTTGGTATTCCAACACTTTACCTCTCAAGAAAGTGAAGACGATGGCCATCACGAGCCGCGTTTTAGTTCGTTGTTGCAAGCGATACCCGTGATTGCATTTACAGATTTGGCATTTTCTTTGGATAGTGTGACAACTGCGATCGCAGTTTCTCAAGAAAAATGGTTGGTGCTGACGGGTGCAACAGTTGGTATTATTACGCTGCGATTCATGGCGGGATTGTTTATCCGTTGGCTAGACGAATTTGAAAACCTAGAAGATGCAGGCTATGTAACTGTAGCGTTAGTGGGCTTGCGATTGTTGTTGAAAGTGGTGAACGATGATTTAGTTCCACCAGAATGGATCATGATTCCTGCCATCTTCCTAATTTTAGGCTGGGGATTTTCCAAGCGTATTGGCACCCAATTACCCCAAGTAGAACCAGAAAAGAGCGAAGTCTCGAAGTGAGATGAGGGAGATGAGGGAGATGAGGGAGATGAGGGAGATGAGGGAGATGAGGGAGATGAGGGAGATGAGGGAGATGAAGGAGATGAGGGAGAATAATAATTGTTTATTTACTCCCTCCATTCCCCATTACCCCTTATCCCCAGAGGGGGCCCCACCTTCCCCACTCCCCACTCCCTAATGTTTTACTCGTGCAACCAAGGCGTTAAGTGTGGTTGCCAATTAACTAATTCTTCATCCTTAAACCATAGGGCTATTTCCACTTGCGCGGTTTCTTGAGCATCAGAACCGTGGATCAAGTTGCGACCAATATTCAGGCCAAAATCACCGCGAATCGTTCCCGGCTCTGCTGTTAAGGGGTTTGTCGCACCAATAATCTTTCTGGCAGATGCAATGACGCCATCACCTTCCCATACCATCGCCACCACTGGGCTAGAAGTGATAAATTCCACTAGACCACCAAAAAAGGGACGTTCTCGGTGAACACCATAGTGTTGTTCGGCCAATTCCCGACTGACTTTCAGGAACTTTAAACCAACTAGGGTAAAACCTTTAGTTTCAAAGCGACGGATAATTTCCCCCACCAATCCACGCTGTACTCCATCAGGCTTAATTGCTAAGAATGTGCGTTCCAAAGCGATCTCCAAAAACTTAATGAATTTTTTATTTAGTCAATTGTCCCCGAAGTTCTGAGCTAAGGAAGTCTTATCTCAGACTACTCTCTTTGTTATTTGTCATTTGTTCTTCGTCCTCTGTCAAGAGTCCAAGGGTTTTGTACTAATGACCAATGACTAATGACCAATGACCAATGACTAATGACCAATCAGAGTTTATCTCAGAAATTATCTTTAGGTGCATATACGTTCCCAGATGAATGCGCTAAATTGTTAATTTGTGGGTGAAAAACAGAGGTTAGGAAGTAAATGGGTGTTGAATCAACTGCTACATCTGACGAGGTGGTACTACCGTCCAATGGACAGAAATCTGAAGTGAAAAATCATAAGCACAAAAAACTGTTACCACCTAGTCCTACCACAGGAGATTTACCTCGCTCCTGGAAAATTGAGGATAGCGAAGCGTTATACCGGATTGAAGGTTGGGGACAACCTTATTTTTCCATTAGCGCTGCTGGTCACGTCACCGTTGCACCCAAGGGCGATCGCGGGGGTTCTCTAGACTTGTTTGAATTGGTCAACGCCATGAAACAGCGCAACTTGGGACTTCCCATGTTAATTCGCTTTTCCGATATTTTGGAAGATCGGATTGAGCGGTTGAATGCTTGTTTTAATAAAGCGATCGCCCGCTACAACTACCCTGGTATCTACCGTGGTGTGTTTCCCGTCAAGTGCAACCAAGAGCGGCATTTGATTGAGGATTTAGTGAAATTTGGCAAGCCCCATCAATTTGGTTTAGAAGCCGGTTCCAAGCCAGAATTAATGATTGCTCTGGCTGTCTTGGATACACCAGGAGCATTGTTAGTTTGCAACGGCTACAAAGACCGAGAATACATCGAAACGGCAATGTTAGCCCAAAGACTAGGGCAAACACCAATCATCGTCATAGAACAGATTGAAGAGGTTGATTTGGTGATTGATGCCAATCGCCAGTTAGGTATTAAGCCGATATTAGGTGTTCGTGCTAAACTCAGTACCCAAGGCATGGGACGTTGGGGAGCCTCTAGTGGCGATCGCGCTAAATTTGGTTTGACAATGCCTGAGATCATCGAGGCTGTTGACAAGTTACGGGAAGCTAACCTCCTCGATTCTTTGCAGTTGATGCACTTCCACATCGGCTCACAAATCTCTGCCATTAATGTAATTAAAGATGCCATTCAAGAAGCCAGCCGCATTTATGTAGAATTGTCGATGCTGGGGGCGGATATGAAATACCTTGATGTTGGTGGTGGCTTGGGCGTAGATTACGACGGCTCCCAAACCAACTTCTATGCATCGAAAAATTACAATATGCAGAACTATGCCAACGACATCGTGGCAGAGTTAAAAGATACCTGTGCTGAACGGCAAATTACCGTACCAACACTGATTAGTGAAAGTGGACGAGCGCTCGCTTCCCATCAATCGCTACTGATTTTTGATGTTCTCAGTACTAGCGATGTCCCCCTCGACGCGCCAGAACCTCCACAAGAGGGAGAATCCCCAATTATTAATTATCTTTGGGAAAGCTACCAATCCATCAACCAAGAGAATTACCAAGAGTTGTATCACGACGCTGCCCAATTCAAAGAAGAAGCCATCAGCCGCTTCAACTTAGGAATTTTACGCCTCAGAGAACGAGCCAAAGCCGAACGCCTCTACTGGGCTTGTTGTCAGAAAATTCTTAACATTACTAGACAGCAAGAATACGTACCCGATGAACTGGAAGACCTAGAGAAAATTATGGCTTCCATCTACTACGTGAATATGTCAGTGTTTCAATCAGCACCAGATTGCTGGGCGATCGATCAGCTATTCCCAATTATGCCGATACATCGCTTGGATGAAGAACCAACGCGCCGAGGAATTTTAGCAGACCTCACCTGCGACAGTGATGGTAAAATCGACCGCTTTATTGACCTACGCGATGTCAAGTCGGTTTTAGAGTTGCACACCTACAAGCCTGGAGAACCCTATTATTTGGGGATGTTCTTGAATGGAGCTTACCAAGAAATCATGGGCAATTTGCACAACCTATTTGGCGACACCAACGCCGTTCACATCCAATTGACACCCAAAGGCTACCAAATTGAACACGTTGTCAAAGGCGACACCATGAGCGAAGTTGTGAGCTACGTCCAGTATGACTCGGAAGACATGGTGGAAAACATTCGCCAGCGTTGCGAGAAAGCATTAGAAGAAAAGCGCATCACCTTAGCGGAATCTCAGCGACTGCTACAAACCTACGAGCAGAGTCTCAGAAGATACACGTATCTAAATAGTTAGAATTGGGCATTGGGGATTGGGCATGGGGCATTGGGCATTGGGCATTGGGCAATTCAATTTTGGATTTTGGTGAAGCAGCGCGGGAACAGGGGGTTTCCACGCCACTTGACGCCAGTCGCTACAAGTCGGCAGAGCCGCCCAACGCGCTGGCTCCTTTATGCCGGGGAACCCGTCCACCGCAGTGGCTCCCCTTGGGAGAAGGGATTGACGATTTTGGATTAAATTTCAATTCTTTAATCCAAAATCTAAAATCTAAAATTCTCACTCTCCCTTGTCTCTCTTGTCTCTCTATTCCCCATGCCCCATGCCCCATGCCCCATTCCCTAATTTACATTTGTCCCCAACAATTCCTCTATCGCTTGTCGCTCAACAGGGGTATGTGATGGTACTGTCTGACGAGCGTCGGTAATCAGCCAGTCTAAAGCAGCCGCTTGAACATCGATCGCAGCCCCAGTTTTATCCACGCAATAACGTCCAAACACCAGCTTATCGACTAACCGGACTCCTGGACCCAGGCGTGACCATTCAAAAATCACGCTGTTTTCGACTGTTGCGCCACTACATATCCAACAATTGGGGCCAATCATCGCTGGCCCGACAATTTTAGCTCCGTCTTCGATTCTCGTCATACCACCAATGTAAACTGGGCCTGTGATATCCACTTTGTCCCAATTTACGGCGACATTTAAGCCAGTGTAGATGCCAGGGGCGACTTCATGACCGGGGATTTGCACATTTTTGATTTCACCCAGCAGTACACCGCGAATCGCCCGCCAATAGTCTGGGACTTTACCAATATCTACCCATTCAAAGTCCATAGGGATGGCGTAGAAAGGGGCTTTGATTTCTACCAATTTGGGAAATAATTGGCTACCAATGTCATATTCTATACCAGAGGGAATATAGTTAAAAACCTCTGGCTCAAAGATGTAAATACCTGTGTTGATGTTGGTGCTGAGGGCTTCTTCAATTGAAGGTTTTTCTTGGAAAGCTTTGATGCGACCGTCTTCGTCAGTCACAACTACACCGTAGCTAGAAACTTCTTCCTTGGGGACAGATTTCGTAATAATAGTAGCGATCGCTCCTTTAGCTCTATGCCATTTAACCGCCGCAGTTAAATCCAAGTCAATCAAAGCATCACCGCATAAAACCACAAAAGTATCATCAAAAAACGGTGAGAAGTCTTGGATGCGGCGCATTCCTCCAGCTGAACCGATAGCTTCCCCTTCTAGTTTACCGTCGTCATCAATTTTCCCTTCAAAGGAATAGGCAATCTGCACGCCAAACCGTTGACCATCACGAAAATAGTTTTCTATTTCCTCAGCCAAATGACTAACGTTGACCATAATTTGGTCAAATCCATGTTTGCGTAACAGTTCCAGCAAGAACTCCATCACTGGCTTTTGCAGGATGGGAATCATCGGTTTGGGAATTGTATAGGTAATCGGGCGCACGCGAGTACCTTTACCAGCCGCGAGAATCATCGCTTTCATAAAAATTTATTCCTCAACCACAAGCCAGTTTACTTTTATCAAGTGATAAGCTAATCATCAGTTTTTATTTCTGCTCTAAGTTATCTCTCAAAACAGGGATAACAGTAATTTAGTGGTTATTGCAACCATAACTATACTTAGATGATAAGCGATCGCTTATCATTTCAATTTACTCGGATTTTGGGGCTGAATCAAAAATCTGTAAATTATCTGTAGGGCTAGCTACTTTTGGCTTCCTTAGTTCATCGGGTGTTCAAGAGGTTCACAGGTATTCGCTGAATCTCTAAGTAAGCGAATTTTAATCTCATGGTAAAACTCCTCTTGAAATAGCTCTACTTTCGATTGAGCCGAGAGTAGTAGTAGCGCCCAGAAAACGCTAACTAGATTACTGTATTTAGACTCATGTCCAGACGCATTTTGATTGGGAAGCTTTGTCTGAGTCCACAATTCTACAAGTTGTTCTAAATTCAGCCAATTTTTTTCTAAACTTAACTCTGTTGCTGACAAATTCAACACCTGCTCTAGTTCCCTGGCGACTTCAGTCAGATTTTCCTGGTGAGCTAACTCCAGCGCCTCCCGCATACTTTGGACGCTAGGCTGACGTCTGGGACGGATAGGTTTGCTGACTTTTTCTACCAGTTTCAGTTGGTTCGCCATAATCTGCAATTGCTCGATTAACTCTTGCAGAGTCACCCGGCGCTTTGGTGGCGGCATTGCCGATGGACGACGACGCAATTGCCGTTCTAATGGTAGACGATGACCCTGATGTGATACACCGTCTTCTCCCAATAACAGAGCATCATCTACTACACCATCTTCTGCATCTCCTACTGTTGACAATTGCATCAAGGTATTAGCTTTGAATAATACCAGCATTGATGCTGACAAAAATGCCTGTCCAGATTGAGACAAGTCCGCTTCATAGCCTCTTCCTATTGCCTCCGGTGCCATCAGTTCTAAGTAACGGTCAATCACCTCAATCACTTGGACATCCCAAGGATCAATTTCCCCCTGCTGGGCTTGATAAATCAAGAGTGTGATTGTTTCTAATAGCTCGGAAGCTTCCATCAACGGGTTTTAAGTTAATTAATCAGAATCAGAAGACCGTAAATTCAACACTAAACTCATTGACTATTGGCAAAGCGTGTACTTTATACATTTGCTTGATCAGGAATCGCCTGCTAGCAGTATCCTCTGAAATTTGTAATCAATCACCATTGTGAATTGTCAGATCAGATTGTGCAACTTTTGACTTGGGGATTGGGGATTGGGGATTGGGCATGGGGCATTGGGCATGGGGCATTGGGCATTAAGGAAGAAACTTGTTCAATAATTCTTCCTTGTCCCCCTCATCTCCCTCATCCCCCTCATCTCCCCCTGCTCCTTAATCGGGGGGCGGGTCATGGGCAACAGTGACAGTTGATACAAAGTCACTCGGCTTGCCGCTCTTGATCGCATCGAAAGTGCCTTTAATAGTACCAGCAATGGGAACAGCAACAAGCGTCCCCAACAACCCAGCAATCTCAAATCCCATCAAAATAGCCACAAAAATCCAGATCGGATTCAGTCCGATAAAGTTGCCGAGTAACCTGGGCGCTAACAGGTTATCTTTAAGCTGCTGCATGAGAATTGCCGCGATCGCAACTTGAACTGCCAACCACCAATTTTGCAGAAGTACTAAAATCGTCACCAGACCAATACCTAGAGACGCGCCGATAAAGGGAATGAGTTCTGAAATACCAATTAACATGGCAAACAACAGGGCAAAGGGCACCTTGATCACTAAGAAAATTGGCGTCAGGGTTAGCACCATGAACAGTCCTAGCAACAACTGGCTGAGGAAGAAGTTTTGGAAATTTAGGCGCAAGGATCTGCCGAGAGGATCTCCAATATTAGAGGGCAAAAGATTGATTAGACCATACCAGACGCGATCGCCATATAAAAGCATATAAAATGCAAGCACGATAACTAACACTACGTCAAGTAATCCTGACAGCAGTGTTCCAGCAAATCCCACTGCACCAGAAGCTAGCTGTTGCACCACATTCTGAATGTTGGCATTGATTTGACTGCTCACAACACTCAGATCAATTCGCAAATGTCGTTTCTCTGCCAGCATCTCAAATTGCTTTAGATTTGCTTGACTGGTGGTTAACCAATCAGGGATCTTATTTAAGAGTTGGATTGTTTGGTCAATGATCAACGGCACTAGGGTAATGCCCAGAATCCCAAAGAGGGTTAACGTTGCAAGTAAAACTATGATCACCGCCTGAGTGTGGGTGATCCGAGCACGTTCAAAGAACTTAACCGCGTAATTTAGCAGAAAAGCCAGAATCGCCGCAATGCTCAAGATGGTAATGGGATGCTGGAAATAGCGAAAAAGCACAGACAGCAGCCAGACATTGAGAGCGATAATGGGACCGCTCAGACCATAAATTAACAGGCGTTGAAGGGAGGCCGAACGGCGCATCTTATGCAACCTATTTTAGATATACCTTGAGAGAATTTTAAAAATTCTTGATGGCGTTGATCATCATCATAGATATTTTTAACAAAGACAAGTATAAGCGTATCTGATAATAAGGAACAAAATCACAATGGACAAAACTGTAGCTGACCTTCGCAAAGACTATACCTTGGAAGGTTTGAGCGAACTCGAAGTTGACCTCAATCCTTTTATCCAATTTAAAAAATGGTTCGATCAGGCTCTAGCAGCGCAACTTCCTGAACCCAATGCCATGACCATTGCTACTGCTACACCAGACGGTAAGCCCTTAGCCAGAATGGTGTTACTCAAGGATTTTGATCAACGGGGCTTTGCCTTTTTCACCAACTACAACAGTCACAAAGGACAAGAACTTGCAGAAAATCCCCAGGCGGCTTTAGTCTTCTGGTGGGCAGAACTGGAGCGTCAAGTCCGAATTAGTGGGTATGTGGAGAAAGTTTCCGAAACTGAGTCTGACGAGTATTTTCACACTCGCCCTGCCAACAGTCGCCTGGGTGCGTGGGTATCTAATCAAAGCGAGGTGATAGAAAGCCGAGAAGTTTTGGAGCGACGCTTGCAGGAGTTTCACAGTAAATATGAAAATGAGGAGATTCCTCGACCGCCTCATTGGGGAGGCTTACGAGTGATCCCCACAAAAATTGAGTTTTGGCAAGGACGCTCTAGCCGTCTGCACGATCGCTTGCTCTATAGCCGTTTAGATAATGGCACTTGGAAAATTGAGCGGTTGTCACCTTGAAGGGATGAGGGGGATGAGGGGGATGAGGGAGATGAGGAAGAATTTACTTCCCCTGCTCCCTCATCTCCCCCTGCCCCTCTGCCTCTTACCACTGAGCGATCGCATCTTGAATTGCTGCCCGTGCTTCTGATAGAGATTGGGTACGGGCATCACCTTCATTCAGGCTATTAGCGTTAATAAATTGAATATCTGTAAGCCCAATAAACCCGAAAATCGCCCGCAGGTATGGTTCTTGAAAGTTATAGGCAGCAGCAGGGGATGTTGCACTATAGTCACCGCCGCTAGCTGTAATGATAACTGCCTTTTTACCCTCGACTAACCCTCTAAAACCTTGAGCTTCTATTGCAACAGTCCGGTTAATACGAACGATTTGGTCGATGTAAGCCTTGAAAGTGGAAGGTATATTAAAGTTATACATTGGCACTCCAAAGACGTAGCGATCGGCAGCTAAAAATTCATCTACCAACTCCTCAGAAATCCTGATTGCCTCAGTTAATTCTGGAGTATGGGTTTCTGGTGGTGAAAATGCAGCTGCAATCCAAGCTTCATCAACGTGAGGAGCTGGGTGATGCCCTAAATCTCGATAGGCGATCGCATCTTCAGGGTGCGCTGCTTTCCAACTACTGACGAATTCCTTAGATAGTTCTCTTGAGTGCGATCGTTCAGCACGGGGGCTGGAATCAATATGTAGAATGTTTACCACCAAATATCTCCTGATTAGCTAAGTATTTTTAGGGTCGTTGTTCAAAAATATTGTAACTGTGGGCTTCAAGATAGTTCCATCCATGCCGAAAGTTCTTCCATGTCAAACAGAGGAAGTTTTTGAATCCCAGCTTTTTCAAGACTGTTGTCTTGTTTACTTCCACGCCAGATGACGCAAATTACGAAGTCCGCGATCGCTCCCGCATTCCGCAGCGCTTCTGTACTTTTTACAACCTAACCACCTGTTGTAATAACGTCTTCAATGACAGACAATTTTTTTTCTGCAATATTAACCCCTTCTGCTATTTTTTCAGTTCTATACTCTTTTTTTTGTCTTCAAAACAAACAATAGTTACGAATAAATCGTGGTAAATTTATTGATAATCACTGTCATTAATTTAGAAGCATCTACCAATCGCCAGCTATGACAATTACCCTAACGCCGTAACAGGAAAGAGAGCTTTGGGCAGAAGCTAGACAAAATAGCCAGCAAAACTTGTCAGAGCCATTTGAATCCTATTGTCAAGTACCCAAGCAACTGGGCAAAGGATATACGCTTGGCGATAATTAGTTCTGTATTGGGGTAGACGCGACTCATCTAATTCCTCTAATCTCAATTTTGAGTTTATTCAGAAATTCTCTCAACAAAGAGGGTTTTAGTTACTGGAGTGTGGGGAATTATTGTGAGGATTCAAGAGTTGTCGTCTAATATTTGGCTGTGTTTGGTGATTTCTGGCTTCAAAATTAAATGGAATGCACATCCACGACGAGTCAACTTTGACATCCATAAAGTCTCAGGGATTATAGTAGCTGTTTTTTTGGGATTAATTAGCTTCACCGGCTTCTGTTGGAATTTTTATGATTTCACACAATCTATAATTTATGCACTCACCTCTACTCCCAATCCATCTAACCTTGTTTCCCAAAACATTACTGGTAAATCGCCACTTAATGTAACACAACTGCTGCAAAAAGCAGATGCGGCATTACCAGATGAAGTTACAACTTACGTTTTGCTAGCAATAAAACCGGAAGATGCGATCGCAGTGGGCAAAAAACTACTCCAGGAAAGCTGGAAGTTTGGCTACAGCCAGATTTATCTAGATCACTATACAGGTGAGATTTTGCAACTGAAGAATGGGTTAAAAGCATCTCTAGGTGAGAAAATTTGGGATTCCTTTGGAGCGCGATACTGTTGGCGAATATCTGAGGGGTTAAACCCCCCAGCCCTAAAACCTCGGCTTTGCGTTGCTTTCCCGCCCTGCAATAAATTGCGGGCTAATAGCTAAAGTACGTTGAAACGCACTGAAATTAAAGAAATTAAGATGGATTGGGGCTGATGGGTTAGACCCCCTATCAATTCGCCAACAGTATTCTTTTAGGAGAGAGGAATGGAAGTGAGGTCAAAGTCTATCGCAATCAAACGAGAAGCGCTATAGTCTACTGTTGCTGAATCGCGGCTACTTTAGCAGGAAACTGAATTCTGGGATCTGGCATGAAATTGTATCTCAAGTACAATCCTCCCCAGACAAACAGGATAATTAACAACCCACCAATACCAAGTGGACTAGGAAGCCAGAAAACAGCTTCTATGTGGTTTAGCTCACCAGGCTGGAGTTTCCACACTAGTTGATTGCCATTTTTTTCTGGCTGTATTCCAGTTTCAGTTTGTTGAATGTTTTTGGCTCCCCAAGGAGTTTTCAAGCTAAATTCCAAGTCGAGAATTGAACCAGCATTAGCTAGGACGTTACCTTTGCTAGCAATTAAAGAGAGCGATCGCAAATCCAAATCATAAATCAACCGATTTCGGACTAAAAGTAAAAAATTGTTCTGCTCCAAGAGGACGTTTGATTCAATTTTCGGCAGTTCTGAATCAGATTCGCTCTGCACAGTCTCAGAGGATTGATTCGCACGGGAGTTAAAAAATCCGTTGAACTTTTCTTGCAATTCCCTACCACTGCTAAAAGGAATTGTGACGATGATTTCTTCTTGGGAAACTCGTTGCGCTTTACCCTCAATTTGACGGGCACGGCGTTCTATGGTATTCAACCATTCGTACACATAATCGCCACTAAAACTGGTTAGCCGTTCTCCCAACTTAATATGCTGTACTAGTTCACCACTATTTGAATTATTAAAATTAATCCCCACATCGTACTTCACACAGCCAGACAGTAGCAGGGATGTTAACAGCACTACCCACAGAATCGGATTTCGGATGGGAAAGAGGCGGTTCATTCGATTTCGACTAATCAGTGGCGAGAGAAATTTCCTTTTTGGCAACACAAAACTAAATGGTCTGATTAACCACAAGAAAATCTTTCCGAAAATTGAAGAAGTTAAAACCATAAGTCTCCCCAAAAGTCAAACTTTCTAACCAATCTTGACTTATTAGTATTGTTTTAGATTCCTAGAACACCGTTTTGGTAAAGAATTTTAATCTAAAATCCGTCTTAAAAAGTTTGCTCAACGGGGGGAACCCCCGCACGCAACTTTTCGCAAAATCCAAAATTGATATCAGCCAGGGTTTCCTGAAAAACTCAACCAAAGCAAGTACGAGATGGTTAAACCAATGGCAATTAACGCCACCCAGATAAAGCGATTATCTCTGGTATTGACCTGACTGAGGTCAACAAATTCTGGCTCGGTAGGTTTAGGCTTCTTCTGGACAGAAGATTTTGTAGACTTAGCAGCGACAGAAATTTTGAGTTCATTATCGGGTAGTGCGCCCAAATCGGGAATTTGGGTCATCCATTCGCTGGGTCTTTTCAACTTTGGTGCTTTTAAGATGGGTTGAGTCGATGGCGGGTATTATCCCGCGCACCTCTCAGTTAGATCCGTGCGTACCCGTTTCCGTGTACACGGCTCCCGATGTTCTTAGCTT
>NZ_JBALFC010000157.1:0-190716 GCF_036917755.1 Nostoc sp.
ACCTTCTATACCAAAAACATTTTGCTGAATGAGGGTATCCGCGCTTGGATGGCTCCTCAAGATCAACCCCACGAACAATTTGTATTCCCTGAGGAGGTATTACCACGTGGTAACGCTCTCTAATAGACCAAATATCTTAGGCGGCGCTGGACGCGACCAAGAATCCACTGGGTTTGCCTGGTGGTCTGGTAACGCACGTTTAATCAACCTATCTGGCAAACTACTGGGTGCTCACGTTGCCCACGCTGGTTTGATTGTATTCTGGGCTGGAGCGATGACTTTGTTTGAAGTCGCTCACTTCATTCCTGAAAAGCCCATGTATGAGCAGGGCTTAATCCTATTACCTCACCTCGCCACTCAGGGTTGGGGTGTTGGTGCCGGTGGTGAAGTCATCGATACCTTCCCCTACTTTGTTGTCGGTGTACTCCACCTAATTTCCTCAGCCGTCCTTGGCTTTGGCGGTATCTATCATGCCGTCCGTGGCCCAGAAACCTTAGAAGAATACTCTTCTTTCTTTGGTTACGACTGGAAAGACAAGAACAAGATGACCAACATCATCGGGTTCCACCTGATTATTTTGGGATTCGGTGCATTGCTGTTAGTTATAAAGGCAATGTTCTTTGGTGGTTTGTATGACACCTGGGCACCAGGCGGTGGTGATGTTCGGATTATTACGAATCCAACACTGAACCCAGCAGTTATCTTCGGTTATGTAATCAAGTCTCCCTTCGGTGGCGAAGGCTGGATTGTCAGCGTCGATAACTTGGAAGATGTGGTCGGCGGTCACATCTGGATTGCCTTTATCTTAATAGCTGGCGGTATCTGGCACATCTTCACCAAGCCTTTTGCTTGGTCACGTCGTGCATCAATCTGGTCTGGTGAGGCTTACCTTTCCTACAGCTTGGGCGCTCTCTCCCTGATGGGCTTCATTGCCTGCCTCTTTGTTTGGTTTAACAACACCGTTTACCCCAGCGAATTTTACGGTCCTACTGGTCCAGAAGCTTCTCAAGCTCAGGCTCTGACCTTCTTGATTCGTGACCAACGCTTGGGTGCTAACGTTGGTTCTGCCCAAGGCCCCACAGGGTTGGGTAAATACCTGATGCGTTCTCCCACTGGTGAAATCATCTTCGGTGGTGAAACCATGCGCTTCTGGGATTTCCGCGGCCCTTGGTTGGAGCCTCTACGTGGCCCCAATGGTCTTGACCTAGAAAAAATCAAGAACGATATTCAGCCTTGGCAAGCTCGTCGCGCTGCTGAATACATGACCCACGCTCCTCTGGGTTCTCTGAACTCCGTGGGTGGTGTGGCTACCGAAATTAACTCCTTCAACTACGTATCTCCTCGCGCTTGGTTGGCGACTTCTCACTTCGTACTAGGGTTCTTCTTCCTAGTTGGTCACTTGTGGCACGCTGGTCGCGCACGGGCTGCTGCTGGTGGTTTTGAGAAAGGAATTAACCGTGATACTGAGCCAGTGATGTTCATGGACAACCTCGACTAGGTTGTAAGGTTTATCTGAATCACTGACAATTAAATAATTTAGAGGCTCTTGCATAAAAGCAAGGGCTTTTTTTATAGGAGAATTAGTTATCTGCTGATTAAACTGAGCGACTTACTAAGGTAATTAATACTATGAGCGATTCCAATTTTATTGATGCTTTGCGATGGACATCTGAAGCTAAGGAAAAGTTACAAAATATTCCCTTTTTTGTCCGCATTCAAGCTCAAGCCCGAATTGAACAGCTGGCTCGTGAAGCAGAGCAACAAGTTGTGACAGCTGATTTGGTAGAACAGGCTAGGCTTGAGTTTGGACAATAAAACATTCTGCTTTAGCAATTCGATATCTGCCAAAACTGATTGACCAAAATCGGGCAGATGGCAGACGGGCAGTTCGTCAAGCGGTGCGGGAATGAGTGAGGGAAGGCGGCAAGAGTAAAGATTGAACTACCCAGTCAACCTAATTCATAATTACGAATTACGAATTACGAATTAGTATCAACTTCCTCCCACATTCATTGCTGCTAAAAAAGCCTTCTGGCTCACATCTCTGTAAACTGTATTCAAATACTTCATTACCACATCACTCGAAGTTGAATTTACTGTATTTTCCTCTTCCTTCGCTAGGGAAATCGCTCCTAATACATCTAATACCGTCTCGCTGCTGGACGGCGCAATCACTACCAAGGATGACTCTAGTGGCTCATTGTATTGCCAGAAAGAGTCAATTTTTACCGAGTATTTATTATTAGGAATTGACTGTTGAACATCAATCGTTTCTCTAGTATTGGGTTCAATCTTGGCACTACGTAACTGTCGCAAATCGCTGATAATTTGCTCTTTGGTACGTCCGCGCAATTGAAATAGTACAAAGGGGTCTTCACTGAAGCGATCGCCTAACTGATAGTATACCGCACCAATGTGTTTACAGGGATTTGCTTTATCAGGACAAGAACATTTACTCTGGATATCAGCCAAGGTAAATGGAAATATTGAAAGACCATTAGCTGTGAAGACTTCTTCTATATTTTGTGGCATTTCTCCTGCTAGTAGTTTGGCAGCAAAAATTGCCCTTTGAGACATGGTTTCAATGACATAACCCCACTGTTCATCACTAAATGGTTCAAGGGAAAGGGAAACTTTATAAGGTTCCACTTCGCTACCTTGCACCCTAGCTAATACTTTTGCTCCTTTAAATTCAATGCTCAAAACATTTCCTTGACGAGCATAGTTTCTCGCACGTTCCAAACGCTTTTTAAAGCGATAGGAATCTAGCAAATCTAGCCATTGTTGTGACCACCATTCTCGGCTTGCTTGTAATGTGTAATTAGTCATAATGAATAGGGAGTGGGGAGTAGGGAATAGGGAGTGGGGAGTAGGGAATAAGCCTTTTCGATTGGTACTTAATTTGTTCAAAAATCAAATAGGAGTCCTATATACGCCTACAGATTGGAACTCTGGCACTACACAGGGACTTAAAACCTTGAATTAATTACGAATTACGAATTACGAATTACGAATTACGAATTATTCCATCCCTGCCTTGCGCCGCAACCGCTCAACTAATCCGCGTGAAAAATCCAAGTTTTGATCGCGCAAATGCTCCCAGATATCCAGGGCAGACTGTGCTAATGGTAGCGCCTCTGCGTAGCGTTCCTTCTTCTCCAGAACTCGCGCCAGCCCCACTTGAGCGCCAGCCACCAAGTTTTGCTGTCCCACTTCCTGCGCCAGCGCTAACTCACGCTTGTACCAGGAGTGGGCTTCTGTAGGCCGATCGCGGTTAAGGGCTAGATTTCCCAAGTTGCCGCAGTAAGCTGCTTGTCTTTCTTTATTTCCCAGTTTTTCATCGATCGCCAATGCTTGCTTGTAGTAGGACTCGGCGTGATCGTAGTCTCCCTGGTTTTGGGCAACTCCTCCCAGATTGTTGAGGGCGATCGCTTCACATACCTCATCCCCCAATTTTCGGTAAATCGCTAATGCCTCCTGATACAGTCGCTCCGCCTCCGCCCAGTCCTCGCGTTGCTCTGCAATCACTCCTTGCAACCGAATTGTAGTAGCCTTGTCCCGACGGCTACCGCCCTGCTCCATCGCCTCCGCCATCTGAGCCGCCCAACTTGCTGCCCGCTCCGTCTCCGCGCGATTGTAGTAAATCCAGGCAACATTATGGGCACCCCAACCAGCATCCCTCCACTGACCGAGCGCCTTTCCCGCCTGATATCCCCACTCACCCAAGCGCACCCTCTCATCCCAGTAGCCGCGAAACCAAAGGAACTTAGACAAAGCTTTTTCCAAATCGATGAGCATCTGGGCAGCCTCTCGGTCTTTCAATGCACCGGGGATACCTGCCATCTCCCGCAGGGTTGTCGCCACGCCCTCTAGATTCTGCCACTCGGCTTCCAGCTTCTCATGGGTTTTGTAGGCATCTTTGTTATTACCCCCGTACTTCTGGGCAAAGTCCACCCAGTAGCGCAGAGCTTTGCGTAGGGCAGCAGAGTTAAACCGAATTCCACTTAGGGGTGCTGTTAGAACGGTATCCGTTCCGCCTACAGCTGCCCGAATATATGTGCGGGTGAGGGGGTGCAGGCCAAACCCTTCTCCATCCAACTCATTCACCAAAGATAGAGTGACTAACTGCTCTAAAGAAACTTGGATCTCGGTTATGGCTAAATCCGTAGCATCTGCCAATGCTGCGGATTTTGCTGGTGTCAGAAATACAACTAGGGCAGACAACACTGTGCGATCGTTTTCAGAGAGAGTTTTGGCAGCATCGGCAAACAGAAACCCGTAGAGATCGGGGGATTTGGCGGCATTTCGCAACCGCTCTAGGGCAACACTGATAGAGTAACCTTTGTGTGCCACCTGTCCTAATGTCCAATCTAGCGCTAGGGGATTGCCACCAGACGCTTCATATAAAGCGGTCAATATCTCTGGCTTAGTTGCGTTTAGTTCCTGGGCTAGGCGGGAGTGTGACCTTCCCTTCTCTCTCATTAATTCCAAAGCTTCTGGCTCTAAGAGACGATCTAAGCGGATGGTGAGGGCGCTTTCCCCAGTGCGGCGGCGGCTGGTGATGATGGCTTTGTTGGGTGTGGGCAGTTTCCGCACAAACTCGGAAATCATATCGCGTTCTTCTGCATTCAGGGTTTCCAAGTTGTCCCAAATCAACAGGGTGCGTCGTCCCCGTAGGGCATCAAGAAGGGCGCGGCGGCGTTCTTTGGCATCAGTCATTTTCACAATATCTGTCTGTCCTAACCCCTTGGCAAATTCCCGGCAGAAGCTATCGAGAGAAGACAGGGCGAGGGTTTCTTGCCGCACTCCTTCAGTTGAGAGCCAGGTAGTCTTAGCAGAAACAAACAGGTAAGCATCAAACAAGGCTTGCTTACGGGCCAGGTGTGCTACCTCCAGCGCTAACGCCGTTTTGCCCATACCACCAATACCATCGATCGCTACACCCCAACCGCGTTCGTCTGGTGAAAGTGCTTCCATACAACGGGCAATTTCTTGTTTGCGTCCCACAAACACATCGTTATAGCGGGGTAGGTTATCGGGCAGACTTTCGGGGCGTTGTCCCTGTAACTGGCTTAATCGCGTTTCTAGGCTAGTGACTTCTTTTTGTTTTTCTTCTAGTTCAATTACTAAGTCCGGCGGAATTCTAATTCCAAAACTAGCTTTTTCTTCTTCTAATATCTGGAGGGCGCGACGAGCGCGGTTGAGAGTTCGCTGTAATGCTTCTTGATTATCCATAAGATTATATAAAAGATAAATCTAATATTAATGCGCTGCACACTATGGAGATCGCCCTAAATCCCCCTTAAAAAGGGGGACTTTAAGAAACTCTCTTGCCCTGATTTTTAAGGAGGGTTGGGGCGATCGCAAGCTTGTGGAATAACTCTAGTCTTTCACAGTATCCCTCAGAACTCGGCGGTTCATGTTTGGAACTCGGCGGTTCGTGTTTGGAACTCGGCGGTTCATGTTCGGAACTCGGCGGTTCGTGTTCGGAACTCGGAAGTTCATGTTCGGAACTCGGCGGTTCATGTTTGGAACTCGGCGGTTCGTGTTCGGAACTCGGCGGTTCATGTTCGGAACTCGGCGGTTCGTGCTTGGAACTCGGCGGTTCATGTTCGGAACTCGGAATGAGAAAAATCATCGTCGCTTATATTTCAATACGGTTCACTTAAGGGCAAAACTTTTTGTCAAAGTCAATTTTTTTAACGAACTGCAAAGGACGCAAAGGAGAGGCAGCGCGTTGCGGGGGTTCCCCCCGTTGTAGCGACTGCCGTCGCAAAGGAAGAGAAGGAAGAAATGCTTAACTGAAGTGTATTGGGCTATATTTGCTTAATCCAATCCTGTTCTTTGATGCCGGGACTCTAATTCAATGACCTGGCGGCGTTTCTCTTCTAATTCAATCTGCAAATCCACTGGCATACGAATTCCAAAGGAAGCAGCTTGTTCTTCCAAAATTGCTAATGCTCGTTTTGCTCTTGCTAATGCAGGTGTTACCACTTGTTGATCGGTCATAATTGGCAAGTCTGAGACTGGGGTTGAGCTTGGTAGTCCTTTCCCTCCCCGCAGCATGGCAATAGGAAAATCTTCCATCGCTGTATCAAAAAATGGAGTCTGTTCTGCCTGACGTTGGATTCTGGCGCTCTCTGGAACAGTTTTACCCAAATGATTGATCAGATTTGAAAGCATAACTTTGGAATCGCCTGGTTGATTAGCCGCTCCTCGCAATGCCTCAATTAGATGATAAGTATAGAGACTCATATTTCCATCAGGACGTATCCAAGAAACCTGATTGCCTCTGGAAGACGTAAACACTGCCCTTCCTTCGCCCTGCTTCAAGGCATCGACTACGCCCTTGGGCAATGACGTAGCGATAAAATCAGCAGGTAGTTCGCCTTTAGAAGTAGCCATACCCTCTGCGTGGCAACTATCAATTACCGCCCACAACCGCTTTGCTTGAATCTGCCGCAAAGCTTGAGTAAATTCTTGGGCAGATAGGGCGGTGTTAGCAATATCTGTGGAATTGAAGTCATGTTGCAGCAAATAATAACACTGACTTGATAAGTCAAAGCACCCATGACCAGAGTAAAAAACTACAATTGTTGCATCTTTATCAGCAGCAGCCTTTTCCTTTAACCACACCAATCCATCCAAAATTGCGCTGCGCGTTGTCTGTTCATTCTGCAATAAGCGAATATGTTCTGAATCATCCAGATAGGCACACAAGTTTGGATCGGTTAGCACTGTTTTCAGGGCTTGCACATCTTTAACTGTGACAGGCAATGAATATCGAGATTCGGCTGTTCTGCCAACCCCAATTAACAACGCATAACCGTGGGCAAACTGATTCGACATGATGGCACAGGATAAAGAAGAAGGTGTGATATTTTTCAATATCGCATATTTGTCTATGTGATTAATTTTGCGAGGTTTGTAGTGAACGCTAAAGCGCTGAAGTTAAGGACTAAAGTGCTGACTACAAACTTATTCTGCATCATCGTCAATTACTGCACTACGATCAAGTAGTAGTAAGTTGCGAAGTTGGTCTGTATCCATTTCAGTTAACCATTCTTCACCAGCACCCACAACTTGTTCAGCCAATTGTTTCTTACTTTCAATCATGTCATGAATTTTTTCTTCTAAAGTGCCAGTGCAAACAAATTTATGTACTTGCACATTCCGGGTTTGACCAATCCGAAATACTCGGTCTGTGGCTTGATTTTCCACGGCTGGATTCCACCATCTATCAAAATGGAATACATGATTTGCTCGTGTTAAATTCAGTCCTACGCCACCGGCTTTTAGAGAAAGAATCATAATCGGTGGACCTTGAGGATCGTGTTGGAAACGGTCGATCATTTCCTCACGTTGTTTTTTACTGGTGCTACCATATAAAAAGAATATTTCTCGCCCAAGCTGTTTTTCTAAATAGGGTTTAAGTAACTTACCCCACTCAGCAAATTGTGTAAATATTAGAGCGCGATCGCCTTCCACTAAAACTTCTTCTAACATCTCTTCTAACCGCAGAAGTTTGGCTGAATTATGTTGCTCTAATGTCGCCTGTTTCAAATATTGGGCTGGGTGATTGCAGATTTGTTTGAGTTTGATTAGTAAAGCCAAAATCATTCCCCGGCGTTGCAATCCTTCCGCAGATTCTATCTCTACTAAAGATTGTTCTACTACTTGTTGATAAAGTGCGGCTTGTTCACCAGTCAGACCGCAAAATACGGTCATTTCTTGCTTATCTGGTAAATCTTGAATAATTTCGCGATCGCTTTTCAATCGCCGCAGTATAAATGGTTGAACTAATGAACGTAACTGAGCCAAAGAAGCCGTATCACCATACTTTTCAATTGGCATGGCAAACCGACGCTGAAAAAATTGCCGATTGCCTAAATACCCCGGATTCAGAAAATCTAAAATAGACCAGAGTTCTTGCAGCCTATTTTCTACTGGTGTACCCGTCAACGCAATCCGAAACGTCGCTGATAATTGCCGCACTGCTTTTGATTGCTTCGCCTCTGGATTTTTTACATTCTGGGCTTCATCTAAAACAATTATCTGCCAAGAGACACTTTGCAATGACTTGATATCTCGATGAAGAAGTGAGTAGCTGGTAACGATTAAATCGTGATTTTTCACTGCTTCTAAAAACGCTTTACCTTTGGGGCGTTTGTCACCGTGATATTGCAAAATTTTCAGGCTTGGTGCAAATTTATTGACTTCCCTTTCCCAGTTGCCTAAAACCGAAGTTGGACAAACCAATAGAGTTGGATTTTCGAATGCATCCTGTTCTTTCAAGTGCAAGAGAAAGGCAATGAACTGGATAGTATTATGGCAAATAATATTGTTAGCGACAAAATTGTGATGTTCGCTAACTTCAAAGTCATAAACCCATCCCTCATAATCTATCTCCTCTATGGATTCAATCCGGCAATAAAATACCTCTTGGTCGAGCAAATTTTGCAAAGACTGCCTGGTTAAGCTTAACTGTTTTATGTGCAAATGAGCATAGGCTGTCAGGGTTTGAGTTGTCCACTTGGAAGGTTTTAGTAGCTGATACTGTTCTTGGGCTTCTCCACTAATAATGCGGCTCATCCCAGCTATTACTCGCTGTAAACTATCTCTAGAAAATTGCTGTGAACCATTAATGTAAACAGTGTTATGCATCCCAAAATGCCGCAATGGGAGTCCCGTTGCTATGACTGTTTGGGCAACCATATCAGAAGCAGGAATTCCTTCAATATTTGTGTTGCTGACCAGTTGACAAATTTGTTCTAGTTTGCTCTGTTTTTCTGAGTTATTAAAACCAATTTGTTGGATAAATCTGCGGGCAGAATTTCCTCCAATCACACCGATATAGTAGGTGCGAAAAGTACGAGTTCCATTAGTGGCACACTTCAGTTTGGGCGATATTCGCAACCAAATACCGAAACGGCGCAACAATGCAGAAAGTTGCTGAATCAGTAAAGCTGAAGCTGTAGCAATCTCAATACTTCCCATACTCAAAACTACAGCAGATTCAGCATCAAAATAGTTTTGTAAAAATATCCGCACACTATCTAAGTCTGCCTGCATAATGAAGGGCGGAATAGATTTTTCTGCCGATAGTTTTCCCCAAACATAACCTTTAGCTTCTAAGAATCGCCGATAGGCTTGGCTGTTAACTCGAAGAGTAGAAACTCTGTTAGGAAAGGTAGAGATATTAGGGCTATTAATTTTGAGGTTATAGCGCTTTTGAATGCGTTGGCAAGTCTGGAGTAGATCCTCTAGTACTCTGGTATCTTTTTGGGATATTGTAACTCTTCCCACATCGGGTAGCTCATGCCCTTCAGCAATCTGCCAAGCGAGAAACTTAACCAAGTCAGGGTCTTGTGGTTGTCCATTCCAGAGCGTTTTACCTGGTACACAAACGTAATCACCCACCTGTAAGTTATTTGTCCAACCTTTACTTGTTAGTAGCTTGTGACGATAAGTGATAGTGATATTGCTACCGTCTTCTAGCGTGATTTTTCGTAATTTCTCGCAGACTTGCTGCCGATACAACCGTCTGACATTAGCTTGGACAATTTTGCCAGTTTTTTCATCTATGGAATTAACTAGTAGTTGCTCTGTGGGATTAGCCCAAAATCCTTCGCCGTCAAACTCTGTTTCTCCAGCGTGAGTTGTCCAAATTGTCTCGGCTGTACGTAACAGTCCATTTATATTTACTAGAGTATTATTTGCTACGCATTTACCCAATCCCATATCGTCGGCGAGACACGCACCCAAGCCCCAACGTTCCAAGAAGGACAGCCAAGCAGCGCCTCGTTCTTGATAAGGTCGCAACTGTCCTTGAAAGCCTGTTGGTGTGGGCAAAGGTTCAATCGCCTGGTTATTTGTTAGCGCCCCAATTAACTCTTGCAATGCCCCAGAAGCCTCAAAGCTAACCACTGGCAACTTTTCAATTACCTGGGTATCTCCTGTACTGAAACGTAAGGCATCTTCCAAGGAAAGCGCCATTTGGTCTTTGCGGGTGGTAAAAAAAGTTTGGGCTGTTTTGATGTCTTGCGATCGCAATTCTACCCACTCACCGTTAATTTCCACTAGCGGACTATTTAAAGCCACAAGTTTATCAAACTCAGCTTTGGAAATAGTTTGTCCACCAATTGCCAATTGCCATTGGAAATTCAAGAGACTCTGCAATCCTAAACGTCCTTGCTTTGTCTTTGGGGTTTCGGCAGTAATTTTCAAACCCAAACGGTTCGCCCATCCTTCACGGTTCGCTAAACTCGGAGGCAAAATTACTCCCAAACCACTGTCTTCCAACCTCCAAGCTACAGCCTTGATAAACTCATAAGCTTGGATGGGGGTGAGATGAGAAAATTGGGGATATTCGGTTTCAAAACTGAGTGCGATCGCTGGATATAATCGGGAAGCTAGCCCTAAACCTCGCAAAAATGTTTCCTGTGGTTGCTCAATTGTCCGATTTTCATAAACCAATTGCTCAACTGGATTGTTCCAAATAGTTGTCGCATCTACCAAAAACTCTGGATCATCAGCCGCTTGCAGGAAATACGCCAATGTCCAATCTGTTTCGCCAGACTCAGGAGAACGCAGTTGAAAACAGGTACGAAATAGAGTTTTAAGAGTTAATTGGTATTGTAGCGGCATAGTCCAAGCCTTCAGTGCCGCTTCCAGTCGTTCCACTTCAATGGCATCTGCATTGACCGTACCAGATGCACTAGTTAAAGCTTGCAACCACTGCCGCACCCCAGATGGTAAAGATGCGCTCGCTTTGGCTTCCATTGGAGGTTGGGAACCCGCCATTTCTCGCACTTGGGCATCTATCGTACTGTTGAGAAATCCCAAAAGTAATTCTTGAGGTTCGATTGGAAAGTCTACATAGATTGGGCATTGGGCATTGGGCATTGGGCATTGGGCATTGGTTATTAATTCTTCTACCCCTGCTCGCTCATCTCCCCCCACTCCCTCTTGATAAGTACGACAAACCAACGGCATGTTCGCAGAAAATTTTTCCAGGCGGGTTCCATCTACAGCACTGTCTAGAAGTACTTGCCATTTAGTGGCAAATGCACCATCTGATTCTCGCTGAATTCTTGGTAAAAACTTACACCGCGAGATTAAATCTAAACTCCACCGGGCAACCTGCGACCAAAAGCGTAAATCTCCTCCCAAAAAGGCATCTTCGCCGTTAGTAGCATTTAGGGGAACAGCAGTGAGAAATTTTACTGCTTCGGTGGGGTTGAGACAAAAACCCTCAACTCGCCACGGTTGCAAATATTGTGGGGAGTCTATATCTAACCCCAAGCTGGCAGAATGCACAGGGAAAATCGCTGCTGTTCCTTCTTTACTGCTTTCTGGGATATAAGTTGGCAGGGCAATTATTTGCGAATACGTTGGCAAACTGATCTCAGTAGCACTGGCTGCTTTGCGCGTTCGCCCAGTAGTAGCGATCGCTCCGCCCGCCGCAGGCATCGCAATTTGAGGTTGCTGAATGAAGTTGGTAATTGCCATGTTCTGAGAATGCAACCACTCACTCAACTCAACTGATGTCATTGCCAATGGATGTAGTGGTATATCTCCAGATCCACTAGACTCTAAATTTACTCGTGGCGATCGCCAAGTTTCTCCCCAAATAAATAAACAACCATTTTGATTTTTTAGTAACCAATTCCCGTGTAAAATCGCCATTTGCTAACTACTCAGATTTTCCCAAAACTCAAAAATTAAAATCGTCATCATTCTACTTTTTTCATCTTATTAATCAGATTTTTTGGTCAAATATTGCATATAATAAATATTTAAGCACTTCTTCAACATAAACATTATTGATAATGAATTTTCCCCTAATTAAAGTTTTAAAAAATGGGTTATTAGTGGAACTAGATTATATGCATCCTCAAGAACAGGAGGTTGTAAGAGCATTACTCAATGTTGTAATTGTTGAAGGTAAAACTTATCCCCAAAAGCAACCTCTATCTCAGACAGAATTTTCAGCTTACTGGTTAAGTAAGGATGCCTTTGTTGTCAAGACATCTGTTGAGAATACTACACACAAACCAAAAGAAATATTAGGGGCGTTTTATTTAAAACCAAACTTTCCCGGTCGGTCTAGCCATATTTGCAACGCTGGTTTTATTGTACAACCTGGGTTACGCAGTCAGGGGATAGGGCGGTTCATGGGAGAGGCGATGCTCTTGATAGCAGCTAACCTTGGCTATGAGGCAGTAATGTTTAATTTGGTCTTTGAAACTAATATACCTTCAATTACACTTTGGCAGTCGTTAGGATTTAAGATTATTGGGCGTATTCCGGGTGCGGCGAAGCTAGGGGATGAACAAGTGGTAGACGCGCTGATGATGTATCGCCCTTTGGGTTGAACGACTTGTTTATCTTTGTATGTACCAGAAGTCAGTCATAGGGCATAAATGTTAGGATTGCCACAGAAAGAGAACAGCGAAAGAGAAGGAAAAAAAACTGAATGGCAGAAGTTGACAAGTCAATATCCTTCGATGGTAGGGATATTCGACTGAAAGTAGGCTTACTAGCTCCCCAGGCTGGTGGGTCGGTTTTGATAGAATCAGGGGACACATCCGTTTTAGTGACGGCTACGCGATCGCAAGCCAGAGAAGGCATTGATTTTCTTCCCCTCACAGTAGATTATGAAGAAAGACTGTATGCCGCAGGTAGGATTCCCGGCGGGATCATGCGGCGGGAAGGTCGCCCACCAGAAAAAACAATTCTCACCAGCCGTCTAATAGACCGTCCCATGCGTCCCCTGTTCCCGTCATGGCTACGGGATGACCTGCAAATTATTGCCATAACGATGTCGATGGACGAGTTAGTACCACCCGATGTGCTAGCAGTTACAGGTGCTTCGATCGCTACCTTGATTGCCCAGATTCCTTTTAATGGGCCAATGGCAGCAGTGCGGGTTGGTTTAGTGGGAGATGATTTCATTATTAACCCGACATACTCAGAAATTGAAGCTGGAGACTTGGATCTGATCGTCGCAGGTTCACCACATGGCGTAATCATGGTGGAGGCGGGAGCCAATCAGTTGCCAGAGCGAGATATTATCGAGGCGATTGACTTTGGTTATGAAGCAGTGCGAGACTTAATCAAAGCGCAGCAAGATTTAGTAGCAGAACTGGGTCTGGTAATAGTGCAAGCAGCACCACCAGAAGTAGATCAAACGCTAGAAAATTATATCCGCGATCGCGCTAGCAGCCAGATTAAGAAAATCCTCTCTCAATTTCATTTCACCAAACCCGAACGCGATGCAGCTTTAGATGTCGTCAAGGATGAAATTGCCACGACAATTACCCAACTCCCACAAGAAGACCCAATTCGAGTTGCCGCAACTGCAAATAGCAAGGCACTTGGTAACACTTTTAAAGATATTACCAAATACTTCATGCGGCGGCAAATCATCGAAGATAACGTTCGTGTTGATGGTCGTAAACTCGATGAAGTGCGTCGTGTTTCTTGTTTAGTTGATGTCTTACCAAAGCGAGTCCACGGCAGTGGTTTATTTAACCGGGAACTAACTCAGGTATTATCCACTTGTACTTTGGGTACACCTGGGGATGCCCAAAACCTCAACGACGACATGCAGCTAGATCAACACAAGCGTTATCTGCATCATTACAACTTCCCGCCTTTCTCAGTCGGGGAAACTAAGCCAATGCGTGCCCCAGGAAGGCGCGAAATTGGTCACGGGGCATTGGCAGAGCGAGCGTTAATACCTGTATTACCGTCAAAAGAACAATTTCCCTACGTGATTCGCATCGTATCGGAAGTACTTTCCTCTAACGGTTCCACCTCAATGGGTTCAGTCTGTGGTTCGACCCTAGCCCTCATGGATGCTGGTGTGCCAATTCTCAAACCCGTCAGTGGTGCAGCAATGGGTCTGATTAAGGAAGGGGACGAAGTGCGAGTCCTGACCGATATTCAGGGCATTGAAGACTTTTTGGGCGATATGGACTTCAAAGTTGCCGGGACGGATGTTGGGATTACCGCCTTGCAAATGGATATGAAAATCTCCGGTCTGTCGTTGGACGTTATTTCCCAAGCCGTCCACCAAGCCAAATCAGCCCGGTTGCACATTCTGGAGAAAATGCTCGCCTGCATTGACACGCCGCGTACTGAAACCTCACCCTATGCCCCACGTCTGTTAACAATCAAGATTGATTCAGACATGATTGGTTTGGTCATCGGGCCTGGAGGCAAGACGATTAAGGGAATCACAGAGGAAACTGGTGCTAAAATTGACATCGAAGATGATGGCACGGTGACAATTTCGGCTGTGGATGAGAACAAGGCCAAGAGAGCCAAAAACATCATCCAAGGCATGACCCGCAAGCTGAACGAAGGGGATGTCTATGCCGGACGCATCACTCGGATTATACCGATAGGTGCATTTGTGGAATTTCTGCCTGGAAAAGAAGGTATGATCCACATCTCACAACTTGCTGACTACCGCGTTGGCAAAGTTGAGGATGAAGTAGCAGTGGGCGATGAAGTGATTATCAAAGTGCGCGAAATTGATAACAAAGGTCGGATTAATCTCACCCGCTTGGGTATCCACCCAGATCAAGCAGCAGCAGCACGAGAAGCTGCGGCGGTAAATCGTTAAATCGATTTGGGATTTTAGATTAGATTAAATCTAAAATCCGCGATGCCTATTGTGAAGGCATCGCCGTATGCTTCTCTAATTAGTTGCAGAACCCTTAACCAGATACAACTTTGCGGTCATCAGATATAATTATTAGGTTTTTTATACTCTGGTTAACCTCTAATCATTATTTATATTATTCTGTCAATCCGTAGTTTGAGTATTTTAAAATACATCTTTTATCTATTTACAAATAGAGAATATTGTCTGATCATAACGACACAGGAAAAAATGTGATAAACAACACTTTTTTTGTAAGAAGTCGTAGTTTAACGCCGTGTACGACTTTTCTCAAACCTAACCCCCGACCCCTTCCCTAAAAGGGTTGGGGAGCAATAATCAAAGCCTCTCTGCCTATGCGCTACGGTGTACACACAAGTCAAATTACCCCCCTTAATCCCCCCATTTATTGGGGAGAAACAGGAATCTAGTTCCCTCCCCAATACATACGGGGAGGGTTAGGGTGGGGTAAAACTGACGCAAAAAACCAGGTGAGTAAACTATTTCATACTTGTGTGTACACCGTAGCTCCCTATGGGGGAGAGGAATGGAAGCGGGGTGACAAGAATAAGTCGCACATGGCGTTAGTTTATGTAATTTGTACGATAATCTTGTGTCAAAAATATCATGAGTTTAGTTCCAACGATAAATAAACTGAAATCAAATCAAGTTCCCACACTCAATGATTGCAGTTCACAAAGCCTGCTCAACTACTTTGAGAATTCCTGGGAACTTGAAGAAACACTCATGAAAAGTTTGGTCGGGGAAGAAACTTTTTATCTTAACCCCGATCCTTTAAGAAACCGTCTAATTTTTTATCTTGGCCACTCGGCTGTTTTTTTCATCAACAAGTTAATTGGCGTTGGTTTAATAAAAGCTCGAATTAATTCACAATACGAAACTCTATTTGAAATCGGAGTTGATCCAGAAACACCGACAGAACTGGACGCAGCTATCCAAGGGGTTAGCTGGCCTGATGTGGAAAAAGTTTGGCAATATCGGGACAAGGCACGAGAGGCGATCGCAAAGGTTATTCAAAATACTTACCTGGATTTCCCGATTCATCAACAGCATTCCTTCTGGGCTTTGCTGATGGGAATAGAACATAGTCGCATTCACTTTGAAACCTCTTCGATGCTGGTGCGACAATTGCCTGTTGAGCGCCTTAAACGTCCCCAAGGCTGGAATTACGCACCTAGTAACGGGAACATTCCCAAGAATCAAATGCGCCGGGTTCCAGGTGGTGTGGTGAAACTAGGAAAACCCCAGGATGATCTTACCTATGGTTGGGATAGTGAATATGGCGATCGCACTGTTGAAGTTAAACCGTTTTTAGCTAGTCAATATCTGATCACTAATGGAGAATATCTAAAATTTGTTCAAGCTGGTGGTTACAAAAATTCTGAGTACTGGGATAGTGAATCTGGGAATTGGCAGCAACTCTACAACGTCCAACATCCAAAATTCTGGATACCCTTCCAGGATGGCTACCGCTATCGAGCCACATTTGACGAAATAGACTTACCCCTAGATTGGCCTGTGGAAGTCAACTACTACGAAGCGATCGCATTTTGTCGCTCTCAAGGCTCAGAAATACGCTTGATGACTGAAGCTGAATGGAATCAAGCCTTACTGACCTGTAAGGATAACCACTTATTAACTAACTCTAATCTCAACTTACAATTCATTTCTCCCAGCCCAGTGGGAATGTTCAAACCAGCTAATAGTACTTGTGGGCTTTATGACCTCAGAGGAAATGTCTGGGAATGGCTGGGGGACACTTTCAACCCCCTACCAGGATTTCAACCTCATCCGCTTTACGAAGACCAAGCAGCACCCTTTTTTGATGACAAACATCAGATGATGCTTGGAGGTTCTTGGGCTACTAATGGTTCAATGGCATTACCAACCTATCGCAATTGGTTTCGCCCCTACTTTTATCAACACGCTGGTTTTAGAATTGCTCAAGATTTGCAAGCGTAGAAAGGCACAAAAAAACTCAGTGGATGAACTGAATATATTGAATATAGCGCTATCTGCAACTTAATATTCTGACCTCACTTCCATTCCTCTCTCCTAAAAGGAGAGAGGCTTTGAATCTTACTCCCCTTCCCTTGTAGGGAAGGGGTTGGGGGTTAGGTCTCTATTGGACTCAACCGAGAAACGCTATAAACAAGCGCGATAAGCAGGCTTTGGTGGAGTAGCCGCGACTTTAGTTGTTCGGGTACTTTTGCTTAAGCCTTTTTCAACCAGCTAAACATAGCGCGTAAATCTTTGCCAACTTCCTCAATTTGGTGTTCAGCTTCTTTACGACGCAAGGCGGTAAATCCTGGTTTACCAGCTTGGTTTTCCAGAACAAATTCCCGTGCAAATTGCCCAGATTGAATTTCGCTGAGAATCTTCTGCATTTCAGCTTTGGTTTGTTCGGTAACAATTCGCGGGCCACGAGTATAATCACCATATTCAGCAGTATTAGAAATGCTGTCGCGCATTTTGGCTAAACCACCTTCTACAACCAAGTCAACAATCAGCTTGACTTCATGCAGACATTCAAAATAAGCCAATTCTGGTTGATAACCAGCTTCTACCAAAGTTTCAAATCCGGCTTTGATTAAAGCACTCAAACCACCGCACAATACCGCTTGTTCGCCAAATAAATCTGTTTCGGTTTCTTCGCGGAAAGTAGTTTCGAGAACACCAGCGCGAGTACCACCGATACCTTTAGCATAAGCCATCGCGCGATCGCGTGCCTGACCACTGGCATCTTGATAAACTG
This sequence comes from Nostoc sp., assembly GCF_036917755.1. Classification (GTDB taxonomy): domain Bacteria; phylum Cyanobacteriota; class Cyanobacteriia; order Cyanobacteriales; family Nostocaceae; genus Nostoc. Next base: position 17,451 of record NZ_JBALFC010000157.1, read on the forward strand.
CAAACAGCGCTGGTACGCCTTCCCCACTTTCATAAGTCCGCCGTACCAAATGCCCCGGTCCTTTTGGTGCTACCATCACCACATCTACGTTAGCCGGTGGTACAACTTGCCCAAAGTGAATATTGAAACCGTGGGCAAAAGCTAACACATTCCCTTCTTCTAGATTGGGTTCAATCTCGTTTTTGTAAATCGTTTTTTGGACTTCATCAGGTAATAAAATCATGATGAAGTCGGCAGCATTAGCAGCATCTGCAACATTTTTCACAGTTAACCCAGCTGCTTCAGCTTTTGCTACTGACTTACTACCCGGATATAATCCCACAATCACATTCAAACCACTATCTTTTAAATTGAGAGCATGGGCATGACCTTGGGAACCATAGCCGATAATCGCAATAGTTTTTCCAGCCAAAAGGTCTAAATTGGCATCTTCGTCATAGTACATCCGGGTCATAGAAGCATCTCCTGTCAGCAAGCATCGTCAATTGGCAGACTTTTGATTGTACCTCAAATTGAGTAACCACAGATGGACTGTGAGTTATTGAATTTACTTATTTGAACTCAGGGGATGGGGAGATGAGGGAGATGGGGGACTAATGACTAAATGCTGTTACATAAATCGCAACAATACAGGCTTTGAGTTTTACTTCAGTAATACTGGGGCTAACTTCATCCATCTGAGGGTAGGTTATGTACACTTTGATTAAATTGCCGCGCACATCTGCTTTATTTGTGAGTGCGTTATTAGGAGGGGTGATTTTTACCAGTTGCGCCTCTTCCCATCAGTCAGGAAATCAGGCTTTACCTCAAATTGCAGCCGATGGCATGGCAGATAAAGCAATGGCACCTGCTAGTGAAAGCAGTCTTTCCCAAAAGACGCAAGCTGCACCAATAGCCCGTTCTCGTCCTCAACTGATTAAAAAGGCAGCAATGTCTTTGACTGTCAACTCTGTAGATCAGAGTATTGATGCTGTTTCGCAAATTATCAATAAACAGCAAGGGGATTTGATCGGGTTGCAAGAACAACAACCCAAAAACGACGACCGGCGTTACACAGCAACAATCCAATTGCGGATACCAGAGAATCTGCTGGAATCTACCTTAGAACAACTAGCTAAATTGGGCACTGTCGAGACTCGTAATATCACTGCGGAAGATGTGGGCGATCGCCTGGTGGATTTCCAAGCTAGATTAACTAATTTGCAGAAAACTGAAGTCAATTTGCAAAAAATTATGGATCGGGCGGGTTCTATTAGAGATGTGCTTAGTGTTGCCCAAGAATTGAGTAATGTCCGGCAAACAATAGAACAAATTAATGCCCAACTCAAAAGCCTACAAAATCAAGTTGCATATTCCACTATTACGCTGAACCTAGAAGCAGCAGTTTCTAGCACCAGTCCCCAACCTGCCTTTGGTTTGCAAGTTCAGGAAACTTGGAACAATTCCACCCACTCCTTTGGTGCATTTACCGTTGGCTTACTGAAGCTGGGTATTTGGTTAATTGTTTACAGTCCCTATTTGTTAATTTTTGTTGCTCTTATCTATGGCTTTTCCCGTTGGCGGCGAACTCATTCACCACGTTTGACACAAACACCAGAACCAACTAGTTCTGAGTGAAGTTACATAAATCCTACATCTACCTTTGAGAAATTTACCAAAATGGTACTGAGCATTCACAACCCCAAGCTTTTTAAAGACGCGCTGATCAGCAAAATCAATGCTTCTCATCTTGTCACCGGGGTTTCGCCCATTTTTTTTGAAGTTAGAGAAATGATTAATTCTCCTCCAATTGCGATCGCAATCTGGGACAAATGCCAATACGGTTCGGATAAGGTTTTTTAATGACACGACGCTTATCGCAAAGACGCGATAAATCGCCGTCTCTACAGAGGACTGATTATTGTAAAGACGGCGATTTATCGCATCTCTTGCCTTAACCGAACTCTTTGTCAAGATCATCGGGAAATAGTGATTACCCGACTTTTTCTCCATAAAAAAGCCCCACCGACTGATGGGGATGAAGACTGATAGATTTTTAGCACTTTTCTCTGTTTAGGGTGTGCTTGGCGCAAGCTCTCTATTTATTTACTTCTTCTAATGGAGAACTGCCAGGGTTAGCTGCTGAACTAATGACATATTCAGGGTAGGCTGGTATGCCATGCTCGTGTAAATCCAAACCTTCCAATTCGCCTTCTTTCGACACACGCAGTGTCCCGGTCAAATTTACCAAATACATCAACCCCATTGCCAGAGCGAATGTAGACACAGTAATAATTAGGTTGCCGATAACTTGTGCGCTCAACACCTGTATCCCCCCACCATAAAGCAGACCTCTTAACGGTGCAGAGACATCAGGTACGATGGGGCCAGTCGCGCCGAATTCACCAGTGGCAAACAAGCCCAGCGACCACGTTCCCCAGATCCCGCAAAAACCATGTACAGGAACTGCACCGATGGGGTCGTCAATCCGAAGCCATTCCAAGAGGTCTATGCCTAGAATTACAACTACGCCAGCTACTGACCCAATGATGATTGAACCTGTCGGATTCACCCAATAGCAGGGGCAAGTGATCGCAACCAAACCCGCCAAGAAACCGTTGACGGTGAAACTCAAATCCCACTTTTTTGTTTTTGGATATCCAAAAAATAGTGCCGACAGACCGCCTGCACATGCTGCCAAGGTAGTATTAGCGGCAACCCGTCCAGTCCCCACAAAGTCCATCGCCGAGAGTGTTGAACCGGGGTTGAAACCGTACCAGCCGAACCACAGAATCAGACCGCCTGAAGCAGCAATTACAAGGTCATGCGGTAACATTGGCCCACCACCGTCGCGCTTGAAACTCCGACCTAAACGCGGCCCAAGTGCGATCGCACCCGCTAGGGCAATGAATCCCCCAATGGTGTGAACAACTGTAGAGCCTGCAAAGTCATGGAAGCCAATTCCCAAGAAAGGCAGGAAACCATCTTTGCTGCCCATCGTTGCCAGAAACCCGTCTGGCCCCCAAGCCCAGTGTCCGATAATTGGGTAGATGAATCCAGAAACGCCAAAGCTGTAGAGAAGATCGCCTATAAACCCTGTCCGCCCAATCATCGCCCCAGAGGTAATGGTTGAGCAGGTGTCTGCAAAGGCAAACTGAAACAGCCAGAACGCCAGAAACGCTACGCCTGTACTTTCATAGGTGGTAGGAGACCCTTGCAAGAAAAACCAATTCAGTCCAATCAAGCCGTTACCATGACTGAACATGAAGGCAAAGCCCCAGGCATAGAACAATAAACCGCAAAGACAGGTGTCAACAATGCACTCCATCAAGACGTTGACGGTTTCACGAGAGCGACAGAAACCTGCTTCCAGCATCGTAAAACCTACCTGCATTGCGAATACTAGGAAGGCCGCTAGCAGCGTCCAGAGGGTATTAATCGGGTTAACGATGTCATTGCCTTTGAGTACTGGATCGGCTGCTAGAGCTGGTGTTTCCATCAAATTGGGGATGAAGGCAAATACGATGAACAGCATCATGATCGCCATTGCCTTGCCCAGCAGTAGTAAGTAGCCGTAGCGCCTCCACTCCGGATCACGTAAACGCTGTCCCAATCGTGCCAACTTGTTAACTTGCTGACTTTGCCCAACAGTCATCGGCATTTTCTTCTTTGTCGGGAATTGCTGATGCTTAAAGAGGAAAAAGCCTTTCTTGACTGGGGTAGATCCCGCCTTCACGAAAAAGACAATAAAGCTTGTTACCAAATAGCCAAATATGTTGAGGCAATTTAAGCTATTTTTTCCCAAAGAACTACAAGCCTTAAATATGATAGTTTTTACCCTGCTTCTCTTGTTACCCACTAAGTAAAACCTCCATCAAGGTAAGTATTTTTAAACAACCAAAACCTCAATTGTCAATCAAGCTCTTCAGGAAGAGTCTGAAAGTATTTATGTCAAATATGTCAAATAAACTTGAGCATGATTGCCTCAAAACCGACAGCCCATCACGTTAGGATAGTTGCGGTGGCATCAACAACAAAGAAGAAGCTTTTCTGTAAGTCTTTAACCACATTTTTCTAATATCAAAAAGCCTGATATTGTGAGAAATCTGAATGTTCACTTACAGGAATAAACTAAGAAATTTGACTAATTGTTTATTTTTTCCTGATAAAAAACTGTACTATATAATACATTTTTTTGTCAGGAGGTCACATGAAGTTACTCTTGCCACATCAGATATAACAACTGGATTCTTTACAGTATCAGTATTTACCGATATTAAGATCGAAACATTCAGAATGTTATTAATTTTATATACAACAAGTCAAGAAGTTGTTACTTTTTGTGTTCACAGCCTCATCAATGTCGTCACATTTTCGTCATGATTTTGTCATATCTTCGTCAATCTAATATGCAGCTGTTACCCACAATACGTTTATTCATTTTTCTCAGGTGGAATTACCTGCCTTTTACTTATCTTTAAATTCTCCTCATCACCTCACCACGTATTCCAGAGGCTTTATTAAATAATTCGTAATTCGTAATAGAGCCTCCGGCACGCTACGCGAACGTAATTAAGTTTTGTAACGGGTATTTAGACCTGTGGTTAAAATAAAAGATTTTTTAATCGCAGAGACGCAGAGAGAAAAAAAGAGATTTTACAAGTCACCTTGAAAGGGCTAGTTCTGTAAATGCCTGTGGAAAACTCGTAAGTCCTGTCTTCTATTCAGTCCGACATCGTTGAAGCTTTCCATCACGCGACTTGAAGTCGTGTGAAGTTCAATACTTTAATTATTCTTCAAATGTAAAAAGCAATACAAAATATATGATGACAATTTTGATACAAATTTGTTAAGAATAGTTACAATAGTCGGAGTACAGGATAATATTTCTTATGGTAAATTCACTTGACAATAATCCACCTCATCAAGTAGTAATTGTTGGCGGTGGTTTTGGTGGACTTTATACGGCGAAAACACTCGCTAAAGCGGCAGTAAACGTTACTCTGATTGATAAACGTAACTTTCATCTATTTCAACCCCTCTTATACCAAGTCGCTACAGGTGCGCTATCTCCTGCGGATATTTCTTCGCCGTTGCGTTCTGTACTCAGCAAGAGCAAGAATACGAAAGTGTTGCTGGGAGAGGTGAATAATATTGATCCAGAAGCACAAAAAGTGATTGTGGGCGACGAAGCAATAGCTTACGATACGTTAATTGTCGCCACAGGAGCCAAGCATTCCTACTTTGGTAAAGACAACTGGGAAGAATTCGCCCCTGGTTTGAAAACTGTAGAAGATGCCATAGAAATGCGTCGCCGGATTTTTACAGCGTTTGAAGCCGCAGAAAAAGAAACAGATCCAGTAAAACGCCGTGCTTGGTTAACTTTTGTAATTATTGGTGGTGGCCCAACTGGTGTAGAATTAGCGGGCGCGATCGCAGAATTGGCAAATCAAACTCTCAAAGAAGATTTCCGCAACATCGACACATCAGAAGCGAAGATTTTGCTATTAGAAGGTCTGGATCGCATTTTGCCACCCTTTGCACCAGAGTTATCACAAGAAGCGGAAGCATCTCTAACGCGGTTGGGGGTGATTGTCCAGACAAAAACATTGGTAACGAATATTGAAAATGATCTTGTTACCCTCAAACAAGGTGATGAAGTTAAAGAAATTGCCTCAAAAACGGTATTATGGGCAGCAGGTGTGAAAGCTTCAGCAATGGGAAAAGTGCTAGCAGAACGCACAGATGCTGAGTGTGATCGCGCTGGACGGATTATTGTCGAATCTGACTTGAGTATTAAGGGACATCCCAATATATTTGTAATAGGCGACTTAGCAAATTTTTCTCATCAAAATGGGAAACCCCTACCTGGTGTTGCACCTGTAGCGAAGCAACAAGGTGAATATGTAGCAGAACTAGTCCAAAAGCGGCTTGCAGGTGAGAGTTTGCCACCCTTTGCTTATGTTGATCACGGTAGTTTAGCGATGATTGGGCACAATTCTGCTGTGGTAGATTTGGGTTTTATCAAGCTGAAAGGTTTCTTTGCATGGCTGTTTTGGCTGTTGATTCACATCTACTTCTTAATTGAATTTGACAACAAATTAGTAGTGATAATTAAGTGGGCGTGGAACTATTTCACCCGTAATCGCGGAGCAAGATTGATTACAGGTCAAGAATCACTCACGCAGTTCGGAATTGGCGATCGCAGCAGTTACCCCTCAGCCGATAATAAACTACCGGTAAATGTGTAGTTGGGCATTGGGCATTGGGCATGGGGCATTGGGCATGGGGCATTGGGCATGGGGCATTAGTTATTTCTCTCCCTCATCTCCCTCATCTCCCTCATCTCCCTCACTCCCCACTCCCCGCCCTCATAAATTAGCAGTAAGCTGTTTGAGGGCGTTTTTCATATTTACTATGGCAACTATTAACGACAACTACCTGAAACTGAAAGCGGGCTACCTGTTTCCAGAAATTGCTCGGCGGGTGAATGTCTTTGCCCAAGCGAATCCTGATGCTAAAATCATCAGGTTGGGCATTGGTGATGTTACTGAACCTCTGCCGGAGGCTTGCCGCACAGCAATGATTAAAGCTGTGGAAGAAATGGGCGATCGCAATACCTTCAAAGGCTACGGCCCAGAGCAAGGCTACGCTTGGTTGCGGGAGAAAATTGCTACTCAAGATTTCCAAGCGCGGGGAGCCGATATAGATGCCTCAGAAATCTTTATCTCCGACGGTTCCAAATGCGACACAGGCAACATTCTGGAAATCTTTGGACATGACAACATCATTGCCGTTACTGATCCAGTTTATCCCGTGTATGTAGACACTAACGTTATGGTGGGAAATACTGGGGATGCTAACGATAAAGGCGAGTTTGAAGGCTTAGTTTATCTACCAATTACGGCTGAAAACAACTTCACTGCCGAGATTCCCTCAAAGAAAGTCGATTTAATTTATCTCTGCTTTCCCAATAACCCCACTGGCGCAACTGCTAGCAAGGAATATTTAAAGGCATGGGTGGAGTATGCCAAAGCTAATAACTCGATTATTTTCTTTGATGCAGCCTACGAAGCTTACATTACCGATCCGTCGATTCCCCACTCAATTTATGAAATTGAAGGTGCAAGGGAAGTTGCGATCGAATTTCGGTCTTTCTCCAAGAATGCAGGTTTTACAGGAACCCGTTGCGCGTTAACCGTAGTACCGAAGACACTCACAGCAAAAGCCGCCGATGGTTCTGATGTGGAACTATGGAAACTCTGGAATCGTCGCCAATCCACCAAATTCAATGGCGTTTCTTACATCATCCAACGAGGAGCCGAAGCGGTTTACTCTGAAGAAGGACAAGCACAAATCAAGGGATTGGTTAGTTTCTATCTAGAAAACGCCAAAATTATCCGCGAGAAACTCACAGCCGCCGGATTATCAGTTTATGGCGGCGTGAATGCACCTTACGTCTGGGTAAAAACGCCTAATGGTTTGTCCAGTTGGGAGTTCTTTGATAAGTTGTTGCAAACTGTCAACGTTGTGGGGACACCTGGTTCTGGCTTTGGTGCTGCGGGTGAAGGTTACTTCCGCATTTCGGCGTTTAATAGCCGGGAAAATGTCGAAGAGGCGATGAAGCGGATTACCGAGAAGTTTAAGGTGTAAGGCGATCGCTTTTAGCCGCTTTTGTTAAACTCAATCTATTAGTCAAAAGGTTACGGTGGGCTATATTATCCACCGCAACCTGATAGATAATTATTGAGATTCAGCTTACTTATATTTTGGTTATGACTGCTGCTATTCCCGTTTTCAAAGCTGTTAGCCAGATGCAGTTAGCACCTGGTAGCACCGTGACCATTCCAGATGTTAGCTGGGAAGAATTTGAATCTATTTTACAAGAATTGGGACAAAAAAGAACTACACGAATTGCCTACAGCCAGGGTGCTTTAGAAATTATGGCTCCTTTACCAGAACATGAAATACCCAAAGATTTAATTTCTGATATTGTCAAAATCTTGCTGAAGGCTAAAGATATCAGATACCAACCTTTTGGTTCCACCACCTTTAAACGGCAAGGTGTAGCAGGAGTTGAACCTGATGCTTGTTTTTATATTCAGAATTATCAACAGATGATTGGTCATCGCCGCTTACAACCTGATGACCCGCCGCCAGATTTAGCGATTGAAACTGATGTCACATCAAAAACTACTCTCGATGCTTATGAAGCCATTGGAATTTTACCAGCACGTGAATATTTAAAATTGATTATTGATGAATCTGGTAATATTATCAAAGGTTTATTCTATGATAATGTCCGAGATTTTGATGTCGACAATGAGGTAAATCGGGAAATAGAGGCAACAATAAAATCTGATGAACACAAATCATTTGTACTCTATAACAATGGAATAACTATTGTTGCAGAAGACATCAATGTTGTTGGAGATAAAATGACTGTTACAGATTATCAAATCGTTAATGGATGTCAAACTAGCCATGTTTTATATTATAACGAAAAATCAATTGATGATGCTCTTTATATACCGATTAAAATAATTGCTTTAGCTCGTGATAGTCGATTAAAAAATAATATAATTAAAGCTAATAATAGACAAACACCTGTAAAGCTTGAAGAGCTTGAGGCATTAACTGATTTTCAAAAAAAGCTTGAGGAATATTATAAGTCTTTACCAGAAGATAAACAGTTATTCTACGAAAGAAGACCCAGGCAGTTTAATGGAATTCAAGGTGTTGAAAAAATTAGAATAGTGGATATATCATCTCAGATGAGATGCTTTGCTTCTATGTTTCTTGATCAAGCTCATAATGCAGGTAGATATCGTGCAAACTTGCAAGATGAAACTAGAAACAAGATATTTTTATCTAATCATGACCCAATAGGCTATTACGTCAGTGCATATGCTAAATTTCGTTTAGATGCACTTTTCAGAAAAAAGCAAATGGACGGAAAATATAGTCCTTTTAAATATCATATGCTTAATATTTTTAGAATACAAGTATCGGGTAATGATATGCCTGCTATATACTCAAATAAGTTTATTAAGTATTGTGAAAAAATAGAAGAAATTTTGTCTGATGAAAATAAATCTAAAGAGGCTTTCTTAAAAACTACTGCAATTATTGATAGGGCAGTCAATGGAAATTATGATCGTGCTTCGGCGAAAACTGTAACTTTTTTAAGAAATATAAAAGATTTTTTAGTCTGAAGTCTAATGCGATTGATACTTTATGCATATTCCAATTCAAAGTGAGATTTTCCAGATAGATGTAGTCTGTGCGATCGCATTCATTTAATCTTCAAAGATGGCATCAAAAAGCGAGCGCTTGACTCTGAAATTAATCGCTATTAAGTCTTGATAAAATTGCTCTAAGTTACTAATAGTAATTTTGCCATCTGTCTGGAGCTTCCTGATGACTGCTAATGTTCCCTTAACATTTAGTCCCAGTCGAGTTGCTTCCTTTCTCGCTGTAAAGTCATCCAAAATAATATAGTCTGTTTCTAATTCAATTCCCAAAGCAATGGCTTCTGATTCACCTCTCCCAAGTCGCATATTTAGACTGTTAGCCAAAGAAATGAATTTAATTTCCATTGCTGCAATTTTGCCTGACTCAATCAAGACTTTTAACTGTTGACAAGCTTTGTCAGATTTAGCACCGATTTCCTCTGCAACAAATATTGGCAAATAAAATTCATCTAAAGAATCGAGAAAAATATCCAGAAAGCTTAAACGTCCTAGAAAAATTAATGGAGAGGAGTTAAAAACAACCTTCACAAAAGTTACCAATTCCTCTCAATTGAAATATCTTGTGGTGTTAGATAGGAAAATTCCAGCCCCATTAGGTCTAATATCTCAATAAATGTATCAGGCTCAATCTCCATAATCTCTGCTGCTTTTTTCAAGCTAATTACTCTAGAAAATAACGCTCCAATAACAAACAGAAATGTTTCCTTCTGCTCAATATTATTGAAAAGTTGGATTTCTAACGCAACGCTTCTTAATACTTCTTTGCTAATCATGAGTCGTTCAACCTACTCACTGGATATGTTTACAGCATAGAGTATACTTATACAGGGATATCTAGATGTAATATTCCGTCTTCACCTACATAAGAACGTATTTTGATACTTCGCATACTCTAACTTTCTGCCATTTGATTAAATATACCAAATAACCGAGTCTGTTGTGCGATCGCTTCACATCGTGGTTGAAAACTTAGCGTTTTGGGTAAGTTTGGTAGAATGGCTTTCCAGCTCTGAATACATGGCAAATAATTCACTAAAAACCTCTTCCCCATTAATTTCTCCACTACTAACAAATCGTTCTACCTCAACTGAACCATCCTCAAAAAATTCCACTTCCCATCGTTCACCAGCCACGGACACATTCACCATAATAGTTTTATCCCGATGATGGGCTAAGGTGTAACTAATTTTCTCTTGTTCCAATTGATTTAGAAATGTAACTAGTTTGCCAAATCCATGATTCTTCATTTTTGAAAATATCCATTAACTGCATCAAAAAATTATTCCTTAGAATTACTTCTTTCTTCTTCACCATCATCAGGTAACTCAATTTTTTGCTCAACTTTTTCTCGTCTATAATTAGCCAAAGTTGCCCCTTCTTCTAAATATACAGCAGAGTATTTACTTAACCCGATACGCTGTGAAGTATAAATTCCAGAATGACCTGAAAATAAATAGCTTACTACACAGCCAATAGCAATAAATACCCCCGATTCCAAACCAAATAGTTCAATTCCCATTAAGGTGGATGCCAAAGGTGTATTTGCTGCACCCGCAAACACACCCACAAATCCCATTCCTGCTAACAGTGGTGAAGGTAATGCTAAAAGCAACGACAAGGCATTACCTAAAGTTGCACCAATAAAAAACAAAGGGGTTACTTCCCCGCCCTTAAAACCTGCGCCTAAAGTTAAAGCAGTCAGACCTAATTTTGCTGCAAAATCCCAAGGAGGTAGTTGAGTATGGAAGGAATCAACAATAGTAGGGATACCAAGCCCAATGTACTTAGTTGTTCCACTCAAACCAACAATTGCTGCTATTATCACACCGCCTATTAAAGGACGCATTGGAGGATAAGATATCTTTGCTTTAAATAAGTGACTGATTTTGTGAGTTACTTTAGCAAAAAATATTGCGACTATTCCAAAGATTGCACCTGCAATAATGGCAGAAATCAGCCCCCAAATTGTGAGCGTCGGTATAGACGGCGCGTGTCGGTATGCTGTATGATGCAAACCCCATAGTAAGGTTACTTGATTTCCAACGATCGCAGCAATTAAAGAGGGAAAAAGGGCATCATAATTAATTTTACCAATCGCTAAAACTTCCAGACCAAATACTGTTCCAGCTAAGGGAGTACCGAAAACTGAAGCGAATCCCCCACTGATACCTGCCGTTAACAGAATTCGCCGATTGGCTCCTTGAAAATGTAATATTTTAGTTAACTGGTCTGCCAAAGAAGCACCCATTTGTAATGCTGTACCTTCACGACCGGCTGAACCACCAAATAAATGGGTTAGGTCTGTTCCTAGTAAAACAAGAGGAGCCATACGGAAAGGAATAATCTTTTTGGGGTTATGAATTTCTTCAAGTAAAAGGTTATTTCCAGCTTCTACAGTCCGACCGAATTTATGATAAATCCAACCACTCAAGAAGCCACCAAGGGGTAGCAAGGCGATAATCCACCGATGCGATTCTCGCCAATCAGTTGCCCATTCCAATGATGCTAAAAGAGCCGCAGAAGCTGTTCCAGCAAGAATGCCAACCACAATGGAAATAGGCAACCACTTAATCAGGTGGGGTAATGCAATAAATGGTTCAAATTGACGAAAGTGTTTCATCCCATGACTCCTGGAGGTGCGATTTGTAGAGTTACACTTTCTACAGGGGAGTCAGGTAATGCATTTAGCCAAGCCCTACTCTCCCGCAGTCAGCGAGGAAAGTAGGAGCCATCAGCCTTCCAGTTATTAATTTAACCTGCACTGGAAAGGCGGTTTTGGCGAGCTCCATCGCCATTAATTTGACTTTAATTCAAGGATACCATTTTTGCTTTTGGTCGAATTTAATATTTGTTTTTTTGAGTCACTAATAATAATACAGCCGCAATGCCCTTCGGCGCAGGCTCAGGGTAAGACCTGCGGTGGCCACTGACTTACAGCAGATTTCAAGGAAAGTGAAGTACACAAGCTAAGTCTCAAACTCAGGTATAAAGCCTGTTTTACTTCTGAATTCTGACGCCTCGGCGGAGCGTCTCCGGCTCCGCTCCTTAATTCTGAATTCTGCTGTAATTGCTGGGGTCAATCTAAAATCTAAAATCCAAAATTGTTTGACTCATGCCTAGATGCAAACCATAAAGGGCAAATAATCCCCAAACTTGCCAAGGTGTCTGCACGAAAGCGAAGCCCAGATACCCAATAATCCAAAATTGTGTGACTACATCAGTTCTGTAATTCTTGAGAACCAATATGTGATTTCTGCATCACTGAAGGTAGTCAATCGGGCAATTTCTCTTGCCAACTGGTAGGCTTTCTCGCCTTGAGGATGTTGAGCCAAACTAGCATGATTCAGTAAAACAGCTTTCAAATCCCCTGGATATGCAGGTAAGTGACAATTCCCGTGAGGTTCCATCCTTTGGATAATGGGACTCCAGTCAATGCTGCCAACTTTATGGTTCAGATTCATAAATTTTTATAAATGCAACAGATGTTTCATAATTAGACTAGCAATAAGATAAAATGAATGCAACACTTGTTACAATACCTCTATGGATAGAGAATCTTGGAACCTATTGGTGTACAAAGTACCTGCTCAACCTTCAACGCAACGGGTGTATGTTTGGCGTAAACTTAAGGGATTGGGCGCACTTTACCTACAGCAGTCGGTGTGCGTGCTACCACAGCGAGAAGATTTGCAGCAGCATTTGAAAGAGTTGAAAGCAGACATTACAGCAGGTGGCGGTGAAGCAGATTTATTAACCATTTGGATTGATCAACCTGAGCAAAATGCTATGTTGATGGATCGTTTTCAACAGCAGGCAGACCAAGAATATCAAGAGTTTTTGGGGCAATGTCGGGATTTCCATAGCGAATTGAGCGAGGAACGGGAAACAAGTAACCTCACTTTTGCAGAGTTGGAAGAGAATGAGGCGGAACTAACTAAACTGCGTTCTTGGTTGCCAAAAATCCGCGATCGCGATTTGTTTGATGCACAAGGATATTCACAAGCGACTGAAGCTTTAAAGGCGTGTGAATTAGATTTTCAGCTATTTACCGAACAGGTGTATCAAGCACAAGGGATAGACTCTTAAACCCTTTTATTTACGATAAACAATTTATTCCTATAGATAGATGCGTTTTTAGTATCTATAAAGCTTAATTTGATTACCAATAGATAAGTATCAAAAACAACTAAGTTAATGTTTATAAAAGTTAAGTGGGAAAACCGTACTTATCTAATAGGTTTTCTGTACCATATATCTAAATTTAGCTGGATAGAATCAAAGTGTAGCTTAAGTAATGCTGTTTTCTCAAAAATTTACACAGCATTAGCAGGAGAGCAAAAATATGACAAATCAATTGAAAACGGCTGCTTTGCTAGCGGCGCTAAGTGGTCTTTTAATCGCAATTAGTTACTGGGTAATTGGCGGTTCTAGTGGGTTGATTATCGGAATTGGGTTGGCAGCAGCAACAAACCTATTTTCGTGGTATCAATCAGATAAGATTGCGCTGGCAGTATACCGCGCCCAGCCTGTGAGTGAAAGGGAAGCACCAGGACTTTATCGGATGGTGCAGAGATTGAGCGATCGCGCTAACATTCCTATGCCCAAAGTTTACATTGTCCCTAGCCTTGGTGCTAACGCCTTCGCTACTGGACGCGATCCTGAACACGCTGCTGTGGCTGTTACTGAAGGGATTTTGAATATATTGCCAGAGGACGAACTGGAAGGCGTTATCGCCCACGAACTTACCCACATTATTAATCGTGATACCCTCACACAAGCCGTTGCTGCTACTGTCGCTGGTGCGATCTCATTCTTAGCGCAAATGGTGAGTTACAGCCTATGGTTTGGCGGTGGTTCACGAGATGATAATAGAGGTGGAAATCCTTTGGGAGTTTTGTTAACAGTAATCCTTGCGCCAGTGGCTGCGACGATTATTCAGCTAGCAATTTCGCGCACACGAGAATTCTCGGCTGATGCCGGTTCTGCGAGATTAACTGGTAATCCCCGCGCCTTAGCTAGGGCGCTACAACGGTTAGAAGCCTCAGCAAAGCAGATGCCTTTAAATGCCAATCCAGCTTATGAGCCGTTATTAATTATCAATTCTATCTCTGGACAGTTTTTGGGTAACTTGTTCTCCAGTCACCCTGCTACAGAAGTGCGAGTTGCAGCATTGCTGAAATTAGAGCAACAACTACCAACAAAAGCTTACTAATTTGTCATTTGTCATTAGTCATTTGTCCTTTGTGAAATTAACAATGACTAATGATTATTAGTATAGGGTGCAGTTTTTATCCGAGAGTAAGCTTTGTAATTAAGGATGTTTTAACTATGACTGCTAACAAGATTGAATCCTTTAAACCCACAGTAATTGAATCCAACAAATCAATAGTAATTGTCGGAATTAGTTCTCAAAGCGACGAATTAGTAGAAATCGAAATGGCTGGCGAAAGTGATGAAGTGAAGCGCGAAACCAAAGCGCTGATTGAGGCGCTAAAAAGACGCGCTGAAGCTGAGTCAGCAGGTACTCTGACGCGTGAAACATATTTGAAAGCTGTGCGTCAAGCACGGGAATTAATTGAAGGAAGAAAATTGATGGAACGCGATCGCTTAGAAGACTCGTGGGCAATAATTCAGGACGAAGCTGAGAGAAACTGGCACTTAATGATGAAAGATGTAATAGACTTCAACTTTCGCCTGCAAAAGGCGGCGATCGCTGCTTGGGAAACCTTCAATAACCCTTACTCTCGTTAAAATAATTCGTAATTCGTAATTCGTAATAGAGCCTCCGGCACGCTACGCGAACGTAATTAAGTTTTGTGACGGGGATTTCAATTAGGCATTCAATTCGTGCTGCCTGTCTTACTGGGGAATTAAAAGAGCGGTTAGAAACTGCGTCCACACAGGCAAAACCCGCCCCCATAAATAGAATTTAGTTGCTCTGCCTAGCGCGGCTATCTTGGTCAATACCTTGCAATGGCAATGCATCGGCTTACAATGTTAATGCGTCGGCTTACAATGTTAATGCGTCGGCTTGCAATGTTAATGCGTCGCGTTGCAATGCTAATGCGTCGGCTTGCAATGCCAATGCGTCAGCTTGCATTAAAAACGCTACGCTTTTATGCAACTTTGGCGCACAGCGATCGCTACTTGAAAGCAGGGGCTTGCGTTCATTCATTTTCGGTGACAGATAAGATAAAGAAGTAACATAGCTCCTCACACAAGTAGCAATGACTTCAACCCTGCGGAAATTTCCTCGTCTTAATACCCCAACCCTGCATCAGTTGCCGAATGGTTTGACAATCATTGCAGAGCAGATGCCAGTTGAAGCTGTAAACCTCAACGTATGGATTAAAGTTGGTTCAGCAGTCGAATCTGATGCCATTAACGGCATGGCTCACTTTTTAGAGCATATGATTTTTAAGGGAACAGAACGACTGGCTAGCGGCGAGTTTGAACGTCGAATTGAAGAGCGGGGTGCTGTTACCAATGCCGCTACTAGCCAAGACTATACACATTACTATATAACCACTGCGCCCAAAGATTTTGCCGAACTTGCTCCACTACAAATAGATGTAGTATCTAATGCTAGTATTCCTGATGATGCTTTTGAACGTGAACGATTAGTAGTTTTAGAAGAAATTAGACGTTCAGAAGATAATCCCCAGCGCCGTACATTTCGACGGGCGATGGAGACAGCCTTTGATGAGTTACCTTATCGCCGTGCAGTATTGGGGCCAGAATCGGTGATTGCCGAACTTAAACCCCAGCAGATGCGAGATTTTCATACTAATTGGTATCAACCCCAGTCAATTACTGCTGTAGCTGTGGGCAACTTGCCTGTGGAAGAATTAATTGCAACCGTTGCCGAAGGATTTACAAAAGCCACTAAAACTCCCCATTCCCCACTCCCCACTCCCCACTCCCCACTCCCCACTGAATCACCATTTACAGAAATTGTCCGTCGAGAATTTAGAGATGAAAGTCTCCAGCAAGCAAGGCTAGTGATGGTTTGGCGAGTTCCAGGAATGACTCACTTAGATCGCACCTATGGACTGGATGTTTTAGCAGGAATTTTGGGACATGGACGGACATCAAGACTGGTGAGGGATTTACGAGAAGAACGGGGATTAGTTTCTTCAATTTCTGTGAGCAACATGAGCAATCAGTTGCAAGGGACATTTTATATTTCAGCTAAATGTGCAGTGGAAAATTTAGCACAAGTAGAGGATGCGATCGCACAACACATTCGCCAAGTACAAACCGAGTTAGTAACAGAATCAGAAATTGCCCGCGTGGGGCGGCGAGTAGCGAACAGATTTATTTTTGGTAATGAAACACCAAGCGATCGCGCTAATTTGTATGGTTATTATCAGTCTTTAGTGGGAGATTTGGAACCCGCCTTTAACTACCCAGCGATCATTCACAGCCAAGATGCAACTGACTTGATGCAAGCTGCCAAAGAGTATCTTTCCCCAGATGCTTATGGTGTAGTTGTCGTCAAACCGTAAATTAGCGAATGGGGCATTGGGCATTGGGCATTGGGCATTGGGCATTGGGCATTGATTATTCTCCTTGTCTCCCTCATCTCCCTCATCTCCCTCATCCCCCTCATCTCCCTCATCCCCTACTCCCTACTCCCCATTCCCCACTCCCCAATTATTTAATCATGTGGACTCAAATCGATGCTCATATTAGCCAGGTGACGGGCGAAAAATTTCAGAGTCAGCAACGGCGATCGGTTGGTGGCGGGTGCATTAACCAAGGTTATGCTGTTTCCAATGCTCAGATCACCTACTTTGTCAAGATTAACCAAGCATCCCAAATTGCAATGTTTGAGGCTGAGGCATTGGGTTTAAAGGAAATGCTAGCAACAACTAGTATTCGCCTCCCAAAACCTATTTGTTGGGGTGTAGCTGTGAATTCTAGTTACATCGTGCTGGAATGGTTAGAACTTGGTAGCGGTAACAGCAATTCATGGGAAGAGATGGGGCGCAAGTTGGCGGCAATGCATAAAGCTAGCAGTAGCGAAGGTTTTGGTTGGAAAATTAACAATACTATTGGTTCAACGCCCCAAATCAATACTTGGACAGCAGACTGGGCAGAATTTTATATTAAACATCGCCTCGGTTATCAATTTCAGTTGGCAAGGCGACGGGGAGGAAATTTCCCCCAGCAAGAAAAATTACTCGTAGCTATCCCGGAAGTATTGGCGAATCATCAGGTGCAACCTTCCTTAGTACATGGTGATTTATGGGGTGGAAATGCTGGGTGTACTGCGTCAGGAGAACCCGTAATTTTTGATCCAGCAACTTATTTTGGCGATCGCGAAGTTGATATTGCCATGACAGAATTGTTTGGTGGGTTCCCCGCAGCGTTTTACAAAGGTTATAACGAAGTCTTTCCTTTAGATCCAGGCTATGAGCAGAGAAAAACCGTCTACAACCTGTATCACATTTTGAATCACTTCAATTTATTTGGCGGCGGTTATGATTCTCAAGCGAACCGAATGATTGGCCAAATTTTGCGCTAACTACAGCATTTCAAATTCGTAGCGAATTAAATTTAGTAATATTCTGCAATACTAATGCGTCAGCTTGTCTTGTGAATGCGTCGGCTTGCTTTGTGAATGCGTCGGCTTACTTTGTGAATGCGTCGGCTTGCTTTGTGAAAGTATCGGCTTGCTTTGTGAATGCATCTCAATACAATGCCAATGTGTTATACCATTTCACTTTAATACTGTCCAGTGGACGTGTCCAGTCTATCCAGTGGACAGTCTATCACGCAGCGATCGCTAATCGTGTGCTAGTTCTGATTGCATGTCGTCATAAACCTTTTTCCCGCCGACGAGGGCGATCACAACTATTATATTTTTGTTAAAAAGAGTTTAATAGCGCTAGTTATTAAGGGTTAATGTTATGACATACTGTTTTGCTTGGAAATACGGGGATACTGTTTACCTCTTGGCTGATACCGCAGCTACTAAATCATCTCCACCAAACTTTGATCAATCAAGCTTTGGTCAACTCCACGACAAAGTTAGGGGTGAGTACGTTGAGGAATCGCAGTTAAAAATTGTACCTATAGCACCCGACACAGCTATAGCTTTTGCAGGCGATGTTCAATTAGCAACAGCAATTATTGAGTTTCTGAAAGAAAATTTTTGCAGTGCAGAAACATTTGCGAATTTATTCGGAAAGGTAAATGCCAGTTTGGGGCCATTTGATCCTAAGCGATTTGTTGAATTGTTATTAGCCTATGCACCCTCGAATGGTGATCCAAAACTTATGCATTGGGACTCAAAGCATGGATTAGACAGTAACCAATTTGACTACTATACAATTGGAAGCCTCACTTCCTATCATGCCGCTTTAACACCACAAGTACTATCAATGTTAGTTAATGGTAAGTTGGCATCGGACAGGATTCTGCCAATGATCATTGCTATCGTACAGTCGTATGGTATCCATAGTAATATCATTGAGCAAAATGTTGGGGGAATTATTTTTGGACTTCGAGTTTGCAATGGGGAAATAATTTGGCAAGAAGATACAAACTTTGTTCTATACAATTCTACTGCCGATAAATTTGAGACTCTTGACTGGATATCAGCCTTTGTTTGCGATGATGTACTAGTTCTAAATTCGTCAATCACCAATGATATTCGAGGTTTCGCACATTCCGTTTCAACACCATCAATTCAAGTTTGGCAAGAGTCTTGGAATTCTTTTATTGTTAGCCATATCAACTCAGATAAGTATCGTTATTGGGTATTCTTGTCCACCGCAACAAAAGTGATTACAGTCTTGCGCCGGGATAATTTCGATAGTGAGAATAATTACTTTAGCTTACGGTACCTTGGGGATGGAAATTTCTCCTTTGGTTTAAGTCAGGAATTAATGGCACTACTGATGGAACCCCTTATGGACCGTGGTGACGGCAGTCTTCCGTTCAGATTGAATTTTCGCAATGCCTGATATTACCCCGCATTAAAAACGCTACGCTTTTACCGCAAAACTTTACTCAGTACACGATTAGAGAAACACAGGAACACCCAATTGCTTGATTCACTGCTGTAAATCATCACCTCCCTCACTCTGAAAGAACGTCTTAATAGGTGACAAAAAATAGGAGGGTGGTTATTGCTTGGAAACTGATGCTACCTTAAAGCCACAATTTGATTCACCATCACCGCCAATGCCAGCACACCCAAAATCGTCATTAACCCCGCAGGCATAAACTTACGTGTTTTAGCCAGTCGAAATGCAAATACTACTACTAAAACACTAGTAACTAACACTGCTAAAATCGAACCCCAGGTTTGCCCTTGGAGTTGAAAGTAAGCCGCAAGCATTAGTAATAAACCGCTAATGCTACCACTTAATAGTGAAACCCTACTTCTAGCCTGAATGTAGCCAATAATGCCACCAACAACCGCTAATATGCCGTAGGCAAAAGCAGCAACTATACCTAAATTCATTGTTAAAACCGATGTAGATTTTGACTTTACTGCCACGTCAGCAGACAATTTACCATAGCTATTTAGCTATACCACACAGTTGATTGATGGATAATCAAGCGATGCCAATGGCAAATACTTCCTCATATACAAAGGTTCACTATCTCCAGCGCCAAGCAGCCTCACTTTTACTGTACCAATCTGTTCTGCAAGGTGAAGCGGGGACGGCGTTTCTGGAACTGTTGCAAGCTATACGTTACACTGATGCCGATGCACGGGGTTGTCTCCAAGCCTACGGAAGTTACTTCCACGCTTTGGCTGCTAGAAATCAAAACTGGGAAGACTATTTAATTACTCAACTTCTCTTCTCTGAGAATCCTTTTACAAGGGTAGCCCAAGTGCGAGAATTTGAAGATTTACCTCCAGCTTTAGTAACAGCAGTTCAGCATGATTTACAAATATTGCAAAGTCTCAATGAATGTAGCAGCGCTTCTTTGAGCGAGTGGATACAAGGCATAGCTCAGATGCCGATTTCACCAGTAGTATGGTATAAAGAGCAAGAATTGGTAGGAGTAGAGACAAAGTTCGCTACATATCTACAAGACTTAGATAATTGGGGTGATGCTGTAGAAGAGTTAGCAGCTTATTATCGGCAATATGGCTCTGGTTTATTTGCAGAATATCGGGCTTTACGCTGGCAAGCTGGACAGTTTATTGGTATTCGGTATTCTGACCCGATTAAGCTGAGTGCGCTTGTCGGTTACGAGTCTCAAAGAGATGCTTTGCTAAAAAATACAGAGTTTTTATTATCAGGAGAAATGGCACTCCATGTATTACTTTATGGTAGTCGCGGTTCTGGCAAATCTTCTTTGGTGAAATCTTTGTTGAATGAATTTAGCAATCGCAGTCTCCGCCTGTTGGAAGTAGCAAAATCTGATTTAAAAGACTTACCAGAAATTGTGGAACATTTACGGGGTGTGTCACAAAAGTTTATCATCTTTGTCGATGATCTTTCCTTTGAAGAAGATGATGATGCCTTTAAAGCCCTCAAGGTAGTTTTAGAAGGTAATTTAACCGCGCGGCCTCAAAACGTAGTTGTGTATGCTACTTCCAATCGCCGTCACTTGATTCGGGAGTTTTTTGTGGATAGACCTGCCCCCAAGGATAACGAAGAAATCCATGCCTGGGATACGATGCAGGAGAAGCTTTCGTTTAGCGATCGCTTTGGTTTAACTTTGACCTTTGAACCAGCCAATCAGAAAACTTATTTAAAGATTGTACAACATCTAGCCGCCCAAGCTGAAATTAATATTACCCAAGAAGATTTGGAATTTCAAGCATTACAGTGGGCAACTCGCCACAATGGTCGTTCTGGACGCACAGCACGGCAGTTTATTGATTTCTTAAAAGCAGATTTAACACTTTCTCATGCCAATAAAAACACATCCAACACCGAACATTAAGTATTTTCTTATGTGCATTTTAATTACGAATTACGAATTATAAATTAGTATGAGAGCTACTTATTCTGATAATTTAACTACGCTAAAAACCAGCAAGATGCAATCAGTAATGATCAGCAATCGATTGATATTAGGGATAGTTGCCTTTAGTGTGAGTTTTGGCCTTAGCCTTGTCCCAAACTGGGATTTTAATAAAGCCTTTCTCACAGGTATAATTACTGCTGTTACTATCTACGCCGCAGTATTATTCGTAGATAAGCGGCGCCGAAATTATGAAATGTTTGTTTTAGGTTCTCTCCGCAAGCGAATTAAAGATATGGAGGGATTGAAGGCTCGTGTTGTCAGAGAAATCAATCAAATCGAAGAACATCATAATTTATTATATGCTGAGTCACAACAACTGCAAAATCAAGTAACAGAAAGCCGTAACCAAAGGGATAGTCTACATCGAGAATTAAGAACTTTTGCCGGACAAAAAAAGCAGTTAGAAACCGAAATTATTAGCCTGCAAACTGAAATTAATAACTTGCAGAAAAATCAAGCAGAATTGAACAATGCTTTTTCTGTCCTCACAGCCGAAAAGCGCCGTCTAGAGTCGAATTGTAATGTATCTCGCAGTGAAATCACCCTGTTGCAAAGTCAAATTTCTGAACTCCAGCAGGAGAAACAAGAAATTGAAAGCAATTTAACTCTTTTAGGCAGACTCAAACCCCAATTAGAAGAAAAACTATACGAACTCCGAATTGCAATTCAAGAGCTAGAAGTTGAGACAAACCAAAAAAATCAATTGCTGATAGCGACAAAAACCGAAAGAGAAAATATCCAAACTATCCTGAATTCTTCACAAATCGAACTAGCAGAAAACAAAGCCGAATTACAGCAGTTACAAGGGCAAATTTCATTATTGCAAGAAGAACGAGACTCATTGCAAAATCAAGTATGGGAATTACTTCAACAAATAGAAACGTTCAATACAGAGCCTTTGTCTGATAATTCCCAAGAAGATGATATCGAATTGTTTCCTTTTTCTGAAATGATTGAATCTTCAGCAATCATAGACACATCGGAAGTTGACATATCGGAGAATATACCGCAAGAGTGGACTAAGTTTCTAGAAAATCTCCCAGGATATGAGTTGCAAGTATTAAAAGCTATAGTCGAACAAGAGAATCCCAAGGCTGCTATTAAAAAAATTGCCGAAGCAAACATCACTATGCCGAATCTATTAATCGATTCTATAAATGAACGGGCAAATGATATTATTGGTGAATTAGTAATTAATACAGATTCGGAAAGTCCAAAAGTTGATCAGGAGCATATAACGTATGTCAGAAAAATAATTGCAATCTATGAAGACCTCATGGCTAGACATCCTTCGTCAAATTAAATTATTATTGCCGTCGTCAGATTAGTAGTAAGGTGAATATATATCTAACCTACGCGAACATCTCACCTTTGCAAATATACCAAGCGATTAGAAATCGCGGCTACACAAACGAAGTCCGCCTGCGCGGACTATAAGAATTTGAAACCCACGGAGGTGGGTTTTGTCTGTATAGCCCCGAATTATATTCGCCAGGGCTAGGGGTATTTTTATTGCGTGCTTATGCGTTTAGAATAAAGTGAAGTGTAATACATGGCAAAGCTCAAAATCTCGAAAAAAATCTCCACTGCTTTAATCAATTCCCTTGGTGCGGGAGTAGTACCAAGAGTGGGAGTTGAATATATAGCAGTAGGTCGAGAAAAAGAACTCAAAAGCCTATTACAAAATCTCGATGATATTGCAGAAGGTGTAGCAGCATTTCGCTTCGTAATTGGTAACTACGGTTCCGGGAAAAGTTTTTTATTACAACTAATTCGCAACCGGGCGATGGAGCAAGGTTTTGTAGTAGCTGATGCTGATTTATCCCCTGAACGCCGATTGACTGGAAGCAAGAATGAAGGTGTAGCCACTTATCGAGAATTAATGAGCCACCTAGCTACAAAAACTCGTCCTGATGGTGGAGCTTTAGTCTCGATTTTAGAAGGATGGATTAATAAAATTCAACAAGATGTGGTTAAAGAAACTGAAATGCGTCCGAATGAGGATGGTTTTGATGACCAAGTTGAATTGAAAATTAGAGAAGTAGTTCAGTATATTGAAGACTTAGTTCACGGTTTTGATTTTGGTAGCGTGGTTATCGCTTATTGGCGTGGCTATCGATTGGACGATGATAATTTAAAAAATGCCGCGATGCGCTGGTTGCGTGGAGAATTTACTACTAAAGTTGAGGCGAAAGCAGCTTTAGGAGTGCGCGTTATTATTGATGATGATAGTTGGTATGACTACATCAAACTGTTTGCTAAATTTGTCGCTGAGATTGGCTATAAAGGGCTGTTAATTTTAGTTGATGAAGCTGTACATTTATATCAAATATCTACTACGGTTACGCGGGAAAAGAATTATAATCGACTCCTCGCAATGTTTAATGACACCATGCAGTGCAAAGCTGAACATCTTGGGATTGTTGTTGGTGGAACAACTAAGTTTTTAGAAGACCCCAAACGGGGACTTTTTGCAGACCAAGCTTGGCAAAGACGTACAAAAGAAAGCCGTTTTGTTGCACAAGCTAATGTTCAGGAATATTTAGGGCCAGTGATTCGGCTAAATCCGTTGAGTGAAGCAGAAATATTGACGCTTTTGCAACGTTTAGCTGAGATTCATGCACTCAATTTTGGGTATGAACAGACTTTGACAAATCGTGAGTTGAAGGAGTTTGTGCAAGAAGTTATTAATCGCTTGGGTGCAGAAGCATTGCTGACACCAGGGGAAATTGTGCGAGATTTTATGAGTGTGCTGAATATTCTTCACCAAAATTCAGGAATTGCGTTTGGTGAATTAATTCATGGCTCTAAATTTAAACCGACTGCTATGGGTAAGGATGCAGATGTGGATGAGGATGGCGCAGCAGAATTTAGTTTGTAGTTTACTCTCTAGTAATTGGTAAGCCAAGCCAATCGCTGAGTTCATGAGCTAGCCAGTCAAGCTTTCCTGCTTGCTCTTGCCCCACTGTAAGATTACTTAATAATAGCGGTTCTCGGTTTAGTAAGGTACAAGAACCCCACCCCCAACCCCCTCCCCGCAAGCGAGGAGGGGGCTATCATGTATCTCATGTGATTAGGAAACGCTAAAGTATTAGGGAGATGAAATTAAAAGTTTTTTGAGTGATTCATCAGACATCCCTTCAATGGCACTGATTTTACTTTTACTTGTACACTAACAGAGATTAAATTATTGCGATCGCAATAAGTTACAAGAATTTTCAGGTAAATAGACCACGCGGTAGGGGCACAGCAATGCTCATTCGTGTCAACTTAAGATCAAAGCCAGTAAGAACCTATCCCACTAATAAGATTTGTGCTACAAAGCTTAAGCTGATTGAGAACTAAAAACGAAAAATCAAGGTTTTCCAGCACATTTTACGAAAATAAGTAGAGATTTTTATAAAAATACAAGGGCAATAATAACTAATTTTAGGGCGATCGCCTTCTTGAAAGAGGATATTCAACTCTAGTGAAAGTGAAGATTGGTGGTTAATTTCCATCCTGTAGCGATCGCCTCCGTGGTCAAGTAGCTGTGAGAATGTTGCTGTTATCAGAGTTTTTGGGAACTATAGGATTGTCAGACTAGAAACTTCTCAGTCAGTGTGCCAATAAAATAGAGGTGACTTGGCTGCGATCGCACGGCAATAGTGAATAAGTAACAATGAGTAAAATTAATTTAAATACATGAATTACAAGCCAGATATAAAAATGCTTTATTTACCAGAAGATAGTTTAATTTTAGTAGTGGATGATACTAATACAAATTTAGAATTTGTATTTGAGGTATTAACTAATGTCCGCTTTGAAGTTCTTACAGAAAATGATGGAGAAAGGGCAATTAAGCAGGCTGAATATAGACTACCTGATTTGATTTTGCTAGATGTAATGATGCCGGGAATAGATGGATTTGAAACCTGCAAAAGGCTGAAAAAAAATTCAGCTACTTGTGATATTCCCGTAATTTTTATGACGGCAAATTCTGATACGGATAGTAAGGTAAAGGGTCTAAGTATAGGTGCAGTTGATTACATCACTAAACCCTTTAATGAAGAAGAATTATTAGCTAGAATTAAAACCCATCTTCAATTACGAAATCTCACAAAAACTTTAGAAAAACGTGTTGCAGAAAGGACAGCAGCGTTGTCTAGGGCGTTAAAAGAGCTACAAGAGTCTCAACTTCAGCTTGTACAGACAGAAAAAATGTCTGCCCTTGGTCAATTAGTAGCAGGAGTTGCTCATGAAATTAATAATCCAGTTGGTTTCATTCATGGCAATCTCGGACACGCTTCAGTATATTTCCAAGACATGATTAACCTCATTGATCTCTATCAGCAGCACTATCCTAATCCGGTTCCAGAAATTCAAGAGAAAATTGTAGCGATAGATTTGAAGTATATGCTTTCCGATCTACCTAATTTAATTTCCTCAATGCAAGAGGGTGTTCAGCGCATTCGCAACATTAGTACCAGTCTGAGAATCTTTTCTCGATCAGATAGCGATCGCAAAGTTTATTGCAACATTCATGATGGCATTGACAGCACAATCATGATCCTTAAACACCGCTTAAAAGCATCCGAGCATCGACCCGATATTCAAGTAATTAGAGATTACGATAATTTGCCAGAATTAGAATGTTTTATTGGACAACTAAATCAGGTATTTATGAATTTGTTAGCTAATGCTATTGATGCTTTAGAGGAGTCTAATGCCGGACGCACCTATACTGAAATTGAAGCAAATCCCAATCAACTTTTGATTCAAACCACTCTGACTGAAGATAAAAATCATATCTTGATTCGGATTAAAGATAATGGCATGGGAATGTCAGCTGATATCCAGCAAAAAATCTTTGACTATTTATTCACCACCAAGGCTGTGGGTCAAGGCACAGGATTAGGATTATCAATTGCCCATCAAATTGTTGTCGAAAAACATGGAGGAACTCTGGAAGTAAATTCAACACTAGGACAAGGTTCAGAGTTTATCATTAAGCTTCCTATTTAAATCCCAATACAGTTCAGTTAAGCATTTCTTCCTTCTCTCTGTCTTCTCTGCGCCTCTGTGGTTCGTTAAAAAAATTGACTTTCACAAAGAGTTTTAGCCTTAACTGAACCGTATTGATTTAAATCCGGGCTGTTCCTCTCGGTTAAATTATGGGCTTAATGTGAATTTTAACAAAAAGAATATATTCCCAAATTGGGAATATTATCTAGGACTAAAGATATGACAAACGCCTGTCTGCTTATTAGCAAACAGGCGTGTCTTTGAATACAAACTTTGGTTGAGATTCCGGTTATTAAATCTTCTCAGTAGAATCAACTGAGGGTTGAGACTGACTAACCGAATCTAACTTTGGCAAAAGCAGTAGATTTTGTGGTTTTACACTACTGTTGATTGTTGCTTGCAAAATTGGGGTATGGGAGATGGAATTGTTAGCCAATGTAAACAGTGGATTTGACAAAATCCCTGCTATGGAAGTGGCAATTAATGTTACCACCAAACCGACCTGCAAAGGTCTTAGCCCAGGCAAATCCCAACGCACTTGTGGATAATTCTTCACCGCGTCGGACATTTCATGGGGTTCTTTGACAACCATCATCTTAACTACGCGAATGTAGTAGTAGATGGAGACGACGCTGGTAACTAAGCCCAGCAAAACTAACCAATAAAGTCCTGCTTGCCAACCAGCCCAGAATAAGTAAATCTTGCCGAAAAACCCAGCGAATGGTGGAATACCACCCAAGGAAAGTAGGGAAACACTCAATCCCAGTGTTAGGAGTGGGTCTTTTTGATATAAGCCAGAGTATTCGGAAATCTGGTCGGTTCCGGTTCGTAGTGAAAACAGAATGATGCAGGTAAAGCCGCACAGATTCATGAACAGGTAAACCAGTAGGTAAAATATCATACTGGCATACCCTGCCTGTGTACTAGCAATCAAGCCAATCATCACAAACCCAGCTTGGGCAATGGATGAATAAGCTAGCATCCGTTTCATGCTGGTTTGGGCTAGGGCGACTACGTTACCCAAAATCATGCTGAGAACGGCCAGAGCAGTGAAGACAAACCTCCACTCGTCAGCAACAAGGGGGAAGGCTGTTGCCAGCAAGCGGATGGCTAGGGCAAACCCAGCTGCTTTGGAACCGACAGATAAAAAGGCGATTACTGGGGTGGGAGCGCCTTCGTAAACGTCTGGTGTCCACTGGTGGAAGGGTGCAGCAGAGATTTTGAAGCCAATACCAGCGATCGCAAAAACCAGGGCAATCACTAAACCTAAAGATTGTCCGACTTTAGCTGTGGCAATGCCATTAGCGATCGCACTTAATTCAGTTTGTCCTCCAGATAGTCCATACAGCAGTGATACACCGTACAAAAATATTGCCGTGCTGGAAGCTCCAATTAACAAGTATTTCAGCGCTGCTTCATTGGAGCGGGGGTCACGCTTGGTATAACCTGTCAACAAATAAGAGGAGATACTCAGGGTTTCTAGGGAGATGAAAATCATCACCAACTCACTAGCCCCGGATAAAAACATCCCTCCTAAAGTAGCACTCAGCAAAATAGCGATGAATTCGGCTAAAGGGGTGCCACTCTGCTCAACGTAGCGAATTGACATCAGTATAGTAGCGATCGCAGACAAGGCAATAATCCCGCGAAAGACGATACTCAGGTCATCACCGTTAAAGCTACCAGTAAAACCGATGGGATTAGGAGAGTCCCATTGAAAATATAGGGCGATAATCGAAGCAAATAAACCAGCGATCGCTAGATATCCAATCCAGCGTGCGGATGTACGCCCCAAAATCAAATCAACAATCAAAACCCCCAAGAGGGTGAGAATAACAATCCCCTCTGGTAAAATCGTTCCAGCGTTCAACTGGGATGCAATATTAGCAAAATCCATGAGATGTATAGGTTTTGGCGATTAGACGTTAAGGCTAACTCTGTTCACTCTAGCAAGTTTTCTAATTCCGGGACTAGCTATTTTAACAAGAGCTTAACAGCTTGGGTATAGATGGCGATCGCCAAGAAGCGAGGGCAAATGGAATAGAGCCTCCGGCACGCTGACGCGCTAAGCGAAGCTATGCCGAAGGCTTTACGCGGCTACACAAACGAAGTCCGCCTGCGCGAACTAAGGAAAAAATTAAGGTTTTTTACCCACGGAGGTGGGTTTTGCCTGTGTAGACGCGGTTTCTAACCGCCCTTTTAATTACGAATTACGAATTACGAATTAGGAATTATTTTAACTCCGCCCAAATCCCTGACCCCGCAAAACCTTTGACCATACAACTAATTCGCCCTGCTCACCGCCTGCGGCCAGTAACTTGCCTTGGGGATGCCAAGCTAGGGTAGAAAATCCTCCTGAGACACCTGTGATAATTTGGGATACTTCCTTGGCTTGCTTCCACAAACACAACCAGCCGTCAGCAGCAGCAGAAGCGAGAAGGAAGCTTTTGGGTGCAAAGGCGATCGCATTGATCACACCCACATGATTAGTTAAAACTCGCGCTTCCCAACCTAAAGAATCATCCTCTAGCTTTTCCCACACCACAATACCTTCAACGCTAGAAGATGCCAGTATTGGCGCACCTACTTTCGTGGTAGCTTCTGACCATGCCAATTGGCGAATTTTACCAGGGAAGCCACGCATTACCCAAGGGTCGGGGTTGTTCCATTCCAAAACGGTGACACTCCGATCCATATTGCCAGAAGCCAGGAATTTACCATCGGGCGACCAAGCCATAGCTAAACTGACAGTAGTCATATCTAAGTTGTATGGGTCTTCATCCCAGTTTTGACTATGCCAAATTTTGACTCCTTTATAACCACTAATGGCTAAGTATTGTCCGTCAATGCGCCAATCTATACCCAATACTGAAGAGTTGTCGAAATTCAGCGTCACGACAATTTCATGAGTATCTGCATCCCAGACTTGGACATAACGCCCCAAACTAAAAGCTAGTTGGTTACTAGTGTAATTCCAAGCTAGCTTGTCAACCCATGCAGGGGCATTTGACAACGTGGCGATTAATTCAGTGTCGCGCCAAATTTTCACCTGTCCATCTTGTCCGCCAACAGCTAAAAATTTTCCATCTGGCGAAAATGCCAGACAGTCTACTGATTTACCGTTAGCAGTTTGCAAGGTTGTGAGTTCGCCATCATTCCACAGAACGACTTCCCCGGCGGCGGAAGTTGCTGCTAAAGTTTTACCTTGTGGCGACCAGGCGATCGCAGTTACATAATCTGAAAGTGTCCCCGAATAGTGTTGTTCAAATTCCTTAGATTTGCTGGTTGTGGAGTTCATATTTGTAAAGGGGGAGTGGGGAATGGGGAGTGGGGAGTGGGGGAGAAATGGGGAATGGAGATTGGTAAATTCCCTACTCCCTACTTCCTACTCCCCACTTCCTAAATTAAGCTAGACAAGCGAGAAAATCTTGCTTGAGTTGGGCTGCATCAAGGTTGCGACCGATGAAGACTAGTTCGTTTTTGGGAGTTTCACTTGGTTTCCAGGGGCGATCGGGTTTGCCATCAAATATCATGTGTACTCCTTGGAATACAAATCGATTATCTTCTCCAGCAATATTTAAAATGCCTTTCATCCGAAAGATATCTGGGCCTTGGGTACGCAGTAACTCGGAAATCCAAGCGTTTAATTTTTCTCCATCGACTGCACCCGCTTCTAATAAAGCCACAGAAAAGACAGTTTCATCGTGTACGTGGGCATCTTCGCCTAAGAAATTTGGATCAATTTCTAATGCGCGGTCTAAATCAAAGGCTTTTACACCTAATAAAGCATCCATTCCTAGTTCAGAATTTTGGGTACGGTAGATTTTTGCGATCGCATTCATCGCCCGAATCCGTTTTTCTAATTCATCCAACTCTTCTGGCGCTACTAAATCTGTTTTATTAAGTAAAATTACATCGGCAAAAGCAATCTGTTCTTGGGCTTCGTCTGCATCCCAGTGCTGCCAAATATGCTTCGCATCTACCACTGTCACCACCGCATCTAAAGACAGTTGGCTTTGTAAATCTTCATCAACAAAAAATGTCTGAATCACTGGTGCAGGATCGGCTAATCCAGTCGTTTCAATTACTAAATGGTCAAATTTATCGCGCCGCTTCATCAAATTGCCAATGATCCGAATTAAATCGCCGCGCACTGTACAACAGATACAGCCATTGTTCATTTCAAATATTTCTTCATCTGCATCGATAATCAATTGATTATCAATACCCACTTCCCCAAATTCATTGACAATCACAGCAACTTTTTTGCCGTGTTCGTAGGTGAGGATGTGATTGAGTAGAGTCGTTTTACCTGCTCCCAAATATCCTGTAAGAACAGTAACGGGAACTGAATTATTGATTACGTCAGCCACCATACTCTAAATTCCCCTTATCTCACCTTATGGATAATCATTATCGCCTATGATAAATCTTTTTATATTTTTGTGCGAACTTGCTATTATTTTGGGTTTCAGCAAAATCATCACATAATTTAATCAAGAAACATTTTATTTTTATGCATCTATAATAAGCAATAAATATTCACAAATTGGGGTAGCCTGATAGGAATATTGCATACAAGCCGACCTATTCCTTTGGAGAACTCATAGAGTAGCCGCAGAAGCATCTACAGACTTCTCGGAAGTCGCAGGTTATTATTTTGACAATGCTGCAGAAGCTATAGCGCTAGGACTTACGCAAAATATCTCTCAAACTCTGATTTACACCGAAGTTCGGATCGACAAGCTCAAGGATATGGAGAAGAATTAAATATCACTGATACCGGGTAAGATTCAAAGGGGAGCATCTCAATGAGTGTAAAAAGCCTTGTAAAACCTCACCCCAACCCTCTCCTTGGTAAGGAGAGGGAGCAAGAATCTTGTTTTTCATCTGGTATATTTGCTTTCACTGAGATGCTCCCGATTTCAAAGCCTCTCTCCTTTTAGGAGAGAGGTCAGAGTATATTGCATACAAACGAGAAGCGCTATCTGATAATAATTATCGCAAACAATAAAATCATACTTTGATGGATAAGTGAGGATTTAATTTTCTGAAGAGAACAAAAAGTCTTGAACTGCTTCTAAAATAACTGCTGGGTATTCTTCATGTAGTCCCAAAGAACCAGGAATGACAACGCTTCTCACTCCTGGTAAGGCTACCAAAGCGTTCATTTCTTCTCGTGATTTGGGGGGGCTAGATTCCCCAATTACTACCATGAGCGGTACGGTTAAAGACTGCACAAGTTGCAGAAAATCAGATTGTTCGTGTACAGCATCGAGATTACCAGTTACAAAGGCAGCAGATGCAAATCGCGCTCCTGGTTGTTGAGTTGTGTGCCACTTCTTCTCAATGAAACTGGGTGTAATATTAGCTGCGTCAGTAAAGACATGACGGCGGTACATAAAACTTAAGAAAGATTGGGTAGTGTTGAGTTTGTAGAGAGCTTGACCAAGTATAGGCGATCGCACTAATTCTCTCACAATCCCAGCTATTTGCTGACTTGCCCCCATTGTCGGCAAAGGCCCACGCCAAGTAGGAGCTAACAACAAAATTCTTGAGAAAGCAGCAGGTTGTTTCACAGCTAATTGTAAAACGTAACTAGCAGCATGACCAGCCGCGATCGCAGTAATAGGAGTATTAAAAATAGCTTTGACAAAATCTTCCAGAAATTGCTGATATATTTCCGGTCGATAATTCAAGCTAGGGCGAGAAGATTGTCCAAATCCAGGCCAGTCTAAGGCTACAACTTGAAAATTGGGAGCTAGTAACTTGGCAAGTTCGCCCATTTCCAAGCGCGTGGAAACAGTGCTGAAAGCTGGTAGTAGCAATAGCGGTGAACCTTTACCGAGGGTTTCATAAACAACGCGCAATTGCTTATTTTCCCAATTCCAAAGATATTCTTGAACTACTCCACCCAAGCCAATAGCAGCAGAGGTAGATAATAAATTTGTTGGCATGAGACTAAATTTATTATTAAGAGTGAGAATTAAGAGTAAAGCAGAGCTATTTCATTCTCATCTAGTCCGCCTCAGAATGAATTCTGAGTCTAATAGCGAAAGTCGTCTTAAGACGACTGAGAAAAGATTATAGTCCGTTTTAACGGACTTGAGCTATTAGCCCGGAACTGAAGTTCCGGGCGGTTTCTGTCTCGAACGAAATAGCACTGAAGACACGATTAATCGCGTCTGTGATTTGTTTAATTAGGCAAATCTAACTTACATTCCAATGCTTTTTTTTGCATGGTTTTAAAAATGTTGTAAAATCCATTAGCACGGGAAGGTGTCAGACTAACGTTTAAACCTGTTTCTTGAATAAAATCTGGAGTAAGCTGGACAATTTCAGTTGGCGTTAGTCCATCCAATCCTTCAACCAGAAGCCCTACTAATCCTTTGGTTAACTGAGAATCGGAATCGCCTTCAAAAACAACCTTACCGTCATCCAAGGCTGCTGTGATATAAACTTGAGACACGCAACCAGGAACTTTATTTTCGGGTAATTTATCAGCTTCTGGGAACTCATTGAGCTTCTGAGCATACCAGATTAGCTGTTCATAGCGTCGCTTTGGTTCGGAAGCGCGTTGAAAGCGCTGGACAATTTTAGCGAGTGCAGGTGGCAAAGAATCTAGAGTTGAGGACATAACAGAAGCTGCAAATGATCGGTATCACCTTGAGTGTAGATTATCTTTAGAGCGATGCCTACGGCGGGCTGCGCCTACGCGCTGACCGTTCACCAAGGCATATCAGCTAGCTATAACAACCATATCTTGACTATAACTTGTCAAATCCAGAGAATTGCTGCGATCGCATTCACATCCATCAAGTTTTTTTAATGCGTCTAATCACAAAAACTTAATTTTCTTTTAAGTACAACATTTCTTTAATTCCTAGCCAATTTACTGCGTGTCTACCGTTCGCGCAGTGTTTAAATTTAAACCCTCAATTAGCCACTATTTGGCGATGAGATGCTTAGGTTGGGCTGCGCCTACCTACTTACAAAATTAGCTGCAAGTTCATTAAACTAAGCAGCTAGATAATTATCAATAATTAAAAATTAAAAATCAAAAAAAATTCTGATTTTTAATTTTTAATTTCTCTCCCTTAAGGATTAATTCGTAGTTTGTGCAGCTAGCATCTGCTTCAGCTTTTCTAATTCCGAAGCCCAGCGAGGATCTGGACGAATAGTGTCTGAATCGGTAGTCGTGGTGCTGCTTTCACGAGAACCACCGCCACCGCTACCGCCACGACGAGGCTGCTTCTTAGAGCTTTTCTCACGACGGCTACCTTCTTTGTTAGGGCTAGGAATGGGGGTACTACTAGCAAGAGTAACTGGTTTAGGAGCTTGCTCCTCGCCCTCATCACCCTTTGTACGAGGTAATGCCTTTTCTAGCTTAATAGGAGTGTCTTTGAACATCTGACCATTATATTTTTCAATTATTTCGTCAGCTTGTTCGTCGTTGTTGACTGTCAGAAAACCAAAACCACGGCATTTGCCAGTTTTGCGGTCTTTAATTAATTTAGTAGTTACAGCATCACCTTCTGCTGCAAAAACTGCTTGCAGATCTTGACGATCTATTTCATCTTTAGGCAAATTACCTATATATAGGCGAACGGACATGAACTATACCTCCAGAGTTGAATGAACATGGCAAGGCAAGAAAACAATCATTTAGCTTTGGCTTTTAAATAGATGCTAT
This sequence comes from Nostoc sp., assembly GCF_036917755.1. Lineage (GTDB taxonomy): Bacteria > Cyanobacteriota > Cyanobacteriia > Cyanobacteriales > Nostocaceae > Nostoc. The sequence continues at coordinate 51,384 of NZ_JBALFC010000157.1, forward strand.
TGACCAAGACTGCCATTAACCAATTTTTTTGCTCGAAACTGTCAACCTATACAACAATACAGTTTTTCGTCGGGATCAAGCTTGTTTAATCCAAAGGCTCACACTATTGTGAGCTAATAACACCTTAATTCTAAGAATTGTAAATTTAATAGTCTAGTACCTGCTAGAGTACACGCTTTCTTCCATGCATGCCCTTTTTCGCAGAATCAAATACCATTCCTTACATTATCACGGTATTTTCTACGTAGCTAGTCTAGCGCATACATTTCCGACTTAGTATTACTGCATCGTAACATAAAACACATTTTTTTATTCCAGGAGGCATATTTTGAAACAAAAACCAGCCAGTGGCTGGTTAATTTGCTGCTGTGTTGGCAGGGTAAAAGGTATGGAGGTAGGGAAAAAGCATCCGAATTCACAACTAAGCTGTGGTGCTGAGTTACGTCGCCTGCTCTGGTTTGTGTAAATAAATGTAACATTTGGAAACAAAACCTGCAACTTTTGTTTACATTCCGATTTGTCCTTTGTCCTTTGGTAATGAACAATGAACAATGCCCAATGCCCAATGCCCAATGACCAATGACCAATGCCCAATGCCCAATGCCCAATGCCCAATAACTAACCAGTGAGAAAAACGTATGCGCCCCAAGCCTGTGCTGCAACTGCCAAAAAAATAGACCAAATGGGATGAGCGCTATGAATGGTTTTACCACTTTGAGTTTGCAGGGTTTGGATATCGATCCAAGGTGTTGCTCCTCGCCGGAACCAACCTGTGACGATAATTTGCCGACCAATCAAATCTTGGTGATTGACTGACTGTCCGAACCAAGAAATGTGGTGTAATTTCACCAAGCCCGCGCTCGATTGGAAGATTAAATCTTGTGCTAGGGAGTTGCTAGTGCCTTGACGACCTAATAGTTTGCCCACAAGACGCACGCTGATGCTGTCAATGGGTAAGGCAGAAGGGTCAGATAACAGGTTGGGTAAGCAGTCGTCAGTTTGCACTGTGGCGGGTTTAATATCGGGGAAGAAAGGATTAATCCGCATCACCGTACCAATGCTAAAGCCAATCAGAAGACAGCCTGTAATAAAAGACCAATCTTCATAGATCCACTTTAGATTTAAAAATTTGAGTGCGAATGCTAGTTGCCACGTTAGCCAGACCAAAGCTGCAAACAGAACCCCTAGAGGAATTCCCAACCAGGGAGCAATTTGTAATAAGAAAGACTGACGCTTAACCTTTGATGGTTCGCTTGTAAAATGCAGCTCGGTGTCTAGATGCCAGTGACGGGCTATTTGGCAGAGGCGTTCGATGCGATCGCCTATTAAAGGATGGCTATTATTAATCGTAAACCATCGGCGATAGGGATTGGCACTATCCCACTTCAAAAAGGATTCAAAAGATAAATTACTGGCAATAGTACCTAAAGAAAGGCTCTGTTGGTGGCTAACTGGTGTCAAGAGATTTAAGCTTTCCAGTTGCCAACTGGTGTGTTCTTCTCTTTGGATATCAGCTGCAATGCCAATGGCAATTTTGAGTAAGGCACGAATCAACGCATTGGGATTACCAGTAATTTCAGCAGCGACGCGATCGCTATAATAAAGCCGCAACCGCGACAACCACAATCCAGTCCCAGTCAGTAAACACCAAACTCCATAAATTAGACTAGCCAGAATTGTCACCGGCGATCGCCAAATTTTCCCTGATATTTTGTCTCCCAACTCCGACACTTGCTGATATAGCTTATGAGTTGGTAGTGTCACCAGCAGCAACAAAGACATCACAGCAAAATCCCAGTGAGCAATATGCCCTAGCTGCGTAGCGTAGATAATGGCGATTTCATCATCTGCTAGTTGTTCTAATAGCCCTTGACTCACAACAATCCTGGCATTACGTGGTAAACTACCATAGGTCAGGATAATTGGTGCAGCCATTGGTAAAATCCGCAGCTGGGGTAACGGCCAGTGTCGCTGTTGGCAGCAACGTTGTAGCACCCGGACGGCTTCGCGGCTATGAGCATTCAATACATCTTTGGGAAATTCTCGCTGACCATACAACTTCGCCAGTAGCAGATCCAGCAACCAAGGTGATATTGCAATCAAAATCACCAACACTATTAGCAACAATTTAGTCGGGTTGCGGTATAAAAGCTGCAACGGCTCCAGATAAGGTAGTTTTACTAAAATCTGGTTAATAAATCCCATTGCTAACTTTAGGATTTCCCGCATCACCCAAAACAGGGCGATAAATGTTCCTGCTGACAGTAGCCGCAAAGGAATTAATTTCGGTTTACGTAGGGGTTGCCATGCTCTGGCGCGTTGTGCTTGCCGCCAATAAATAACGCCGAATAATTTGGCTTGAGTGCGGGTAACAGAACCCATAAAGCCGTTTAGGGGCGCAGCAGGTGGTGGTAGTGGTGTCGCTACTGTCGCTTTGAGTCTAACTAGTGGCACCATCGGCGGGGTGTCGTCGCTCTTGGTTTCTATTACTTGCTCATTTGGCTTTTCCTCGAATGTCGGAGTTTCCGGGGGAGTAACTGGGGTTGAATCTGGGGTTGAATCTGGGGTTGAATTATCAAAGGCAACAAATCCAGTTTCGACATTTTTTGATTCTTGATCAGGTTTTTTACGTTTTGTCAGGTGTTCGAGAGCGCGTGTTGCCCACTCTTGAACTTGGGGATTGTTACTCTCAATGAGATTCTGGGAAATAGCGATCGCTTTGGGAACTTCGCCACTACGAGCATAAGCCATCACTAAACCAACCTGGGCTTGTAAGCTAGCAGTCGCATTACTTTGGCTGCTAGCAATCGGTTGTAGTTGAGCGATCGCTGTTTGGTAATTTCCCTGCTTGAGGGCAACTAAACCAGCCTCCAAAGACGGTTTGGCGTGTGAAGGCATACAAATTCTGGCACTCCAATCTCTTCTAAGTGATCCACGTTTAGGCAGAAGCGCGAACCTCGGATGCCGTGGAACTCAACCGCCCCCAGTTAAGCTTGTCAACCAATTTTGGATTTTGGATTTTGGATTTTGGATTGACCCCGATACAAGGTTACTTTCGGATTTTAAATTGAAGATTTTGGATTTGTTCCGCCCATTAGGGGCGAGGTATGAACCAAAAAATAATCTAAAATCTAAAATCTAAAATCTAAAATTCCTACTGAATTATTCCTCCACTGGTTGTTGACTAGAAAATACTGGAGCGATCGCGCTTAATTTTAACTCTGGATGGTCGCCCAATAACTGTTGACAATTCCATTCATTGCGGAATAGCAACACTGGGCGTCCCATACTATCTTTAACTGTAGTGGTATTGAATATTCGTCCCACTTTTTCTAATGCTTCCCAACCACCCTCAACCCAACGGGCGACAGTGTAGGGCAATACCTCTAGTAGGGTTTCTACGCCATACTCATTTTGTAAGCGGAACTGTACCACCTCGAATTGCAACTGACCCACCGCCGCCAAAATTGGATCGCGCTTGGCTTCATCAGTTGAATACATAATTTGCACAGCACCTTCTTCGCGCAATTCCGCAACGCCTTTTTGGAATTGTTTAGACTTCGAGGGGTTGGGATTCCTGAGCGTCGCAAACAGTTCCGGCGAAAAATACGGAATGCCCTCATATTCGAGCTTTTGTCCCGTGTAAATTGTATCCCCGATCGCAAAAACACCGGGATTGTTCAAACCGATCACATCGCCAGGATAAGCCACATCAATCGATTCCCGCTCTTGGGCAAAGAGTTTTTGCGGGCGAGACAGACGGATGGATTTACCAATGCGGGCGTGATTCACCATCATATCTTTTTCAAACTTACCAGTGCAGACCCGGATAAATGCGACGCGATCGCGGTGTTTCGGGTCCATGTTCGCTTGCAGTTTGAAGACAAATCCCGAAAATTCCGGGTATGTAGGGGCAACTTCGCCAACACTGCTGTAGTGAGAACCGGGTTTGAGGGCATAGTCAAGGAAGTACTTGAGGAATAACTCTACACCAAAGTTAGTCATGGCACTACCAAAGAACACAGGCGTCATTTTGCCTTCGTGTACCAACTGCAAATCTAACTCTGGCCCAACTCCTTCTAACAGTTCCAGATCATTTTTTAGTTGGTAGTACAGGCTTTGTTCTAGCTGTTCTTCTATTCTCGGATCACCTAATTCCACAATCGTATCACGGGCTTCTCGGCTACCGTGGGCGCTGCGTTCAAACAGGTGAATTTGTTGCTTGTGCCGATCAAAAACACCTTTAAAGCGATCGCCCATACCAATCGGCCAATTAACCGCATAGGTTTGCAATCCCAATTCTTGCTCAATTTCATCCAACAGTTCCAGAGGTTCCCTGCCTGGGCGATCGAGCTTGTTGATAAATGTAAAGATCGGGATACCCCGCAACTTACACACTTCAAACAATTTCCGGGTTTGGGGTTCCAAACCTTTTGCCGCATCAATCAGCATCACGGCATTATCGGCGGCGGCGAGAGTGCGATAAGTATCTTCACTGAAGTCTTGGTGTCCGGGAGTGTCTAATAAATTTATTTGACAGTTCCGGTATTCAAATTGCAACACTGTCGAGGTAATAGAAATACCCCGTTGTTGTTCCATCGCCATCCAGTCAGAGGTAGCCTTACGCTGCGCCCGTCGCGCCTTAACCGCCCCAGCTTCGTGAATTGCACCTCCGTACAGGAGTAGTTTTTCTGTTAGTGTCGTTTTACCCGCATCAGGGTGAGATATAATCGCAAAGTTGCGGCGAAGTTCAACCGCTTGAATAAGTTCAGACTCAAGTTCAGTAGACATAAGTGTATTTGTTTGTTAGCAAGCTTAATTTTTTTTGACTCTAGCAAGTCTTTTAATCTTAAGACAACGATGCTCATGATAGGGTCGTAATATAACCAACAATCTGACTAAATAGGAGAAAAGAATGTACGACACAGACAAGCGAAAGCTTCTATCCGCCTTGTCACATGGAGCGATTTTTTTCAGCACGACATTGGTATCTGTAAGTATACCTATCGCCATACTGCTCGTATCTGATGATCCTGTTGTTAAAGAAAACGCTAGAGAATCGATCAATTTCCACTTTAACGTCTGGCTTTATGGAGGAATTCTCGGAGCGCTGTTTTTTCTATTCGGTTGGTTAGTGTTACCTCTATTATTGTTGGGGCCACTAGCCGGTCTGGGATATCTATTGCACTGGGGATTAACAATTTGGGCACTCGTCGGAGTTTTCAGCAATCCTGATATACCCTTCCGTTATCCCTATATTTTCCGAGTTTTTTAACACAAATTTATGAGGATTGGGCATTGTCAGTTATTTGTTACCAAGTACAGCTTTGCCTAAGTTCGTAGTGAATGGAATAAAACAAACTTTGCGCTCCTCTGCGCCCCTTTGCGCTTAAAGTTCAACCCTCAATTCGCCAGTATTTTATCAACAGACAGTCTTACCATTTTGAATTTTGAATTGCTTCGTATGTTATTTTTTTTCCAGTCCGTCGGATAGGTGCAACCAAGCTGTAGAATACAAAATTGCCCCACAACTTGATTAAGAGTAGGGCAAGGGACAGTTAAGCACTGTTTGTAGTCTGTCCGACGGCAGGAAAATTTTAGCCTGCTTTTGTGACGCTTTGTTTTGTGTCCATTTGCGTTGTTTTTCTTCATAAAATTTTATGTTTCCTATACATCGCCCCCGCCGTCTGCGTACCCATCCCCAACTCCGCCGGATGGTTCGTGAAACTGTTTTAACAACAAGCGATTTAATCTACCCACTATTTGCCGTACCAGGTGAGGGAATCGCTAATGAGGTGAAATCGATGCCCGGAGTCTACCAACTTTCGGTAGATAAAATTGTCGAAGAAGCAAAAGAAGTTTATGACTTAGGAATTCCTGCGATTATTCTATTTGGTATTCCGGCTGATAAAGATGTGGATGCCACTGGCGCTTGGCATGATTGCGGTATTGTCCAAAAAGCAGCGACGGCGGTAAAAGCAGCAGTGCCAGATTTGATTGTAATTGCTGATACTTGTTTGTGTGAGTACACTAGTCACGGTCATTGTGGTTATCTACAAGTTGGTGATTTGACGGGACGAGTTTTAAATGACCCCACCCTGGAATTGCTGAAGAAAACAGCAGTTTCTCAAGCGAAAGCTGGTGCTGATATCATCGCGCCTTCGGGAATGATGGATGGCTTTGTCCAGGCAATTCGTCTGGGTTTGGATGAAGCCGGATTTCAAGACACGCCGATTATGTCTTATGCTGCTAAGTATGCTTCGGGTTATTATGGGCCATTTCGGGATGCGGCAGACTCGACACCACAATTTGGGGACAGAAGAACTTACCAAATGGACCCAGGTAACGCCCGTGAAGCCATTAAAGAGATTGAATTGGATATCGCAGAAGGGGCTGATATGCTCATGGTTAAGCCAGCCTTGGCATACATGGACATTATCTGGCGCGTGAAGGAAGCGAGTAATTTACCAGTTGCGGCTTACAATGTTTCTGGTGAGTATGCGATGGTGAAAGCTGCGGCTCTTAATGGTTGGATTGATGAGGAGCGGGTGGTTTTGGAAACTTTAACTGGGTTTAAACGCGCTGGCGCAGATTTGATTTTGACTTACCATGCCAAAGATGCGGCGCGATGGTTAAAGTAGGCTAGGTATATTGAATACTAAGTTAGTGGGAAATCTCACGCAGAAGCGCAAAAACGCAGAGTTGTGTTTTAGTGTTTGGGCGTGAGATTCTTTTAGGACTTACGTAAGAGTTACGGAATAACGAACCACAGAGGCGCAGAGGACACGGAGAAATAGGAGTTTGAGAGATATTTTGCGTAAGTCCTATCTTTGTATTTTTGCTCAACTTTGATTGGCGTACACAAAACGAGTTTCTTCTAGATGTTGCTAAACAACTCTACGAGTGTGAGCAACTATTGCCGCAAGATTTTTCGCGTATTGCTGAGTTGAATACTCAGTACAGAGATTTACCAGGGGATTTTGCAGATTTATCCTTGATTGTCATTTCGGAACGCTTAGATATTGCTGCGATGCCTGCGGCGGGCTACGCCTACGCTACTTTGGATAGTGATTTTAATATTTATCGTCTTTGTTGTAGTCGTAGTTGAAATTTATCACGTTTTAAAGTTGTTTCTAGTTCTAATAATAAAAATTCAGAAGCAAATATATTAATTTGTTGATTTCTTGCTAAACGCAAGGTTTTACCAGGAACACCTCCCCACAACAAGGCTGAAATCCAAACATTTACATCAAGGATAACTCTCATGGATTAGACCATAACTCCTGTCTGACATCCTTAACAATTTCACTAATTTCTTCTAGCGTGGGTTGATTTGGATCGGGTTCTAATTGTTCAAGACTTTGTAAAAAATCATCTAAATCTATATTTTGCTGAGTAATTTTTTCTAAAACAATACAATTTTCCTTTAGAATTATTCTGTATTCATCACCAGGTATCAGTTGAGATTCAATTTCTGCTGGGAGATTTATTTGCTTTTCATCAGTGACTCTGATAATTGGATCTGTCTGCATAAGTTTACTCCTTTATCGCATTATAATGAATACCTAATATATCAGCCCAAAGTTTTTGTCTTTTACTGTAGAAAGCAACTCTTTTACAGTTGTATTCAAAGCATTTATTTTTGACTGAAATTTTTGACGTGCAAGTATTTCTTCAACATCTGCGAGGATAGGCTCAGAAGTATAAATGGTTATTTTATTTGCTGCTGCCAAATCGAAAATTCGACCTGGAACACCACGCCAAAGTAAACCAGAAACCCAAACATTAACATCTAAGACAACTCTCATGTTTTAGAGCGTCGTTCCCGTCGCATTTCTTTGACCATCTCACTAATTTCTTGAAGAGTAGGTTCATCGGCATCTACTCCTAAAGTTTCGATTTTTTCTGATAATTCCGCCCAACTCAATTGTTTACTAATTTTTTTGAACACAATTTCTTCTTCTGTAACTAAAACTTCATACTCAGTAGAAGGCTGAAGCCTCACCAACACCTCTGGCGGGATTTCGAGTTTTCCTTCAGCCGTCACTTTGGCAACAATATTTGTATTCATAGTTTAAATTTTTCCTCTTTCATAAATTTTATCCTCATCTCCCCCTTCATGCTAGAACCCTAATTTCCTTAGCCGGAACTCCACCTTCTTCTGCTTGAGTACGCTGTAGAGAGTCAAGTAGTTGCTGCTTCACTTCTGGCTTTAGTTTTTTGCCTTCATCGGGGTCAATCAGTAGAGATTGAATGGTTTCAGCAACAGTTTCCTGGATTAGTAGCTTGAGTTCTTCAATAGTCAAATCTTTGACTTGCATGGGGTCGATAAATAGTAACTGTTACCTTACTATAGCAATCCTAAATTATTCGTAAGAGACAAGTCTGTATAAATCAACTCCGTATCTATTGCAGTTATACGTGGCAGTTTAGGCAACTTTCACCTCCAAGGTTATTATGAATATTTCCTTGTTATGAAGCGCCTGTTTTTCTGAATTTTACAAGGTTTCTATAGCAATCCTAAATCATTCGTGAAAAGTTAGATCCCCGACTTCTTTGAGAAGTCGGGGATCTGGACACCGAGAATTTTCATAAATCAAGTAAAGTCAGCGACCCCCTCACGAGAGTCGCTGCTCTCCAGAACCGTGCTTGATACTTTCGCATCATACGGCTCCTCAGTGACTCAGTGTTTGTCACACATACCGCATTACCAACATATCCTCTTCCCAGAACCAATCTAGTTTTGAGGTTGGCTTAGGCTTGACACTATTACAGTCAGATTTTGCGCCCGTACTGCCATCGGTGGCAGTTTTTATATCATGGCAATGTCTGTGAAGGAGTTGCCAATTGTCATAAGAATCCTTTCCAGCTTGCGATTTTGGGATTTTATGGTCAACTTCTATCACATCATTTTCACGGAGATACAATTCACCAAGATTTTTGGGTAATTCGATGACTTGTGTGTACACCGTAGCCCCGCAAGCGAGGAGAGGGGGCTATGACGTATTTCATGTGATTAGGAAACGCTATCGCTGATTGTCCCCGTGATAGTGGAAGGCGATCGCTGATAAAATTTTGTGGGAGGGTTGCGATCGCTTAAGCTTGCTTTCTTAGTTTTTCTAAGTTCTGTTGATGCAACTCTGGGAAGTTTTCTAAATCATCTATTGACTGTGGAGCAGGGAAGATTACAGCGTCTTCAGAGGTGAATCTATCTAAATAAGTTTCAAAGGCTTGATCATCTTCTCTGTGGTCAAGGATATATTGACGCAATTGGGCACGGGGCATTGTCATAAAGTCTGGCTTACTCATACATATCTCCACTTCCCGTTTAGGTAAATTATAATTTCATTTTCTTGACCAGCGAGAATTACAATATTTTTTGTTCGTTCATCGATTCGCACTAAAAACACAGGTAAATACATTTTAGTAGCCCAAAAACTTAAGATAAACAACGTTTTCAATTGTTCTACAGTAGGCATATTTAAATTATTGCTACAACAGATTTTGTACTTTGGCGTCACTTCAGTTAGGTTGGTATCTTTCAACTGTAAAGTTATCTAAACACATTTTATGCAGATTGTCTCCGTGATAATACAGAAATAAGGGGTTGGACTCGTTTGCCAGAGTGGGAGGCGATCGCTCCTAAAACCGATAAAATCTATTTGATATAGTTATGGGAATTACTCGCTCTGTGCTAGGGGCGGTTTATGCAAACAATCTCTAACTAGTGCGATCGCTCACCGTATTTGCGACAGCAGCACGATAAAATTCTAAAACCATAATCGTACTAAAAGGTCTAAATGGCAGAAACACTATTCTTCAACGCCTTACGGGAAGCCATTGATGAAGAAATGGCGCGTGACTCCAGCGTATTTGTTCTCGGTGAAGACGTCGGACACTACGGCGGTTCCTATAAAGTTACCAAAGACCTGTACCAAAAATATGGTGAACTCCGCGTTCTAGACACCCCCATCGCGGAAAATAGCTTTACCGGTATGGCCGTAGGAGCCGCGATGACTGGGTTGCGACCGATAATCGAAGGTATGAATATGGGCTTTTTACTGCTCGCCTTCAACCAAATAGCCAACAACGCTGGAATGCTGCGCTACACTTCTGGCGGTAACTTTAAAATTCCGATGGTAATTCGCGGTCCTGGGGGTGTCGGACGACAACTAGGGGCGGAACATTCCCAGCGACTAGAAACCTATTTCCAAGCTGTACCAGGGTTGAAGATTGTTGCCTGCTCCACACCAAGAAACGCCAAAGGACTACTAAAATCCGCTATCCGCGATGATAACCCGGTATTGTTCTTTGAACACGTTCTGCTTTACAACTTGAAAGAAGATTTACCAGAAGAAGAATATTTACTCCCCCTAGATAAAGCCGAAGTTGTGCGTCAAGGAAAAGATGTCACTATTATCACTTATTCACGGATGCGGCATCATGTGCTGCAAGCGGTGAAAACTTTGGAAAAACAAGGTTATGATCCAGAAGTTATTGATTTAATCTCGCTCAAGCCATTAGATTTTGATACCATTGGCGCATCAATACGTAAAACCCATAAAGTGATTGTGGTGGAAGAATCGATGCGAACTGCGGGTATCGGAGCAGAAGTCATCGCTTCAATTAATGATCGCTTGTTTGATGAATTAGATGCGCCAGTACTGCGGCTTTCTTCCCAAGATATCCCCACGCCCTACAACGGCAACCTGGAACGACTGACAATCGTCCAACCAGAGCAAATAGTAGAAGCTGTGGAAAAAATGGTCGCGTTGCGAGTCTAGGGAGTAGGGAGTAGGGAAAAAATTCAACTACTACTCCCCATTCCCCACTCCCCATTCCCCACTCCCCATTCATAACTGTACAAAAGAAAGCTATTATAGCCTTTGTCAGTTGCGAGTTATGGTATGCAAAGACAGCGATCGCTTTTAATTTTGATTGTAGTCCTGATAATCGCCGCCATTGTGGTGATTAACACAATTTCGATTCCGCTAGGACTGGACTTGCGCGGAGGCTCACAGCTCACAATTCAAGTGAAAACAACACCGGAGATTAAGCAAATCACCGACCGCGAATTGGAAGCCGTGAAAAAAATAGTTGAAGGTCGCATTAACGGTCTTGGCGTTTCGGAACCAGTAGTACAAACTGTAGGCAAAGATCAAATCCTAGTGCAGTTACCCGGAGTCAGCGATCCACAGCAAGCTGAACGGGTTCTAGGGGGTACAGCGCAGTTAGAATTTCGCACGCAAAAGCCTGGTACGGAAACCCAACTGTTTGCTTTCCAATCATCACGAGCTGAATTGAAAGCCAAGCAGCAAGATGTGATCAAGAGTAACGATCAAGCAGCAATTCTCAAAAATCAGCAAGATTTGCAGAAAAATAATCAAGCGATCGCTGAATTGTTTGAAAGCACAAACCCCCCACTCGCAGGGAAATTCCTCAAAGATGCAGCCGGTGAACCCACTCAAAACAACAATTGGAATGTTGCCATTCGCTTCGACCAAAAGGGTGGTGAACTGTTTGCCGAACTGACGAAAAAACTTGCCGGTACAGGACGCAGCATTGGTATTTTTCTAGACAATGAACTGATCAGCGCTCCGAGTGTCGGGCCAGAATTTGCTGCTAGTGGTATTAGTGGTGGTGCTGCTGTAATTACAGGTAGGTTTACCGCCCAAGAAGCCAACAACTTAGGTGTGCAGCTACGGGGTGGTGCTTTACCCTTACCAGTGCAAATCGTCGAAAACCGCACTGTTGGGGCAACTTTAGGTAAAGATAGTATTCAACGCAGTATTTACGCTGGTAGTGGCGGATTGCTGTTAGTATTGATTTTCATGTTAGTTTACTACCGACTACCAGGGTTAATTGCCGACTTTGCTTTGATTATCTATGCGCTATTGACCTATGCCACCTTCGCTTTGTTAGGCGTGACATTAACTCTCCCCGGTATTGCTGGGTTTATCCTCAGTATCGGCATGGCAGTTGATGCTAACGTATTGATTTTTGAGCGCACCCGTGAAGAACTACGCGCTGGTAAAACTTTATATCGTTCTGTAGAGGCAGGATTCTACCGAGCTTGGTCTAGCATTTTAGATAGTCATGTCACATCATTAATTTCTTGTGCGGCACTGTTTTTCTTAGGAGCAGGTTTAGTTAAAGGCTTTGCTTTGACATTGGCGCTAGGCTTGGGGGTAAATTTGTTTACTGCCATTACTTGTAGTCGCACACTGCTGTTCCTATCATTGCAATTTCCCAACTTGCGTAAGCCAGAGTTGTTTTGTCCTAATCTCTCAACGTCAATTAAGTCTGGTGCGGAGGTGCAGTCATGAAATTTAGTGTCATCAAACAGCGAGGATTATGGTGGACAATTTCTGCCACCCTAATGATTATTGGCATCGTGGCGATGGTGATTTCTTGGCAACAACTAGGCGCACCGCTACGTCCCAGTTTAGATTTTGTTGGTGGTACGCGACTACAATTTGAACGCGATTGTACACAACCAAACAACTGCACTCAACCGATTGATATCTCTGATGTCAGGGAAGTAGTTGATGCTCAGAAGCTAAATAATAGTAGCATCCAAGTTGTTGGTCAAAAGCAACAGGGAATATCCATTCGTACAAAGACATTAGATGTCGAGCAACGCACCCAGTTGCAAACAGCTTTGACTGAAAAAATTGGAGCCTTTGACCCGAAAGCCACCCAAATTGACACCGTTGGCCCGACACTTGGTCGTCAACTATTTTCCCAAGGTTTATTAGCTCTGGTTGTCTCCTTCGCGGCGATCGTTGTTTATTTGAGTGTGCGGTTCCAGGTGGACTATGCCGTAATCGCAATTATTGCCTTATTCCATGATGTTTTGATTACGCTGGGTGTTTTCTCAATCTTGGGATTAGTAGCAGGTATTGAAGTTGATAGCCTTTTCGTCGTTGCTATTTTGACTATTACTGGTTTCTCGGTGACAGATACCGTGGTCATCTATGATCGCATTCGAGAAATACTGCATCTACATCCTAACGATCACATTGACAAAGTTGTTGATGATGCAATCAATCAAACTTTAACGCGATCAATTAATACCACGTTTACCGTTTTACTAACATTATTTTCCCTATTCCTATTTGGCGGCGAAACCCTGAGAAACTTTTCTCTAGCTTTGATTATTGGCTTCACGATGGGCGCTTATTCAAGTATTTTCATCGCCGGTTCTCTTTTAGCTTGGTGGCGAGAGCGCAAGGGTGAAACAAGCGTGGGAAACAGCCCTGAATCGATTGATACATCTGCCAGTTCCCAGGATAGTTAAAACTTGTGTGTATTTCGCAATTGGGTTAAAGCATTTTGAATTGCTCATCTATGCTTTGCAATTTTAATCCCCTATGGATCAACCGAAAGAACCATTAAACAATGTCCCAGACTTTGAGAAATCTGACCCATTGTTTGCTCAACAAGTACAAAGGCTACATCGGCTGACAGTATATGGGAGGTGGCTTTTTGTCGGCTGTTTATGGCTGACCATTGCGCCTCTTAGCTTGTGGGGTCTACGTGCAGAAATTTCTTTGTGGCAACAATATTTTACCTGGGTAGCAGTGAGATATGGACTTTTCTACCATCCACTGTCTACTTTCGGTTTAGCCTTTTGTATTGGGATGACTGCTGCTGTTTTAGTTTGGCAAAGTCGGAATATCTTACTTGGACTACCACAGCACGAAAAACAACGTTTAGAAAAACAAGTTTATCGGATACGTCAACAGGGAGCAACTCATCCTCTGTGGAAGTGGGTTTGTCAATAATTTTTGTTTCTCGTTGCATATACACGTACAGCAATTTCTAGCAAAATAGGACTTAACTATACTAAAGATACTGCCAAAAGTGGATGCCATAGATGAACGAGTCTCAGATTCAATTTAATGACCGCAAGTCCGAAATTAACCTTTACCAACTCCAAGAACTGTTAAACGTTTCAGCTTTCTGGGCAAAAGGCCGCAGTATTGAAGATTTAAGTATAGCCATTGCCAATAGTGAGCCAGTAATTTCCGTCTGCGATCGCGATCGACTCATTGGCTTTGCTAGGGCAACATCTGATGGCATCTATCGCGCCACAATTTGGGATGTTGTCATTCATCCAGAGTATCAAAGTAGTGGGCTGGGAAGCAAGTTAGTAGAAACCGTTCTGAGTCATCCCCGCATGAGGCGGGTTGAGCGCGTTTACCTGATGACTACTCACCAGCAGGGTTTCTACGAAAAGATTGGTTTCCAGCCCAACACCACCACTACGATGGTGTTACACAACCTAGCTAACCTTGCTTTCATTCCTACTACAGAAGATCAGCTTCAGGAATCACTAGGGGGATAGAGATTTGGAGTCTGGTAAGCTGCACAGGTGGTTCCTTCGCAATGGTTAAGGGCAGGATTTCTAATTTTCCTCCCATAACTTCTGCCAGGGTCTGATTCATTAATAGCCTCATTCCTGGGGACAAAGCAGCGTTTTTTTGGTCAATCTGAGTCAGATGATCTTCAGATTTGATCAAATCAATCGGCTCGCTCCAGAGTATGGCATGGGTTGGTACATCCAGCCAAATGTTGACAAAATTATTCGTAGGTAGACTGCTGCTAGAAATATAGATGCTGCCTTCCTCCATTTGAGTAATAGCAGTGTCTATTAAACTTATCAATATTTGGCGGAGCCAGAGGTAATCTGCCAAAACATAAATTTCTGGGTCGGTGGGTAACAATTGCAAGGGAAAATTGCGATTTGCCGCCAGCATATAAGTTAAGTTATAAACCTCTGACAAAATTTCGGCTAACGGTCTGGGCTGAATATCTAATTTATTAGTACCGTGTTCAGCTCTTGCAACGTTGAGAATTTCATCCATCAATTTCAGCAACTTCAGGGTTCGCTCCTGAGCTTGGGCAATAAATTCTCGCTCTTCAGCCGGATCTTCACACAAATCTGACAAAATTAACTGATGCAAGCCAATCAGACCATTGAAAGGCGATCGCAATTCATGGGTAGTCCGCGCCAAAAAACCAGCTTTAAACTGGCTCATTTCCCTTGCCATTTGGTATGCCAGCTGCATTTGTTGTAGCTGTTGCGATATTGGTGGCATATCCTCTTGATCTAATAGCGCTACTGGGGATGAGCTAGATGAAAAGTTTGACGATGCCTGCTTTGGGCGTAGCCATCGTACAAATAACTGACGGAAAACCATACCTAGTGCTATTCCTGCTCCTAGATATATCCAGTTGCTCGAATTCATAATCTAGCAATTATTAACTTGTAAATTGACACAACAGCGCAAACTAAAGTTCAAGATTTATCGTAAATTAAAGGGTTTAAGTCCCCTCTTTTACAAAGTATTGTTAACTGTTGTTCAAATCAGGAAAACAATATTATAGCTACCTATATCTGCTTATCACTCGATAAATCTAACTTGATCGCACCTTGCCGCAAAATCTGCCAATTTATCCCTGTCCATTTAGCAACGGTGGAAGGTACACCCACCCCTGGTATTTCACCCTGGTATTCTGTCGTTGCTAGAGTCAGAACCTTGGGAAACTGAGTCTCAATTTCTGCCATTGTTTGCAAAGGGGGTTGACCAGAAAAATTGGCGCTAGTGGTGGCAAGAGGGCCTGTTTGCGCCAAAATAGTTTGAGCGATCGCACTGTTTGGTACTCGGATACCAATTGTCGTCGGATCGATGGGGTTCATAACTTTTGGCAGGCGTTTACTCGCTGGCAAAACTAACGTCAGCTCTCCTGGCCAATATTTATCTGTTAGTTCTTGCCAAACTTTATACTCATTCTCACGACCTTTGACATACAGCCACAAATCTTCAGCACTAGCAGCCATCAAAATCAAAGGTTTGTCTTGACTACGTTGCTTCGCCGCAAAAATTAATCCTGCTTTTTCTGGTATCGTCGCCAGTGCCGGAACAGTATCGGTGGGAAAGCTCACCAAAAGTCCAGCGCGTGCGCCAGCAATTAGATTTGTTAGAGAAACTTGTGTCATGTTTATCGGTTCCGGCATGGAGCATTTTTCCTATTCCCTATGCCCCATGCCCTATTTCCTAACTTTTATAAGCAAGGGCAAAGCGTTCAATTCCAGCTAAATCAGCATGAATTTGAATTTTACAATAGCTACCTTGATTTTGCAAAAGTTCTCGCACTGCGTCCGCCTGTCCTGCCATCATCTCAATTAACCACACGCCACCAGGTTGCAAATAGCTGGGAGAAATTTCTATCAAATGGCGAATGCAATCTAAGCCATCAGCGCCACCATCCAAAGCTAGATGTGGTTCATGGTTAACTACTTCTGGTTGCAAAGTAGGTAAGGTGCTGGTGGGTATGTAAGGGGGGTTCGACACCATACCACTGAACTGACCTTTTAACAATGCCAGTGGCTCCCACCAGGAACCTTGATAAAATGTAATCCGGTCAGCAAAACCCAAATTATCGGCGTTGGCTTGAGCGATCGCCAGTGCTTCTAAACTGTAATCAACTGCATGAATTGTCGCTTTTGGCAAGACATCTGCTAATCCCAGTGCGATCGCTCCACTCCCAGTCCCCAAATCTGCCCAGTGTCCTGAAGTATTACTAGCAGATGCTTCAGCTAAATCAATTAAGCTCTCTGTTTCTGGTCTGGGAATCAAAACCGCACTCGACACCGCGATTTGAAAGTGACGCCAAGGTGTAACTCCGGCAATATACTGCACTGGTAAGCGGTCATTTAATCGCCTCTGCCATAACTGGTCTAACTCTTCTAGCGGTAATTGCAGCTGAATTTGCGGCCAGTTTTTAAAAGACTCCAAACGGAGTGCCAAACGGTCTAACCCAGCAACTTCTAACAGTAGCCAATCTACCTCCGTTGGTGGAACATCAGAGGCGATCGCTGCTTTAATAGCTGCATTCCGCCACTGCCAAAGTTGTAAACCAGAAACTATCAGATGTTTCTCCCCCATGCCTCAACCTTGGAGTGCATATCCGTTATTTTTTCGGAGCGATCGCAGGAGCGGGCTTGGTAGCTGGTGATTGATTCGGCGCAAGCGATCGAATAAAATTGATCGACTCCCGCGATGGATACAGAACAATTTTATTTATACCTGGATCGTTGCTACTATTGAGAGCCTCCAGAACACCGTACAAATCCACCACCTGAATCTCAGTGTTGTCTGCTTCCTTGGGCACGGCTTTTTTGAATTGGTCTAACAGAGCCACTGCTTGTTCTTTTTCAAAAAAGAATGGGATTAATCGCTCGTTGCCTTTTGGAACCGGAATGGTCAAATAACTATTATCTTTCTTAAATTTGGGTACAAATAAAGGAATACCATTGAATTGCTTTCCTTGTTGACCATTCTGATTCAGCATACTTGTTGCCGAAGCTACCTGTTGTTGCGTCGGCACTAAAGTATAAATTACAGAGTCTGATTTCTTTTTGCTTTCTTGGACTATTTTATAGTAGTCTGCCAAAGATAAAGGTCTTACCTGTAGCGTGCTTGCCAACTGGGGATTTTCTTTTTTGAGCCGATTATCAAGGAATTTTTGAGCATCTTGCTTGCTAATAAAAAATCCCACTTGCGAGATCGTCTTGGATTCGTTTTTCCTCGAAAGAACTACGAATTCGCCTTTAGGATTGGTCAGCGTGAATACGGGTACTTCTTGGAGCTTTTTCACTACCTGATCTTGTGGTAACGCGATCGCCTCTAGATTGCCTATTCCTGGTAGATTCCCTATTCCTGAAAGTCCCGCTAAAAATACACTGCCAGCTATACCCAATGTTGCGCCCAATCGAATAAATGATTTCATGACTGCTCCTCGCATCAATAGTCCAATTAAATTAAACAAATGGTTGGATTTGCACAGCACCAACTAGCTTCAGTTATATAGCAATATATTTCAGTTGTGAAAAATTCATTGTGCGCGTTGAGGTTGAGTGTTAACCGTCAACGGTCAAAATCCAATATTCCGCAACTATTTTGGGTTGCTATAGTATCGTTTTCACAAATTGACTGTGCTAACGTTGTGTTTTTCTCGCTTTCACTTCGCTATTCACCGGGAAATACCGTAGATGCCTATTATATGTCTTCTCAAACACTGAAAAATCTCTCCATCTCTGGAACCTTGGAGATGATAAACGCCATTTTATCGGCTTTTTCTAATATCGGGTGACGCTATTAGTTAATCAATCGTTCCATCTGCGCTTGCTTTAATATCTTTTTAAATCTATATAAAGCTCAGTGTCACTTAAGTACGAAATTTGCCTGTTAGCCTTCAACAGCAGAACAGCCTAATTGTTCTTCTCCGTAAAAATATGCAATTAAATTACATATCTTAGCAAAAAAACTCTAGTCAATCCGCTCTAACTGTTAAGTCTATTAATTAAATCGGGATGACAGGATTTGAACCTGCGGCATCCTGCTCCCAAAGCAGGCGCGCTACCAAGCTGCGCTACATCCCGGTGAGATTTATCTACTTTTTTGGTTTGGTTTTAACTTACCATCAAAGCGATCGGGCTTTCGCAAAAGCATTAATTCAATCATATCAGATAACACGGCTTATGCCTAATCTTTTTCATCTTTTGCAAAAACAAGATAGATTACATTCTTACACTGACAAAGGTTTTTTGCCGACTTAGTTTTACAAGAGATATACTTGTTCGTTCGTCGGCTGAACCTTGCAAAACCACATCAAAATAATAGATTTTCACTATTATACCTGATTTTGTTGTGCGAATCGGGTTTTATTTTGATTGATATCTAGTGAGGATACCAGAACATGCCTTTGATGCCTTCTGGATCAGCCATAAACCCCATAGTTCGGTAGAAATCTACAACATGGGGGTCGGCGAAGAGAGTGACATTACTAATTTCTTCACTCCTAAGTTTTTTGAGAACATATTTCATCAGTGCCTTGCCCAGTCCTTGACTTTGAAAGTCTGGGTGAACCACCACATCCCAAATAGTGGCATTAAACGCGTGATCTGAGGTAGCGCGGGCAAAACCAATGAGCCGCTTTTGGTTTCCTCTCACCTGCCACATTGAGGCGACAAGAAAACTATGCTCAATAGCTTTTTTCACTTTTCTTAGAGGACGACGCGACCAACCAACTGCATCACAGAGTTCTTCTAGCTCATATAGGTCAATGTCTCGCTCCGTGCTGAAGACGATGCGAGCCTCCTTTGAAGAAGCTTCGCTAATGCTGCTGGAGTTGGAGTTGCCCGCAGTTTGCGCTGTATGCTCTTCAAAGGGGTTTGTCCTAGTTGTCGCTACAGATTCAGGAGTACTAAACCAAGTTTTCCAAAAACCCATGCCAACGTGGTTCGGGTAGTATAACTTAATTGGTTTCCACTCTCAGGAGCGTTGATTCACGTTTAACATAGCTACCTCCATTTACTACCCCTTACACTCCAATTTTTTCGGTTGCTTTCGGGATTTGCAATGGCAACAGCCAGTTAGAGCGTGTTTCACACCAATCATTTTCAACTTTAGCATTTTGTGTAAAGGCTAGGAGAAATTCACCAAAAGGGTAAGGATATAAGCAATTCAAAATTCAAAATGGAAAAACCTAATCCTGGCAATTATTGGTATAGAGCTTAAATGCACGTTAGCTTAGGAGTAAATTGTATACAAGGGATTGGGCATGGGGCAAAACAGTTCCGTTAGCGATAGCGGGGCGTTTAGCCCGTTCCCAGTCCTGAGTGAAGAAGTGAGATTCCCCACTCAGCACGGGCTAAACCCTAGCTATCCGCTAACAGCACTACTTACTCCACCAGTTCCCAACACCCAGCCCCCAGGTGACGAAAGCAAGCGAGTCTTACCCTTAACAATGGCTTCTGGTTTAAAATCTTCAACACTGGAACTCCTAAAGCGCTTTAACCGAGCGTTTCCCCAGTTTTATGAGCAATTCGTCAGCAGTGAGATTCAACTGCAAAATTTGCGGCTAGCCTACCGTCTCTATAAAACTAGACGCGCTGTTATTGAACTGAAACCGGAAGGTAGCAAAAGCGCCTTGCATTTTGCTTACCGCAACCAGTCTTTTCTCCTCAGCGATATTTTTGGTGTACTAGCAGCTTATGGGTTGACCGTACACGGTCTGAGCCTATACGGTCAAATCCGTCCGCCAATGTTAGTTTTTATCAAGCTGTTGGTGTCTCGTGGTAGTAAAGCCTTGACCGAGAAAACCGCAGAAAATGTCTGTCGCGCCATTCGTGAGGCTTTAGGAGGTCGGTTTGAGGTAGAAGAGATGCTGGCAGTAGAATTCAATCTTGACACTGGCTTAGAGCAGGTACAAACAGAGTTCTATGTCGATCCGGTCTTTCATCTCCCTGCCCTAGTGATTGAAGCCGATAATCAACCAGGATTATTTTACAAAGTGATGTACGCCATCTGGCAGGAAGACCTGCTGGTAGTCAATGCCAATTTACTGGTTTGGCGCGGACGTACACGGCTAATCCTTTACTTATTGGGACCAAATGAAAGCCTCATTCCTGAATATCTCGGTCACAAAATTGCTGAAGGAGTGGGACAGAGGTTGCTGGGTAAATTATAAAAGTGAGGAGTTATGAGTTATGAGTTATGAGTTATGAGTTAAAAATTAACAATTCCTCACTCCTAACTTCTAACTCTTCGCACTCCGTATTCAGTCGCACCCACTCTTAGGGGTACGATATAAGTATGGCAACTATTGAAATCTTGGGCGTTCCACACGCATACGAGCTAACGGCTCCCACTACCTGCCCCCATGCTTTAGTATTTATCCACGGTTGGCTAAATAGCCGTGGATATTGGCAACCTCTGATTTCCCGCCTATCAGATGATTTACAGTGCCTTTCCTATGATTTGCGGGGTTTTGGTGAATCCCAGTCCCAGGTAAAAACCGATTTTAGTCGGGCACAAACTTCTCTGAGTCTTACGCCCATCTCTAGTAGTACGGTTGGTTCGCCTTTCGATTCTCTTTATACTCCTGCTGCCTATGCTCACGATTTAGCAATTCTCCTGAAACAGCTTAATATTACCAGTGCTTGGCTAATTGGTCACTCTTTGGGAGGTACGATCGCTCTTTGGGGAGCAGATCAAATACCTGAGTGTGTTAAAGGAGTTATCTGTATCAACGCTGGCGGTGGTATTTACCTCAAAGAAGCCTTTGAGCAGTTCCGCTCGGCGGGTCAGAAATTCTTGCAAGTGCGTCCGCGTTGGCTGTCCCAAGTGCCTTTGATTGATTTGCTGTTTACTAGAGCCAGTGTGGTACGTCCTTTGGAGCGCTATTGGGCACGTCAACGGCTGATTGATTTCGTTGTGGCTGACCCGGAAGCGGCTCTGGGAAGTCTGTTAGACTCCACAACTGAGGAAGAAATCAATCGTTTACCTGAGCTAGTATCCCAATTGAAGCAGCCAGTTTATTTTTTGGCTGGTGCCGAAGATAAGGTTATGGAACCCAAGTATGTGCGCCATTTAGCTAGCTTTCACAGACTGTTTCAATATTGTGGTGACAATGTTTTGGAAATTCCTGATTGCGGACACCTAGCGATGTTGGAACAGCCGGATGCAGTGGCTGATCACATCCGGTCGCTAGTCAAAAGTCTATAAGTTATTGGGCATTGGGCATTGGGCATTGGGCATTGGGCATTGGTGCTTACCGAAAAATTGGGTTTAAAGAGCCCCGTCGTTCTACGACGGCTTTGTATTTGGCAATCGCTTAATATAATCACGCAGAACTTCAGCCGGAGTAATCTGCTTAGATTCGGCATTTGCTTTAAGCTTTGTCCACTCTTCATCTGAAAATCTAAGATTGTATACTTTTGGTCTATTCATTTGTAGCCTGTATGTGCTACACGAATTCTAGCAGGAAAGGTAATCAACCTGTTTAAAAACCTTGTTGCCTAACGGCTTTTCTGTTCCTTGACAATTAAATCTATGCGGTTCTACTGCATTGTTCTAGTTTCCTCCTAGCAGTAGGTAAAAGATTTATACCGAGCGTGACGAGCCAGAATTTTGAGACTATTTGTTTCAAACTAAACAGGACTTGCACGGCAGTTGCAACAAGAGTGGCATAGCCGCCCAACGCACTGCTGGACTCAATGCAACTAGGGTAGGGCATACCCGAAGTAACGCTTGGGGAGAGCCTCACCTCTGGGCTAAGTAACGCAAGGAACCTAGTTTAAGTGATCTTATTGAGCCAAGAATCCCCGTCCATTTATGGCGGGGAGTGTCAAAACTCAATACAGTTCAGTTAAGCATTTCTTCCTTCTCTTCCTTTGCGCTCTTTGCGTCCTTAGCGGTTGGTTAAAAAAAATTGACTTTGACAAAGAGTTAAACCCAAGCGTATTGGGTTCCAAATGACAAATGACAAATGACTACTCAACAGGTTGATACAACTTCATCACCTGGGTCAGCGCTAACCTAGACTCAACGCCCAGTGTGATGGAGGATGTATGACCAGAGGATAGATGGTCAGAGGCGGCACAGCCAATCATGGCGGCGTTATCAGTACAGAATTTCAGAGGTGGGAATAGGACGCGTAGGTTATGTTCAATGGCGGCGGCTTGGAGGTTTTTTCTCAACCCGCTATTAGCTGCTACACCACCACCAACAGCAATTGTGTCTAAACCATAGTCTAGGGCACAGGCGATCGCTCTTTTGGTCAGCGATCGCGCTACGGTTTCCTGAAAGCTAGCTGCTACATCTGCCACTGGCACTTGTCTACCATCTTTCTCTAACTGCTGCACTAAACGCAATACAGCCGTTTTTAACCCACTAAAACTCGTATCATAACGATGAAAACCCCCGCCCGGTAGAGAAACTTTTCCTTCTGGTAGGGCAAAGGCTTGAGGATTCCCCTGTTGTGCCAACTTGTCAATCATTGGCCCACCGGGATAACCCAGCTTTAACAATCGCGCCACTTTATCAAAGGCTTCACCGGCAGCATCATCACGAGTTTGTCCCAATGTTTCGTAATTACCACAATCTTTGACATAAATCAAGCTTGTATGTCCGCCTGAAACCAGTAAGCTAAGGAAGGGGGGATTTAAAGTTGATTCGCTCAAATAAGTTGCGTAAATGTGACCTTCGAGGTGATGAACTCCCAAAAATGGTTTGTTGTGTACCATCGCCAGGGTTTTGGCAGCAGTTAACCCCACCAACAGCGCTCCTACAAGTCCAGGGGCACAAGTGGCGGCAATTGCGTCAATTTTTCCCCAGTCTAGTTGGGCTTGCTCTAAGGCTTGTGCGATCGCAACATTTATCGTTTCCAAGTGCTGGCGAGACGCTACTTCTGGAACTACCCCACCATACTGCTGATGGACTGGAATTTGCGAGGCGACGATACTGCTGTAAACTTTACGATTGTTAACAATTGCGACGGCAGTTTCATCACAGCTTGTTTCTATTGCTAAAACGGTTGCCATTTCTTGAGTGCTAAGTCCTGAGTCCTGAGTAATAGAGAGAAAATCTTGCTTCTTTACTACCCTACAACAACAATTCTTATACTCGGCACGGGCTAAACCCTAGCTATCCGCTAACAGGACTCAGCACTTTATTTTGGTTGAGAAACTTTAACTTTTATTTACTTAAACTTTACTCGGTTCCCACCCAAGAGTATGATGACTACTTAGTTATGCAAATAAACAACTGTACAAGCCGCTTCGTTTTGTACAAAGAACTTTTTGTTTTGTAATAAAAGGAAACATCTCTATGCGACGATTGTTTGCTTTGATGTTAGCGATTTGTCTTTGGTTCAATTTTGCCCCCCCAGCACAAGCTTTAGGGGCTAATTTGACACCGTGCAAGGACAATCCCGCTTTCCAAGAGCTAGCAGCTAATGCCCGTAATACCACTGCTGACCCCGAATCAGGGAAAAAGCGGTTTGAGCGTTATTCTCAGGCGCTGTGCGGCCCTGAAGGATACCCTCACTTGATTGTTGATAGTCGTCTAGATCATGCTGGTGACTTCCTGATCCCTAGCATTCTGTTTTTATATATTGCTGGTTGGATTGGTTGGGTAGGTCGTACCTATCTGCAAGCGATCAAAAAGGAATCTGACACTGAACTAAAAGAAGTCCAAATCGATCTTGGTTTGGCACTACCTATCATCGCCACAGGCTTTGCTTGGCCAGCAGCAGCAGTCCAAGAACTTCTCTCTGGCAAATTAGCAGCCAAGGATTCAGAAATCCCCATTTCCCCACGCTAAATCAGCTTAACTAATTCATTTGTTTTGGAGGCTAAATTCATGGCAGACAAAGGCGATCAATCAGCTTATTTGATTAAATTTATTTCCACAGCACCCGTGGCAGCCACCATCTGGCTGACCATCACAGCAGGTATCTTGATTGAATTCAACCGCTTTTTCCCTGACCTGCTTTTCCACCCACTGCCATAAGTGTCAAACAATTTTGGATTTTGGATTTGCGATTTTGAATTGGCACTACCACAAGGGATGGGGCATGAAGCAAAAAATTCTTTGAATCCAAAATCCAAGTTGCGCTGGAAGGGCATCAAAGGTGCGACCCAAAATCTAAAATTGCTGGTCAAATGGGATTTAGGACAGTTGAATGTCTTGCTTTTTGCCTAATATTGTGTAGTTGATCTATTCAGCTTAGTTAGGCAGAATTATCACCAGAATAGGCAGCAAAAATAGTTTTTTGAAACTCGTGATTCTGTTTACAGATCGCGAGTTTCACAGTCTGAAAACTAGCTAAATTAATTTTTATAAACTTCCTAGCCAAAAGACATCTTTAGCCGCAATTATTATTAATATAAAAATGCCACCATTTTAATTTAGAGGCGAACGTAAAATATGGCACAAGCAGTAGATGCATCAAAGAATCTTCCTAGCGATCCCAGAAATCGGGAAGTTGTTTTTCCCGCATTCCGCGATCCGCAGATTGGCAATCTAGAAACCCCGGTTAATTCTTCTCCCTTGAGCAAGTGGTTCATTAATAACTTACCTGCCTATCGTCCAGGTCTGGCTCCTGCTAGACGCGGTTTAGAAGTTGGCATGGCTCATGGTTACTGGCTATTTGGCCCCTTTGCCAAATTGGGACCACTGCGGGACACAGATAACGCTAACTTAGCTGGGTTATTGGGAGCCATTGGACTGGTTATTGTTCTTACCGGCGCTCTATCTCTGTATTCCAATAGCAATCCGCCCAAAGCACTTCCTAGTGTTACCGTACCCAAGCCTCCGGCAGATGCTTTCAACTCTAAAGAAAGCTGGAACAACTTCGCCAGTTCTTTCTTGATTGGTGGTATTGGTGGTGCAGTAGTTGCTTACTTTTTGACTAGTAATTTGGCACTAATTCAAGGTCTATTTGGTTAATTACTAGGAGTTAGGAGTTAGGAGTTTAAATTCATATAGCGCTTTTCGTTGATATGCAACACACTCTGACCTCTCTCCAAACCTCTCTCCTAAAAGGAGAGAGGCTTTGAATCTTACTCCCCTTCCCTTGTAGGATACTGTTGGCGAATATCTGAGGGGTTAAACCCCCCAGCCCTAAAACCTCGGCTTTGGGTTGCTTTCCCGCCCTGCAATAAATTGCGGGCTAATAGCTAAAGTACGTTGAAACGCACTGAAATTAAAGAAATTAAGATGGATTGGGGCTGATGGGTTAGACCCCCTATCAATTCGCCAACAGTATCCTTGTAGGGAAGGGGCTGTTTTTGTTAGGTCTGTATTAGA
Source organism: Nostoc sp. (assembly GCF_036917755.1). Lineage (GTDB taxonomy): Bacteria > Cyanobacteriota > Cyanobacteriia > Cyanobacteriales > Nostocaceae > Nostoc. The sequence continues at coordinate 77,048 of NZ_JBALFC010000157.1, forward strand.
CTCAATTGAAAAGCGCTATAACTTCTAACTCTTAACTCTAACTCCTAACTTATTTAAACAAAACCGCTTCAATATCATTTAAAGCAATTTCAAAATCGTCATTAACGATTTGAATATCAAATTCATCTGCGGCTTGAATTTCTTCTTTGGCGCGGAGTAGACGACGGGCGATCGCTTCTTCAGAGTCTTGGGCACGAGAGCGTATCCGTTTCTCTAATTCATCAAAGGAAGGCGGTAAAATAAAAATTCTCAGCGCGCTGGGGAAGGAAGCACGAATTTGTCTTGCTCCTTCTAGTTCAATTTCCAGCACTACTAACTTACCGGAATTAATTTGGTTAAGCACAGCTTCACGCGGAGTTCCGTAATAGTTACCAGCAAATTCTGCCCATTCCAAAAATTCATCTTCAGCAACTAATTGTTCAAACTTACTGCGGCTAATAAAGTAATAATTTTTGCCATCGATTTCCCCTGGACGGGGGGAACGAGTCGTCACGGATACTGAATAATATAGTTCCGAATGACGTTGTAGGAGCGATCGCATTAAAGTGCCTTTACCGACCCCACTGGGGCCAGTTAAAACAATTAACCTGCCTAAATGTAAGCATTCTTCGGTAGTAGCACTATTCTGGATCGGTAAAACTGGCATCATCCCTTCAACCTGTGAATCAATCAATCAATAGTTATTATTCATTAGTCTTGTACTCCTGGCCAAGTCCACTAGTACCGCTTCTCTACGAGACGCTACGCGAACGCGTAATTCGTAATTCGTAATTCGTAATAGAGCCTCCGGCACGCTACGCGAACGTAATTACGTTTTAGCAAGGGTTTCAGAGATTACAAATGGGTGGCTTATTTACGCCGTGCTGTACTATTGACTAAATAATTTGTAGCAAGGGTGACAGAAAACTTGTCTAATTCACACAGTACTGTCGATAGGGTACAAACAGAAGTGGGATTGTTAGTCTACTGCTATTGCAGTCCTAAATGATTTATGAACTTTTCTGTTTCTTCTCTTGGCGCTCTTCTCTAGGAGACGCTTCTCTACGAGAGGCTTCTCTTTCAGAGACGCTAACGCGAACGGCAACGCGATAGCGGCGTCTCTAGGAGATGCCAGTTCGATAATTTTCATAACTCAAATAGGATTGCTATAGTCAATTATCTACAGTTTGATGATCGCGGGAAATAACAAAGCGATTCGCTACTGTTTCCGGCTGAATCGCTGACAGAATTACGTGGCTGGAATCTGTGATAATTACAGCTCTAGTCCGACGACCGTAAGTTGCATCAATCAGTTGACCTCTGTCCCGTGCATCGGTAATAATCCGCTTAATCGGGGCAGACTCTGGACTGACAATGGCAACTACTCGGTTGGCAGACACGATGTTACCAAAACCGATGTTGATTAACTGAATGTCCATAAAAAAAAACTGATGCCAAACGCGGTTTGAAAAGCTTAAAATAAACTTATACTCATGTTATCGCCAAAAAACGGGAGTTACAACGCTTAAATTCAAGCCAGCATTCGTTTTATAATAATGTCTGCTTTTTTTTAGCTGTTTATCACCTATATTTCCTGAAAATCTTCCCAAAGACATAGGCTAAATCATACTGATACAGGCTAGTACCGCAAGGCGGAATTCAAAATTCAAGATTCAAAATTTAAAATGAATGCAGCGTAAGTATTTCATTGATTAAGTAGGAAGGCACAATTAAATATAAGATAAAACCTCACCCTCAATCCCTCTGCTTGGTAAGGAGAGGGAAGCCGGAGGCAGAGTGAGGTTTTATATTTAATTTGACCCACTTACTTAAACTATTATCAATAAATAAATGGTGGTAAATAATCCACATCTAAAATTTGCTCAATGCTATAAGGACAAGTTTGCGGAAAACAATTCAATCCACTTTTCTTTTTTGCTTGTCGTAGCGCATCAATGTAGACTTCTTCAAGTACTGTGAGCAGATAGTTGTAGAGGTTTTTAGATTTGGTTAATTTCCTGAGTTCCACCCGAAAATTATCAATTTCCACTTCCCAATGATTTTTACATTCAGGAAGACTCCAATGTTGATATAAAAGCAGATGTTTGAGAAGTTGCAGTAGATAACTTTCGAGCTTGTGTTTCTCTTCATTACCCAATCTTTCAATCTCCTCAATCAAATGATCCCAATCAAGATGCTCTACATCTCGTTCTTGCAGTTGTTTCAACGTACTTTCTAACCACAAGTGATAATCCTGTTCATAGAGAATTTGAGTGAGTATTTTAGACATTATTTAATATTCTCCTAATTTACAATCCCCTTCGGGGCGGGAGTAGGGAGTAGGGAGTAGGGAGTAGGGAGTGGGGAGTGGGGAGTAGGGAGTGGGGAACAGAAGAGAAAACTAGAGATAGAAAACTTGGTTTTAAGCCTCGCCTCACATCTTGCACCTAGCCCTAGCGATTAGAAATCGCGGCTATACAAACTCTCCTCCACCTCCGTGGACTAAGAGGAAATCAAGGGTTTTTAACAAGTTCGGTGGGTTTAAGTCCCCCGGTTCAAAAAATAAGCAAGTTTTGGGTCGGGGTCTGTCTTGCAAAGTCGCTCCTCTTAGGGAGACCCCAAGACCGCAATGCAGCGCTAAATCCCCGTCACAAAACTTAATTACGAACGCGAGTGCGTGCCGGAGGCTCTATTACGAATTACGAATTACGAATTATTTAATGACGCACACTTCCCGCTTGACAATCGCGTAACCAAGCTTTAACCGCTTGGGCAACGGTACCGTTACTACTATCGCGTGGCGGGGATAGTGGCTGCTGTGCTGAATGGGAACCCGCTTGAGAAAACATCATCACTAGTTGCCAACCACTTTTAGTTTTAGTCAACAACAGCCAGTGAAATTCCTGCAATTCTACCGCTTTCTTTCCGATGTACTGCCGCGTTAAGGTAGTAAAGAAAACTTGCTCAACTCCTAATGCAGCACTTTTAGGCGCATCTGCACTATATTCTTCAAGGTTAAGGGGCAGAGGAGTAAACTCAGGTCTTCCTGCTACTAGCATATAACTGTAAACATCACCGCTTCTACTGAGGCGGCGGGCGCGTTGACTGGCGCGATTGGTATAACTAGGTAAATCTTGAAGTAGCTGTATAGTTAATATTTCTAAATTTTGCTCAGAACACAAAGACCTCGGCCCACTGTTGACATTTTCCCTTTCTGCGATCGCAAAGGGTTTAGTGGTGAGATTTGTCGAGAACGCTGGGTAAGCAAGGCTATTTGATACTAAAACCCAGAAGCCACAAGCTAAAAGCCAACTATAATTTTTCTGACTGAGCGAAGAGTCCAGATTGTTCTCCCCGACACCCTGCACTCTGTCCCCCAGTTTCTCACTGACTCCTAGCTTCATGCCACCGTGCTTAACTCCTCAGAAATCCTCTTCCAGGCTAACTCCGGCTCAGTAGCAGTAGTGATCGGACGCCCAATCACTAGATAATCTGCACCAGCAATGATTGCTTGCGCTGGAGTGAGCGATCGCTTTTGATCACCTTTTTCTGCCCAAGTTGGTCTAACCCCCGGACAAACAAGCAAAAAGTCATCTCCACAAGTTTGCCGTAGCTGTGCCACTTCTTGGGGCGAACAAACTGCCCCATCTAATCCCGCCTCTTGAGCCAGCAGTGCCATTTCTAGGGCGTATTCTGGTAATTCTAGAGGAATCTTTAAATCAAACGCCAACTGCCTAGCAGAAATGCTCGTTAACAAAGTAATAGCAATTAACTTCGGCGGTTTTACACCCGCTTGGGCAGCCCCTTCCTGTGCCGCCTCTGTTGCAGCTTTGAGAGCATCTTTACCAGAGGCAGCATGAATTGTCAACAAATCCACCCCGTAACTAGCTGCACTACGACAAGCGCCAGCGACTGTGTTCGGGATGTCGTGAAACTTTAAATCTAGGAAAATGCGCTTTTGCCGGGACTTTAACACTTCCAGAATTTTCGGGCCAGTGCTGGTAAACAACTCTAAGCCGACTTTCCAGAAACCGATTTGCGGAAGTTGATCTACAAGAGCGATCGCACTTTCCACATCCGACACATCCAAAGGCACTATAATTCGTTGTTCTACTTTCATTTGCAATTCCCCACTCCCCATTCCCTACTCCCCACTCCCCATTTAAACTAAACGCACAAACTTATTTTTCCCAACTTGTAAAACCTTACCTTGTAACTCGGCGGGATCAGCAAAAGTCGTATCAACATCAGTAATGCGATCGCCATCTAAGCGCACTCCACCTTCTTGAATTTTCCGCTTTCCTTCCCCAGTACTTTTGCACAAACCAGTGGCATTGAGAATATACGCTAACTTAGTCGGAAATTGCGGCACGCCAGCGAGAGCAAATTCTGGAACAGCACCTTCCTTGCCGCCACTTTGGGCTGCTTCTTTGGCTTCTTGGGCCGCTGTTTCGCCGTGGTACTGTTTGACAATTTCCGATGCTAGAAGTGTTTGGCGATCGCGGGGATTTTCAGGTAGTTTATCCAAAGGTAAATCCGTCAACAGTTCAAAATACTGTGACAGCAGATGATCGGGAACTCCTTGTAACTTTTGGTACTTTTGTCCGGGATGTTCCGACAACCCAATATAATTACCTAAAGACTTGGACATTTTTTGCACCCCATCCGTGCCAATCAAAATTGGCAGCAGCATTCCAAATTGGGGCTTTTGACCAAAATGGCGCTGCAAATCTCTGCCCACAGCAATGTTAAATTTCTGATCAGTCCCTCCTAATTCCACATCTGCCTCAACTGCAACCGAATCAAAACCTTGCATCAACGGGTAGAGGAACTCATGGATAAAAATCGGGTTCTCTTTTTTATAGCGATCGGCAAATCCTTCCTTCGCCAACATCTGCCCCACCGTCATCGTCGAGAGTAACTCCAAAATTTTCTCTAAGTTTAGGCCAGACAGCCATTCGGAGTTATAACGCACCTCTAACCTTCCTGGTGTGTCAAAATCCAAGATAGGACGTACTTGATCGAGATAAGTCTGAGCATTTTGAGCGACATCTGCTTCTGTAAGCTGACGACGCACCTCAGATTTACCAGTCGGATCGCCAATGCGTGCGGTAAAATCTCCAATAATTAGAACTGCTATATGACCTGCATCTTGAAACGCTCGCAGTTTTCGTACTGGTATGCTATGACCGAGATGAATATCAGTACCTGTAGGGTCAATCCCCAATTTGATCCTCAAAGGTTGGCTTGTAGTTACCAAGCGCTTTTCTAGACTTTCATTGTTAATATCAACTGGTTGTGGGAAAACTTCTACTACACCACGACGCAGCCAAACAAAATCTGGCGTCATACTAGAAAATCCACTGTTAGCTATATTTTGCACACTAGAAGTTAAGTTGGTTATATTCACTGGCAATTTATCCGCTTTCTCATCTGCCAAACTACTATAATTGCAAAAAATTAACCGCCTTGCTTCGCTCAATCAATTACAGTTAAATTTACAAGTGAGGAAGTGTAATAGCCGTGTCGTCGTCTAGGACTTTTGAAGATAAGCAGCCACAACGTCGGGCTTCATCAGGTTTTGAGTTTATGAAAGGAGTCGGTCAGGTAACTGGCGGTACTCTGCTTTCAATCACCATGCTGGCAAGTTCCATTGTAGCCGGAGGACTGGTTGGTTTAGCGATTAGTTTCCGTAATTTGCCAGATGTGAGACAGCTACGTAACTTCTTTCCCTCAGAAACGACTTACATCTATGACGTTAAGGGTAAACTTTTAACGAGTATCCACGGGGAAGCCAACCGGGAAGTCGTACCCCTAGATAGAATTTCCCCGAATCTCAAACGGGCAGTATTGGCAAGTGAAGATAACCACTTTTACGATCACCACGGTATTAACCCCGTCGGCGTTGGGCGGGCTATAGTAGTTAACGCGACAGCGCATGGAGTCCGAGAGGGTGGCTCTACCGTCACCATGCAATTGGTAAAAAACCTGTTTTTATCTCGCAAACGTGTCTTTACCCGCAAGTTAGCAGAAGCGGTACTGGCAATCCGGTTAGAGCAAATTCTCAATAAAGACCAAATTTTAGAAATGTACCTCAATCAAGTTTATTGGGGTCATAACAATTATGGTGTACAAACCGCAGCCCGCAGTTACTTTAATAAGTCAGCAGAATATTTAACCTTGGGTGAGTCGGCCATGATGGCGGGTTTAATCCAAGCACCTGAAGAATTCAGCCCGTTTGTGAGCATGAAGCTGGCAAAACAGAAAGAAAAAGAAGTGCTGGGACGGATGCTGGAATTGAATTGGATCAGCCAGTCAGAGTACGACGACGCCCTCAAGCAAGAAATCAAACTTGGTAGAATCAAATCCTTTCAAGGTAGTGCCCTACCCTATGTAACCAATACCGTAGCGCAGGAGTTAGCTAAGAAGTTTGGGCGTGAAACACTACTCAAAGGTGGGATGCGAGTTCAAACTACAGTTGATGCCGACTTCCAAATGATGGCAGAAGAAACTGTCAGTAAGTGGCATAAATCACTACTAGAGCAGGGATTATCTAAGAATCAAATGGCCTTGGTGGCAATTGATCCGCGCACACATTTTATCAAAGCACTGGTGGGTGGTATAGATCCTAAGACCAGTGAATTCAATCGTGCAACTCAATCTCAACGCCAGCCCGGATCTTCCTTTAAACCGTTTGTATATTATACGGCTTTTGCTAGTGGTAAATATACGGCGGACTCAACGGTAGTCGATGCCCCAGTTAGCTATCGAGATGGTAACGGTTGGTACTCTCCCAGAAATTATGATGCGACTTTTAGGGGAGAGATGTCGATCCGCACAGCCATATCCCAATCGCGCAACATTCCCGTGATCAAGGTTGGTAAGGCTGTGGGGATGAATAGAGTCATCGAAACCTGCCGTACTTTGGGGATTATGAGTCCAATGGAGCCTGTGTCTTCCTTGCCACTTGGGGCAATTGGTGTTACTCCTCTGGAAATGGCTAGTGCCTATGCTACCTTTGCAAATTATGGCTGGCAATCTCCACCAACTGTAATTGCCCGTGTCACCGATAGTAGTGGTAACGTGTTGCTAGATAATACCCCGAAACCCCAGCTAGTTCTCGATCCTTGGGCTTCGGCAGCAATTATCGATGTGATGCGATCGGTCATCTCTGATGGTACAGGTAAAGGTGCTGCGATCGGTCGTCCAGCCGCCGGGAAGACGGGAACAACATCATCAGAAAAAGATATTTGGTTTGTTGGTACTGTGCCACAGTTAACAACTGCTGTCTGGGTAGGGAGAGACGACAACAGACAATTAGCTGACCATGCCACAGGTGGTGTTCTGGTTGCTCCCATTTGGAAAGATTTTATGCAGAAGGCACTTAAGAACGTACCAGTAGAAAACTTTAAGCCACCTTCTCAGTTTTCTCGTCCCAAGTCACAATAATTTTAGATTTTAGATTTTGGATTAATTGCCAATCCAAAATCCAAAATTCAAAATCGTTCGACTGAGCGTAGCCGAAGTCTAAAATTGACTAGGGTTGTTTTTCTAGCTCGGCTTTCATCCGTTCTAAAGTGAGGTGCATTTGATCAAACATTTGTTGCGGGGTGACACCGAACTGCCCTAATTGCGTTTTTAGTTGTTCTACTGTCATTTGTGCCATGAAATCTTCTGATAGCTCGAAACGCTTCATAAAGATGCGATACCGATCCATCATGGTTTCCATTTGCTCAATAAACAGCTTTTTGCCATCGCGGTCAAATTTGCCGTAGCCGTTGCCAAGCTTGATCAGCGCTTGATAATCCTCAAACAGCTGTTTTGCTTCTTGCTGAACTATTTCCGAATCGAAGAATCCCATATTGCTTATATTAAACTGAGTGCCCAGACTCAGTAGCTTAATAGTTTTACTTCTATTTTTATTTTAGTCTAGGGGAGTAATCTAGTCACGAAGCTTCGGTTTTAGTACGGTTTGTTACCGAAATTTCAACACTTGACTTGAGAAGGTTCTCCGTCGCTAAACTGACTTAATAAAGCCGCAATACTTACAGCTTTAGCCATTGATTTAAGATTAGTGTTTTCACCAGGTTGAATTTTCAGTGCGGGAGCGTATTTTAAAGCTAGTGAATCTTGCGGATTAAGTTTTAATGCTTGACGGATATAAACCCTGGCCATGCCGATAAATTTCTGTTTTAGATGTACCAAACCTAATAAGGCATAATAGTCGCTGTTATTTGGCTCTAACTTGATGGCATCGCGCAGTTCTTGCACAGCTTGCGGCCATTTGGCTAGCCTGACGTGCTCAATATCTAGCTGGTAGTGACGTTGAGCGTAGTTTGTCAAATCTGGTTTGACATTGGTTTTTTCATCTAATGTCAGTTCAACTGGTTTGACTTCTAGCTTAGGGATAAGGGAACAGCTTCTTTTACCATAAACAGGTCTGGTTTATGCAACCGTAAGTAAACTAAATTCAGTATATAGCAATCCTATTTGAGTTGTGAAAACTATCGGCTCGAACCGCCAAGCCGCCAACAGCGCCAAGAAAAGAAACAGAGAATTTCAGAAATAATTTACGACTGCTATACAAATTTGTTACCTCATCATGATATGAGGCGATCGCTTTTTCATAAAATAATTCTGCTTGGATGCAGACATTTCCATAGGTTACTAGCTAAAAAGCCTAGAATACTTAAAAACAGGGGAACTCTTAGGAAAAATTAGTACAGTTATTGATTTAGTTACTCGTTTACCTGTGGAAGTTTGGTTTCACACTAATCCTGCTGCTTCAGACACCAATTATGAGAAAATCATGGTTAATTCATCATTTAATCTGTCTGACCTCAACGGCGCTAACGGCTTCGCCATCAACGGCATCAAGGAATTTGACTCCTCAGGCAGTTCTGTTAGCAGTGCGGGAGATATCAACGACGACGGCATCGCTGACCTGATTATCGGCGCACCAGATGCCGACCCCAACGGCGATTATTCAGGGCAGAGCTACGTGGTATTTGGCAAAAGCACAGGCTTTAGCCCCACACTCAACCTTTCAAGCCTCAACGGCGCTAACGGCTTCGCCATCAACGGCATCAAGAAAGGTGACTTCTCAGGCAATTCTGTCAGCAGTGCGGGAGACATCAACGACGACGGCATCGCTGACCTGATTATCAGCGCACCAGTAGCCCGCAACAGCTCATCATCTCAGAGCTACGTGGTATTTGGCAAAAGCACAGGCTTTAGCCCCACACTCAACCTTTCAAGCCTCAACGGCGCTAACGGCTTCGCCATCAACGGTATTAAGGCTGGTGACAACTCAGGCTATTCTGTCAGCAGTGCGGGAGACATCAACGACGACGGCATCGCTGACCTGATTATCAGCGCGAGCAGAAGGAGCTACGTGGTATTTGGCAAAAGCACAGGCTTTAGCCCCACGCTCAACCTTTCAAGCCTCAACGGCGCTAACGGCTTCGCCATCAATAGTAATGACTACTTAGGCAATTTTAGGAGTGCGGGAGACATCAATGACGACGGCATCGCTGACCTGATTATCGGCGCACCAACGGCCAGCCCCAACGGCGACTATTCAGGGCAGAGCTACGTGATATTTGGGGGAAAGAATATCGGCAGGGGCAGCACCATTAACTTGATGGGAACTGCTGGTACTGATACTCTTGTTGGCACGGACACCAACAACATCATCGAGGGCAAAGCTGGTAATGATACCCTCACAGGCAACGGTGGTCAAGATCAGTTTGTGTTTCGCCCTGGCGATGGCAATGACACCATCACCGATTTTGGTGGCGTAGGCAAAGGCTCAAATCCATCGCCCGATGTAATTCTCAATGTTGATACGCTGCAATTTATTGGTTCAGGACTAACTGCTCAAAATCTGCAACTCACTCAACATGGCAACAACTTAGAAGTCACCTTTGAAAGTGTGGCTAACACTAAAGTCACTCTGGAAAACTTCCTCTTAGAAAACTTGGATAATTTGCCAGCAACTTTTTCAAGATTTGCACTGGGCAATATCCTCTTTAATGGGCAAATTAGCATCGCTGACAGCTTTGATGTGATTAATGCCAATTCCACTCAAACTAGCATTTTCAACAAAAACACTGTCACCTTCCTCAATGATTTAAACAATAACATCGCAGGTTTTGACAACTCCAATGATGTTATTAATGGTCAAGGGGGTAATGATATTATCAATGGCAACAGTGGCAATGACCTGTTGCGGGGTGGGTCAGGCGATGATATTCTCATCGGTGGAGATGGCAATGATACTCTTGTGGGTGGTGTAGGCAATGATATTCTGGTTGGTGGTGTAAATGCTGACAGATTCGTTTACAACACCGATGCTGTTGGTGTAGATACCATTACGGACTTCAACAGTTCTGAAGGTGACAAGATTGTACTGGATAAAACTACATTTAGCGCCATTACCTCTGCTGCCGGAAATGGTTTTTGTAACAAGAGTGATTTTGAAGTCACTAATTTGGCAGGGACTAGCACAGCGAAAATTGTCTACGATTCTGTTAGTGGGCAGTTATTCTACAACGAAAATGGCAGCGCGGCTGGTTTCGGTAGTGGTGGTCTATTTGCGACTCTAACTGGTGCGCCAAATCTCACGGCATCCGATTTTGGATTGCAAGCATAGTTTGTCCAAAACAGAGAGTTACAAGCCTGACTTTTCACGGCATCTGAAAAACCTCTCTTCTTCATCTCTCTCCTAAAAGGAGGAGCCACTGCGCCCTTGCGGTTTCCCAACTTGAAGCACCTGGCGTGCGATTTCTAATCGCCAGGTATATTTGCAAAGGTAAGATGCTCGCGTCTTATTCTAGGAACTGTGGTACTAGCAGATTTATAGAGAATATGTTGACTAAGCGCAAAAGCCGAAGTGTTGCTGCTGTTTTAGCTTTTTCTGGGACGCTAACAATTTCGGGATTACATAAATTCTATCTGGGACAGCCGTTGTGGGGTGTGTTGTATGTGTTGCTTTCCTGGACACCTATCCCCAAGGTAGCTAGTGCGATTGAGGGAGTTTGGTATTTAGCTCAAGACGAAGAAGCTTTCGATCGCAATTTTAATCTAGGGAAGTCAGCCACCAGAAACTCACCCTCTGTGAGTAATCAGGTAGGAGCGATCGCTGATGCCTTGCGGGAATTAGATGCTCTGCGCCAAGATGGACTAATCTCAGAGTATGAATTTGAGCAAAAGCGCCGCCAATTGCTAGACCAGATTTCTTGAGGGAAGCGACAATCATGAATAACTGGCTACCTTTGAACCCCAGGTTGCAAAAACTCCGTGCCAAGCTCCTCAACGATCCCTACTATCGCCTACAATCTGGGGAAGAAATTCAGATGGCGGCTAAATTAGGTATTCGGATTGATGCTAATCAAGCGACTGTAGATGATTGGTTACGCCTACCAGGTTTGTCAATTCATCAAGCGCGATCGCTTGTGGAACTTTCGCGATCTGGTGTTAAATTTTACTGTATTGAAGATATTGCTGCGGCTTTGGGTATGCCAGCGCCGCGACTAGAGCCATTAAAGCCTCTACTGAATTTTATTTACTATGACCACGAATCTTTAGAAAATCCGACCCATTTAGTCAATCCGAACACAGCAACAGTTGAAAAATTAGCACAAATTCCATTTATAGATTTGTCTCTGGCGCAAGCAGTGGTGCAAAATCGGCAATCAGCCGGATATTACCGTAATCTGGCTGATTTCCAACGGCGGTTAGAGTTAACTGGTGATGCGATCGCTCAGATGATGTATTATTTGAGGTTTTAACTTAAGGTTTCGAGGGAAGATAGATGTCTTCCAAGAAAATTCTACCTTCTTCTTTTTGGCTTTTGCGTGATTTCTCAATAATGCTGATAAACTTTGGATTTATGCTCAAGCTAAGAGTTTCTAAATCGATATCTTCAACAGAAAACAAAGCGGCAATAAATAGGTTGACCGTTTCGAGTCAGAATGAGAGGCTGCTCATTTTTATCGTATTTCTCCAGCAGTGAGACGATCTCGCTGATTTCAACTGTTTTCATAGTTCAACTACACTTAACTGTTACAAGTGGTCAGTTGTTTGTTTTTTACAACTGACCAGTGACTATTTAAATCAACCCAATGCGATTGAGAGGCCAAAAGCGAAACGTTGCCCGACCGATGATATTTTTTCTGGGTAAAAAGCCCCAATAGCGAGAGTCATTACTATCGTTGCGGTTATCGCCCATGACAAAAAATTCGTCTTCTGGAACTTTCACAGGTTGATATGGCTGATTTGGGGGTTCAGCGATGTAGTCTTCTGCCAAGGGTTGACCGTTAAGGTAGACTTTGCCATTAGCAACACTAATTACCTCACCAGGCTTGCCAATAACCCGCTTGATGAAGGCTTGGTCTTTGGGATATCCTCGACGTTGTAGTTCTGGGGATGGCTGAAAAACAATAATATCCCCAGTTATGGGAGGGTGAAAATGGTAAGAGATTTTTTCAATTACCAAGCGATCGCCTGTATGTAAGGTGGGTAACATCGAGTCAGAAGGTATATAGCGGGGTTCGGCGATAAAAGTCCGAATCAGGAATGCCAAACATAAGGCGATCGCAATTAAAATCAGGTTTTCTTGCCAACTACGCCATACTTTTAACGACGCACGCTCTTCTTTTGCATCACTTTCGTGAGGAATCATAAAAGTTTCTAGCCAGTTTCAGAAGTGGGATAAATATCTTGATTATTTTGACTCAAAAGGTATACTGATAGGCAAGCTGGTTTCTGAACGAATCCATAGAAGTATTAAATAATACATTTATTGGTGCATCTACCGAAAAGAAGCAAAAGTACTGTAAATCAACTGTGATCTGTCTAAGGCAATATAAGCTAATAATTAAGATTCCTAAATAGATAATTAAAAATCCTAATTTTAATTGCTGTAATTATAAGGCAAGTTATGAGATAATTTTCAGTTTTGCTTACTCCTGCTAAAAAAGCAGTTACCGACTGGTAGAGCGATACAGCCAGTCGGTTTTTTCTTTGAGCAGAAAATTGGTCGTTGAATGGCAAAACAGTTAACTCATCCCCCGGCTTGAAGCCGGGGGGAAATCGAAGTCATTAGTCATTGGTCATTGGTCATTAGTACCAATGACCAATGACTAATGACTAAATCGGCGGGCGGCTATCCCTCCCACCCCTTGAAGGGGTGGGAGGGATAGCCGATTTTTGTTGATCGAATGTCTAACAATATCTGCTTCACTTTACCGAAAAAAGGCAGAGAGCAGTCTTGCTGGAAGCTCAGTTGGAAGAAAATATATTTTGGTATATATTATTAAGTGATATTACATAAAAATAATCTCAACTTAAGGTATGTTTAGATACAAAAATCTATTTTTTAAAGTATTGTTAGTAAAAAATATTACATTTAAATGTAGATTTTAATAGTTCAATAGATAGATGCCATACTATTGTGATTTTAACAACCTGCCTATATATATGCGATTATTTTCCGTAATTACACGGTGACACTGCATATTAAACTGTACTATTAATAAGATATAAATCTCCTTAATTATTGAGAAAAACATTAACAGACAGAAAGCTCCTAGCAATTTAGGCTCAAGTATAGCATCAAAAATAGAACTAAACTGGCGAGAAAATTATTTTTCCTAAATGCCTTAAAAGTATCTACATTAACGAATAAGTGCCCCTTGGCAATGAGAAACTATATTGAATCAATTTTCGTCTCTCTATTTCAGAGAAAGTACAAGGCAACATTCTGTCAGTTGAAAATTTAACTTTTTCTTAAAAAGGAAGCAATAGCAGCAGGCAGTAAAATATATCTTATCAACAATAGAACTAATAGTTTATTAGACTCTTGTTTGAAAGATACTCCGCCCCTTGTAAGTAGTTTTGTATGTTAATCAAATAATTCACTAGGCTGTAAATTATACAACTTTCCTGTCAGAAAGTCTTGCTATAAAAGTTTCATCTGTGAATTTCTGTTAGTCTCAATTCAAATTTTCGGGATTACCAGAAAGTAACTGTATCTAAATATCTAAAAAAATGTGCTATAACGTACCGTCATAACCGTGGTTGATGGTTCGATTTTTGAAGGAGCTATGAGGTGGAAAACAATAAGTCGTTTCTGTGGCCAGAAGGAATATTAATTGCGTTGCTTGCCTTATGTGGTGTTTTTAGCCTTGCTTTCATGATGCTTCTAAGGCCAAATGCTTCGGAAGCTCAGAATAGACAAAGTATAAATGTCAAGGATGTAACTGCAAATGTAGGAACTCAGCAGCGCATTGAGAAATTAAAGGCGGCGATGCTTACAAGTTGGCAGCAAGAAGCTCAAACAAAGGGACTATCCTACCTAGTGCCACCACGTTTTCAAGGGGCAATAATTAATGCTGCAAAACTCACTCAGGGTGAGAAAGTGATTGCTCTCACCTTCGATGATGGCCCTTGGCCTCAAACCACAGAGCAAGTGCTAGATATTCTGAAATCAAATAATATCAAAGGGACGTTTTTTGTCGTCGGGCAGAACCTGAAAAATTATCCAGAGATAGGAAAGCAGATTGTTGCTCAAGGTCACGTCATTGGCAATCATACTTGGCATCACTGGTATCACTTCTTTAATTCACAAGCAGCTGCTTTTGAAATTGATCGCACAGAAGACCTAATTTATCAGGTTACAGGTGCTAAAACAAATCTGTTCCGACCGCCTGGGGGCATCCTGCACAATGGATTAGCTGCTTATGCTAAAGGAGAGAAATATACTGTGGTGATGTGGTCGGCTGACTCCACAGACTACAAGTTGCCAGCTGTACCAAAGTTGATCAATAACGTGATTAAAGATTCAAAACCTGGTGGGATTGTGCTAATGCATGATGGTGGTGGGAACCGTTCTAGAACTATACAAGCTTTACCAGAAATTATTAGCAATTTTAGAAAGCAAGGCTATCGCTTTGTTACTATTCCTGAACTTTTAGAAATCCAAGATACAGATCAAAAGTTGCTCACTCACAAAAAGTAATAATTATTAATTATGAGTAATTGGTCAATAGTAATTGGCTAAAAACTAAAATTATATTTTTTGGTTAAAATGCATTATTTCTGAATCAGTTAGTGAAGATCCCCCCTTTTTAAGGGGGGAAACAGGAGTCTAGTACAACGCGGCGTAAATAAACCTACCATTTCAAACAGGCACAAGCCTTGATATATCAATCTTTTGACTTTTGACTTTTGAATGAGTGACTTCCGCCTTGCGGTACTAGTTCCCTCCCCAATCCATCAGGGAGGGTTAGGGTGGGGTAAAACTGACACGAAAAACTAGGTGAGTAAGCTATTTCAGACTTGTGTATACACCGTAGCTTTAAAAGGGGGGATATATTTCTCTCTACCCCTTTTTGAGGGGTAAATTTAGGCTGGGGCATTCTGAATTGTGAATTCTGTCTTCTGACTCCTTCTTATAGTTATTAATGACTAGTCACTAAACTGAACTCAGTTGTTTTTTCGGGATTAGCTTCTGGACTATCAGCTTCAGAAGGTGGAACTAACTGCCAGAATTTCGGCAAAAATTCTGGCCAGTTTTGCAGAATCTTTTTCGCCTTTGGTGAACCAGTGCGTTCTGCATGAGTTTGGATTAACTCTTGCAGTTGCTTTGCACCTACTTCTGTAATCACCCTCTGCATTTTGACAATTTCCGGGTTGACTAACTCACGAAATGAGTCGTCTTCATCCAAGAAATATGCCAGTCCACCAGTCATTCCAGCTGCTACGTTACGTCCTACTTTGCCAAGGACGACAATTACACCACCAGTCATATATTCGCAGCAGTGATCCCCAGCGCCTTCAATCACTGCTATGCCTTTGGAGTTTCTCACAGCAAAGCGTTCTCCTGCTAGTCCGTTGGCAAATAATATGCCACCAGTAGCACCATAGAGGCACGTATTGCCAACTATCACGTTTTGTGCTGCTTTATAGATAGCATCCGTTGGAGGTTTGATGATGATTTCACCACCATGCATCCCTTTACCTACGTAGTCGTTTGCCTCTCCTTCCAAGCTCAGAATTATGCCGGGGAGGTTGAACGCACCAAAGCTTTGCCCAACACTGCCTGTGAAGTTGAGATTAATTTGTCCTTCAAAGCCACTGTCACCGTATTGAGAAGCGATCGCACCTGCTAATCTTGTACCCACTGTTCTGTCAGTATTGACAATAGGGTAAGTCTTGGTGACAGTAGATTGGTTGCGAATGGCAGCTTGAATATCGGGATCGGCAAGAAATTTGTCATCTAAAACCACGCCGTTGCTGTGGACTTCTTCATGCAGCAACCAACTGCGATTGTCTCTGCTATCTGGTAGCTGAAGTAAACAGTCGAGATTCAGCGATCGCGTTTTGGTGAGTTTTGCCTCTGGGCGCAGTTTCAACAAATCTGCACGTCCAATGATTTCTGATAAAGAACGATAACCTAGTCGGGCTAACAAACTACGCACTTCTTCGGCGATGAAGTAGAAGAAGTTGACAACCTGTTCCGGTATTCCTGTAAACCGCTTGCGGAGTTCTTCTTTCTGAGTAGCAACACCTACAGGGCAGGTATTCATGTGACAAACTCGCGCCATAATACAGCCTTCGGCAATCATGGCGATGGAGCCGAAACCGAATTCTTCACCGCCCATCAATGCACCTATTACCACATCCCAACCACTCTTGAGTCCGCCATCCACGCGTAAAATCACGCGATCGCGCAGACTATTTTCCATTAAGACGCGATGCACTTCACTTAAACCCAGTTCCCACGGTGAGCCAGCGTGTTTAATCGAACTTAGTGGCGATGCACCTGTACCACCATCATGTCCAGAAATCTGGATAATATCAGCGTTTGCCTTAGCTACACCAGCCGCGATCGTGCCAATGCCAACTTCTGAAACTAGCTTCACCGATACCTTTGCTTTGGGGTTAATTTGGTGCAGATCAAAAATCAGTTGTGCTAAGTCTTCAATAGAATAAATATCGTGGTGAGGTGGTGGCGAAATCAGCGTCACACCTGGCTTCGATCGCCTTAACATCGCAATGTATTGGCTTACCTTCGGTCCTGGTAGTTGTCCACCTTCCCCAGGCTTGGCACCTTGGGCAATTTTGATTTCAATTTGTTTGGCGTTGACTAGGTACTCTGGTGTGACACCAAAGCGTCCCGATGCAACTTGCTTAATGGCACTATAAGCTTTATCACCATTCCGCAATCCTTTTAAATGAGGTAGGGTTGGCGAGTGACCAAACTCGTCTACATCATCTAGAACTACATAGCGCACTGGGTCTTCGCCGCCTTCCCCAGAGTTAGATTTACCGCCAATGCGATTCATCGCGATCGCTAAAGTTTCATGGGCTTCTCTTGACAAAGCACCTAAAGACATCCCACCGGTGCAGAAGCGTTTGACAATTTCAGTTACCGACTCTACTTCTTCTAGAGCAATTGGGGAGCGATCGCCTTGGAAGTCCAGCAAGTCTCGCAAGGCTGTTACCGGTCTGCCTTGGAGATGCTTTTTGTAAACTTCGTAGTGGTCGTAGTTTTTGCCATCTAGAGCCTTATGCAGCGCCTTGACCAGTTCGGGGCTATTCATGTGGTACTCGCCGCCAGGACGGTATTGCACAAAGCCCAAGTTTTCTAACTTCTTGTTAGTCAGTTCTGGGAAAGCCTTGCTGTGGAAGGAAAGCACTTCATCAGCGAGTTCGCTAACACTCAAACCACCAATACGGGAAGTCGTACCACGGAATCCTAGTTCTAGTAAATCCCCACCAATGCCAATAGCTTCAAAGATTTGGGCTGCTTGATAGCTGGAGAGCAGAGAAATTCCCATCTTGGAGAGAATTTTTAGCAAACCTGACTCTACTGCTTTGCGATAGTTTCCTAAAGCTTGCTCTAGGGTAAGGGTTGCAATTTTCTCAACAGCCATTAACTTTTGAGTTTTGGGATCAGACCACCAATCACGCACCGTATCTAAAGCCATATACGGGCAAACTGCGCCAGCACCATAGCCAATCAGACAAGCAAAGTGATGGGTACTCCAGCATTGAGCAGTATTGACAATCAGGGATGTTTTCATTCGCAACCCTTCACGAATCAGATGGTGATGCACGGCACCCACTGCTAACAGGGGAGGAATGTAGGTGGATTCTGTGCTGATACCGTCATTGATCCGATGATCGCTTAATATTAAAATCTTTGCACCTGCCCGCACTGACTCAGCTGCTTGTGCTTGTAAAGATTGAACTGCGGCTTTTAATCCTTCAGGGCCAGTGGCGATCGCAAATAGGGTTGACAACTCGGCTGTGGCAAAACCTGACAGCTTAATTGCCTCCAACTCTACCTCTGTTAACAGTGGCGACTCAAGTTTTAATCTCCGAGCATATTCTGGCTTGGGTTCTAATAAGTTACCCCGCTCACCCAGTTCCACTTTCAGAGACATTACTAGCTTTTCCCGCAGGGGATCGATCGCTGGGTTTGTCACCTGAGCAAAGCGCTGTTTGAAATAGTCATAAAGCAGGTGGGGCTTTTGTGACAGCACTGCTAAAGGAATATCATCCCCCATGCAGAAAGTGGGCTCTGAACCGGCGATCGCCATTGGATGAATCACCATTTCTACATCTTCTGTGGTGTAACCAAAGGCAGTTTGAAACTGAAGCAAGCTTTGTTTGTCTACTTTCTCAGTTGTACTATGCCCGTTACCATTTTCAGCAGCCAGATATCCATTCCCATTAACATCTGACAACTGACTACTGACAATTTCTTTAAGTTCTTGACGGTACTGTTGCAGCCATTCACCATATGGGTGCTGTTTGGCGATGCGCTGCTTAATCTCCCAATTCTTTAGCACTTCATGGTTGACTAAATCCACGGCAATCATTTGCCCTGGACCGAGTCTACCTTTCTCGACAATATCGGCTTCTGGGAAATCAATTACACCAGCTTCGGAAGCTACAACAATGTAGTCATCCTTGGTAATCACATAACGAGCTGGTCTTAAACCATTACGATCTAGTGTTGCACCAACTTTTTTGCCATCGCTGAATACTAAAAGTGCTGGCCCGTCCCAGGCTTCTTGCAGACCACTGTAATATTCGTAGAAATCAACAATTTCTGGAGAGTCACGTAAAGAAGGCTGATTTTGGTAAGCCTCTGGAACCATAATCATTAAAGCTTCCAAGGGGCTGCGTCCAGAACACACCAGCAATTCTAGTACGTTGTCTAGGGTAGCTGAGTCGCTATTATCAATATGAACTAATGGCTTAAGTTCCTGAATGCGATCGCCCCATACTGGATGATTTAAGCTAGCATCTCGTGCCATCATCCAGTTGATGTTACCCAACAAGGTATTAATTTCGCCGTTGTGACCCAAAAGCCGCATCGGTTGAGCTAGAGGCCACTTGGGCATTGTATTGGTACTAAAGCGGCGGTGATACACAGCAAAGGCGCTTTTGTAAGCTGGATTTTTTAAATCGTCATAAAAGCTGCCCAATACGGCGGAACGCACCATGCCTTTGTAAACAATTGTGCGATTTGACAAGGAGCAGATATAAAATTCTTCTGAGATATTGGTCGCAACTTTACTAATGCGGCGGCGGGTAATATACAACTGTCGTTCCAATTCATCGCCACTTTTGTCAACAGAAGCTAACAAAACTTGTTCAATTTGGGGTTGATTTTCTCTTGCTTGTACCCCCAGTAAATCAGTTTGCACTGGCACTACTCGCCAACCCAGCACAATTAATTTTTCTTCAGCAGCTACTTGCTCAACAGTCCTCCTAGTTTTTTGTGCTGCTTCCTGGTCTTGTGGTAGAAATATCATCCCCACAGCTATATTATTGGTGGATGGAAATTCCTTCCCCCTTTGGGCAAAATCTTGTTGGAACAACTCCCAAGGGATAGCTGTCAATACTCCAGCACCATCACCAGAGTCTTGATCAGCGCTACAACCTCCCCGGTGTTCTAAGCAGGTTAAAGCAGCTAAGGCTTTTTCGATAATTTCGTGGCTGGTATGATTCTGGCGATGAGCAATAAAACCGACACCACAGGCATCTCGTTCCTCTACTAACCACTTTTGCCCCTGATAGGTATCTGTTGAGTTGATCTTTGCGGTGATTTTCTGGTCTTGATTGATCGGTTTATTATTCATACCCTGTTCCTGAAGTATTGAGTTACCAATTTTGCCACTACATTGTGGGAAAAAATTTCTAAATTTAGCGACGGAGAAATATATAACCACCGAAATTTAGGGAAAAAAATTTTAACTTCGGTTCTACTTTATTAGTTCACCCATGTTAAAATACTTACGTATTTTTTATGTATTTATGCGGTGCTAGACAAGTTAAATTAGCCAAGACATTATTTTTGCCCTGACAGTTTCTTTTTTATATTGTGAAGCTAAGTATTTTCTCAATCCCCTTTTTCCAGATGCACGCTAGCTACTCCTAGAGCCTATTTCGGCTCACCTGAAACAAAATTAAAACTGAATGCTGTACTATGTTTTAAAACCAAATTCATCCTGATCCAGCAATAAGATCAGCGTATTACAATATATACCCATTTGACAATTCCCAAATATTGTTGTTGTCTAAAGTTTTGCTGCTTACCAGTTGCCACACATCTGACTATTTAACTAGACCTGACTGAACTAGCAACAATTGCAACCTTCAGTCAGGATTGAATATCTTAATCCAGTTTTGATAACCAAGACTACCGTGTATAGGGTGGTTGAAATTAGTGCCAGTTCAAACACTTGGTTAGAGTGGACTTAGCGCCTAAATGGTTATTTATATTTAAAAGAGATAACAAGCCAATATATATAATACCATGTTTTTCAAAAACAAAGCGATGTTTTTTTATATTTCCAAATAATTAGTTAGTTTATACCTTGGGTGATACTTTTCAAAAGTACCTAGTAAATTATGGTAAAAATGCCGAATTGTTGGCAATTGGGGAATAGCGATCGCTCCGCCCGCCGCAGGCATCGCAGGTTTTTTCGGGCTACTGTGTCACCAATACTTTTGACAGCACTGTGCTTAACTACTACCTGTGTTACCAACGCCCAGGAGTCGCCGAAAACCATCAAATCAATACCCAGGTTAACCTCACAGTTACCTGCATCTCCTTTAACAAGTGTGGCATCCTCTGGTAATCAAATTTCCCTGAATGGGCGTATTTTACCAGGAACTTGGTTGCAGCGACCTGGAAAATCTGGTCAAATAACAACTCATCTCAGTGACGGGGCATTCAGGCAATTAATAGGAGTAAATTTCTTAAACAGTAGTAATTGGGCGAAACAACCAATACAGTGGTTTTCGTCGGTGATAAAGCCAGTGGTTTTAGCCACCAGACTACTAGGAGCATATCGCTATCTGGACATTACTAACTTTGCTCAAACATCTGGATGGCAAATCCAAGCCAATGGCAACACCTTGGTGATTGCGACCCCAAAGGCACAAGTGACAAATATTATTCAGAGCCAGCAACCTTCAGACGCGAGTGTTACTCCTTTACAACAGGCTCGGATTCTTGTCAATTTAGATCGTCCAACTCCCTGGCAAGTTACAGAAGGATTAGCGATCGCAAAACCCCAAACTCCATCCTCTGATCCAGACACGCTAACTCCCAAATCCACTGTACCGCCAAATCGGGAGTGGACAATTACCCTGGATGGAATAGCCGATCCTGTTTTGATCGAACGCTATACTCCCCAGCTACCAGCAGCACCACCAACACCACCAACATTGCTGCAAAATCTGCTCAAACAATTATCACCAGTTACACCAACACAACCAATACCAGCAGCACCAGCCCCGGAACCACTGATTCAACAAGTGAAGGTGGTGAAAAACCAAACGATTATTAGTCTGAGCGTTCCCTTTGGTTTATCGCCTCAAGTTAGTACTGTCGCTAACCCCAATCGCCTGATTATCGATATTCGACCCGATCCTTTAGAAGAACGAGATATTACTTGGGCCCCAGGAATGCGCTGGCGACAGCATTATGTCAACTTAGGCACAAACCGCTTTCCTGTGGTCTGGTTAGAAGTTAATCCCCGTAAATTTGGGCTAACGTTGAAACCTATATGGGCTAGTGCTGATGGGCTTGCGGGTACTGCTCCCTTAATTCAAACAGCACAACGTTACTTAGCGGTAGCTGGAATTAATGGTGGTTATTTTAACCGCAATAACAGATTGCCATTGGGTGCGATTCGTCGGGATAGTCAGTGGTTATCAGGCCCCATTCTCAACCGAGGTGCGATCGCTTGGAATGATTCTGGCCAATTTTACTTCGGTCGTCTTACTTTAGAAGAAACTTTAATCACAGCAAATGACCAGCGCCTACCAATTCTGTTCCTCAACAGTGGTTACGTCCAGAGTGGTATTGCTCGTTACACCCCAGCTTGGGGATCAACTTACACGCCCCTGACAGACAACGAAATCATTCTCGTGGTAGAGAAAGACCAAATTACTGAACAGTTACCAGGGGGCAAAGTTGGTGGGATAGCGGTTCCCATTCCCCAGGATGGCTACGTGCTAACCTTACGCGCCAATGCTGCTAGTGCTGCCTCACAGTTACCTATTGGAAGCGCAGTACGCATTTCTAGCGCCACTGCTCCGGCTGATTTTAGTCGTTATCCCTACATTATCGGAGCTGGGCCGCTATTAGTCCAAAATCGTCAAATTGTCCTTGATGCCAAAGCCGAAAAATTCAGCAATGCCTTTATTGCAGAAAAGGCTATTCGTAGCGGTATTTGCACAACGGCAACAGGCACACTAATGATTACTGCCATACATAATCGTGCTGGCGGTTATGGCCCTAACTTAGCGGAACATGCCCAATTGATGCAACTCATGGGCTGTGTGGATGCCCTAAATTTGGACGGTGGTAGTTCTACCAGCCTTTACTTAGGAGGGCAATTACTCAATCGATCGCCTAGTACCGCCGCTCGTGTTCATAATGGCATTGGTATTTTCCTGCAACCACGATAATGAGGGAATAGGGAATAGGAAATAGGGAATAGGGAAAAAACTCAATCGTCAATGCCCAATGCCCAATGCCCAATGCCCAATGCCCAATGCCCCATGCCCAATACTTTTCTTAAAGTTTAGAACAAGCTGTCATTTTGCTTGATGAAGACTTCGTGTAGACATCAGAGTTTTAGTAGTGATGATTTACACCATAACGTTTGATTTTGTTATGTTTATCAAGGTGCGACAAAATTGCTAATTTCTAACGTTGCAAGATAGTGCCAGAATTTTTATCAATAGTTAAGAGTACCAACGGTTTGTTATGTCTCCAAATGAGGTAACTATGGCTCGATATCAAGAAACTACACAGACTGAGACTCTACACCTACCTCCAGCTATCACTTCCAGAGGCGTTGCTGCAACAGAGTTACGTCCTTGGGGTGCTTTTACAGTTTTGGAAGAAGGGCGCGGATACAAAATCAAGCGCATCGAAGTTAAGCCCGGACACCGCCTCAGTCTACAAATGCACCACCACCGCAGTGAACATTGGATTGTTGTCTCTGGTACAGCTAGGGTAACTTGTGGTGAACAAGAAGTACTACTGAGCAATAATGAATCAACCTATGTACCTCAATGTACATCTCATCGTTTAGAGAATCCTGGCGTAATCCCCTTGGTGTTGATTGAAGTGCAAAATGGCGAATACTTGGGAGAAGATGATATTATTCGCTACCAAGATGACTATGCTCGTACCAAGGATTAAAACTAAAAGAACGTTATTAAAGCTCTAAAGGCTTTAATCCAAAAACTGAATACATTTTTGTGCAAACCCTCTTTGGTAAACAGTGCACCCCAGAAGTCCCCACCTTAACTAGGTGGGGACTGAAGCATATTAGTGCTATAAATGTAGTAATAGCGATCGCGCTCATGGGTTCAGTGATTTGGCACAGGGAGATAGCGCGGGTCAACCCATCTGTAAAATGAAGATGGTGTATTCAATTGTAAAAAAACGAGTTCCATGATTCATCTGAGTCAAGCAGCCGCGAGTGAAATTGGGCGAATAAAATCCAAGCAGCAACCAAATGTCTTGTTTAGATTGGCAGTAAAACCAGGTGGTTGTTCTGGGTTCTTTTATGATATGTCCTTCGATAAAGCAATAAAAGTTGGCGATCAGGTTTTCGACTTGGATGAGATTCAAGTAGTCATAGATGCCGCAAGCTTAAATTACCTCAACGGTTTGAGGGTTGATTATTCAGAAGACTTAATGGGTGGTGGTTTTCGCTTCCACAACCTCCAGGCGATCGCTACCTGTGGCTGTGGCAATTCCTTCTCCTTGAGTCATTAGTCATTGGTCAAACAAATGAAAAATAACAATTGACATAAAGCAGTAAAAAACGATATAATCAGGATTTGTTAAAACTTAGACCATAAGCAGCTTTACGCGCTGTAACTCATGCCAACAATACAGCAGCTAATACGTAATGAGCGCGAACAAGCGCGTCAGAAAACCAAGTCCCCGGCTCTGAAACAATGTCCCCAACGTCGGGGAGTTTGTACCAGAGTATACACGACCACACCAAAAAAGCCTAACTCCGCTCTACGCAAAGTAGCAAGAGTCAGACTTACCTCTGGATTTGAAGTCACAGCTTACATTCCAGGGATTGGTCACAACTTACAAGAACACTCAGTTGTGATGATTCGTGGCGGTCGGGTTAAGGATCTACCAGGCGTGAGATACCACATTATCCGTGGCACCTTAGATACAGCCGGAGTCAAAGACCGCAAGCAAGGCCGCTCCAAGTATGGAACCAAGCGGCCTAAAGAAGCGAAAAAATAGGATTAGGCGATTAATCGCACCCAACACGATTAATCGTCTGCCTTAAAAGCGCTCAAGGACAAAAAATGATCGCCGCCTGTGTTCTAACAGCAGTTATGAAGGCTACTAAAGTCTGTTTCAACCTACACTAAGCGAGCAAGTGTAGAAGTTCTGAGGAGAACGCTGTAACCCACAGCAAAATTCTCATCTGGACATTAAAAGTTTATAATCTTGTCGCCTTAAGTATTTAGTTGCAGGTAGCAAGTCAAACAATTTTAGATTTGCGATTTGCGATTTTGGATTTACCCGACCCAAAAGGGAATAGGGCTTGAAGATTCTCGAATTTTGATTTGTTCCAACCGCAAGGGTAGGGGCATATAACCAAAACTCTTAATCCAAAATTCAAAAATCAAAAATTGGCAGTCAATAGATCAGCCTCGCTGCAACAGTCGAAGAAAATTCAGGAAGTCTGAGGGTTGGGTTGCACCGTTTTTAGTTTCCGGTGTCTGATAGCATATAATTTCGTTGCCAATTCCGAATTAAAGGTGAAGTATGTCTCGTCGTGGTGTTATTCAAAGGCGCCCAGTTCCGTCTGATTCCGTATATAACAGTCGCCTTGTGAGCATGATTATCAGGCGGATCATGCGTCATGGCAAGAAATCGCTTGCCGCACGGATTGTTTATGATGCATTGAAAACTATTGAGGAACGCACTGGTAGCGCTGCCTTAGAAACCTTTGAAAGAGCGGTGCGAAATGCCACGCCTTTAGTAGAAGTAAAAGCTCGGCGAGTTGGCGGAGCAACCTACCAAGTACCAATGGAAGTGCGTACAGAACGGGGTACTACCCTAGCACTGCGTTGGTTAGTGCAATATTCCCGGTCTAGACCAGGCCGGACAATGGCAAGCAAATTGGCAAATGAGTTAATGGATGCTGCCAACGAAACTGGAAATGCCATTCGCAAACGGGAAGAAACGCACCGGATGGCGGAAGCTAACAAAGCATTTGCACACTATCGTTACTAAGTAGAAAAACGATATATCGCCCTCCCGAAGCGGTATATCGTAGATTTACAAAAAAAAGGCGGTTTTCCGCAAAAGTATAGAATCTTAACAAAGAGTAATATACAAGATAGATATCATGGGGCAAAAACTATAGGAGGTAATTGTGGCACGCACGATCCCGCTAGAAAAAGTACGCAACATCGGTATTGCGGCGCATATAGATGCGGGCAAAACAACAACAACAGAGAGAATATTGTTTTACTCTGGAATAATTCATAAAATTGGCGAAGTTCACGAAGGAACTGCCGTCACAGACTGGATGGAGCAGGAGCGGGAGCGGGGAATTACCATTACTGCGGCTGCGATCAGTACCAGTTGGAAAGATCATCAAATTAACATTATCGATACTCCGGGTCACGTAGACTTCACAATTGAAGTTGAGCGTTCCATGCGCGTGTTGGATGGTGTAATCGCAGTATTTTGTTCTGTGGGCGGCGTGCAACCGCAGTCTGAGACAGTGTGGCGGCAAGCAGACCGCTACAAAGTTCCTCGGATCGCCTTCATCAACAAGATGGATCGCACTGGAGCGAACTTCTATAAAGTTCACGAGCAGATGCGCGATCGCTTGCGGGCGAATGCGATCGCTATTCAACTACCAATTGGTAGTGAAACCGAATTCCAAGGGATCATCGACCTAGTACGACTGCGTGCCTATATTTACGCAAACGACCAAGGAACTGATATTCAGGAAACGGATATCCCCGCCGAATTGCAAGCGCAGGTAGATGAATACCGCGTCAAGCTAGTCGAAGCAGTGGCAGAAACTGATGACACTCTAATGGCTAAGTACTTCGAGGGCGAAGAACTGACAGCAGACGAAATCGCTCTTGCCCTGCGTAAAGGCACAGTTGCTGGCACAATCGTACCAGTACTTTGTGGCTCGGCATTCAAAAACAAAGGCGTGCAATTAATGCTGGATGCCGTTGTCGATTACCTGCCAGCGCCAAGTGAAGTGCCGCCAATTCAAGGCTTATTGCCAAATGGCGATACTGTTGAGCGACGGGCTGATGACAACGAACCCCTAGCAGCTCTGGCATTCAAGATTATGGCTGACCCTTATGGTCGCCTGACATTTGTTCGCGTTTATTCTGGTGTGTTGAAAAAGGGTAGCTACGTCCTCAACGCTAGTAAGAATAAAAAAGAACGGATTTCCCGCTTAGTGCTGATGAAGGCAGATGACCGACAAGATGTCGATGAACTGCGAGCGGGTGATTTGGGAGCAGCCCTGGGATTGAAAGACACCTTGACAGGTGACACAATCTGTGATGAAGGATCGCCAGTAATTCTGGAATCCCTATTCATTCCTGAGCCTGTAATCTCGGTGGCGGTTGAACCCAAAACCAAGAACGACATGGATAAATTATCCAAGGCTCTGCAATCTCTCTCAGAAGAAGACCCCACGTTCCGTGTCCACGTCGATCCGGAAACCAACCAAACCGTAATCGCAGGGATGGGAGAACTGCACCTAGAAATTCTAGTAGACCGGATGTTACGAGAATTTAAGGTAGAAGCGAATGTTGGTGCGCCGCAAGTAGCTTACCGAGAAACAATTCGGAAAGCTGTGAGCAAAGTTGAGGGCAAATTCATCCGCCAAAGTGGTGGTAAAGGTCAATACGGTCACGTTGTGATCAATTTGGAGCCTGGAGAACCCGGTACTGGTTTTGAATTCGTCTCCAAAATTGTTGGCGGTACAGTACCTAAAGAGTACATCAGCCCAGCAGAACAAGGAATGAAAGAAAGCTGCGAATCCGGTGTTCTCGCTGGATATCCGTTGATTGACGTCAAAGCGACCCTAATTGATGGGTCATATCACGATGTAGACTCTTCGGAAATGGCTTTCAAAATCGCTGGCTCAATGGCGATGAAAGAGGCTGTGCTGAAAGCTTCACCCGTCCTCTTAGAGCCTATGATGAAAGTTGAGGTTGAAGTTCCCGAAGACTATATCGGGAATGTCATTGGCGACCTGATTGCCCGACGGGGGCACATTGAAAGCCAAAGCACTGAACAGGGACTCGCTAAGGTGACATCCAAAGTCCCACTGGCGACCATGTTTGGCTACGCTACTGATATCCGGTCGAAGACCCAAGGTAGGGGCATCTTCTCAATGGAGTTTAGTCGCTACGAAGAAGTACCTCGCAACGTGGCTGAGGCAATCATTGCTAAAGGCAAAGGGAACGCTTAGTTAAAATAAGGAAATGAGCATTCATGGCACGCGCAAAGTTTGAAAGGAATAAACCCCACATCAATATAGGTACCATTGGCCACGTTGACCACGGTAAAACCACGTTAACAGCAGCCATCACCATGACCTTGGCAGCTATGGGTCAAGCTATAGCTAAGGGTTACGACCAAATCGATAACGCGCCAGAAGAAAAGGCGCGGGGTATTACCATTAATACCGCTCACGTTGAGTATGAAACTGCTAGTCGGCACTATGCTCACGTAGACTGCCCTGGACACGCTGACTATGTGAAGAACATGATCACCGGCGCTGCTCAGATGGATGGTGGCATCCTCGTAGTAGCTGCTACCGATGGACCAATGCCCCAAACGCGCGAACACATCCTGTTGGCAAAACAGGTCGGTGTTCCCAGTCTGGTTGTCTTCTTGAACAAGGAAGACTTGATGGATGACCCAGAACTCCTAGAACTAGTGGAACTAGAACTTCGAGAATTGCTTACCAGCTACGATTTCCCTGGCGACGATATCCCGATTATCAAAGGATCTGGTCTGCAAGCTCTGGAAGTAATGACCAAGAATCCCAAGACTCAACGGGGTGAAAATCCTTGGGTAGACAAAATCTACGAATTGATGGACGCTGTAGATTCTTTCATACCCACCCCTGAGCGGGATGTTGATAAGCCCTTCCTGATGGCTGTAGAAGACGTGTTCTCAATCACAGGTCGTGGTACTGTCGCCACCGGTCGGATTGAGCGGGGTATAGTCAAAGTCGGCGATAACGTTGAACTAGTTGGTATCAGAGATACTCGCGCCACTACCGTAACTGGTATTGAAATGTTCAAGAAGAGTCTTGATCAAGGTATGGCTGGAGACAACGCTGGCGTACTCCTCCGGGGTATTCAGAAGGCTGATATTGAACGGGGGATGGTAATCGCCAAACCAGGTTCAATTAAACCTCACATTCAATTTGAAGGTGAAGTATACGTTTTAACAGAAAAAGAAGGTGGTCGTAAGACTCCATTTTTCTCCGGCTACCGTCCCCAGTTCTACGTGCGGACAACCGATGTAACTGGTACGATCAAAGCCTTCACCTCTGATGATGGCAGCGAAGCCGAAATGGTCATGCCAGGCGATCGCATCAAAATGACAGTAGAATTGATCAACGCGATCGCTATTGAACAAGGAATGCGCTTCGCTATCCGCGAAGGTGGCCGCACCATCGGTGCTGGTGTCGTCTCCAAAATTTTGAAGTAGCACCTTTTTGCTCATAACGAAGGAGCAGAGATGGTATTTGTTATGCCTCTCTGCTCCTTTCTCTTCCTTTTTAATTAAAGGGAATAGGGAGTAGGGAATAGGGAATAGGAAGAAGCCAAGCAATTTTGTCTCCCCCACTCCCCACTCCCCACTCCCCACTCCCCATTTCCCACTAACCTAATTACGCAGAACCTGGACAATTAAAGATGGCAACTCTACAGCAGCAGAAGATTAGAATTCGTTTACAAGCCTTTGACAGGCGCTTATTAGATACATCTTGCGAGAAGATTGTAGACACAGCTAACCGTACCAATGCTACAGCTATAGGCCCAATTCCTTTACCAACAAAACGCCGGATCTATTGTGTGCTGCGATCGCCTCACGTAGATAAAGATTCACGGGAACACTTTGAAACCCGTACTCATCGCCGGATTATTGACATTTATCAGCCCTCTTCTAAGACTATTGATGCCCTGATGAAATTGGATCTACCATCGGGTGTAGATATCGAAGTCAAACTTTAATTAGTCATTAGTCATTGATTATTAATATTTACATAGCCCTGAAGAAATATATCTCAGGGCTTTTATTTAGCTAGTAAACAAATGATAGAATGTAGATAAAGTACGGGAAAAGCAGAGAAAAATTATTTTTTAAGATTAAGTTTATACCAAGATAACAATGACATCATCTTCTAAAATTGCAGTTCGCGAACTACCTCTGTTCCCGTTACCCGAAGTAGTTCTGTTTCCTACCAGACCATTACCCCTGAACATCTTTGAATTTCGCTACCGAATCATGATGAACACGATTTTGGAGAGCGATCGCAGGTTCGGTGTTTTGATGTTCGATCCAGTCAAAGGTACAATTGCAAACACTGGTTGCTGTGCCGAAATCGTTCATCACCAGCGACTGCCAGATGATCGGATCAAGATGTTGACTTTAGGGCAGCAAAGATTTCGTGTATTAGAGTATGTTCGTGAAAAGCCATACCGCGTTGGCTTAGTGGAGTGGATTGAAGACCAACCACCGACTAAAGATTTGCGACCTTTGTCTTCTGAGGTAGAACAGCTACTTCGAGATGTTGTGCGTCTGTCAGCCAAATTAACCGAACAAAATATCGAACTGCCAGAAGATTTGCCTGATCTACCAACAGAATTATCTTATTGGGTAGCAAGTAATCTTTACGGTGTTGCCGCAGAGCAGCAGTTATTGCTAGAAATGCAAGATACTTCAACTCGTCTAGAGCGGGAAGCAGAAATTTTAACTTCTACTCGGAATCACTTGGCAGCTCGCGCTGTTCTCAAAGACACATTTAATCAAAAGTGAGGGGTTAAGAGTTAAGAGTGAGGAATGAGGAGTTAGAAAGAAATAACAAAAAATAAAAGATTGACAACTTAGAATTTATATTCCCTAGCTGATAACTCCTAACTGATAACTCCTAACTGATAACTCCTCACTTTTCAAGTAACAGCACTGATCGGCAAAACATTGTAAACGCCAAGAATTTTTAAAATTTCTGTGTGGATAGTTAATTCTGCTAAAGCAGATTGCATTTGTGCTTCCTTGGCATCCGCTTCTAGATCCATGAAAAACAAGTATTCGCCTAGCGATCGCTTCGTCGGACGAGATTCAATCCGGCTGAGGTTAATTCCTAATTGAGCAAATATTTGCAAAGGTTTGACCAATGCTCCGGGTGTGTTGGCAGGCATACTAAAAGCCAGCGATGTGTGACTGGTAGGTGTTGTTGATGCCTGGTATTCAGCGTCCGCTTCACCCTGACTTACTACCCAAAAACGAGTAAAGTTTTCTGGATTGTCGTTGATGCCACTAGCAAGTATCGGCAGGTTGTAGAGTTGAGCTGCTCTACTAGATGCGATCGCTGCTCTTGTTGTCTCTTGTTCCAATCGCTGTAGTGCTTCGGTTGTAGAATTGCTGGGAATAATCTCTACAGTCGGCAGAAACCGCTCTAACCATCCCTGACATTGTGCCAAAGCTTGCGGGTGAGAGTAAACAGTTTTAATTTTATCTAAGCTAGACGCGCAAGAAATTAACGTATGGACAATGGGTAATACCAAAGCCAACTGAATTCGCAAATTGTCTAACTGCCAAAGTGTATCTAGTGTTGTTGTAACACTCCCTTCAATAGAATTTTCTGCTGGCACAACAGCCAAGTGGGTTTGACCATCAGCAACGGCATGCAGTGACTGGGAGATGGTGGGATAAGGACTTAACATAGCTTCAACTCCCGTACTTTTAGTCAACCAGTTGATATAAAGAACAGCTGCTTGTTCTGTGTAAGTGCCGGGAGGTCCTAAATGTGCGATCGATATAGTCATGTGTTTATTAGTTATCTATTCAATTTATTTATAGACTATATCGTGAGTAAACCCAGCCTTTGTTTATTGACCGAGAATATTGCTTTAATTTGATTCATTTAATTACGTAT
Source organism: Nostoc sp. (assembly GCF_036917755.1). Taxonomy (GTDB): domain Bacteria; phylum Cyanobacteriota; class Cyanobacteriia; order Cyanobacteriales; family Nostocaceae; genus Nostoc. Next base: position 108,772 of record NZ_JBALFC010000157.1, read on the forward strand.
CAGTCTTTTAGGTAGTCTAATTATAGAGTTTATAGCTGTACAATAGTCTGGGTGCTTGACTAAGTAGAGCAAATGTACTAGCTTAATTTCAGTAGTTGTTCAGTGAGAAATAAAGATTATGAAGTTCTCCTACACAATTCTCTATGTAAAGGATGTTGCCCAATCGGTCGCTTTTTATGAAAAGGCGTTCGGACTGAAACAGCAGTTTATTCACGAGAGCAAACAATACGCCGAGATGCAAACGGGGGGAACAACTCTCGCTTTCGCCTCAAATGAACTTGCAAAATCTAACCTCCCCCAAGGATTCAAAGAAAACAGTCTGTTAAATCTACCTGCTGGTATTCAGGTTGGTTTTGTAACAGACGAGATAGCAGCAGCTTTGTCGCGTGCCATAGAAGCTGGTGCTGTGGTTGTTGTAGATGCCAAAGTTAAGCCTTGGGGACAAACAGTGGCTTATGTCCGTGATTTGGATGGAATTCTTGTTGAAATTGCTAGTTCAATTAATCTAAATTAAAAAAAATAAACATAATAAATTAATCAATAATATAAGTATCAAACAATTACTTCCTTCTATTCATGGCTACCAAGTTTACTGCCTCCCAATCAGTGGAAATCGCTGTTCCAGAGCAGCCTATTCCCATTCAGCACTACTTGCGTCAGCCTCAACGTCTGGTTAAGGCTTTGGCTGATAATAGCCGGATTCAGCAGGTTTCTGAGGAGGTATTTCGCTTAAAAATGCGTCCGCTAACTTTTATGTCACTGAGTATTCAACCTACTGTAGACATGAGAGTCTGGGCAGAATCAAATGGGGTTATTTATTTGCGATCGCTAGGCTGTGAAATCCTGGGTTTCGAGTATATTAACCAGCGCTTTACTCTAAATTTAAAAGGGCATTTGTCTCCCAAAGAGTTTAGCACTGGCACGCGCCTGCAAGGAATAGCTGATTTAGAAGTGCTGGTGGATTTTCCACCGCCATTTTCCTTCACTCCTAAACCGATTTTAGAAGCTACTGGCAATGGGTTGCTCAAAAGCGTGCTGTTGTCGGTCAAGCAACGGTTATTAAATCAACTTTTGGCGGATTATCGCTACTGGGTGATCTCACAAACCAAAGATAGAGAATTTGACAGTGAAAATACTGAGTTGCCAATCCTGAATGCGGAGTAATTATTTAATCACTCAACACTCAGACGTTTGATTTGGCAAGGACGAAAAGACTGACGATGTAGAGGCGAAGACCCGTATTCTTGCAAAGCCAGCAAATGCTGCTGGCTACCATAACCCTTGTTACGCTCCAGGTTGTACATAGGGTATTTTAATGCTAGACGCACTACCAGTTCGTCACGCCAAACCTTAGCGACAATACTAGCAGAGGCAATAGCGAGCGATCGCTCGTCTCCCTTAACTATTGTTTGCTGCGGTATTAGCAAGTCTTTGATTGACTGATTACCATCAACCCAGCAGATTGCAGGCTGTACCTTTAACTTCAGCACAGCCCGCTTCATTGCTAACAGCGTCGCTTGCAAAATATTTATCTTGTCAATTTCGGCAGTAGAAGCAAACCCAATTTTCCAATCTATAGCCAGCCCACAAATTTGTTGCGCTAGCTGAGTTCTACGAGAACTAGACAACTTTTTACTGTCTTTAATTTTAGCTGCCATCAGTATTGGCAAAGCATGATCTGGTAGGATCACTGCCGCCGCCACCACAGGGCCAAATAAAGCACCTCGCCCGACTTCATCCACACCTGCAACCAACCCTGGAATCCCTGACAAGGTAGAAAACTCCAGCCAACTGGATTTTTCCAAGGGTGCTGGCGATGTTTCTACCATAAAGCAAATTAATTATCCTCGATCGCGGAGGAACGACGGCGGCGACGACGGCTGGCAGTGGCGCTACTATTGGCTTCAGCTTCAGTTTCATCGGCGATCGCAGCGGAGGCAATCGCCGACAAGCCTGCCGAAGGATTCGTAGTCAACTCCGATGCTTGGGTTGTCTCTTCGATCAAAGATTTTTGTTCTGGTTCAATAACTTTTGGTGCCGGTATCTTGCTTGTGGTTATTTCAGGTGTTGCTTTTTGGACAATAGCGGTTATTTCAGGTGTTGCTTTTTGAGCAATAGTTGATTCTGAGATTGATTCAGTTGGGGTTGTTGGCAGTTGACCGGGCTGAATCACATTAATAATCACAGACTTGGTATTTTTAACCTCTTGCTCTAACTTCACCAAGGGAGATATTCCCATCAAAGCAAACATATCCTGTTCCGGGAGGCTCATTTCTACAGTCCTAATCTCCGGTGGTTCTACCACAGGTTTGATTGGTTCTGCCTTGATAACTTTAATGCGCTCTACTCTTTCATTCCAACCTGGTTTACCAAGGGTGGGTGAGGGGATCTCTGGTGCAACTCCTAGTTCTGGTTCCACATCAAGGTCTAAGTCTGGCTCGTTGACAAAAGCCAGGGGATTGGCAACAACACGAGCTTCATCTTTCCCGTTTAACCCATTGATGCCAATTCGACTGCGGCGAGTCCGGGTACGACGCTTATCATTAAGCTCTTGATAACTAGGATGATTGATCAGATTTAAGTTGCCCAATTCCGAGTCGCCGTCAAATGTTTCCCCAAATCCATCATAGGTTTCTCGTGGTTCCGGGGTGCGGGCAGATGGCTGACGTGGTTCTCGGTGAGGCAGGGATACAAAACGCTCACGCTCTGGTGTATCTGATAGTATTGGCAATCGGTTTTCGATTTCTCCAGGGAGACGCACGGTATGTCCTAAACCGCCACAGGTGGGACAAGTTTCACCAAATAATTCGTAAATGTTTTGACCCTGACGCTTGCGGGTCAGTTCTACTAAACCTAGTTCGGTGAGTTGGGCAATCTGGGGACGAGCTTTGTCTGCTTTGAGTGCTTTATTAAAGTGTTCGAGAACTTGCAGTTGGTCACGTCGCAATTCCATATCAATAAAATCAACGACGATCACCCCGGCGATATTCCGCAGACGCAACTGGCGAGCAATTTCTGTTGCAGCTTCGCAGTTTGTCCACAAAACTGTTTCTCTAGCTGTTGCCGATCGCGTGAAGGAACCTGAGTTAACATCGATTACGGTTAATGCCTCCGTCGGCTCAATGATGACGTAGCCTCCAGAAGGTAAGTCTACTCTCGGTTTGAGGGCTTCTCGAATCGCGGCAGTAATACGGAAGTATTCTAAAATTGGAGAGCGATCGCGGTGATGATCAATTAACAATCCCTGCGGTGTTTGACCGCCACTCCAATTCTGCAAGTACTGCTTCACACGCTTCAAACCAGTACTGGAATCCACGACAATCCGATTCACGTCCGCGCCGTACATATCCCGTAATACGCGCTGAATGAAGTCATCATCCCGGTTGAGCAGTGCTGGGGCGCGGGTGGACTGCGCTTCAAGTTGGATAGCCTCCCATTGCTTTTGCAGCACCTCCAAATCTTCCATAATCGCTTCTTCGGGCTTGCCTTCGGCTTCTGTACGCACAAGCAAACCCATTCCCGCCGGTTTGACCAAAATCGCCAGCGCCCGCAAGCGGTTGCGCTCACTTTCACTTTTAATCCGTCGGGATAAATTTACGCCCCTACCATAGGGCATCAGTACTACGTAGCGTCCGGGTAAGGTGATATTACCCGTGAGCCTGGGTCCTTTTGTCCCCGTTGGCTCTTTCATTACTTGCACCAAAACTTTCTGCTGTGGTGCTAGTAGTTCTGTAATTGCCGCTGCGGTACGCTTTAGCTTTAATGGCCCTAAGTCGGTGACGTGAATAAAACCGTTGCGCTCTGGGTCGCCAATATTTACAAAAGCCGCATCTATCCCAGGCAATACGTTTTCTACTACTCCTAAGTAGATATCACCTATTTGATGATGACCCGTAGCAACAACGAGTTCCTGTATTTGATCTTCAGAAAAAACCGCAGCAATTTGGTGCTGCTCCGCGATGATAATTTGTTTTGGCATTCAATTTCCTCAAAAACTGGCAGCACCAATAGGTATGGAGGTTTGTTATACCTTTGTTGTCCCTACAACCCTCTAAAGGCGCTACTGGTAATAAAAATCGCAAATCTGAGCTTCTAAGTTAAATAGCTATTGGCGCTCTTAAGAGCCTTTACCCGGCTGCATATTGTTTCAGCAATTAAATCAACCGTCCGTGGTTGATTCGTGATCCAATACGCTCAATCAAGAGAGTTCTGAGTTGAAAGTTCTAAATCCGGAGTTAGCTTTTAACCCAGGACGCTTGATTTGAGAGTAACCTACTGAAGTCGTTAAGAAAAAGAAACTATTTCTATTTTCCATTCCCCGGATTTATCCTTAGGGTTATACTCAGCAACACCAGCTGCGACCCTGCCTTCAGCTGCCCTAGCCTATGGCAAGCCGCCCTTTGCGCGTCTGTGAACGTCTACAAATCGGCATAACCGACGGCAGTTGCTTCAACTCTAGAAAAGTAATGCACTAGCTCTTGGGTACTAGTGTAGATTCGACATTCAGCAGTTGTTTAAAAAGCATGGATTTAGAGAAGCTAACCGAGCCTGCTGTTAGTTACTGATTCACAAGGTAGCTATAGAGAGAGTGTTCTTTAATCTGCTTTTTGTTTATCTGGGATAAAATCCTAGATGTTACACTCTAATATGTATGCTTTCGCCCCCTGAATACCAGGGTAGTGAACCAGCTAATTCAATGCAGCGCCAGAAAATTTCTCTTCACCCCATTCTAACGCAACCTTGCTAAAAATCAATTCCTACGATGTGCCATGTTAGGACAACTACTAGCAAGCTGCCCTACAGGGATTATACCCCTAAAATTAGCCGATTGCGGTGGATGTGTAGGAGTTGAAATTCTACACTAGCCACTGTCTCTAGCATAAACAGGATTTGTTCGGGACGCAACAGCAAACCATCTTGGCGATAGCTACCTAGATAACGGATCACAGATGATATAGATTCTGCTTTGCTATTGTAGGTTTCTACTAATTCCAGTTCAAATAAGCGATCGCGCAGATTTATTAACTGGCTCTTGCCTGACTTTGTTATTTGCTCGTACCAAAGCTCCTCTTTCGCTTTGATTATATCAATCCAGTTTTGCCATTGTATAGGTGTTGTTTCTGCAAGTGTTGCTACAGTAATCAAATACTCTGCGGACTCCAGCAGTTGGGTCGCGGCACTAGCTTTTAAATCTATCTGCTCCACATTATATATAGGTATGTCTGTGGGCATTTCACGAGCCAACTGTTCTCGGAAAGTATCAACTTCTACTGGCACAGTTAACTCAAAATCGACTATTTCACCACTACTAGTAGCCCCTAAAGCCAAAGCAGTTGCTACAGAAATTCGCGGCATGGGATGAAACCCACCAGTGAAAGCGATTGGTAAGCCGGCTCGTCGCACAACTCGGTCAAACAGACGGATTAAATCTAGGTGGCTGATCAAAGCCATATTACCCTGTTTCCCAAACCAAACTCGCAGTCGTTGCGCCTTAGTTGGATTGGGGACAAACTCGCCAGCGAATTTTGGGATAGCGGGTGATTCAATCACGACGTTATGGCCAAAGTCGGTGCCACAGACGCCACAGTGAGAACAACCTTCAAAAGAGCAGTCGGGTACAATTGCAGCTTCTAAGGCGCGTTGTAAGTCTTCTTGGAGCCACTTTTTCTCAATTCCGGTATCAATATGATCCCAAGGGAGGGAAATATTGAGGGAGTGGGGAGTGGGGAGAGACGCGATTAATCGCGTCTGTACAGGAGTTAGGAGTTGGGTATTTTCCGTATCTGCCGATCTCTTCTGCTCTTGTATATGAAATAAATTCCATTCGCCATTTTCTACTTGGCGGTATTTCCAATCTAAACCGGCTTGAGCGATCGCAGACCCCCAAGCACTAAAAGCTTGATCTAAATTTTCATACCAGGAATCCATACCTGCACCCAATTCCCAGGCGCGGCGCACTACTTTGCCCAAATTGCGATCGCCTCTGCCCACAAAATCTTCCATTGCCGAAATGCGGACATCGGTAAAATTTACCTTCACTCCCTTTATCCGGCGGAATTCTTGCCGCAACAGGTTTTGTTTGCGCTTAAATTCAGTGGTAGAGACTGAGTGCCACTGGAATGGTGTATGGGGTTTGGGTGTAAAGTTAGAAATTGTCAGGTTAAAGTTTAGGGGTTTTCTGCCTTTGCCCCGACATTCTCGCTGTAGCCAGCTGACTGTTTCCGCAATACCCAAAACATCAACATCTGTCTCACCCGGCAAGCCAATCATAAAATACAACTTTATTTTATCCCAGCCTTGCTCCCAAGCGGTTTTCACCCCCCGCAACAATTCTTCATTCGTCAAACCCTTATTCACGATGTCTCGCATCCGCTGAGTTCCAGCTTCGGGAGCAAAAGTCAATCCTCCTTGGCGCGTACCTCCAAGGATGTTGGCAATATTCTCATCAAATCTGTCTACCCGTTGGCTTGGTAGAGTCAGAGAAATGTTTTCATTTTTTAGCCGATTTTTGATTTCCATCCCTACTGCTGGTAGGGACAAATAATCAGAACAACTCAGAGATAGGAGGGAAAACTCATTGTAACCAGTTGCCCGCATACCCTGTTCAATTGCTTCTACCACCTGATCCGGTTCTACATCCCGTGCTGGTCGAGTCAGCATTCCTGGTTGACAGAAGCGACAGCCACGAGTGCAACCACGCCGAATCTCAATGGTCAAGCGGTCATGCACTGTTTCTACGTAGGGAACTAACCCAATGGAATATGCTGGTATGGGAGTTGCAACCCGTCGCAGAATTCGTTTTGGCACGTCTGGGCGACGCGGATGAACTGAGCCATCCTCTGCCATGTCGTAAAACTGGGGCACATATACGCCTGGTATCTGTGCCAAATCCAGTAACAGATTTTCCCGACTCAATCCTGCTTGTTTGCCTTCTTCCAACACCAAACCAATTTCTGGCAGCAGTTCTTCTCCATCTCCAAGGGCGAAAAAGTCGAAGAAGTCGGCATAAGGCTCAGGATTCGATGTCGCTGTTTGCCCACCTGCAAAAATCAACGGAAATTGGGACTGGGTATCGGTAAATTCTTCCCCTGCTTTTTGGCGTTCTCGCCATGTCAAGGGAATTCCAGCCAAATCCAACATTTCCAGGATATTAGTTGCACCCAGTTCGTAACTGAGGCTAAAACCTAAAATGTCGAATTCTGTGAGCGATCGCTTTGACTCTACCGCAAACAATGGCGTTTTAGTTTCGCGTAATTTGGCTGCTAGGTCTTTTCCTGGGAGGTAGGCGCGATCGCACAATTGACGCGGTTGGGCATTCAAGATGTTATAGAGGATGATATGCCCTAAATTTGATGCACCGACTTCATATACTTCTGGGTACGTTAAGACCCAGCGTATTGCTGTCGTATCCCAAGGTTTGTGTACAGCTAAACGCTCATTACCCAGGTAACGCCCTGGTTTTAAAATATCCGATGTTATTAATCTTTCAACTGCAACAGCCACTATGCTATGTTCTAGCTACCTTAATTACAGCTACTCAAACCCAACTTTAGCATTGAATTAGGTCTTTTAACATAGTTTATCGTTGCAACTTACAACTCCTTTACATAAAGTCTACTTATTATCCGAACCTTTGTGCTTTTACTCAAGTAATCAAGTTATGTTGCACTCAACTCAACTTCATCATCCAATATTTCAAATACCCTGTCGAGTTGCGTTAGTTCAAAAATAATTCTAATTGACGGAGTAACAGCGCAAAGTCGGAAACCCCGTCCTAAACCGAGAGCTAGCTTGTGTGTAGATAACAATGCCATCAAACCTGCGCTGTCTAAGGATTCTACTGCTACTAGGTCTACTACCAAGATGGAAATACCATTTTGTGCCAACGCCGTAGTCATATCTCGTTCAAACTCCAAGGCGTTTGCAGCATTCAAACAGCCTTGGGGGCGAATAACTGCAATCTTGGGATAGTTAAGCACTGCCTGCATAATTACATCCTATTAAGAATTGTTGAAGCGTCAAGCTAAGGATTATTGGAACATAAACTCTATTTTGTTGCATCGGCCATATGTCTTAGCTCTCTTTGCTGAATCTTTATTACTTTAGTATCTCTGTTTAAAGATTGTTATAATTCCAGTTTAAAATGTGTTTATATATACTTTTTTTTTATCTCAGTTCAAAAACAATCAACATAGACAGCCATAGAGCAGACAACTCATCAGTAACTATGCTGAGAAAACTTACTTAGTCTATAACTAAAGCTAATTTAGCTAAGTCTTAACGGTAAGTTAAATCTCCCACTTTAGCGTTACTGATGGCATACCACAGAGTCATAGCGCATTATCTATTAACTAATTAAGATGTGATCTAAATCACCAAAAGTTAGTATTTCGATCACTCTTTATACTTAGATAAATCTGGGAGAACTAGTATCATATACAATTAGGCTATTACTTATGAGAACTCAGTACGCTATTCGTAAATTGGTAGAAAAAGCTCTTGACATTAAAAAACTAACTCCTGAGATAGAAAATGAAATCAATTCAGAACTGACGGAACTGGGTTACATTTCTGATGTTGATTACGAAGCTCTAGAATTATTAATGGCAGAGATGGATGCTGGTCGAATTCAGTTAGTTTCTAGTTGGGGATATTCCTAATTGCTTAGGCATAGAGGCTTTTTGGCTATATCCGGTGAATTTAATTAAGATTGGAGCAATCAAAATTTCAAGTAGGTAAAACAAGTTTTAGTAAAGGCAAGGGCGATATCATTCTTTGTATTTTTCTATGAGGTTGATTATTTAAATACCTATTTGGCGTAAACTGTGCTAATGACCCTCTACATTATTGTGCATTCGTAGTAAATCGCCATGCAGTTCGCTAAACGCCTAGAAAAAATTCCTCCCTATCTGTTTGCTGAAATTGTCCAGAAGCGGAATGAACTCGTTGCTAAGGGAGTTGATATCATCAATATGGCGATTGGCGATCCAGATAAACCAACTCCCAGTCATATCCTCCAGGTAATGCATGAGGCGATTGACGACGCTGCCAACCACAATTATCCACCTTACCAAGGGACAAAAGAATTCCGGGAAACTGCGGCTAAGTGGATGGAACGTCGGTTTGGGGTGACAGGGTTGAATCCGAATACAGAGGTTGTTTCTTCAATTGGTTCCAAGGAAGCAATTCATAATACTTTCTTAGCGTTTGTGGAAGCAGGAGACTATACACTAATACCAGATCCTGGTTATCCCGTGTACCGGACTTCGACAATTTTCGCTGGTGGTGAGTCTTTTCCTATGCCCCTGAAGGCAGAAAACGGTTTTTTGCCTGATTTGAGTGCGATACCTGAAGAAGTCGCCCAAAAAGCAAAGCTGTTATGGATTAATTATCCCAATAATCCGACTGGAGCATTGGCAACATTAGAGTTTTTTGAAGAATTGGTGGCTTTCTGCAAGCAGTATGATATTTTGTTGTGTCATGACAACGCCTACTCAGAAATGGCATACGATGGCTATAAACCGCCTAGTGTGCTGCAAATTCCCGGCGCGAAGGATGTAGCGATCGAATTTCACAGTTTGTCTAAGTCGTACAATATGACAGGCTGGCGGGTTGGTTTTGTTGTTGGTAATGCTGTGGGTATAAAAGGTTTGACACAGGTAAAAACTAACGTTGATTCTGGGGTGTTTAAGGCAATTCAAGCATCTGCGATCGCAGCTTATTCTACTACCACGGAAGCAGAACTCCAAGCCATCATGTCGGTTTACCAAAATCGCCGTGACATTATTGTGAATGGATTGCAATCTTTAGGTTGGCCAATTCAGCCTCCGAAAGCTACCCTTTACGTCTGGACACCTGTACCTCCAGGATATTCCTCAGCAGAATTTGTGACGTTGCTACTTGACAAATGTGGCATTCTTGTGCCACCGGGTAGTGGTTATGGTGCATCTGGAGAAGGCTTTTTCCGAATTGCTTTAACTATCCCTGATGAACGGTTGCAAGAAGGAATTCAACGCATGAAAGATGCTGGTATACGCTACGACTGAGGGAGGGAGTGGGGAGTGGGGAGTGAGGGAGATGAGGGAGATGAGGGAGATGAGGGAGATGAGGGGGAGTGAGAATTTTAGATTTTAGATTTTGGATTAAAGAATTGAAATTTAATCCAAAATCTAAAATCCAAAATCCAAAATTGAATTGCCCAATGCTCTAATCCCTAATGCCTAATCCCTCTTGATATGCTTGCCAAAGTTGGTGAATAAACTGATTGAGTTGCTGCTTGGCAGCTGAGTCAGGTTCCGTTTTTGGTTCTTTTGCTAAAACTTGGCTCAAGAAGGTAATTACTTCTGTGTCTAAAGCTGGCCGAAATAAATTTGCAGGCCAAAGCAAGTCAGACGCATCTCGCAAATCGGTAATTAGCGGTGATTCTTGAATCAAAGTAACCATAAATAAAGGACGCACCCAGCACAACTGGCGGGAAACTACAAATTGAATGACTTCTGCATACAGATTCCTGTCGCCATGCTCTAAACACACAATTTGTCCCGGTTGAAGAAAATCTCGGCTAATGTCCATCATTATGCAGTTTGGGCAGGGGCAAGGATTATTTTTTAACTTCCTTAATCTTAAAAGTGAAAATGCGCTAGGTTTAAGGAAAGCTTCTGTAAGATTAGGGTAGCACTCTTACCGCAGCCATGTCTTAGACATCGGCTTCAGAAGTGGGTACGCAAAACTAATACGACCAATCCTTGGCAACAAAGAGTTTTCGTAGCATAGTATCTGGACAGAAATATTATAGAATAGGTAAATAACTGTTAAGCGATCGCTAGACAGAAACTTTGTTGTAGTGAATTAACGAGAAAAGAGCAAAGAGCCGTGTCAGTTGAAACTATTGAAAAGCCTTCCACAACCCGCAAGCTCGCGCCTCGGTATCGCGTTTTGCTCCATAACGACGACTACAACTCGATGGAGCATGTTGTACAGTCACTAATAGCCACTGTGCCAAGCCTTACGCAACCGCAGGCTGTTAGCATCATGATGGAAGCCCATACTAACGGGCTAGCTTTAGTCATTACTTGCGCTCTGGAACACGCTGAGTTCTATTGCGAAACATTGATAAGTCACGGTTTAAGTAGCACGATTGAACCTGATGAATAGTCATTAGTCATTGGTCATTAGTTATTGGTCATTAGTCGAAATTTAGAGTATTGGCTGGTGACTTAACATTGGTATGAAAAAAAACCTTGTCCGTTTAGCCGAACGCCCTGCCCCTATCAGGCTGGGCTGTTTTATTTTGACGTTATTGCTGCTATGGTTGCCATTGGCCGCACCAATATACTTACTAGTGCATGATTCAAACTTAGAAAGTATATTGACATTGGTGTTGTTATATGCAGTATTTATTTTTCTGCTGAGACTATGGGGTAAATATGTCTACCAGCAGCCCCAAATTCTGCGGCGTTATGGCTTAGAATTCACACGACAAAATGGTGTGGATTTACTGCGTGGCTTGGCTATCGGCATAATTAATATTCTGATACTTTTTGGGGTAGAAAGTTTATTGGGTTGGTTGGTGTGGCAACAACCGAAAGTTTTTTTGCTGAAAATAATTTTAGAGGGTTTACTTGTTGGCTTAGGTATTGGATTTGCTGAGGAATTGTTATTCCGAGGCTGGTTGCTAGATGAATTACAACGAGATTACAGTCCGCGTGTGGCACTGGGGACAGATGCAATTGCCTTTGCTACATTGCACTTTATTAAACCCTTGGAGGCAATTATTCATACACTGCCGCAATTTCCAGCTTTAGTATTGCTGGGGTTAACGCAGGTATGGGGAAAGCGTTGGCGGAGGGGACGCTTGGGTTTACCAATTGGTCTGCATGGTGGATTAGTATGGGGCTACTACATTATTAATGTTGGGGAATTAGTGAAATATTCTGGTCAAGTTCCTGATTGGGTAACTGGTGTGAATAATAATCCCCTGCAAGGAATGATGGGGGTGTTGTTAATGAGTGTACTAGCTTTGTGGATACGGGGGCGAACAGTGAAAAGTTAAAAATGGGTAATGAACTTGTAGAAAAATAAAATATCGGCTAAAAAGGAACTACATTAATATTCCATTTGGGCCAAGTGTCAGAGTTTAGACAAAAGTTTTTTAGAGATTCAAGATCAAATAAAGATTTAGGATTAAAAATAATGGATTGTAGTCGTCTGGAATATATCAAAAATGTCAATAATGACAATGGTGTTTGGGCGTATGAATTGCATCCTATTGGAGAGGACTTTCAATTGAACTTTAAAAAGGGTAAAGGTGTAGATAATCATGCCTTTAACTTACCAAAAGGATCTTTTATCATCCTTTCTCAAAAACGACCTGGGTACGAACGATCCTTGACACACGTAGTTGAACTGGTTAACGAGGGAAGTGAAGATAAACCTGAATGGAATACAGGTACATGGGGTATTTTCCGATGGGTTAAGGTTCATTGGATTGCTGATTTCACAGATGTCAGCCGTATTCCTCTTGATCAGAAGGAAATGAGAGCCGATTGGGGTTTTCGGAACACTAAAGCCAAATTGTTGTCTAGTCCAAGCTTGATGGATCAGTGGGGTAGTATCGATAAATTAAGAGCGCACTTAGGAGAAGTCTTTAATTAAACGATGACGCGATCTAACACCATTAAACAGCAGCGATCGCAAAGAATATTAGAACTATTTGCGATCGCACGTCAACGATATTTAGATGCGGGAGGAAATCCTCGACGCACCCCAACGGGACTCAAGGGAGATGATTATATGACAGATGAGGAAAGGCAAGAAGCGTTGGTATTAGGAAGGCAAATTTTGCCACAAGAATATATTGATAATCGCAAATCGCCAAAAATGTACTTGATGACTGCTTCACCAAATTGTATTAACACTAGATAGTTGAATTTTGCTATCTCGACTAATCACTGGTACTCCCAGATATAAGGCTGTAGCAGCAATAATGCGATCGGGTAGGTCTGGTACTTGTGAGCGATTCACTAAGCGTAAAGCTTCAGCTATATGCCTAGTAAAAGGAACTTCAAGCAGTAAAGAATCAGTTGTGTCAACAGATGCAAGCAGGCGTTCAAGTGTTAATGGAGAAATACGTCCTTTCTCACTCAAGTATACAATTTCGGCTAGCGTAATAGAGGAGAAAGCAACTTGATCTCCAGAAGATGCTATTTGGGCTATAGTATTTTGGGCAGTTGTTGATAATCGTGAATCGCCAAAAATGTACCAAATTACTGCATGGGTGTCAGCTACAGCACGTAGCATCAAATATCCTCCCGTGGAAAGCTAGCCCATTCTTCACTACGGGCTACATCAATTTCCTCTGTGGAAGGTGCGTTTCCTAAATCAGCACAGAGTCCCCACAAAGATTGGCGCGGATGGGTAGACAGTTTATCTGTTAACTCGCGTTCTATATCAGGAGCAATTTGCTGGATTAAACGTACTTTGTCCACGGTTGAAAGTTGCTTTGCTAATCTGATAACTTCTTTTAGGCTCACAATTTTTCACCTGCTTCATCTGCGAAAATTTTAACAATAGCTAAGAATATTGCGAAACGGCGAAGCAGTGACCTTCGGATGAGAATAAAAACGATGACGCAATCTAACACCATTAAACAGCAGCGATATTTAGATGCAGTAGGAAATCCTCGACGCATCCCGAAGGGACTCAGGGAGATGATTATAGCGTTTCCTAAGCAACTGAGGTACACTCAAATCTTATTTAACAAGGTTAGTAGGCTTGAAAACGTACCTCACCAGGTCGGGAACCGCTATATATGACAGATTTCTCGCCGTGTAGACTTTTTCAGCAACCCATATTTACCTGAAAATAGCTCCTCACTGCTACGCTAAACTTATAGCACTGAGACACTTGCCGCTATGTCTGTCACCAAAGATTTTCAAGTCCCAAAAGATGTTATATTTCCGCCAGGAGATTTATATAGTGACGAACCGCCTTTGGAAACTGACTTGCATCGGTTACAAATGACGCTGCTGATTCAATGCTTAGAGTGGTTGTGGCAAAATCGCAACGACTTCTATGCATCGGGTAATCTCACCATCTACTACAGTCCACGCCAGCGCAAATCAGAAAACTTCCGGGGGCCAGATTTTTTTGTAGTACTGGGAACTGAACGCAAACACCGTAAAAGCTGGGTTGTTTGGGAAGAAGATGGCAAATATCCCAATCTAATTATAGAAATCCTATCGCATAGCACAGACGACACTGATAAAGGCTTAAAAAAACAAATTTACCAAGATATCTTTCGCACACCAGATTACTTCTGGTTTGACCCGGAAACGTTAGAATTTTCAGGGTTCCATTTGCTTGATGGTGAATATCAACCACTAGAACCAAATCCCCAAGGCTGGTTGTGGAGTCAACAGTTAGGTTTATATTTAGGGGTTTATCAAGAAAATTTACGGTTTTACACTCCTGAAGGAGAACTGGTTCCCACACCCGAAGAAGTGGCACAACAAGAGAAGCAACGCAGCGATCGCTTGGCGGCAAAACTGCGAGAATTAAATATAGATCCAGATACTATTTAACTTCTACGCTGTCTTGCTTGTGCCTTGAACATGAATGTTATGGATCTTCAGGAAAAACCCATTTTGGCGGTTCCGTCATTTTTTTTCGCAGACGTTCTTGTGCTAACTCCAACATTTGGTCTAAGGGAGTCTCTTGAATAAATTTTGCAGCGGCCTCTCTAAACTCCATATTGGGGCATTTATCCCCTAAAACACAACCGTTAACGCAGGCTTGGGCGCAGTTAATTTTTTGCTCCACAGTAAATTCCTCTCTAAAAGTTATGAGTTATAAGTTATACAGCAGAATTCAGAATTCAGAATTCAGAAGTAAAACAGGGGTTTATACCTCGCTTTGGGACGAATCGTTGTGTACTTCACTTTCCTTAAAATCTGTTATAAGTTGCGAGTTATGATTTTCACCCTCCAGGTAAATTTTACCTTGTCAGTTGCCATCTCATTAGTTTAAATATCTACCATTTAGAAAGTTATCAGATGAGTTATGATTTTGACTTCTCACTTTGATGAAGGGCGCTGATGTCAGAAGTTTTTGCCACTACTGGAACCATCGCTGCGATCGCTACTGCTGTTGTCCCCCAACAGGGTAGCGTTGGTATTGTGCGGGTATCGGGTTCCGAAGCAATGGCTTTAGCTCAAACTCTCTTTCACGCACCAGGGCGACAAGTTTGGGAAAGTCACCGGATTCTCTACGGTTACATTCGCCATCCCCAAACGCAACAATTGGTGGATGAAGCGCTGTTGCTGATTATGAAAGCACCCCGTTCTTACACCCGTGAAGATGTAGTGGAATTCCATTGCCACGGGGGAATTATGGCAGTGCAGCAGGTGTTACAACTGTGTTTGGAAAATGGGGCAAGACTAGCGCAACCGGGAGAATTTACTCTCCGCGCCTTTTTGAATGGACGATTGGATTTAACTCAAGCTGAAGGTATTGCGGATTTAGTGGGAGCTAAATCGCCCCAAGCTGCCCAAACTGCTTTAGCTGGTTTACAGGGAAAATTAGCTCATCCAATCCGGCAGTTACGCGCCAACTGTTTAGATATTTTGGCAGAAATCGAAGCTCGAATCGATTTTGAGGAAGACCTGCCTCCGTTGGATGATAAAGCAATAATATCAGAAATCGAGAAAATTGCCGCAGAAATCACTAAGTTAATAGAAACCAAAGACAAAGGTGAGTTGTTACGCACTGGTTTAAAAGTGGCAATTGTTGGACGTCCGAATGTGGGTAAGTCCAGCTTATTGAACGCTTGGAGCCGGAGCGATCGCGCGATTGTGACTGACTTACCCGGTACAACCCGCGATGTGGTGGAATCGCAGTTAGTTGTCGGGGGAATTCCTGTACAAGTGCTAGATACTGCGGGGATTCGGGAAACAACAGACCAAGTGGAAAAAATCGGTGTCGAGCGATCGCGCCGTGCCGCCAATGCAGCAGATTTAGTCTTGCTTACCATCGATGCTTCAGCTGGGTGGACAGAAGGCGATCGAGAAATTTATGAACAAGTACAACATCGTCCGTTGATTCTAGTGATTAACAAAATCGATTTAGTTGAAGAAAGCGAAAGAAAAACTCTTCAATCCAAAATCCAAAATCCAAAATCTAAAATTGTCACAGCAGCAGCCCAAAATCAAGGTATTGATGCTTTAGAAACAGCAATTTTAGAGATAGTTCAAGCCGGAAAAGTGCAAGCGGCTGATATGGATTTAGCCATTAATCAAAGGCAAGCAGCAGCCTTAACTCAAGCTAAAATTTCCTTGGAACAGGTACAAGCAACAATTGCCCAACAGTTACCTCTTGATTTCTGGACAATTGACTTACGAGGTGCGGTTCAAGCACTAGGAGAAATTACTGGTGAAGAGGTTACAGAATCAGTTTTGGATAGAATTTTTAGTAAGTTTTGTATTGGTAAATAAAGGGTAGATTGGCAAAAGCGAAATGCAACCCAACATTTATACTAATCTTTGTGAATTTTCACGATTTTTCAACTCAACCTACAATTAATAACTAAATGTACATCTCAATTCGCCAAGCAACCATACAAGATACGGTGATAGTTTCGGATGTGTTGTTAGAAGCAGCTTTGTGGCTTCAGCAACGTGGTATGACTCTGTGGCATGATAGCGAGATTTCGCCAGAAAGTATCTCGGAAGATGTTGCTAACGGCTTGTTTTTCATTGCTGAATCGGCAGGTGAACCAGTTGGTACAATCAAGTTTCAGCTTGAGGATTTACTTTTCTGGCCCGACATTTCTCAGGAGGAGTCAGCATTTGTACATCGCCTTGCAGTTCGACGGCGTTATTCTGGTGGTAAAGTCTCTTCAGCACTGCTTACTTGGGCAGTCGAACATGCACAAACACTTGGTAAACATTATTTACGTCTAGATTGTAAGGCTTCGCGATCGCGCCTAAGAGCAATATATGAAAACTTTGGTTTCCGTCATCACAGCGACAGACAAGTTGGTGCTTATTTTGTCTCTCGCTACGAATATGAAATACCTGCACAAATCAGCTAAATTTATATGTCTTTTATCGATGAAATTAATCCTGTAAACGCATTGATTGTGGGAGCCAGCCAAGGTATTGGTTTAGGTTTTGTGAAAAAATTGCTACAAGATGACAGAATAGCCAAAGTTTATGCAACTTCTCGTCAACCGGAATCAGCCCCCGATTTAATAGCTCTTGCAGGCGAACATTCTGAGCGATTAATTTGTTTAAAGATGGATATTACTGACGAGTTGCAGATTGTTGAAGCTGTTCAAAAAATATCTGCCCAAGTTGACAAACTGCATTTGGTAGTGAACTGTGTAGGACTGTTGCATGAAGATACTTTGCAACCTGAAAAAAGCTTAAGACAGATCAATTCCGAAAATTTGCTGCGCTACTTTCAAATAAATAGTATTGGTGCTGTCTTGTTGGCTAAACATCTATTGCCTCTGTTTCGTCATGGAGAACGCAGCGTGTTTGCGACTATTTCTGCTAAATTGGGTAGTATTGGCGATAACCAACTTGGTGGATGGTATGGCTATCGCGCTTCTAAAGCAGCACTCAATATGTTGATGCGAACTGCGGCAATTGAGTATAAAAGAAGTTGTCCTAAAGCATTAATAGTGACATTGCATCCTGGTACAACTGATACGCGCCTTTCCCGTCCTTTCCAGGGAAATGTCCCTGCGGAACAATTATTTTCAGTGGAACGTACTGCTACCCAATTATTGGCTGTGATCGAACAGCTTCAAGAAGGCGATAGTGGACAGTTTTTCTCATGGAATGGAAGCAGATTGCCTTGGTAAGCTAAAACATATCTAAGAAAGCATATTTCGATTTCATCAAAATCTTGTAGGGTGGGCATCTTGCCCGCCCTAATTCTGCAACTTAAATGCCAATTAGCTTAACTGCGTTACGCTGGTGCTAGTGAAACTCACGTTACTTGTAACCAAAGCCTATGAAGTTTTTTGTGCCAGCAGCCAAGGATGATATTAAAGCAGAGCAGGTGTATAGCGCTCTTGGTAAGTCTCTCAAAGCACCAATAACTGAAAAGCGCATTTGGAAGTTACAATGGCGCGAGAACGAAATTGATCTAGAATCCGAGGTTGGTAAACCTTTACCACCTTTTTACCAAACAGGGAAAGAGCTAGTTCTGGCAATCTTTGAGTGTGAAAACCTTTATAAGATTTGTACTCTTAGCCGTGGAGGAGTAAAGGGAGAACCTATTTTGGTTGGAAAAAACTCTCAATCCTCAGCAACATATTTTTCAGATATTGTAAATAACTGACTCTACATTTGAAGGTGCGATCGCGCTGGTAGCATAGTAAATAAAATCAGTTCACCCGAACTCTAAAGGTATGACTAACATTCAGATTTCCTTACCTGAGTCGATGAAAGTCTTTGTCGAAGAACAAATTGCTAAAGGCGGTTATAGTTCAGCCAGTGAATATCTTCAAGAGCTAATCTTTCAAGACCAACAGCGCAAAGGTCAAGAACGAAAACGCGCTCAGTTGATGGCGAAGCTTCAGACACAAGGTCAACTAAATAATCAGGAGTTTGAACTAATTGCAGATAAGTTAGCTGACGAGTTTGCAGCATACTTTGGGTCAAATTTACCTGTGCTGTCAGATTATGCTGTGACTCGTGAGAGTATTTATGAGGATCATCCTTAGCAGTGGTATACCTCATAGACACTAACAT
Organism: Nostoc sp.; assembly: GCF_036917755.1. Classification (GTDB taxonomy): domain Bacteria; phylum Cyanobacteriota; class Cyanobacteriia; order Cyanobacteriales; family Nostocaceae; genus Nostoc. The sequence continues at coordinate 127,533 of NZ_JBALFC010000157.1, forward strand.
CCTACTGCGTTTTGTAGATCGCACTCACTTACTACACCCAATAATACGAACTGCGATCCGAAAATTGCGACGTGATGGACATACACTGCAAATCACAGTGCAAAACTGCGTTGAGTTTTGGAATGTTGCTACAAGACCAGCGACAAAAAACGGATTTGGCTTGACACCAACAGATGCAGATTGGCTACTGCGACTGATTGAGCGCCTCTTTCCATTGTTACCTGATATGCCTACTATTTACCCTGAGTGGCGTAAGCTTGTTGTCACATTCAGTGTGTCAGGTGTCCAAGTGCATGATGCTCGTCTCGTTGCTAATATGAAGGCAAATAGTGTGACGCATATTTTGACATTCAATACTAAAGATTTCATTCGCTATGCGTCAGAAGGAATTATAGCGGTTGATCCAACAACACTGTAATTGTTATTTTTCAATGGGCGATCGCTAGGATGCTATAGCCATGATGACTCCAGAAATACTTAGAAAACTCATAGCTGAAGGCGAAACTCTGACTGTAGAATTTAAAAGCGATCGCAAACCTCTACCTGATAATGATTTGCTAGATGCTGTGGTATGCCTTACTAACAAGCATGGTGGCAAACTAGTTATTGGTGTAGAGAATGATGGTTGTATAACAGGCTTAAATCAAAAGCTTACAGAATCTTCTCCAGGTTTGTTATCTGCTTTTATAGCAAATAAAACAGTACCATCTCTGTCCGTAGAAACGACAATGATTGATTTGCCTGAAGGATGCGTGGCTGTAATAAACGTACCCACTGCACCGCAATTGGTATCAACAAGCAATGGTCGAACGCTGATATATCATCAAAGAATCGAGAGGCGATGTCTACGACAGACTACGCCTACGTATTGCTTGACGATAAAGTAATCAAGCCTCATGTACTGAAAGCTAAGAACTAGGAAACTCTAACTCAGCGTTTCCCCGTCCTAACTGCACCACCTCAGATGGTAAGTGTCGCTCCAACCAATCTTCCAAATCAGCCAATACCTCAGAGTAATTAAGGTCATTCTGAATATCGTGATAGGCTCCCGGATACTCGATTCTCAGTTTATCTGTGCAGTTTATCCGTTGGTAAAAGATGTCGCTTCCCCCTGGTAAAGCCACTCGGTCTGCGCCACCGTGGAGAATCAACAATGGTAATTGCCAATCAGCTGCGTGAGCATTAATCCAATCAACTGTTGCAAAAAATTCTGTAGCTAGACGGGCAGTAGCACGGGTATGTCGCAGTGTATCTTGGACATAGGTGGCTACAATCTGCTGATCTCGTGAACCAGCGCTGATGTCAATACCTGTATTCAGGGAGAAACGCGGCCACACCCGTGAGAGCATTTTTCCTAAAAGTAGCCGAACAGGTGAAACCCCAACTTTCCCCAAGGTTGGCGCTAAAGCGATCGCACCCTGCAATAATGATGCTTGTTGGGGATAGCGCAGAATGTAATCTAGGACAATCACCGCACCTAAACTATGACCCAAGATAAAAATTGGGCATCCAGGATTCTGAGTCTGAATTAACTCTAAAAAGGCTCCCAGGTCTTCGCGAAACTCACTCCAAGCGTTGATGTAGCCTCGCTGGCCTGGTGAGCGTCCATGACCACGCAACTCTAAGCCATAGACAGCATATTGTTTGGGTATCAAATGCTGAACTACATTACTGTAGCGATCGCTGTGTCCTCCGAGTCCATGCACAATGGCTAATATTGCCCGTACTTTACCCTCTGGATGCCAGCTTTGGTAATACAGGTCAAGTCCTTCAACACCTTGGAATGTGCCTTCTTTACGAGACACTATGCGATCGCTATGCTCAATCATAGGGTTAATTTTTTACCTATTTTCCCCGCAAGCTACTAATATGTCAACATCCATTGTAGTTAAAATAGCTTCGAGCTATGGAAGAATTACAGTGAATTGAGTTACCCTCACCTATTTAAAGGCTTCTAACCGGGGAACATCTCAGTGAAAGCAAATACACTACATCATAAGATTCCTGCTCCCTCTCCTTACTAAGAAGAGGGTTGGGGTGAGGTTTAGGCTTTCTACGAAAGTGAGATGCTCTCTCTAACTGTGGGTTAGTTAATAATATGACATCAACAATTATGATTAGTTCATGAATTCAAACGCTTCTTAATTACGAATTACGAATTACGAATTACGAATTATTATTTCCCCAACCATAGTTGCCGCAACGACTGAAAAATCTTTACAAATCTCTTTTCTAGCCAGAGCATAACATAATCAAGCCATTCCAGAAGTTGCTCTAAGGGGTGCTTCTCATAGCCTGTTGAAGTTGCTTTGGTTTCTATCCAGTCTGGTTGTGCCTCAACTTGACTGCTTTGGTGAAATTGCTGTTGCAAAATTTCCCCTTTACGACTCTCGCTTTTAATTTCGGAAATACGGGCTTGGGTTTGTTTTCTAGAGGCGACTTTTCCAGATGTTTTTTGACTTGAGGCGAGATTACTAGTTGGTTGTTTCCTTCCTACCAAACCAGAACCCACTTTAGGTTGTTTTACACTCAAATTCTTTTGTGGAAAAGGCCCTACTGATAAACTTGGGGTTAAAGCAGGATTTTTATTTTGAGAAAGTGTAACTGGCTTATCAACAACGGTTTCGGTGTCACCAAATAAATCACCCCACGTTAGCCAAGGATCATTTTTTAAATCCTGGTTCTCCAACTGAGGGCTTTTGGATAAGGCTTTTCTAAGACGTGATGATAATAGTTTACCTAGCAATCTCTCATCACTGGTTCTTGGCTCAAGTGTTTTTCTACTACCAACACCAAAAAAGTAATTAAGTGCCGCTTCAATCAAAGCCTGAAGATTCAATTTATGAGTTTCCAAAGAATCAGCAGTAGTCGCAATTTCTCCCTTAGTAGCTAATTGCTCTTTGCCATAAAGAAATATATTTAACTGAGTTTGGGCAACTTGGACAATTTCCTGGCTACGTTCTTGCACAGGCACTAAAGCATTTAATTCCAACTTAGCAACGGCTGTATCTAAAAATACTAATAATCTATCTGTATTAAATGCGATGTGCGATTTATTCTCCAAACCTCTCCCCCACAGTCCGAGAGGCTTTGATTCTTGTTCCCCAACCCTTGTAGGTAAGGGGTTGGGAGTTAGGTTTGAGACGGCATTATTAAGTAAATCTTTTGGTATCCCCTCGGCTAAAACTGGAATTTTGGCTGTATTTCCGTCAGTGAGCTTTGCTAATAAACGGTCAATTTGTGGTAATAAATCTGTTTCTTTTTTAGCTATAATCAACTGCCAAGACTGCCAGTACTTAGCAACTTCGTTAATAATCCGGTCTTCTAATTTAGCCTGCTGTTGGGGTGTCAAAATATCTAGAATTTCATTATCGGCAGTAACAAGTACTAAATTCCGATTCATCAAATTTGTGGCAATTCCCCGCACTATTGGAACATGCTGCTTGAGAGCATTCTCTAACTGTGAAGAGTTGAGACTTGCGGCTTTATTCTCTGTAATATTTGATGCTTGAGTAAGATTAGCGTTATTTGTAGAGTTATTATCAACGAATTTCAGCCGAAAAACTCCCACCAAAGCCAAGGGATTGAAAAGTTCAGATATTTTTGCAGGAGTGGAGGCGAATTCATCAGATGATAGATAATGGACTGCCTCTAGTGCATGTTGAATCGGACTATCAACATTTGGGAGAGTTTCGGGCTGGAAATCGGTATCATTTGGTTGTAACTTTAGTCTAGTTTGTGGTTCTTTGGTCTGTAGCGTTTTCCCAGACGATTCCGATGACTGAAACAGTAGATACACTGGGTAAAGTAGTACCTCCACACCCCACTTAGTGGCAACTTGCAAATGCCGGAAGGTGTGTTCCCACTGTTCTGTCACCCGCCGAGATTGCTGATGGACAAAGTTAAATAGTCTACTTTGATAACGACCAGAGGAACCAGAAGACATAGTAGTAATTTTTTAGTTCAAGTCTTGTTGAGTTGTGAGACTCCAGCCAAACAATAAAAACGACTAACTGTTAATTATCGTAAGTGACCTTATCTTAGCGAAAATATGACCCCGACTGTCTCTCAATCCCAGACTAAATTCATCTCACAAGTTATTGAGCAACTGCGCTCATTTTGTCAAGTTAATCTTCAGTCTACTTGGCTATATCAGGCATCTGACCTGATTATTACAGATGTTGTAGCTGCTGATTTGTCTGATTGGCAACCTGTCGAGTTGAATGCTAAAGAACATATCGCTTGGACAGGCGGGAAAAAAGTGCTATGGCTAGTGCAAAAATTGGTGGTTCCCCAAGATTTACAAGGTTATCCCTTAGCTGGGTTATCTTTGCGGCTGGCGCTGCTTTGGTGGGCAGATTCTGCTGAGATTTATGTAAATGGGGAGTTAGTACTGGAGGGGGATTTATTTGATTGTTCGCCGAGAGTGCTTCTCAGTCGAGGGGTGAAGCCAGGGGATGAGTTTACTGTGGCTTTGCGGTTAGTCAGTCCGGGACATTGTGACGGTGCTTTAGTGCGATCGCTCCTAGTTTATGAGTCTACTGTTGATCATAATCCCGATCCGGGCTTTGTGGCTGATGAGTTAGCTGTGGTGCAGCTTTATTTGGAAAAATTTGCACCGGAAAAGTTGGATGTTTTGGCGGCGATGGTGGGGGAGGTTACGAACCGCAGAGGAGGACGCTTCCGTGCGGGGGTTCCCCCCGTTGAGGAAAGTGTCCGTCGCGCAGAGGACACGGAGGGAGAGAAGGAAGAGTTGGTAAAGTCGTTTTTCTCTCTACGCCAAAATTTAATTCAATCCGACATCTTAGCCCCCCTTTTGAAGGGGGGTTGGGGGGATCGAAAATCTAAAATTTTCCTATTGGGTCATGCTCACTTAGATTTAGCATGGCTATGGCCTGTGAGTGAAACTTGGAATGCGGCACAAAATACTTTTGAGTCGGTTCTGAAGTTGCAAGAAGATTTTCCTGAGTTAATTTTCTGTCATTCAACTCCCGCACTTTATGCTTGGATTGAAGAACATCGCCCGGATTTGTTTGGGGCGATTCAAGCACAGGTAGCTGCTGGAAGGTGGGAAGTTGTCGGCGGAATGTGGGTAGAACCGGAACTCAACCTAATTGCTGGTGAATCAATAGTCCGTCAGCTATTGTATGGTCAACGCTACATCCAGGAGAAATTTGGTAAGCTTTCAACCGTGGTGTGGGTTCCAGATTCTTTTGGTTTCTGTGCAACTTTACCGCAGTTTTTCGCTAATGCCGGAATTGAGTATTTTGTGACGCAGAAGTTACGGTGGAATGATACTACTAAATTTGATTATGGGGCTTTTTGGTGGCGATCGCCTGACGGTAGCGAAATCTTTAGTTTGATGTCTGCACCCATCGGTGAAAGCATCGACCCAGTTAAAATGGTATCCTACGCTCTGGAATGGCAAACCCAAACTAATTTACCAGAATCCCTCTGGCTTCCCGGTGTCGGCGACCACGGCGGCGGCCCCACCCGTGATATGTTAAAAATCGCCCAACGCTGGCAAAAGTCACCTTTCTTCCCAGACTTAGAATTTACGACATCTGAAAAGTATTTACAGCAAATTCAATCAGGAGTCAGAAGTTATTATTCTCCCTCATCCCCCTCATCCCCCTCATCTCCCTCATTCCCCATCTGGAATGACGAACTATACTTAGAATTCCATCGCGGTTGCTACACTACCCACGCAGATCAAAAACGCTGGAATCGTCGTTGTGAAAATTTATTATATGAAGCTGAACTATTTGCTACCTTGGCAACCATAAGCTGTGGTGTGACATATCCCAAAGCAGAAATTGAAGCAGCTTGGAAACTGGTGTTATTTCAACAGTTTCACGATATTTTACCTGGTACTTCAATTACCCAAGTTTATCTGGATGCGTTGCCCCAGTGGCAGCAAGTAGAACAAGTAGGAACCAAGATATTACAGTCATCACTTTTAGCGATCGCATCTCACACTACTCTATCAGAACCACCAAAATCCGATAGTTTGCCTATTTTCGTTTTCAATTCTCTCAATTGGCAACGTTCAGAGGTAGTCTCTGTAGCCTTACCCACGCCAGCAACAGCTACCCAAGAATGGCAGATTTACGATGCTTCTGGAAAGCAGCTTATCTCCCAACCATCTCAACCATCAACGCTACTATTTCTCGCCACCGAAATTCCACCCGTAGGCTACCGCATATTTTGGCTTTCCCCCTCATCCCCCTCATCCCCCTCATCTCCCCCACTCCTCCCAGACTGGATTTTAGAAAATGAATTCCTGCGAGTTGTTATAGATCCTGATACTGGAGATTTATCAAGTGTTTTTGACAAAACTTATCAACGAGAAGTTTTGAGTGGGGCAGGGAATCAACTACAAGCTTTTAAAGACAGTGGTCAATATTGGGATGCTTGGAATATAGACCCCAATTACGCTCAACATCCCTTACCCGCAACAAATCTTCAATCTATTCAGTGGTTAGAACAAGGCCCAGTCCAAAGTCGTGTGCGCGTGGTGCGTCAATTGGGTGAATCGGAATTTTGCCAAGACTATATTTTGCAAGCTGGTTCACCTCTGCTGAACATAGCTACTACCGTTAATTGGCAAGAAAATCATGTATTGCTGAAAGCTGCTTTTCCTTTGAATGTCGAAGCAGACTTTGCTACCTATGAAATTCCCTGTGGCGCGATTCGCCGCCCAACTAAATCACAAACCCCCGCAGAACAAGCAAAATGGGAAGTTCCCGCTTTGCGTTGGGCTGATTTGACAGCAGAAGACACAATCCAAAATCCAAAATCTAAAATCCAAAATTGTTATGGTGTCAGTTTGCTGAATGATTGTAAATACGGTTACGACAGCAAACCAAATCAACTCCGCTTGACACTGCTACGAAGTCCTAATTGGCCAGACTCAGAGGCTGACAGAGGTTTTCACGAGTTCACATATACCTTGTATCCTCATGCTGGTAACTGGGAATCAGCCCATACAGTACGGCGTGGCTATGAATTAAATATACCGTTGCAAGTGATATTGAATCCACTCAGCACTCACAACGGGCTAAACAACAGCTATCCGCTAACACAACTCAGCACTATTAAAGGGGTGAGGTTCCTAGATTTATCAGCTGAAAATTTAATTTTGATGGCCTTGAAGCCATCTGAGGATGACCCACAGCAGTTAATTCTGCGGTGTTATGAATGTCACGGAGAAACAGCCGAGTTATCTTTGCAAAGTGATTTAGGGTTGAATCTAGGAGATACAGTAGATTTGTTAGAGCGTTCCTCTACCACTGAATTCTCATCTGGGCAACAAATCTTGACAATACAGCCTTGGAAAATCGCCAGTTTCAAGGTGATACCAGCGATTAATCCCAGGCTGGAATGAGTCACTATTGCTCTGTCAGTGGTCAGTTGTGGTTTTCCACAGACCACTGACAAATGACTAATCACAAATGACTAATTTAATCTTCGTGGTCATCAAACGGATCGTTCAATTGCTTGCTAGGAGGGCCAAAGGAGGTATAAATCGACAGTCCAGTGATGGCAACCACCACGACAGCCACAGAAATGCTAAGAACTATTGCGGGTTCCATAATTGAGAGATAGATGATGAGTGCTATTCTTATAGAATATTACAGAAGATTAAAAAAAGCTTTGGTAAGTAATATTGGGTGAAGTATGGCACAAAGAACTAGGTTGGGAGATATCCTGAAACCGTTGAACTCTGAGTATGGGAAAGTGGCTCCAGGTTGGGGCACTACCCCTGTGATGGCTGTTTTTATTTTGCTATTTTTCGTGTTTCTGCTGATTATTCTGCAACTTTACAATAAATCACTGTTGATTCAGGATGTATTTGTCGATTGGCGGAGTTTAGGACGTTAACGGATACACAGCTATTAAGTTTGGATCACAAGTTAAGTTACACCCGGTTCATCCGGGTTTTTTTGTCAACGGTTAGTGCAGACTAACTATTGAGTAGACTACATAATATGTGAGTTTCTCTAGTGGTTCTATAGTTTAGAGGAGACAAAAAATGAATATATTTGGTATCGGTCTGCCGGAAATGGCTGTAATTATGGTAGTGGCGCTCTTAATCTTTGGCCCAAAGAAGCTACCAGAAATTGGTCGGAGTGTGGGCAAAACAATTCGTAGTTTCCAAGAAGCTTCCAAGGAGTTTCAAAATGAGTTTCAAAAAGAAGCAGAACAGTTAGAAGAAGTTGTAAAGACTACTGCGGAATTGGAACCTAAGCAAATCCACCCTGCTAAATCTGAGCAGGATACCGCTAGTTCTTCCCAACCTAGTTAGGAAAGTGTACTATACCAATTTTGGATTTTGGGTCGCGCCTTTGGTGTGCTAATAGCGCAACTTGGATTTTAGATTGTTTTGCGGTTCAGAGTAACGTTCTTGGTGGACGGAACAAATGCAAAACCGTCAATCTCAAATCACCAAGCTTGTACCCTTGTGGTCTCTTTCAATCCAAAATCGCAAATCTAAAATCTAAAATTGATTGACTGTAGCAAAATGACACAAGCAGTTACGCAACCAGCTTTGGTAATTCCCCAACTAATTGTCGGGTTGGGGAATCCAGAAGCTAAGTACGACCAAACACGCCATAACATCGGCTTTGCTGCTGTAGAAACTCTCTCCCGTTCTTGGCGCATTCCCTTAGCAGAAAATCGCAAGTTTCAGGGTGAGTATGGCGAGGGTATGGCCTCAGGTGGGGGTAAGATTCGCTTGTTGAAGCCGTTGACTTATATGAATCGCTCAGGACAGTCAATACAATCGGTGACAAGTTGGTATAAATTGCCGCCTGAATCAGTGCTGGTAATTTATGACGATATGGATTTGCCCTTGGGAAAAACTCGTCTGCGCTTGTCTGGTTCGGCTGGGGGACATAACGGGATGAAAAGTGCGATCGCACATCTTAGTAGCCAAAACTTTCCCCGTTTGCGAATCGGTATTGGTAAACCCAAAGGTGCAGCTAATAACGATGATTCCGATGCTATCTCCCATGTGCTGGGGCGATTTTCTGCTGCGGAAAATCAGCTGATGTCTCTTGTACTTCAGTTCGTACTTGAGTGTGTTGAACTAAGTCTCAAGCAGGGAGTAGAAAAGGCGATGAATGTTTGTAATAGCCGCACCATTAATAATTCTGAGTCTTAGGGTTGGATGAATACTGCCCTATCAGGTAGAAGAAAAGAGTTTAAAGGCGCTTATTTTGGTTCATGGGTAGCAATTTTAGCTTGCTCTATCCAACCAAGATAAGCCCTTAACGCACTCTGTGCATAGGAAAAGTGACTCATCTATAGGGATGCCACATACTTTGCTTAAGCGCTCTAATACCCTCTCAGAAGCAATACAGAAGATGGGAAAATTATAATGCTAAATTTTTCTGGCTGTACGATGAACTGAAGAATAATGTAGTCTTAGCTACTAACATAGATGAGAAAATATGATTATTTTTACATGATTTTAAAAGCTGATTCTGCCCTCATTTAGTAATTTATATCCAGATGCTAATGCTGCAAAAGCAATTATGAAATCCCATAAGCTAGTTGGCTTTAAAATAACTCCACCGCTTAAGAAAAGTAGTACTATGCCAATGCCTAGAAAAATCCATCCCAAGTTACCAGTTTCTCTACGAAAGAAAACTAATGCAAATACACCTATCATAGTTGCGATAACTGAAGCTGTAGCAGGTAAGCTACGGTAAAAATATGAATAGTAACCGCTAACAAATATGATGTCTTGACCAAAAAAGTATAAGCCTGTAATAAGTAGGATTAAACCAATAAGTCTGATTAACAGCCTGCTCATAATATTTTTACATTGTTAATGGCTGAAGCCAATTTTAATCCGATCATACTGGAGCTTTTTATATTGTGCTATATTTTACGCTAAATATTTTAAATTAAGTTAATATACTTAATAAAAGTTCCGATTATCTGAAGATGTCAGTACAATTAAGGGATATTTAGTAATAAGTAATAAGTAATACCTATAAAGTTTTCCCTCAGCACTCAAAACTGGGCATGGGCTAAACCTGGTTCTTCCGCTAACAGCACTGTTTCGGTAATGTTGATTACATAAAGTAGTCCTTGCCAGCGTTTTATCAAGGTGCTTTAATAGCGATGTCTGACGACAAGAAGCAGAGCTTCTACGCATTCCGCAAAACAGTCCCACTTATAGAATATGTACAAGACGGGCAGCGACTCGACATCAGACATCGCTGCTGGTGTTCATAAAATTACAGACTCAAAGATATGACAAGCTAGTAGCATATCCTTGACACTAAATTCTCCCCAAAGCTGAATAGGAGTATACATGGAGCCAATCATTTTTATAGTTTTAGTGCTTATAGGTTATGCCTTAGGTTCTGCAAAACTGATTAATCAAGGTAATGAAGCCCTAGTCGAACGCTTGGGGCGGTATCATCGGAAACTTAAGCCAGGGCTGAACTTTATTGTTCCCTTGGTCGATCAGATTGTGATGGAAGATACTACACGAGAGCAAATTTTAGACATCAAACCTCAGGATGTGATCACCCAAGATAATATTTCCGTGGAAGTTGACGCTGTTATGTACTGGCGCATCAAAGATATTGAGAAAAGCTTTTATGCTATTGAGGATCTGCAAGGGGCACTGACACAGGTGACTACAACGACGCTCCGGGAAATCATTGCCCAGAACACCCTAGAGCAGACCAATGTCTCTAGAATGGAGATGCACTCAGCTCTGTTATTCGAGTTGAATAGTATAACCACAGATTGGGGAGTTGATATTCTCCGGTTAGACCTTCAGAGAATTACCCTACCTGAAAGTGTACGGAAGTCAAGAGAAGAGGAGCAAGCTGCTGTAATCAAAAAACGGGCGCTGATTACTGAAGCAGAAGGGGAAAAGGAAGCTGCCATTAAAAAAGCAGAAGGAACTATGGCTTCAGTGCAAATCATTTCTCAAGCTCTACGTTCCAATCCTGACAGTAGGGACATTCTGCGGTATCTTGTAGCTCAAGATTACGTAGATGCCAGTCAAAAACTTGGTGAGAGCAATAATGCCAAAATTGTCTTTGTAGACCCAGCCAACTCAACTGAAATGTTTCAGGAGTTGATAGCCGAGTCGATAATTACAGAAGGTCACGGCAAAAAATCCGAAAACGGTAATACTTAAGAATCAAACAATTTTGGATTTTGGATTTTAGATTTTGGATGGTCACTGAGCCATGCCGAAGTGTTGACCCCATTAAATCTAGAATCTGCTTGCTCTGTAAAATCAAGGAATTATTGGTTATGCTGCGCTGCTTGTCTCAATAGTGCATCGGCTACTAATGACACATCGCGCATTTCTTGAACATCGTGAACTCGGAGGATATCAGCGCCATTAAAAATAGCAGCACAACAAGCTGCTGCCGTTCCCCAAACTCGTGCTTTGGGATCTGGTTGATTTAAAATGCGACCAATGAAACTTTTACGAGATGCTCCTACCAAGATAGGACAGTTTAGTGTTGTGAGCGATCGCAAGCCGCGAAAAATTTCTAAATTTTGCTCATAGTTCTTAGCAAAGCCAATACCAGGATCAATAATAATTTTATCCAGGCCAATGCCCGCAGCAGTTGCTAGCTCAATTTGCCCAGCCAAAAAACTATAAATTTCTTTGAGCAAATCTTGATAATCAGTCTGTTGCTGCATTGTCTGTGGTGTTCCCCGGATGTGCATTAAAATCATCGGTACATTTAACTTTGCCACTGTTGGCAACATTTCTGAGTCAAAAGTGCCGCCAGAAATATCATTAATAATATCCGCTCCAGCTTCTACAGATGCCATTGCTACAGCAGCACGGGTAGTATCTACAGAAATCGGGACTGAAATTTCTGGTCTTATTACTTGTAACACTGATACTACTCGATCGAGTTCCTCTGCCAGAGTTATTTGCTTTGCCCCTGGTCGAGTTGATTGACCGCCCACATCAATAATATCAGCACCAGCAGCTACCAGTGCTTGCGCCTGTACTAAAGCGGCAGAGGTAGTATTAAACTCACCTCCATCACTAAAGCTATCAGGTGTCACATTCAAAATACCCATCAAATAAGTCCGCTGTCCCCACTCGAAACAGCGTCCTCGAATTATCAAATTCCTTGGCATAAATCTAGATTAGGCATTCCCATGCAGAGCATGGGAACGAGAAGAAGGCACATTACACTGACTGAAAATTCACAATCCGAGCGAAACTCTCAGCTTCTAAACTTGCTCCTCCCACTAAAACACCATCAATTTCTGGTTGAGCCATGATCTCATCGATATTATTCGGCTTAACTGAGCCGCCATATTGAATTGATACATTTGGATTAGTCAACTGGCTACGAATTAAGCCAATTATTCGATTTGCTTCCGTCACTTCACAAGTATCACCGGTGCCAATTGCCCAAATCGGTTCATAGGCAATCACCAAATTATTCTGATCAATATCTACCAAGCCTTTATCGAGTTGGAGACTAATCTGTGATTCAGTTTCTCCCGCATTTCGTTGTTGTTTAGTTTCGCCAACACAGAGAATTGGGGTCAAACCAAACCTTTGAGCAGTTCGGAGGCGCAGATTAACAGTGGTGTCCGTTTCACCAAAGTATTGCCGTCGTTCGCTATGACCGACAATCACAAAGCGCACACCACTTTCTGTCAGCATTGGGGCAGAAATCTCACCCGTGTAGGCTCCAAATTCTTCCCAATGGACATTTTGTGCCCCCAGTTGGATGAGGCTACCGTGCAAACTCTTGGACAAAAGGCTTAAATCAGTGAACGGAGGGCACAATATCACTTCTCGCCCTTCGGGGGTTTCCTCTAACTGGGGCAGAAATCCTTGTAAAAACTCCTGGGTCTCTGCCTGGGTTTTGTACATTTTCCAGTTGCCGGCAATAACGATTTTCCGCACAGGTAATTTAGTCAAGATCCTAACGCGTTATTTAGATGCATTTTTCAGTTTATGACTTTTTGTTAGCCATTAGTCTACTAATTGGGTATTGGGCATACTTATCCCCCTTGTCTGGTTTATCTGCATCATCTCGCCAAACCGCTCCTAAAAATAACTAGGATAGTAAATGGGGTGTATTTCAAATTTAAAATCTAAAATTTAAAATCTAAAATTAATATGACTTCGACATTGCCCTTGCCTGAACCTGATCAAAGCGATTCCGCTAACACTGATGCAAATTCTCTCAGATGGGAGGAAGAACTGGATAGTGCCATTTTCAGTTTTGAAGACATTCAAACAGAACTGAACTATAAACAAGCGCAAACGGCGCTGCGAAACTTGGTAGTCAATCTCGACCTCACCCCCCAAGAAAAAACCGGGTTGGAGACAGAAATTGCGGATTTGGAAACCATGCTGGGAAAGTTAGACCGCATGGTGGTACAGATTGCGGCTTTTGGCATGGTGGGACGTGGGAAATCTTCGCTACTCAATGCTTTAGTTGGGCAAACAGTATTTGAAACTGGGCCGCTGCATGGCGTCACCCGTGCTGCACAAACAGTTAATTGGAGTATTACTGAGGAAGCGGTTGGGGAAACTGAACGGGCTTTTCGAGTCACTCTCCCTGGTGTAGGTCAATCACAGGTGGAATTAATTGATACTCCTGGGTTAGACGAAGTAGATGGTGCAACCCGTGCCGCATTAGCTGAACAGATTGCAAAACTTGCGGATTTGATTCTGTTTGTGATCTCTGGCGACATGACGAAGCTAGAATACATGGCTCTTTCTCAGCTGCGGGAAGCAGGTAAACCGATCATTCTGGTGTTTAACAAAGTAGATCAGTATCCAGAAGCAGACCAGATGGCAATTTATCACAAAATCCGGGATGAAAGGGTGCGGGAATTACTCACACCTCTAGAAATTGTCATGACTGCGGCATCGCCATTGGTAAAGACGGCGGTTCGTCGCCCTGATGGTACTAGGGGCATACAGTTGCGTACAGGAAATGCGAAAGTCGAGGAACTGAAGCTGAAAATTTTGGAGATTTTGCACCGTGAGGGTAAAGCTTTGGTTGCTCTTAATACTATGCTTTATGCCGATATTGTAAATGAGCAATTGGTTGAGCGAAAAGTGATGATTCGGGAACAGAATGCCAATCAGTTGATTTGGAAGGCTGTGATGACTAAGGCATTAGCGATCGCACTCAATCCCCTAACTGTGGTAGATATTCTCAGTAGTGTGGTTATTGATATTGCTCTAATTTTGGGTTTATCTAAACTCTATGGCTTCTCGATGACCGAAACCGGGGCTGTACAATTGCTACAAAAAATCGCCCTGAGTATGGGCGGCATCGGTGCTAGTGAATTGTTAGCAAATTTGGGCTTGAGTGGATTAAAAACTTTACTTGGGATCTCTGCAACAGCTACGGGTGGCATTGCGCTAGGCCCTTACATATCGGTGGCAATCACGCAAGGGGGAGTCGCTGGTGTTTCTTCTTACGGGATTGGACAAGTTACCAAAGTTTATTTAGCTAATGGCGCGACTTGGGGACCTGATGGCCCGAAAGCAGTAATTAATCGGATTTTGGCAAACCTGGATGAGGCTTCAATTCTCAACCGGATTAAAGATGAATTACTCCACAAAGTAAAACTCAGAAAGTGATGCATAGTGGAATTATTGAAGAAGAATGCAGAATCCAGAATTCAGAATTCAGCAATCTTTCAGTCGGGGATTGGGACCCGCTACTGAATTGTTGCACCACCAAATCGTAGATTTGGTGGAGGTCTAAAAAGAGGTTATTCATCCGCTTTTTCGGTCAAAATTCATTCTGAATTCTGACGACTGGCACCTTTATTCCAATACAGTTCAGTTAAGCATTTCTTCCTTCTCTTCTTTGCGTCCTTTGCGGTTCGTTAAAAAAAATGACTTTTACAAAGAGTTTTAGCCTTAACCCAAGCGTATTGGCCTTTATTCTGTTCGATAAAGGTTTTGTTAGCCAATATTTAAGTATAAGAAAGAAAAACGAACCGCTAAGGACGCAAAGGACGCGAAGAGAGAAAGAAAGAAGTTAAAAGGGTTTGGCGCAGCTTTACAAAGAAACTGTACTCAGTGCGATCGCTCCCATTGATCAAAATACTATTTCAGGGCGCAGAACCATCAAACGCACTCTTGTAAGCATCAGCAGTTTCTATCCCAAAACCTCCAGCTTGGATATGACGAACTAGCGATTGAATGATGGGTATAGCAATACCAATACCAAATAAAGAATTGAAGCCTGCAACAACCACTGGTGCCGACAAAATCACTGCAAATTCTGGAAATAAAGCTAACACAGCCACCAAAACCAAAAAAACAATTGGTGTAGCAATACCTGCTGCCTTTGCTGCTTCAAAAATTAGATTTTTAAACTCTTCAACAGTAATGTCGCCCCGATAAAGATCCAAAGAATAGGAAATCGCCGTTACTACAACCTGGGTGAGAATAGCTGTTCCCGTTGCAGTAATGCCAAGTTTAGCGATTGTAAAATCCATGTTTTCGTAACCTTTCATTTCTGCTGTGGAGTATTTGCTCCAGTTTCTCTTTTTAAGACTGAGAACCACCTCAGCATTAATGACGAATTTACTGACAAAATTGTTAAAGAGATATAGTAATCCGCTTTGATTATTGAACTGACTTGCGTAGGCTGGGAGTAGGGAGTGGGGAGTGGGGAGTGGGGAGTAGGGAATAAGCCTTTTCGATTAGTACTTAATTTGTTCAAAAATCAAATAGGAGTCCTATAGTAATCAATTTATATCGTTTGTGTATGTTAACGTGAGTTCGACAAACCTCTCCCTGCCTTGAACAAAGTTCAAGTCTGTCCCTCTCCGACTCGGAGAGGGACAGGTTTTGCGTAGTAAAACCTCTTAGAGGTCTTTTGATGCGATCGCAGTTAACGTTACTAAAAATACCCTGTATGAAAAGGTGGTGATCTAAGCGATCGCTTGTAGAATTATTGAAAATTTATTAATTTAATTTTTTCAAGGTACAAAAATATTCTGGATACTGGATTACGCGACTCTTAACCCGGAACTTCGACCTCTGAACTCGGAACTTTGACCTCTGAACTCGGAACTTCGACCTCTGAACTCGGAACTTGAGCTTTTGAACTCGGAACTTGAGCTTTTGAACTCGGAACTTGAGCTTTTGAACTCGGAACTTCGACCTCTGAACTCGGAACTTGAGCTTCTGAACTCGGAACTTGAGCTTCTGAACTCGGAACTTGAGCTTCTGAACTCGAAATGTCAAGTTCTATACTCAAACTCCGAGCTTCTAAGCTCTAACTTTCAACCTTTTAGGCACAATTGCCGATAGATTTTCTCCACTCTTGATGCTTAGGGCTGCACTTTCCTTTCTTTACAAACGAAATTGCGCCTTCATCAACTTTTAGTTTCTACCTTTGAAAGAGTTTAGCCATTCTTGAACTTGCTCTCGTGCAATATCTCGCCCCCCAAGACCAAAAGCTAGGGCAATAGCAACTGCGATCGCACCTAGTAAAAGTCCAAAAGCTAAATTTACAATATCACTGGCAACTCCAATCTGTTGCAGTGCCATTGCAGAGACTAAAGCAATAATGGCAATCCGCGCCACCTGACCCAAAATCTGTGCCTGACGTTCGCCGGAACTGGTAATGATATTAAAAGCCAGATTTGCCAGGAATAAGCCAATGGCAAAGATCACCAATCCTGCCAAAATCCGCCCGAATATGATTACAATACCAGACACTAATGCTGTCAGGGCTGGAATATTCAAGATATTCACCGCCGCCACCGTTGCAAACAACATGATACCCACTAAGGCAACAATACCTGCAATTTCCGATGGCGTGCGGGTTGGAGTCGGTTCAACTGTTGGTTGTGTTGAAATTATGATTCGTCTGCTGGGTGTTGTCAGACCCAAAAGAGTGAAAATGTTATTAAAGCCTAAATTGGTGAGGATACTTGTAACCAAATCCGCCACAAACCGCCCCACGAAATAGGCAACAATCCAAATTGCCACGGCTGTAAAGATGGCTGGTAGGGCATTAAGAATCTGTTGCAGCATGGCGATCGCCGGCACTGAGATCGCATCAATTCGCAAGGCATTCAGCGTGGCGATCGCCACAGGAATCAAAATCAAAACATAGACAATTGTGCCGATAATACTCGATAGAGGTTGCACCCCCGCAGTCGCAGATAATCCCAACCGACTACCTAAATGGTCGATACCAGTTGTCGCCAGTAAATTCGTGACAATCCGCCGTACTACATTAGCGATGAACCAGCCAACTACAGCAATTAAGATCGCCGCTAAAATGTTCGGTAGAATTAGCAGAACTTCTGTAATAAGAGCTTGTACTGGTTGTAGAGCCTGCCTGAGTCCGAGAGTATCCAAAACTGGGGCAAGAAACAGTAAAAATATAAACCAATACAGAGCATTGCCAATCGTCTCACTCAGAGACAGCTGATTGAGGCTGGGTGGGCTGTCTTCTGGCTCTGGATTCAAACGCTCATCCAGGTTAAATGCCTGTAATGAGCGCACAGTGATAATCTTCACAATGATCGCCAAAAACCAGGCGGTTCCTAAAAGGATTCCCGCACCAACCAACTTTGGCAAAAAGCCAATAAGTTGATCGAGAGAATTATTCAGAGGTCGAGAGACGACCTCCAGATCCAATGTCTGTAAAACAGCTACCGCCGTCAACAAAATAATGATCCAAAAGACTAAGCTGGAGATTAATTTCTCCACTTGGGGAACATCTTGACGACTCGTTATCCCTGCGGCAATGCGATTATCTATATTTGTGCGCTTGAGAATTGCTTGTGTCAGTGACGCTGCGATCGCTGCAATTAGCCAACCTACTAACAAAATTGCCACCGCCCCCAGCAGACGGGGTGTAAACAGAATCAACTGTTGAACAATACCTTGCACATCAGCAATTCCTTGATTCACTGCTGGTTGCGTCTGTTGCAGGCTGGGCGATTGTGCCAAAAATTGCTGCACCCTTGTGGATGAAGCAACTCCTATCATCTGGGTTATTCCTTGCCAAGTTGTGTTCATGGTTTTCGGGAATTATGCTTAAGTATTCGCCGCAAACACTGAGTCAGTGTTTTGCCTATCAATTTACCAGTAAAAACATACATCTATGGGATTAATATCAAGAATAATTTTTGACTTTGTTACTCATATTTGGTTTAATCTACTGACATTGGTATGGGCATTGGGCATTGGGCATTGGGCATTGTTCAATAATCAATAGTTCTTCTTCCCCTACTTCCTCATCCCCCTCATTCCCCTCCCCAGAATTTTGCGTTACTCTAATTGCAGCAATAGCATCAAAGATGTGGAATGTCCCAAGTTTTGTCACAATCGATTCAAATTAATGCTACAGCTACGGTGGTGGAGCGCTGTATTAGCGATTTAACCCTCATGCACCGTTGGCTCAACCCTGTCCTCCGTTGCGAACCTATGGGCGAAGCTTGGAGTACCGATGTTGGCAGTCAAAGTCGTTTTATCATTCAAATTCCTCTACTGAAACCCACGTTGAATAGCGTAGTTGTGCAACGAGAACCGGGTTTGATCGTCTGGGAATTTAAAGGATTTTTTCAAGGGCGCGATCGCTGGGAATGTCAGCCAACAGAAAAGGGAACCCGCCTACTCAATCGCTTTGAGTACGAGATCCCTAACCCCTTAGTGAATTGGGGTTTCAACACCTTTGCTGCATCTTGGACAAAAGAAGATATGCAAGCCCAACTGCGCCGCCTCAAACGAGTCGCAGAAGAGCAAGATTAACAATTCAAAATTCTTGCATTAACGCCTTGCGTATTTTCCAAGAGTTGTGGCGACTGCGGGGAATTTAAACCCCGATGGTTCCTGAGCCTGCGTTGCCCTGAGCAGTTGTTGAGAATAGGACTTCATCATTACCTTAAGTATAAACACAGCTTGTAACCTCTGTAGATAAGGTTACAAGCCTTTTAAAGTACGTATTATTACGTTCATTTCCCCAAATTATTAGCTTTATTTATCAGTGAATTTTCTGTGAAGTAGGTAAAAAAGTTTTAAATCATTAGAGACACATATTAGTATCGAAACGTTGAAAGTAGACAAAAAGATTCCTTTCTAGGGTAAATAACAGAATGGCTACTGTAAATGTTTTGACAAATTTATCAATGACTACAGTGGGAGCAGCAGTTATTGCACTGGGAGTAGTAGGAAGCGCACAAGCTAAGACTTATATTGAAGTGGGTGATGCAGGTAAGACTTTAAAAACCGCCCAAAATCTTCCTGGTGGCATTGATGTCATCAAAGGAACTATCTCTTCTAAGAACGGTGCTGACCTCTTTTCTTTCTTTTGGGATAGTGGGCGATTCAAAGCTACGACAGTCGATGGTGCATCCTTTGATACCATACTAGAACTGTTTGATTCGTCAGGTACGCTAATCGCTGTGAACGACGATTCTAAGGGTACGGAGCAATCCACTCTCAATGAGTTTTTGGATACTGGTGAGTACTTGTTGGGAATATCATCCTTCGCCAACTTTGCCCTATCTGCTTCTACTTATGGTGATATTCTTCCTGGTTTTTCTTCTGGCAATTACTCTATCACCCTAAACAAGAAGACTGCTTCTGTTCCAGAACCCGCATCTCTCATGGGTATCTTAGGCTTAGGTGCTTTCGGCATTAACTCTGTTCGCAAGCGTAAACAACAAGCCGCAGTTAAGGCATAAGCATCAATTTTTATTTCAGTCGTTTAATTTAACGAACTACTGCTGTGTCAATATAGTGCTGACACAGCATTTTTGATTCAACCATTCTTACCTAATTTAGCAAGTAACTGGCGAATCACAGATGCATCCTCGGCGTCAGGAACTTTTGCTAAATAATTTTGTAAGTCGTCTACAGCTTGGGGGTAGTAACCGAGTTGATAATAAATCAAACCGCGATCGCGCAATTCTAAGGTTAAATTAGGAAACAGTAACAAAATTCGTTCAACCGCTCCTAGCGTTTTTTCTAAATCTTGTTGTTTGATATAAATAAATTTTAAATTTGTCAGCATCCTGGCCAAAAATTGCCGATGACTGACTACGGCTAAAAATTCTGCTTGTAGCGTCACAGGTTGCTGATAAAGTTGAGACAGCCGTTCTTCGCAATCTTGAGCAAATATTATTTCACCACCATTGAAAGCATCGACGAAAATCTCTATGTCTGGAATATCCGGGCGAATTAGGAAATGCCCTGGCATCCCCACACCCACCATCGGAAAATCAATCCGTCGGGCGACCTCCAGGTAAACCAGTGCTAAGGTAATGGGAATCCCCAATCGGCGGTCAATTACATCATTGAAAAAGCTATTGCGCGGGTCGTAATAGTCAGTTTTATTACCAGAAAACTTTAAATCTTCGTAGAGATACTGATTAATACCTTGAACTATCCGCAAAGGATATCGTGAAGAAGGCAGGCGTTCTTGAAGTTCCCATGCCATTGTATCGAGAGCATTGAGGTATTCTTCTGGGTCTAGCTTGGGATATTCTTCTTGTGCAATATACAAAGCTGCCTTTGCTAGGTCAATGTGTTCGTCAGACTGCTGAATCTCCTGGTAAAAATATTGTCGTGCTGACGAGAAATTCATAGGCTATTGCTGGGTGGAAGTGTGAGGATGAAGCGAGAGCGGCTTGGCTGAACTGAAAACAGTTTTTTGTACCTATTTTTATATTAAAGATATTCAGAAGATTTGGAAATGTAGTTTGTTTTTAACCACTATGGTTTTCATCGGTAGGTATTATAACAGTGTGCTACTACGATGTTCTTAAGCGGAGATTCTGCTTACATAGCCATACTTACACATAATCACGTTGATCCAGGTATCTGAAAGCAACAACTTAATTTTACAAAGGTTTAGTCAATGATTTACTTGATATTACGTATATAAATCGCCTTGCATCTAGGTTTTGGCTGCTATTTAATCTAATTTGGAATGTATTTCTTATGTGAATATACGCAAATCCTCTCGACACTAAATAAATTTGCCAGTAATCTAACTAAATAAGCAAGTGAGGAAAACACTTTTAATAACCTCCTTAAATAACTAGAAAACAAAAGCTAAGTTCAAAACTTTAGTCATTTTAACTAGTGCTTATATCTGCGTAGGCGTAGCCCGTCGTAGACATCGCAGCGAGACTCTGACTCATCGCTTCTTGTACAGGATGCGTTATGTCAACTGTGTCTAAATGCTTGGCATAGCTAGATATTTTTCTAGTCCAGCATTTTTATTATTCACGTCTGCTTTTTTAAAGTAATAAGGTCAATCATGAAAAATTTCATCTCTAAAGGAAATCTGGGCAAGATTGGAGTAAACCTTTATCTGTTCATAAAGAACGTCTATGACTCTTTCTGTCTGTTTTCTAGCTTGATTTAGTCGCCCGATATCTGTCGGATAGCTGATATCACCCGGCGCACAAGTGGCATCTAATATTAATTTTTCCCGATTTTTTGGCTCACTTACCTCTTTTTCTGATTCTTATGTTTTTTTTCAGTTGATTGAGAGATGTTGTCTCATAGCATCTTCTTTCCGGTACATAGTTACTGATGATACACTTGGTTGGGGCTGACCACAGTGATGCACGGATTTTTGGCTATTTTACCTTCTTATCTTGCACCGGAATATACTTCTTTGGTCTGAAAATCTAGAGACTGTCACCTTTTCTTTCTTTTTCAGCAAACCCTAAGTACTTTTATTCAATGACTAGGTAATAAACCATGTAAATGCTGAACTTCGACTCGACCTATGATGCACTCTTAAAGGGCGATCGCCTTGCGCCAACTCCTCATTGATCAAAACATTTCTGGCAAACAGGTTAGCCTCTTTACAGGTAGCACAGAAGAACCCTTTTGCAACATCTATCATAAACGCCTTCAACAAAACATCTCCATTAATGGACGACATGAAGCGATCGCCGTTGAAATTGATGGACAAGAACTCATCTTTGACAATATAGATCCTGAAGGAATTTCCAGAGTAGACTGGATCAATAACCTATACTGCCCTGCCCAAGATTTAGGCGGCAATTTCCAAATCACCGAAACTAATTTTTAAGTTGGAGGGACACATGGTTGATTTGTATGACCTAATCCACAATATACAGAAACGTCCTGCCATGTATTTGGGACGAGCTTCTATATCCAACCTCCGCACTTTTCTAGCAGGTTACTGCTTTGCCCGTCGCCAGATAGGAATTCCTCAAACATCACAAGAACAGCAATTTTCAGAATTTCAAACTTGGATTCAGCAGAGATTTCCTGTAAGTTCTGATCATACCTGGGATCAGATTATTCTATTTTTCTCCCAAGATGAGCACACTGCACTAGAGCAGTTTTTCAAATTGTTTGACGAATTCACTCAAACAGAACATCCAAGAGAACTTCAACCGAATACAACGAATAACTTTATAGTAGTTTCAGGAACTCAAGATTAAAAGAAACTTGAAATGGATATTTTAGTCCAAGAACTCGACACAAAACTACGCCAATGGCAACCTGACATTGCTCAACAAGTGCGACAATGCCTTGCAGAGATTATTGAACTGGCAGACCAGGATGCTCTAGATATTCTTCGCTCTAGAGTAGTTGAACAAGAAGTATTGGATTTGATTGATGAACCTGAAACCTGGTGAAGTGTGGCTAGCTGATTTAGGACTTGCAGCCAAGACGCGCCCTGTTGTCGTTGTCTCTCGCTATGACCCCACTCCGCCGCGTGCTTTAGTTCTCTATGTACCAGTAACTACGCAAAATCGGGGTAGCGCATACGAAGTTGAACTGCCTACATTGCGGTTTTTACGACAAGGCTCTATTGCTAATGTTCAAGGTCTAGGTTCAATCCCTGCTGCAAGACTGGAGCGTAAACTGGGCGAACTGCCAGATGAAACATTACTCAAAATCAAACAAGCTTTGATGTTTGCTCTGGATTTGGAAATTGAGGAACAGCAGGACGATTCCAGAGATGTTAATAGTACTTTATGATAGACGCGATCCGCGATCGCCTACAGATAACCTCAAAGTACATCAGGTTTCAGGGACTCAATAGTGAAAAAGACCACTCTAGAAACCAAATCTTCAAACCAACCTATAGCGATTTAATCACTGGTAAATCGTCGCAATAGATTATTGAACAACTCGTCAATCTTCTGTGGATCAGAAACCAGTGTTCCTCGCTCATCACGGAAAGTGCGATCGCGCTCTCCCTTGAATGACAACCAGTTAAAGCTTGTACTAACAGCAAACTTGGTGTCCACAATGAGAATTTTGGCGTGAGTATCTCCGAGTCGTTTAAGTTTAAAGGTTTTGGAATACTGCCTTGCCAACTTTTGCAGACTTTCCTCAGCCTGAATATCTGTTGGGTATCGATTCTCATCTTTCTCACCCAAGCCATACCCGATGAAAACCTGCACTCCCCGTTTCAGCAGATTCTCAAATTGTTGCAGGAACCAACCATTGACTGATTTAGCTCGAATCCAGGGCGAGATAATCATCAGTCGTTCCTGGCTATCCTTTATACGAATTTGGGTTAGGGCATCAACAGTAAGCTTATAAACAGGCAATCCGACTTCTTGACAGCTAACTAGATCAAACCCGGAGCGATTATCATAGCGGCGTAGGTCTTCTGAGCTAAGTGATGTAGGTTCATCCAAATTCATGGGTTAAAATCCTCCAGCTTGCAGTCTGTTGGGTTTTGCTCAATGTGCTTCAGAACTTCATGAAGAGGACTATTATTCAGGGAGCGACAAAACTGGTGATCGCCCACAATCACCAAACCAACTCGCCCTCTGGACAAAGCCACATTTAGTCTAGCTTCATCTTTGAGGAATCCAACTTTGCCGCTTTCGTTGGATCGTGTAACTGAATATACAACAATATCTGCCTCTCGTCCTTGAAAAGCATCCACGGTATTGCACTCGATCTTCAACGCTCTGAGGCTATTCTGTTCTGTGTCTAAGCTCCGGTTTAGCAGTTTTAATTGGGCAGCATAACCACTCAGAACTGCGACACTGTAATCTTTGTGAGCTGCTTGGGCTACTTGATTAAGTTGTTGAAGCCACTGAACAATGACTCTGACTTCACAAGAATTATTGAAACTAGATCCAGAAGCTTCTTCACGGCTATTTGGCAATTTTGATGTGGTGAGCCATGTGACAGGGCGTTCCAGAACTCTACTCAAAGTCCGATCAATCTCTGGGCCATTACTGCTAAGTTCATTTTGGTAGAAGCATCTGCTGATCAGCTTTCCAATTGGTTCAACCATGCGATGCTGAATTGTCAGCATTTTACGACAGCCATCCGGCAATGTTCGTAATAGACGATCAAACAGTGTTTCCTGAATGTCCTCTCGTGCTAATTCGTACTCTTCCAGAAACTCAACATTCCGGCTGGCTTCGTCCTGAAAGGGCGGCAATTGTTTCGGATCGCCTACTAGTATCCACTTTTTAGAACGCGCCATCGGCACTAAAACTTCTGTTGCGGTTGCCTTTGAAGCCTCGTCGATAATACAGACATCAAATTCAACGTCAGAAATTTCTCTGGAAACGCCGATGCAGGTTCCTGCAACCACCTGCGATCGCTTGATCAATGGCACCTTAAATCGTTCATTCCGACCAAACTGTTCAAACCACTCCGTTTGTAACTTAATTAGCTGTTGCAGCATTTTGGCATTAGGAGCATTGGGACTAATCGCTATCTGACTCCATTGTTCAAACTCTTGAGGAGACATTTTTAATGTTTCTTCTACTTTAATCCCAGCGATATTTTCCAGTTTTTCAGCTTTTTGCTTTTGTTGATTCCGTACTTCCTTTGCCTGTTTTTCTAGCTGTGCAATTTTCTCTTCTAATTGAAACTCCTCAAGTTTCTCACCAGAAATCTTTCCTTTTTGCCGTGACTTATGATTTCCTTCGTCATTCAATGCAGGAAATTTATTTTCTTTATCTTGCCTACAACTCGCCAGTTCTACCCTTAGTTCCTCTAGCTTCAGTGCAATATTTCTCAATTCTTGAAATAGAACTGCTTGCTCCAAATCTTCTTGGGAAATACCACTGCGTGCAGACCAGTCAGCAAGGAATTTTTGCCCTTTAGCGATCGCCGACTCTCGCCATTTTTCCATTTGCTCTTCTAACAGCAGCAAGTGAATGCCTTTTGCGACTCGCTCATGATTACCAATCCTAATCAGCTTCAAATTAGGATTCTTTTCTTGAATGCGCTCCAATGCGTTATCAAGGGCAACATGGGTTTGAGAACTAAGCAGAATTCGCGCTTCACAATTCTGCTGAAGCGTTTGCAGAATCACTTCTGTAATAAATGTTGTTTTACCTGTGCCAGGTGGTCCCTGTACTAGTAAAAAGTCCTCTGTGGTTAGAGCCGCTCTAACAACTTCCTTCTGGGATTCATTTAGATCCTGAACAAATTGAACCTCTAAGTTTAATGTAGGAGCTTTAATCTCTTTGGCATTCACCAGTAATGCTCGGAGATCAGAACGAACGGCGCGATCGTACCGGATTGCATCCAACGCGCTCTTTTGTCGATTCAGAGCATTTTCAGCCAAACGAGTGTCAAACTTAAGTTCACCTTTTTCAGGTAGGCGATCGGGAAAACCAGACCTAACATATAGCTCTAATTTATCATCGACGATTCCAACTACATCCCCACTCAAAACGCTAAATCCTTTTGAATTGGTGATGTGGCGGGGTTGTTCGGTAATGTCTTTCTCTGGTAATTCTGCCAGTTGAAAAATGACATGATTGCCATTAGGTGTGGCATTTATGTATTTAATTGGTTCTTCTCGCTTTTGTTCCCAATCGGTTTTTGCCCTGAGAATCTCCCACCATACCCGAAAGATCCGCTGTTTTTCTGCTTCAGCCGTTTGCTCTTGAAGATTTGCTTCATGCTCTATGACTGCATCTTGTACTTCTTGAATTACGTCATTGCCTTCATAAGAATAAGTTGGAGTTCCAAACCTAAATTCATAAGGCAACTCCCAAGCAAGTTTTCGGCGCTGTTCAAGTTGAGAATGGGGCGTATCCCAAGCATTTAAAACAACAAGATGATTTTTCAGTCTATCATCTACCTTCACATGATATCGATAGGAACTACCATAAATATCGTAGTGATTTTCATCAGAACTGCTGTCATTATTCTTGAACTTATAGGGACGAATTCCACAACTTATTTCACCATTTAGCTCGCTCAGAATAATGCCCTGAATTTCAGCTTCAGAAGAAACATTTAGTTCAATTTGAAGGCGGCTTAAGCATTTAGATGTAAACTTTAGAAAGCAAGTTTGCTTCTTCGTCCGTTGCTGGCGCGATCGCTTCTGCCCAACAGCATCTAATTCTGCCAAGAGTACTTCTGCATTTGGCTGTCGTTCAGCCGGATCAGTCGAGACAGCACGTTGAATAATTTCGCTGAGTTCAGGCGGAATATCCAGAGCAGCGATGGCCCTCAAAACACTGTCGTCATCAACAAGATCAACGTCAGTTAAACATTTCAGCGTCACTACCCCAAAGCTAAATACATCACGAGTGAAAGGATAAGAACCATCATATTCTTCTGGAGGTGTGAATGGACGCGAACCAAATTCTCTTAATGTAACAGTTGGACGGAAGCACCCCCTGAGCTTGGAGATACCAAAGTCAGCCAGTTTCACTCTTCCATCACTGCCAATTAGGATATTGCTAGGCTTAATATCCCGATGAACAACTTGACGCTCGTGTGAAAAAGCCAGTGCTTCTAACACTGGCCGTCCCACTTTCACCCAGTAGGAATCCCATCCTTCCAGGGGGAATTCTTTGAGCAGAACTGACAGATCCTTATCCATCCACTCTAAAACTAGAAAAGCTTCCCCAGTTTGCTTATCCTGTCCAGAGTCAACCAACTCCACAATGCGGGGATGCTTCAGTTCCTTGAGTGCCTCAGTTTCACGTCTGAAAGACTCAGCTAAAATAGCTCCTTCAATCTGCCCATATTTGAAGACTTTGACTGCAACCTGACAACCCTCCCTCTGGGAATCGATTGCTTTATGAACATCAGCCATTCCGCCTGACTTTATATTGGGGAGCAAGACATAGCGATCGTTAATGATACGAGGTGTCATTGTTACAGACTTTTGCTTTTCAAATTAATTATTCCCTTAACTCCAGTTCAAAGTCACAGGCATCATCTTGATGGCTTCCTTAAACCTGGAGTAGAGCCTCATCCTTAATATCACAGTAACTTAACACTGAACATTAACAGATAAAACTTAGGTTAACGCCCTCACCAGTAACAGCAGTATCACCACGTAATTTATATTGTGATTTAATTTACATATAATTACTAAATAATTTACACTTTTGACTTCACTGCTGGCTGTGATGTTTGTAACGGCTGAGGCAAACTCCAGTCGGGACGCAAACTAGCGGCGTTGCGTAAATAGATATGATGAATTGAGGCGGAGGCTGGCAGATAAGCGTGGATTAAGAACCGAATGCAGCGCTGTAAGCTACCTTCGACGTGCATTTGCTGCACATCCAACATGGCCACATTATCCCAACCCGGACGCGCTCTGGCGATCGCAGCGGGAAAAATAGCATCTAAATCCCGTGTCACTGAGAAAGTCACACTAATCATGTCCCTCGGCTGGAATTGATTCCGGTTTTCCAGTTCATCTAGTAGTTCTCTTACTACCTCTTGCATTGCCTCAACGGTATTTTCTGAAACGGTTGTTGCTCCGCGAATCGCCCGCATTTGCCACTCCACGCCAAAATCCTCCTTAAAACAGAAAAGTCAGGAGCTAGGACTTAAGAACGAGAAGTTAAGAATTTTAACTGATAACTTCTCACTCATAACTCCTAACTTATATCAGGGTCGATATAACCACAACGGTAAACCACTAGTAGACATTTCAAATTCGAGCCAATCAATACCAGCCCCAATTCCTGATGAAAACTGACGACTCCCTGGTAGAACGCGACTCAATAAGGGTTTACGTTCTTCTAGGGTATAGCAGAGAGTTTTTTCCGGATCAAGACCGACCAGTTCTGCTGTCCAACGACGGGCATCTTCTTCTGTGCCCAGGCGGTCTACAACACCCAACTCTAGGGCTTGCTGTCCAGTAAAAATCCGACCATCGGCGAAAGTTTTCACCGTTTCTACTGCTAAAGAACGGCCATCAGCTACCGTTTGGACAAACTGCTGATAACTTGTGTCAATCAACTCTTGCAGGATGTTTGCTTCTGGTTGAGTCAGTTCCCGGTCGAAAGCCAAAATGTCTTTGTAAGGGCCAGACTTAATTACCATGAAGGAAACACCGATTTTTTCTAGCAAGCGTTCCAAGTTATTCCCACGCAGAATCACACCAATACTACCCGTAATTGTACCTGGGTTAGCGACGATGTGTTCGGCTCCCATGCCGATGTAGACTCCTCCAGAAGCCGAAATATTGCCAAAGCTGGCGACGATTTTGATTTTTTCGCGCAAACGCTTTAAGGCGCTGTAGATTTCTTGAGAATCTCCGACTGTACCCCCAGGACTATCGATACGTAGCAATAATGCCGGAAACTTTTTTTCTTCTACAGTTTTTAGGGCTTCTAGGACGCGTTTGCGAGTAGCACCGGCGATCGCACCAGTAATTTCAATCCGCGCAATTTGTTTTTTAAACTTGGGCTTAAACGGCCAAACCATGAGTTGTCAACATACCTCGTAATAAATTCAATATAAGATGCCCAACGGTCAGACGCCCTGCTTTACTCTGTTAAGAAACATGAGCAGGCATTGTGCTGATCACGATTTTAAGGAAATTTTTATATTTTGCAGTGAGTTTTATTTGATATTCTCAATGAATCCTAATCAAGTCCTTAAAGATTGCAGCTAACACAAAATGCCAAACTCTAGTTTAGCGTTCAACGTGATGATTTAGTAGAGAATATTTTAGCTGTTTTGCGGAATTCAAAATTCCAAAAGCCTTGAGATTCTATCTTTATGAACTTTTTGAGAATTAATTTGCTAGGGCTACACACCTGAACTAGTAGTCAGTCAGTAATTAATAACTAATAAATAATAAGTATTTAATCAATAATTTCGTTGCTCAATTTAACGAATAAAAATTCATTCAGCAACACTAATCTCTGTCTAGGTTAAGACCAGTAGTACTTTCACTTTGGGAAATATCACTTTTTCCTCTCTTGTACAGCCCATGAGCATTTGAGGCAGCTATTTCTCCTACTTATGAATCAATTCGTAAAATTTGATACCGATAATGAGCGTACATATCAAACAGTGCCCCGACGAAACCACAGGTCAAGCTAATCACAAATAATCCGCGTAGGGGAGTTCCACTGCCAAAGGTGACGAGAAAAAGGATAATCTGAGTAGCGATCGCTGAAGTTAACTCTTGTAAGCCAGGGATGTTACCGATGAGGGATAGAAGGAGCAATCCGCCGCCAACTAGGAACATGGGAGCGACAAAACTAAAAATGATCGTGAGTAGTAGGGAGCGGAGAAAGTTGGTGAAAATAGTCATTTGAAGACAAACTCCGTGAGTAGAGATGACAATAGCCCGATAGCGGTTTGTCATTTTCTACAATACGTGCGATCGCTCCAGAGCAGAGAATCTGTCAAAAATCTTAAGTTTTCATTAAAATAAACGACTAGCAGTTACAGCAGATGCTGGGGATAGAAAAAATGACTTAAATCTACAAAACCCTTGCAAAATCTAGGTTAAAGTCAAGGTTAGCACCTATTTATTGGTTTGCAGCACCTTTAATAACAGCTTCATTTTCTGAGAGCATCTTTAATCTAAGTTAATGTTTAGCCTTTTTAGGGGAGTGGGGGATGAGGGGGATGAGGGGGATAAGGGGAATAATCCATGCCCAATGCCCAATGCCCAACGCCCAACGCCCCTTTTGAGAGCATCTTTAATCTAAGTTAATGTTTAGCCTTTTTAGGGGAGAGGGGGATGAGGGGGATAAGGGGAATAATCCATGCCCAATGCCCAACGCCCAATGCCCAATGCCCAATGCCTCATGCCCAATGCCCCATTCTCTATGACCAAAACATAAAAGGATACAGAGCAAGTAAATTTATTTATGGAGATTGTAATTTTGAATTTTGAATTCCCCGAAGGGGTTGACTTCCGCTATTCTTAAGGCAGTTACCGAGTTAGCTACCGAACATTGAACCAGACTAAATCCAAATCCAGTTTAGGAGAATGGAGTCAGCGATTGCTGGCGGCAATTTTTCTGGGTGGGCAAGTACTAGTTCACCTATTGAGAGGCAAAATCCATCGGCGCAACACCTTAGAACAAATGGCAGCAGTTGGGCCAGATTCCCTATTTATTGCCCTCTTGACGGCTATTTTCGTTGGGGCGGTGTTTACTATTCAGGTGGCGCGGGAATTTATCAACTTTGGCGCAGGAAACGTTATCGGCGGAGTTCTTTCTATAGCGTTGACACGAGAACTCGCTCCCGTGTTGACAGCAGTGGTTTTGGCCGGGCGAGTCGGTTCTGCCTTTGCAGCCGAAATCGGTACCATGCGGGTTTCAGAACAAATCGATGCCATGTTGATGTTAAGAACAGATCCAATCGATTACCTAGTTATCCCCCGCGTCCTTGCTTGCTGTTTAATGCTACCAATTTTAACCCTCTTGTCTTTGGTAACAGGGATGTTCGGGGGATTCATCATTGCGACAAATATCTACAACCTGTCTGATACGGTATTTATAGACTCAGCCCGTAACTTTCTTGGTATCTGGGATATTTTTAGCGCCATGATTAAGGCGTGTTGCTTTGGCATTTTAATCGCTGTAATTGGTTGCAGTTGGGGGTTAACGACAACAGGAGGAGCCAAAGGTGTAGGACAGTCAACCACAACTGCCGTTGTGACTGCCTTGCTGATTATATTTGTTAGCAATTTCTTTCTTTCTTGGTTAATGTTTCAGGGGACTGGCAGTGCATTCCTAAGCCTATAAAACTGATAAGTTAGGAGTTAAGAGTTAGGAGTGAGGAGTTTTAACTCATAACTCTTAACTCCTAACTCCTGTACAGACGCGATTAATCGCGTCTCTAACTCCTAACTCCTAAAATAGGAGAGATGCCTACTAAATAAAGCAGGATTTAAGACTGTGACCAGTTCATTTGTTTCTAACTCTACATCAACTGTGGAACTCAAGCCTAGCTACAATATACCTATAGTGTTAGTGATTGCCGCTATTCCACTACTGTTGGTACAACCGTGGGTAGGCTTGATTTTCACACTATTTGGTTTGTTTCTTATGTTTCAGGCGTTAACGCTGCGTTTGCAATTTACCGCCATCAACTTAGATATTTACAGAGGGGAAAAATTGATTCGGCGCTTTCCCTACCAGGAATGGCAAAACTGGCGGATATTTTGGAATGTAGTCCCCATCCTGTTTTACTTTAAAGAAATTAAAAGTATTCACTTTTTGCCGATTTTATTTGACCCCAACACCTTGAAAACTTGCTTAGAACAACGTTGTCCGCGTCTTTAGTGCTGAGTCGTTTTGCTTTAAACTCATAACTCAGCACTGATGACTCAGGACTTTTATCGCAGGTCAATTGTAATATTTGTGAAAGCTATTTATTCGCGTCATCGGAATTACACTATTGTTTATGAACTCAGAGGCATCTCAAACCCCAGAACCAATTGATGAGCGGTTGGCAGAAAAACAAGAACAGAATAATGCAGTTGAACATCCAGTAAATCCATCTGTTGAGTCAGTGGTAGAAGCAGGAGCCATTAGCTCGTCAGAAGACTACACAACTTTTGAGCCACTCATCTCCAATGCAGAAGTGGTAGATTCGACTGTAGAGCTAACAGAAAATTCAAATGGCGAGTTTGTAGCGCAGCTAGAAGCGGAAAATGTCGCACTGGGGTCAGAAATAGGAGCAGAAAATAATTCTTTATATGCAGAAGCAGAGCAGCGAGTGGCAGAGTTGCAGAGCGCCGAAGCTACTCTCAAGTCAGAAATAGCCAAGCTGCAAGCTTCTTACAAAAACCTTCAGGGACAAGTAAGTGAAACTCAAACATCACTGGGACGACTCGTGCAAGAGTCGCTGGTGCAGTTAGAACAACGCAAACAAACTCTGCAAATTTCTGTAGAACAATTAGAACGCCGTCAAGAACGTATTCGCAACGAGATGCGAACCACTTTTGCTGGTGCATCCCAAGACTTGGCAATTCGGGTGCAGGGTTTCAAAGACTATCTTACGGGTAGCTTACAGGATTTGGCCTCTACTGCTGAACAGTTGCAACTGACACCAAGTGTGGTGGAACGAGAAAAACCATCTGTAAAAGAAGCTAAACCAGTTGAACCCCAACCTGGAATACCACAATTTGCCCAACAGCAGTTTCAAGATACTACAAAGCAAATTCGCCGCCTAATTGACCAATACCGCAATAAACCAGATTACTACGGACCGGCGTGGCAACTGCGTCGCACTTTTGAACCAATCCACGCTGAACGAGTCTCCAACTGGTTTTTTACCCAAGGGGGACGGGGTGGCTTGCGGACAATGGGTAGCCGCTTACAGAATATTCTGATTGCCTCAGCCGCAATTTCGATATTACACAAGCTGTATGGCGATCGCGTCCGTACCTTAGTCTTAGCTAATACACCGGAGCGATTAGGGGAATGGCGGCGCGGCTTACAAGACTGTCTGGGAATCGGTCGCCCAGATTTCGGCCCAGACCGAGGTGTGGTATTGTTTGAGGCATCTGATGCTGTCGCTCAGAAAGCAGACCGATTGACGAAAGCCAATCAACTGCCCTTAATTATCATTGATGATTCAGAAGAGCAAATTAGTTTGTCATTGCTGCAATTTCCCCTGTGGTTAGCCTTTGCTCCTGATCCCAAAATAGTGAGAAACTATGATGATGACTTTTAATTAGTCATTAGTCATTGGGCATTGGGCATTGGGCATTGGGCATTGGTCATTGGTCATTGGTCATTGGGCACTTGTACTGAGCGAAGCCGAAGTATTGGTCATTGGTCATTGGTCATTGGTCATTGGTCAAGAGGTCATTGGTCAAGAGGTATTACTCTTGACTTTTTTAAATTTTGAATTTTAAGAATTTTGAATTGTTTATTATGGCTATTTGGTTAACTCTGTGTGGGGCAATTGTCGTCACAGCTTACCTATTGGGTTCTTTTCCCACTGGGTACATTGCTGTGAAGCAGCTAAAAGGTATTGATATTCGAGAAGTTGGTTCAGGTTCCACTGGCGCAACTAATGTACTAAGAACCTTGGGGAAAAGGGCAGGAGCGTTGGTTTTAGTACTTGATTCCTTGAAGGGAGTATTAGCGATCGCTCTAGTTTACTGGTTGTTCAATTTTGCCCAGATTCAAAATTATATCCCTCCAACGGTAGATGCACAACTGTGGCAACCGTGGGTATTAACTTTAGCTGGGTTAGCTGCCATCCTGGGACATAGTAAATCAATTTTTTTGGGCTTTACTGGTGGTAAATCTGTTGCTATCAGCTTGGGGATTTTGTTGGCAATGAGTTGGCAGGTGGGTTTAGCAACAGCAGGTGTGTTTGC
Organism: Nostoc sp.; assembly: GCF_036917755.1. Lineage (GTDB taxonomy): Bacteria > Cyanobacteriota > Cyanobacteriia > Cyanobacteriales > Nostocaceae > Nostoc. The sequence continues at coordinate 161,087 of NZ_JBALFC010000157.1, forward strand.
CGTCGTTGTGGCGATATCGCGGATTATCTCTTTGAGTTCAATTGCAGGTGCGATCGCAGTTACCATTTTCATGGTAATTTTGCACCAACCCTTACCCTATATTCTGTTTGGGATTGCCGGTGGATTATATGTGATTTTGCGCCATCGCACTAATATTCAACGACTGCTTGCGGGAACGGAGCCAAAAATTGGGCAAAATGTAGCGACAGAACCAGAACAAACTGCATAATTGACCAACCACAAATAGATATATTTTCCCCCGTGCTTCAGTCGGGGCTAGGTTTAGGAACGAACGTTACCTTTAATTAAACGGTGGAAAAGCCGGCAAGGCCAGAAAAAAGCTCCACAGATACTTACTGAGGCGATGGCGGCCACAACTCGCCAACTCAAACTAGTCCCAGTGGATGACTCTGAAGGATGAGCTTGTGTACTTTTAGCTAGTTCTGGCACTGAATGAGATAGCTGACTGGCTGTACTCACCCCTTCAATCGCTGCTCCAATTAGATAAGCTATCAGGGCAATTACTAGCCAGTGATTCATAATATTCAACTGTTTGAACTCTGACAGGTTGTTTGAAAAGTCTAATTTATTACTCACCGGGCGAATACAATGAAACTGTTGGCGAATTGATCGGGGGTCTAATCCATCAGCCCCAATCCATCTTAATTCCTTTAATTTCAGTGCGTTTCAACGTACTTTAGCTATTAGCCCGCAATTTATTGCAGGGTGGGAAAGCAACGCTCTCACTGAGGTTTTAGGGATGGGGGGTTTAACAAGAGAGTAAATTTACCAATAGTCTCATTCTATTCGCCCAATACTTTTCAAACATCCTCTGAGCGTATACTTGGCAATGAGCAATCATTTGATTTCTCGTGCTAATGATTGCCGCCTTGCCCGAAGGATAATCGACCTTCAGCTGTATCCCGAATGAGGGGCAGTTTAGATTTTATATAAGTATTGAGGGTGCTATCTGCCTGAGCATCAATCCCCTGCTTAACTTTTAACTGTTGGAGGAGTAATTGTACTAAAGCAGCATCGTCAAACTGGAGCAGGGTGCTGACCTGGGTAGACTCGATTACAGCCCAGAGCTGTTGCATCATTTTGGCACTGACCATGAGTCTGTAACCTCTTAAGCTTTTCTTTATATTTATATTTGCATGAATTTAAAATTTGTGGTTAGTTTTTATCTGAAGATTTATAAAGATGTCGGGTAACAGTGAAGATGTAGCACTGCGCTTTTTGTGGAGGGGAAACTTCAGTGGTCGTCATTGGGTACTTTTGCTAGAAGTTTATTGTGAAACTCTCACGCAAGATCCTTCCTGACCGGAATCGGGAAAAATTGCTAACGTGTGATATTCAGGGTTATCTGTTCCATATAGCACTCGAAAAGTATACAACTTGTTTTTACCTTGCCCTTCGGTAACAACTGTTAAAAGTGTATTGCTAGTAGGAGGAAGTCCAGGAATGTCCAGTTTTTTAATTCGTCTGAGTTGAATTACATTCGCTGCGGAGTTTTTACAATCTCCTGAATTAGTATTAGCTTCTTGACCAAATTGCATACATACTGGCCCATCAAAATCTATAGTTACCTGTGATGGATCGTTTAACCAAACTTTTTTAATTACTTCTCCAGCCGGAATAAAGCTTAAGTTTGTTCCTTCTTGATACCAAACCGTGATCGTAGGTATTGCTCCCCCTAAACCCTGTGCTTGGCAGGAAAATATGGAACGCAGAACGGCGTTATTAGCTATAGCACGGTCTACTAACAAGAACATAGCAACCGAGAAAATTAAGGAAGCTATAGGTAGGAAATAAGAATTATGTGGGGTATTTCCTGACAAGTTAGGATTATTTTTCATGGTTGCAAATGGGGAGATTGGTAGATAGAACAAGGGGAGATGGAAAGATCGAAAGAAAACTAATTACCAATTACCATTACCCAATCGAAAATCTAAAATTGGTATAAATCCTACCTCCTAAAACTGAGTTGGTTGATTAACGTATACTTCAACATTTGTACCGGCTGGCAAAAACCAAGCACCAGCTTGTTGTGACATTTGAGCGATCGCCTGTTGATTACGTTGGGCAATTTGGGGTACTACAGAGTTCAAACCACCTTCCAGAAGCCCAGCTGCAAGGTTGCGCCTGGGTTCAGTGACAGTAGTATAAGAAGTAGCTTGTGTAGTACCTGATGAAGCTTGTTGGTTGGTAGAGCCGTCAGTGCCAGTGGTAGTTATAGGAGTGGTAATTGCTTGGAGATGAGTATCAGGGAGATTTACTAACTCTGCTGCTTTACCAATACCTCCCAAAATGAATAGTCCTGCATCCATCGATGCTATGGATGAACCTTGACTGGGAAATTTATTTGCGATTAAAGGTTTACCTTGAGTACCGCGAAGAATAATTGCATTGTTGGATAAGCTGCGTTCTGTAAGGTTGCCATTATCATGGGAGATAACTTTAACTACGTTCATCTGCAAAAGACCTTGTTCGGAGAGGGAACGAACTTCAGCTAGAAATTCGGTGTTTGCAGGTAGAGCGATCGTACCATCCGTAGATTTTAGCGGTTCTTTCAATCGGATCACAAATACGTTTTTATCTTCGCCTTCTTCACCACCACCGTTTGATTTGGTAGTAGTTTCGCCAACTATCGCTGTTGCTAACACAGCTTGAGCACTACTCCCGACTGCTACGGTTTTCTGTCCCTGCGGTTGCGCTTGGCTCACCGCAGGAGCAGGAGTGGTTTGGTTAGGATTGGGGTTTGGTGTCTGTTCCTGCGCCTGCGGATTGTTTGGAAGTTCAGGAGCAGCTGCGATCGGTTGATTGGTAGGATTTACTTGACCATAGCTACCTAACTTTGCTAATCTTCTCCACTCTTCAAGTGCGCTTGGTGGGGCTGGGGGAGTTATATTGGCTACCGGTTGAGTGTTTACTACCTGGGGTGATGGCAAAGCTAGGGGAGCAACGCGCTCAACTGGTAGTGTCTGAGGTACGTAAACTGTTGGTGCGGGTGTTGGGATCACTTTCTCTCGATCTCTGGAAGAAACTGACGGTTTTTGTAAGGCTACTGTCGGCGTTGATTTGGCAATTCTAAGCTGTTGTTGGGCAGCTTTTACCATCTGTGCTTGTTCAGTCAGGGCTAATTTCGTTTTCAGGGTATCTACTTCGGCTCCTAGCTGTTGAGAGTTAGAAGGTGAAATAGGCTGCGATCGCGCTTCTGGAGAAACAATATTTTTTGGCTTTTGATTGCTGGTACTCATCAACTTGGACAAAAACACACCACCTACCAAAACTATCGCTAAGGTAGCGGCTCCTACCAAGGCTAACTTTGCAAACGGATTAGATGAGAAGGCTTGCTTAGTCTGAACTTCTTGTGGTTGAGAAAGAAACTCTTGCGCCGTTACAGAGTCTTCTGATCCTGGGATATCGGTAGAAGATTCTTGTTCAAAGCCGACTAACCTTGACATCTGTGATTCCCAATTTAAAGATTCTACTTCTGGTTGGTGATCGTCCGTGGTTAGAGTAAATCCATTTTGGGGAGGCGTTTCCGTCGGAATTGGGTATCTAGTCATGGTAGAGCTTGGTTTGGATTTACAGAACAATTTTGATCTTCGATTTCACATATATTATAAATTTCTAGTCTGGCTTCACCAAGGCGGTAAGCTGCGAAGTGCAACGGTAGTGCTGCATTTGGTAGTGAAGTTGCTGGTTGATCTATTGCTCTAACTAAAATTTGTTTATTAAAAGAAACTGATTTTCCCAACTTATCATAACTGCTAAAAACTAATTGATTGGCAACTATATCCACTTTCCACTTTCCATTGTCTATTTCTGTAGGTTGAGAAATTTTTTGGATTACTAATACATTTTCCGCTCCTCTATTAACATTTTCAAATTGGCTATCTGGACTTAAGTTAGTAAGTTGTGACTTAAGTTTTTGTTTAAAATCATCAGCTACCAGTTGAGAGGTAATTTCCCAGACTTGTGTTGGCGGCTGTTGTTGTGACCAGGTAAGCATTAAGCTCATAGTTTCACCCACAAAGCGGCGAATAGCTTCTGGCTGTCGCTGTAAATTTGGTTGGGGGTCTACAGTTATAGTCCGACCATCAACAAGTTGCACTAAACTTTGAGGTGTTAGTTGCCTACTTAACTGTTGTAACATAGACCCGTTAAATATTAGTAAAAGCAAGGTAAATAGATGTAAGCCGAATGTTCCTACTACCAAAAGTGGTAATGGGCTATTTTTCCGATTTTCTGGTTTGAGTAATTGCATTAATAATTAATTATATAAATTTAATTATCAGCCAGGAATTTAGAAATCGATTATCTGATAAAGCTATCAGATGTTTGTCCAGAACCACACTGCTTTAATTTATCTTCATTCAGGTTGTTGTAGTCATCTAGCAAACATAAGTTACGAATTTCATAAATTTCTAATCTATCAGCACGGACACTATAAATTGCTTTTTGCAGGTTTGTGCCATTGTCGCCTTGTGGATTCCCGAAATAATCTGCTGCACGTACAAGGAAATCTTTGTTAAAAGGAGTTATAAGTTTTGCACCACCAACTCGGTTCTTTTGAATTAAGTCGGCTACCATACCCACTCGCCACTTACCTGGTGCAATTTGTTTTGGCGGATAAACCCGCTTAATAACTAATTGTGATGTCATAATTTGGTCGGGATTTTCAGAGAAAACTTCTGGCGGTGTCATTTCTGCAACTGTGCTTAAGAAACCTTTGCGAAAGTCTTCTGATAACGCAAAACTAGCTACCCAACTGGTGGTACTAATTTTTTGGCTACTCCCTTGAGGTGTTTGAATTAGAATTCCTAAATCTGATTTTGGGTTTGCAACTTCTTCGATAGTTTGTGGTGGTAAGGTTCCAGACCAGCTAAACATTGATATCATTGTTTTGCTGACAAATTGGCGAATTGCTTCTGGTTGTCTTGCTAAATCGTCAATATTACCTACTGGTTTACCATCGATTAATTGCACAAAGTTGGGAGGTTTTCTCAGACTGAGTTGGCGAATATTTATCCCTTGGAATAAGAATAAAAGTAAAACTAATATATGTAAACTGAAGCTAGCGATCGCAAAAATTGTTAAGACACTTCCCGTTCTTTGTCTTTTTTCCAGTAAACGCACCATTTCCTGATCTCCTTCTGAAAAAAAACCTCAGCTACTATATATGGTGTTTCGTATATAATCAGTAGTTACGACACTTGCCAAAATTGAGTTTATTCATTTTTAATTTTCAATTTCCTATATCCTCTCCTTTACTAAAGAAGCCGTATTGCTGATAGCGCTGAAGACTGCAAAACCGCCAGCAGCAGCCACAAGTAACGATAAAATTGGTGCTAAAATTCCCAGAAAAATTATGAACCACATTAAATCTGGATCAACATTAACATCTTGACCTGGCCCATTCACAATAACTGAGGCAGTCAGCACAGCAATAATATTGAATGAAATCTTGGCGATTCCAATAGATAAAAATCCGGTCAGCCATGCAAAAATTGGTTTACCAGCTACAGGGAGTAAAGACCCACCTACAGCCAGAGGACCTAAAGCCGCTATCAGCAACATAGTAGCTTCTATCAAATTCTGGAAGGCATATTGTAAGGAAACTAAAAAGTTTTTGACACTTGTTTGGACTGTAGAACCTAACAAAGAATTAAATGAGGTTTCTGATACAATGCCAGTGCCATATCTAATATTATCGACCTTAGTTTGTAGTCTAATTATCCAGCTTCTATTTCCATAAGTATCTCTATATTTCTGCCAGAGAGTGTTGATTTTTTCCGCAGCTTTGGTAAAGCATTCACTTTGTTGTTGTCCAGTAAGCGACTGACAAGGACGCAAGAAAGAACCAGCGACTTCTTCGGCAACACTCATATTCAGTGCTTGTTGGTATATTTTATTCGCATCTGCCGTTACTAATACTTGTTGATTCACAGTGTTTAGAAAATTCCGCACTCCTAGTGTCAGATTAGAAAGGATACTTCCATTGCCTGAATTATTTAAGAGGATCACCACAACAAAAGGCCAAATCAAAGCTGATATGGGACGGCTATATTCGTAGGATATTAAGTCTTTGAGGAATTGTATCATAAAAAATAACAGTGTTCCTACCGCAAAAAAAATACCCAGATTGGTCAGCGCTCCATACAAATTATTACTGGTATTATTTTGTAATAAATCCAGCCATTGTTTATCCCAACCTGCGGCAATACTTCGGGAAGTTGCGGCACCATTATCGACAATCTGATCAATGCCTACTTGGGCAAAAATTAGTTGAATAGCAAGTTGCATTTTGAGTTTATGGGCTGTTTTTTAGATTTCGTAGGATGCGTTACGTTCCTAACGCACCATCCCGGATGCTTTCGGTGGGTTAGCGACAGCGTAACGCACCTTACCAAACTGTTTTTAGACTTCTTATTGGTTTCTCAGAAGTTTAGAGGATGTTTTAAAAGTCCTCTTGTCGGTAGCAAAACATTCTATTGGGGGACTTTAACCAAGGTTTTACCCCACCCTAACCCTCCCCTTATAAAGGGGAGGGAACTAGATTTCCGGTTTCCCCCCTTTATAAGGGGGGGGGATTAAGGGGGTAATTCGACTTGTGTGTACACCGTAGTCTTTTTAAGGGGGCTAGAGGGGATCAATAAGTCCCTCAAATAACAAGCAACCACTTTTCAAACAACCTCTTAAGGATTTGAAAACTTGTCTGGAAAATTAGAGTTTTTTTATCCTAAAATTCTACTTACCAACTTTTCTGCCAAATAAATCTAGTTGAGAAGTAGCTCGTAACAGCCGCGCCGCTTCTGTAGATGTTTCTACTCTCCGAGCGCGATTCGCCTCTTCTGCCTGTTGAGAAATATTTGCTAAATTTAAATTAGAATATTGTAAAGACTGATTCATCTGTATTGTCTGAGCAAATGTTTCACCGACAATTTCTGATTGTGCCTGTTGAATCTTAATACTTTGCAATTGAGTAGCACCTATTAATTGTGCTAAAGCCGAAATAGCACCGCTAGTTGCAACATCTCCAGGACTAATACTTGTATTACCACTACTAGCAACAAGTGGAGTAATTTTACCAATAAATCCTTTGCTCCCTACCTCCGCCTCGTCGGTAATATCGGCAATACTTTTTAGTGTGTTTTCAGTATTTTCTAACTTTGCTTTTGTCCGAATTTGTCCATTTTGACCAAGAACACCTGCCGCCGCTCCCCGGGTAATTACACGATTGAGTTCATTACTAACTAAATTTCCCCGGACTGCGGAATTATTTTCAAAACGGCTTGATTTAGAGTCTGAACTAGAAGAGTAGAGAATCAAATTATCACGAACTTTTTGTCCCGCAACGACGGGGTTAGGTATATTCAATTCTCCCTTGGCACCACTCAGAGCATTTTGACTCTGTACTTCTAGAGGCTTTAAGTTATCGCTGAGATTATATTGAAGGTAGTTTTGCAAATCTGTGGAATATGATTGAAAATCAGTCCAAACCTGGCCTAATCCCGTCTGAACTTGTGCTATTGCTGGTAGGATTGTTAGGGATAGTAACGTTAACGTAAAAGTCAAAATGGTAGTTTTTTGCATACATTTGTGCCTGGAAAAGGTAGACGAGATTAAGTAGGGAGTCGGAAATTTAAGTTTTTAACTATTATTTATAACTTTTTTAATCCCTGTTAACTGCTGACATAACCCGATTAACTACTACGTAAAGTAGCCACTAACTGACGTGCAAATGCGGAAATGGCTTCATATTTATTGCTATGAATTTGCATCATTTTGCTCCGTGCAGTTTGTTCAGAGGGGTTATTTGCAACTGCTGCCAATTGTTCGTAACCTGGATAGTAACGGCAGAATGTATAAATACCGTTATCATCTAGCAGCCATTGGCTATAAACGCCTTCTTTGCGGGGAAAAAAGCTTTCTGAGGCATTACGAGAAATAACTTGGCGGGGATATTTTAAGATGTCTGCAAAACTATCCACTGCAACTGGCTGAATGCGTCCAATCAATCGTGTTGTCAGGTTTTGCAAAATTTTAGATGCAGCTTTAGATTTGGCAATGGTATCAGGATCTTGTCCTGATAAGATAACTCTAATGCCAGCTTTAGCGCCGTTGGCACAAATTCGGCCAACTAAGTCAGAAATTTGCTCGAATTCAAATAGAATTGGTGCTTCGTCAATAAAGAATATGGAAGCTGGACTGCTGAGTGCGCGTCGTAGTGCGGCTGAATAGGCACTCAACGATAGTACGGCTGCATCTTCACTATCTGATAGGTTTCTGAGCGCAAAAACTAAAAGTTGTGCATCGGTAGGAAAGCTGGATGGTGCAGAAATGGCTTGTCCCACCCGACTAGAAAGCCAAAACCGCAAGCGCAACTGAATTTGACTGAGAGCGTCTTCTACTCTGCCAGTTAAAGAACTTAGCTGCAAGTGTTCTGGTGAACAGAAAAACAGAAAATCTTTTAAGGTAGGAGTTTTCTGCCAAGCAAGAGTGCCAAATCCTCCCGCCATCGCCTGTCGATATCGCTCTTTGATGCCCTCATCAGTAAAGAAGGCATCTAATGCTAAGTTGAGCAGCGATCGCACGGTTTGCGATAAAATTTGACTTTCAGTGGATGATCCTAAAACCATTGTCATTAAAGCTGATTCTAGGAAGGCGGTATAATCGTTAAAGCGATCGCGCTGTTGTTCTGGATCTAGCGATCGTAAATCTGGCTGTTCAAATAAGTTATTCGATTGTTTGGAGATATCAAAATACGCTCCATTCCCCTCCATAAACTCTGTGTAGTCAGTGAAAGTAGATGTACCATCAGGTTTTGGGAAATCTAACGCCACTACCGGAATGCCATGCGCCAAAGCCTGAGTTAAAATCCCTGATACCAACACCGATTTACCAGCACGAGTTGTCGCAAACAAAGCTAAATTTTTGTGTTGATTAAATAAATCTAAATGTACGGGTGTTCCGCCTTCTTCAGCAATCAACTCAAAGCCTTGTTTATCACCTCTTTTAGTTAAAACTAAAGGCATTAATCCGGGAACTTCACTTGTTAAATATAGCTGGCGACGATTGAAAGGTGTTGCTAACAAACCTTCCCAAACTATCGGTAGAGTTTGCAGCCAAATTTTCCAGGCGTACTCAGTTTCTCTAATTACCCTTGCTGGACGTTGAAAACAGTTTTCAATATATCTTGTCGCCTCATCTAATTTCTCTACAGTTGGACGATGTACCAAAATGACGACACTCGTGTAAATCGGGACTGCACCTTCAAATAATTGTTCTTGGGCTGCTACCGATTTCTTTAGCTTTAATTGAGCATTGACATCAATAGTTTTACTTTTTTCTTGAGCCATAATTGTCGTCATATTTGACTGCTTCAGCACTCGTTGCAGAGTAGTTTTCACCATTGCTGGATTTGCCGCAGTCAACTCACAAAAAATTTCTGTATCTACTACTCTTTCTCTCGCCAACAGTTCCCATAAATAGCGCAGTTGGTTAGATTTATTTGACCAACCTCCGGGTTTTTCCAGAAATGATAGTGCGCCAATATAACGATTGTTAACATTAACCCAACGGCGATCGGCACAAGGTATACTAGACTCCATCAGCAAAGTTGTGCCGTGGATATTGTCTACAAGCAATTTAGTACTAGCTAAATCTGAATTAACTTGCTCGTGCAGTCCTTGTTCATCTAAAGTCATTAACTGGGGAATTTCTATTGGGTCTGTATCATTAAACCTTCTCCAGATTTCCTCCCACAGTTCGTCAGCTTTCAAAGGCTTGACATCCAATCCCATTTGGTTAGATAAAATTTGTTCCCAACGCAGAAAACCCTGTTTGTAAGCATTTGTGATCAGGGTTTCAATACGCTGATTTTCTACATCTGAGAGTTCACCTTTGAATTTCAACCACCATGATTCCGCCCTGACTAAAAGCTTCTCTATCCAATCATCTGCATTTTTGGAGTTAGATTCAATGGTGTAAGTGACATAAATCCGCAAAAATTTGGGTTTCCGAACACCAGAAATAGTCAGTTCTTTAACTCTAGCTCTTTCCGCCATCAACAAATATTTGATATCTCGTGATGGCGTATTTTTAATTAGTGATGCTAATTCTTTTTGGCGCTCTTTATCTGAACTAAAAGATCCCAAATGCAGTGTCATTCTTTCACCGCTAGGGATGTCTTTCAATCCGGCTTCAATATTATTAAAAAGTGTATCGATTTGTTCGGGTCTTAAAGTGGTATGAATTCCCTTACAGTCAAAACCAAAAACAAAGCAGAAGCGATCTTTTTGAGTGCCTTTTGTCAAAAGGTAAGCGCCAATATCACGTCCATTCATTGCTACACGTAGCATTGTTGCCAAGTGTAAGGCATCTTCAAATGGTGTTAATCTACTTTCATTTCCGGCGACGCTGACGCTTTGTTTTCCGATTTTTTGCTTCATGGTTAACTTCTAGTAAGCTTTGATAACGAGCAAAACCTCTTGTCCAAGCGGGAACGCCAATAAATTTACTTAAAAAGCTCCAACTCCTACCACCAGTTAAAATCCACCAAGTTCCGATTCCCCAACCAGTAATTAGTACTGTCCACAACCATTTTTGAAACTCTTCTTGGAAAAGACCACCAAAAATCCCATTGATAATAAAGTAGGAGGCTAAGGCAATTACCGTCCAAGGAAGAATTTGATCGGCAGGGATTGGTCCTAATGAAGGTTGGCTTCCCAGAACCTGATTGACTGGACGAAATTCTTGTTCCCGCTCTTGAGACATTTGAAATATCTGAATTATTTACTGCTATCGCCAATTACAAAGCGTGTGAGTACATCAGCAATGGTAACAGCAACAACCACTAATAGGGGTGTTCTGGCAATGCTTTGCCAATCTTCATCTTTACGCACTGCGTTAATCACACCAACCAGAGAGATTGCAATATACAGTAAGTAAATTGCCCGCAACACATTAAATATCAAACTTACTGCTGTGTCGCCACCACCAGCATTTGCTCCTGTACCACTTTGTAAGGTTTTTTTGAAAAACTTTTCAGCTTCCCCAAAAAACTGTGCTTGTGCGGGGGCTGCAAAACAGTCTAACCAATATAAACTCAGAATGCTCGCTGCTGCTAGAATTTGTAATAATATTAGCGATCGCCTTGGTAAATTCACCTGCTCCCCAATTTGCTGGGTGATGACTGCAATTAAACTACCAACTAGTAAACAAAAGAGCAGGATAGGACTTTTTAGGCTGATCACGCTTACAAGTACAGCACAAGCAATCAAAAAAGGTACAGATTCAACCAGAATAATCAGGCCAGATTTCAGTCCCAGTCTTAAGTTATGAAATCCTTTGACCGCACTACCAGTTAAAGCTTTGAAAAAGTTTCTCTCGTGAGAACTTTGTCTAGACATTTGCTAATTTTCCTATGGCGTACTATGAGTGTTGGTTGTCTAAAATTTTACAGTTATTTATAACTTAACATGATTGAAGATTCATTTTTAATGAAATTATGAAGTTTTCAGTAAAGTCCTAGATTATATATAAATTTTTATTCGGCTAAGTTAATATAATATTAAATTTTGTTTAAAAGCTAAGTATGCATGGTTCGAGAAACTAGGTTTCGAGCTTCAAACCAGAACTGCTACAGTCCTCCTAAACTTTTTCTATCCCGGCGCTTTTGCCTCAATTAGAGGTTGGAGAATCCGGTAAAAACGCCAGACAATACTTGGGAGCATAGTTACAAGTTCTAGAGAAAACATTTTATTCCTCCAACTAACCCTTTTGTAAAGTTTTATCCTTACCTAGCGCACTACAAATTACTACATAATTTACTACAAACTTGGATAAGTTGCAACGCAGTGGCAACACTATCCCATCTGCAAAGGAGTTTGGGAATACTTTTGGAGATTATGTTAGCACTACTATTCACATAGGCGTTAATCAGTCTATGGTCGATAGCACGAAATATACCACGCTTTATCCTTTTGTCTAAATATTCTGAATGTTTACAAATTGTTTAGTTGTCAAAAAATATACCATAAATTACCCGTTGACAGAAAACACTAATTACGGAGTATAGGTTTCTGGTATTATAGCTAGATTTTTCTCTTGCATCTCAATGAGTGTAAAAAGCCTTGTAAAACCTCACCCCAACCCTCTCCTTACCAAGGAGAGGGAGCAAGAATCTTGTTTCTCATCTGATATATTTGCTTTCACTGAGATGCTCTCGATTTTTCAGCTATTTTTTTGTGTGATGCCTTGGTTCGGTTGCACCTACGCAACTAATAAAATGCTAAAACAACGTATTTTCGTTGATACATACACTGGCTAATTTGTAAACTGCGTAACCTCTCTTAAATACTTATTAAAACCTCTAAAAAAAGCTTAATAGGCAAAACCATATGTAAGCGAAATTTTTAGATTTTACTCTGGCGGATTAATAAAAAATCGCTACAAAAACCACTTTTCAAACGCCTCTAAACTCCCGAAATATATTTAATTTTTTTAATCATTCCATAATGTAATCATGACTTGAGCTTTACCTTAACATTATACTGTTGATTTCGTTGGCAAATTTTAACAGCTATTAGCTATAGATAGCAGTCGTAAAATATTTATGAAATTCTGACTTTCTTTACTTCGCACCTTAGCGGTAGCTTGTGGCAAACTGCTGCCCGTCTACATTAAAGAAAGTGATTTTCATAATTCAGATAAAATTGCCATCCCAAATAATGAAGTGGGTAAAATTAAACATGGCTTTTTAAAACGGAATAAGAGACTGAAAATGGAAATTGAGACATGATTCATAGTACCGATTAGCCACTCTCTTATCCTGAAGCCAATGAATGTTTATTTATACAAACTTACTTTGGAAATGTAGAGTTTTTAGCTAGGAAATACTCATGTAAGTAATGGGGTGGATTAGGAATAGCTTAATGCACTCTATATCTTTAAAACTTTGCCTTTAAGTTGCTCTACATTCTTCAGTGTTTTGTGCAAACTATTGATTTATTAATAACCTTTTTAATGCCAATTTTTTGTGCTTGTATAAGGTTATTTGTAATCGCCAGTTTGACACTTGATTTGGATTTGATATGGTGTTGAACCCGAAATTAATTTGAAGGAGCTTGACATGGCTTTTTGTTCTAATCGTAAATTGACCTATTTGGCAACTTCAGTTTCTGTATTTGCCCTGACAATTGGTTTAGTAGCAGGTCAATCTGCTACTCAGAAATCTCTAGCTGAGACCTCTTTAGGTAATGGTGCAGGTGCAACCACCGTAAACGCTTTATTTACAGGTCTAAAAACAGTCGCTCCTGGCTTCAGCTTCACATATGCTCCAGTTGGTAGTGGCGCAGGGTTAACAGCTTTATTCACTCAAACCCAACCAGCAGGTACTACTCCCAAAATCACTTTCCCAGTCAATTTTGCAGCTAGTGACGACCCCGTAGCCGCAACCGAAAAACGTACTAATCGTAGTTACATCCAAGTGCCTGTGATCGGTGTCGGAGTCACACTAGTTTATAACGCTACTGGTCTGAGTGTACCAGCCGGTGGAATTAAGCTTTCACGAGCTAGTTACTCTGGTATTTTCAACGGTACCATTACCAATTGGAACGATAAGAGCATTAGTGCTGACAACGGTCGCCAAATAGCACTCAATGTACCTATCAAAGTTGTACATCGTAGTGATTCAAGTGGTTCTACTTTTGTTTTAACCACTCATCTGAAGGCAATATCTAGTGCTTGGAAGCTAGGAGCAGGTACAACTGTTGCTTGGCCAAGCAGTTTCATTGGTGCTACTGCTGGTGGTGGTGTAGCCACTGCGGTCGCAACTACTAAAGGTGCAATTGGTTATCTGGATAATGCCACCCGTTTAACTAAAAATCTACCTGCCGCAGTCTTAGCTAACAAGGCCGGTAATTACATCGCTCCCTCAACAGCTTCAATTACAGACGCTCTTAATGGTGGGACTGTCGTAAAATACAGTACTAATACCGCTAGCAAGCTGATTAGAATTGATAATTTGAGCGATCCAGCCCGTCCAAATGCTTATCCTATTTCCACAGCAAGTTATTTGGTGTTTTACTCAGGTGCTACAGGTTTTAATACTTTCCTCAACTCTACTTTTGGGCCAGGTGGGGATGCTTTAGCTAAATCTCTCGGATATGCTCCTCTTCCCGCTAGCATTAAAACTGCGGCTAAAGGTCTGTTTTAAGACTTGCCTAAATACTCCTTTCGGTGCTTCTGGTTGCAACGTCGGTTTATAAATTGACCTAGTAGCCTGTGGGAGAATCGCTGTTAATTCTGTTTGCAGACTTTAACAGCTATCAGCGACGTTGCTGAGTTTAAGTATGAAATTTCAAAGTTAAATGCTTGGAGCTTTTGTTTTTGCAATTTTTTGCGCGAAACAAAACTCATACTCTTAATCAGCAACGTCCTATTTCACAGTTTGGTAAAAGATGTTGAGAAGGATATGAAAATTCTGCCTCAGGATTATATTTACAATCCTGGAGTTTTATTTATAGCGATTTTCGTTCGTATGCAACACGCTGTAGGGGCGGATGTCAACTTAATGTAAAAGTTAGTTTAGAACCAGCCCAATGTATGTAGTTTTCTTGTTTTTTCTCAGTTAAAATGAATATGTTCTGTTGAAATATGGGGCTTGTTCTTAAGCTAATAATTGAGATTTTGCCCGATTCTCAAGAACCGGAGGATGGGCAGTGCCTATAAGCTAAAAATAAAGGTTTGAGCAAATGCTAAACAGCGCCGCACTCTACTTGATGATATCATGCGATCGCAATCAGTATTTATCCTCTCTCTATCATCACGCTCGGTAAAAATTAGAACTCCTTAACAACTATAAGATTTAGTTATCTAAAACTCACAATTGAGTACAACCCTAGTGTTCTTGGTGACGGAATATCTATCGGTCGGAATAGTTGAAAAAAGTTCAACCGTCAACTATGTTATAGTTAGGTAGTTGAGAAATATTTTCGGTCATGTAACTGACTATATAGACGCCTCTCCGAATCTAAATCTCTACACTCTTTGATTCTGGAGGTATTTTATGTCAGTTTATATTGCTAATTTACCTAATGAGGTTGAAGATAATTACCTAGAACAGGTCTTCTGAGAGTATAGATTAAGTCTCAAAGTTGATAGAGCTAAGACCTTTAGAGATGAGACTCTTGATCATTCCAAAACTTGAAATTTTTAGTGAGCAGAACTGTATTGCCATACCTCGCGTGAAACGGATACATCTCACTGTCAAAAAATGTGCCAATAAGAATGGACAGTAAAGTGTGTCACAAAGCCAGACAATATACGGATAGTACTTGAACTTATGCCAACGGATATAATTACCCGTCCTGAATCGCTCACAGAAGATTGTTTCTTTACTTATGCCCTTGGGACTGATTTGCATGATACTAATTCGACAGCCAAATATTTACGCCGAATCAGAAAAGAAGATAAACCATATATTGACATAGCTGTTTCTCCCAGACCGGGCTATCGGTTTGAGGTTTGCCTTATTCCTGTTGAAGGGTTCGCTCAAGAAACAATATTGACAAAAGATGGGTTCGCCAAAGCGTTAGCGATAATTTGTGCTGTGTCTAATAAAGCTAGGAAGCGTTTCCCTTCAGGAAATGGACAAGAAATTGTCCGGTGTCAATTTAGCAACTTAGCTGATGCAGTCGCTGTAGCGAACAGACTGTCTGCATTACCCTCTAATATGTATGAAACTCTCGCCAAGCTACCAAATGCCTTGTGAGATTGCGTCCGCTTGAAGATTTATTATTAGGACTGACGCACACGCATTTTAATGGTAAGTAGACGGACAAGAGAATAAAAAACTCAATGGTTCATATTTCATCTGTTGAGAAAAGGCTTGTTATACAAGGCTTTTAACCTGAATGTCCAATTTTGATGTTTTTGTACGTTAACCTGTAATTCAAAGTGAGTTTTTTTTATGCCTATAAGTCCTTTGCGTGAAGAACCTCGTAACCAGCGAGCGCCTGTAATTCGTACAAGTAATGAGTTTATTCTCTTGGAATGGCTAAAGTCAACTGGTCGTCTAATCGAGCGTGAACATCAAGAATCTGAGTATCTAAATGAAGTAGAAGAAATTTCAGAAATGATCGACCTTGACGATATCCCTTACGATCATGACGATGACGATGCTGACATGGATACAGAAGCCTAGTAGCGTAATTCGTAATTCGTAATTCATAATTACTTACCCTAAGCGTTTCATTGATTTGGAATGTGTAGTTGATTCTGAATTCTGAATTCTGCATTCTTCTTCAAGTCCCTGGCTTACCTCACCCTCAATCCCTCTCCGATGTATTGGAGAGGGAAGCTAGATACAGGATGAAGTTTTGCATTTTGTTTAATTCTGGGACTTGAGTAATAGATAAAATAATTGTCCATTGCTGACTGTGACACCAGCGCGATCGCCTGCTATTTTACCAGTACCTAAAAAATAATCTACCCTACCTGCACCTTTAATTGCACCTCCGGTATCTTGGTCAAGAACATAGCGACTAACGATGCGCTCCTCCATTTTTCCGGTAGGATTAACAAAGGGAATAGAAGTGTGAATCAACGCTAAAGCACCAGGAGGCATGAGAGATTTATCCGTAGCAATAGAACGCTCTGCTGTTAGTGGTACATTGATATAACCTTGGGCTGGCTGACCGTGATTTTCTTGAAAAAAAACAAAGCTGCGATCGCGCGGAATATAAATATTTAACTCTTGGGGATGCTTTTGGAAATAGTCGAGAATAATTGGCAAAGTTATACCTTGTAGCGGTAATTTGCCATCATTCACTAATTCTCGCCCAATGCTTTTGTAGTTATAAGCGTTATTACCAGCATAACCGATTGTTGTTTGAGTCCCATCGGGAAGCTGAAGTCTCGCCGAACCTTCAATTTGAGCTAGATATGGTTCGAGGCGATCGCGAAACCAAAACAACTCTAATCCTCGTAATTTCCCTTTTGCGCCTTGTAAACCATCTACTCCTTCTAATTCCAAGCGTGTAGGATGAGGCTTAGTCCAGGAATTTAAATCAGGAGGTAATCGATAAACAGGATAACGATATTCTGCTGTGGGGACGCGACTGGCTGCGTAAAGTGGTTCATAATAGGCGGTGAATAAAACGGAACCTTTGGTGTTTTGACCGACTGACTGGTAAAGAACAAATTCCCGTTCGATAGCTTGATGTAATTCTGTTGCAGAATTAGTTTTTAATAGAAGTTCGCGGAATCTTTTCAAGCTTTTGAACACGCGAGCGCGCGTAATCCCAGCCACCGGATAGTTTTGATAAGCAGCCACAGCATTAGCTGTTTGCAGATATTGGAGACTACGAGCGATCGCACTTATCAGTGCCTTTTTGTCTGGTATTTGTCCATAAAGAACTTCATCCAAACAAGAGGTATCACCTTGACAACAAGTAACTGGTAGTCTCTGGATTAATGGTACTTTTTGTTTTTGTGTAAGTGCATCTTGATTTTCAGCAGTCAAGGAAACTGGTATATCCCACTTTTGTACACGACATTCTGGCGGACTAAGTTCCCGATACGCCAAAGATTGCATCCGCACCAGCAAAATCGATAAAACCACAGGTAAGCTGATAGCGATAACGATAACTTTGTTAAACTTTCCTAACCCAGCAAGTGTCTTTTTCATCAAAATTAAAATTTTTTGAGATTATCCCACCTCGCTCAAATTCAAAAATCAAAAATAATTTAATCGTTTGACAACACAAAAATTATTCCCCACTCCCCACTCCCCAATGCCCCATGCCCAATGCCCCATGCCCCATGCCCAATGCCCTATTCATTCATATTACGATAAGTGGCAACTGCTGAAGGCGATATCCGATTCAAAAATCGGAATATCCAGTATTTGAAAATGGTATCTAAAATCACGGGAAATGTAGCAATAAATAAGAAGATAAAATCTCGATTTGCTGGTAATCCCCAATGGCGTGATACACCTTCTAGTAGTACTTCCCAGCCATGAGGAGAGTGGAATCCTACAAATATATCAGTAAACAAAATGATGATAAATGCCTTGGCACTATCACTAAGTCCATAGACAATATTATCAATAAAATCCTTTAGCACAGCAATAGAAGACCTGCTGACTAACAAAAGCCAGATAAAAGTACCCACCGAGAAAAGGTCTGCAAAAATATTTTTGATCGCATTAGAGCTTTCGTGACGAAATTCTTTAGCAAGCTCTATAGCCTTATCACCCATTTCATTTTCAATCTGCTCAGACGACATTGCAGGGGCTTTTATAATGAGATTCTCAAACTTGAGCTTTTCTTCAAATCTTTGTAATTCTAGCAGGGCTTCCTCTTCCATTTCGGAATTGAGGAATATCTGCATTTGCTCAGAGCTTCTAACACGGTCAATAATGGGGCCGACTACGAAAGCTTTTGCTATCTGATGCGTTAAAAGTGGGACTATAATTAATAGTAAAATAAACCTGATAGATATTATTGTTCTTCTTTGAGTCTGACGAAAACTCTGAATTACCTCTTGTTCAGAATTAGGGTCTAATTCAACTTGCAGACGAGTGATAGTACTTAAAAGAGATCGGGGCAAAATGCCCATTGTATCGGTTTTACGCTTGATTTGGGGTTTTTTACCCAAGTCTTGAGTTGCTATTTTGGGTGGCACCGTTGGAGTATTGACGAGCAGCGACTTGTCCTCAGATATCACAGAGTTAACTGGTAGATTTGGAGGTTGGACTACTAAAGCTTTAGAAGTTATTTGATCAGAATTTGTTGTGTATTTGGATATAACTTGATCGATAAAGTTTAGCTTTTCCAAAACCAAAGAAGGACTTAAATACTCTATACCTGCTTTCTGAGCAGCTTTTTGATTTTCTTCATTTAAAAACCAACGGCTTGCTCTCAACTCTGTCAGCCGCATCCTCGCAATTTTTAATAGCTTGTTGAGGTCTGACTCAAAATAATCCATCACGCTGTTACTGTACATGGCTGAGTCAATGTCTATTTTATTACCATTGAAATGTTTATCTTCTATTTCCTGAATCTTTAAGGCTGCATTGTAAGCTTCATCTAAAGAACGTTCAGGAGTCTGTAAGTACCATCGATAAGCAGCAAGTAAGAAAGAATAGATTTTTTGACTAAAAACAGAGTTTTTCATTGCAGACAATCATCCAGCATTATTTGGTGATTATTAACCTAAGTTAACGCACGAGGTATACTAGCAAATCTACAAGGAGAAAGTTTGTGGTTTCTCATTCGGTTTGGATTGTTGGCACTAGTCGCAGTGGTAAGACGGCTCGCTTGGTAGAGCAATTTTGTAATTGGGTAAAATCTGAAAATCAATATACTGAATTATTTTATACTAAAAGCCAGGGACGTAAAAAAAGCGATGGCTTGTCTGCGACACGCTACGCGAACGCCAACGCCAAGGGCGATCGCATACCCGAATTTTTATATCTTAAACAAACAGAGCCAGGAGTTTTAGTCTTAGCTGCCAATGATGATAATCGTCGAGAATTGGGAGATATAATTGTTACATCTACATTAGGAAAATATCCGGTTCGTGCGAAGACGCCGCTAGGTTTTTTCCAGGATGAAGTTATTTTATTTTGGCCGTTGCTAATTAACTCGTTGAACCTGAAGGCACAGTTTCCGGTACGATTGCGGCCAGAAACAGAACAAGAGTTAGCAACAAAACTCTGGCGTCCCCAATTAGACGAAGAAATTTTACGTATTGCGGGAGTGAATGAATCTCGCTTAGTGCGTCGCATCCTAGACTTATTGCAATTAGCAGCTTACAGTGGTATACCTTGCGAAGATATTGCCCAGATTTTGGCCAGGGGTCTGGGAGAAAATACTACAACTTTAGAGCCGGAATTTTTGGGATCTTTGCTCCTAGATTGGCGGAACTGGTGTTTAGAGAGGGGATTACTCACTTATGGGATTATTACTGAACTTTATAGTCAGCATTTGTTAAGCGATCGCAATTATCAGCAGCACCTAGCTAAACGCTATCAGGCGGTACTGGCAGATGATGTTGATGATTATCCTAGCGTAGCGCGTCTTTTGTTTGAGTTGCTATTAGATCAAGGCGCAGTCGGGGCGTTTAGCTACAATCTTGATGGTGCAGTGCGATTGGGATTGGGAGCAGACCCCAACTACCTAGAAGGGTTAGCAGAGCGTTGTCGGGTAGAAATCTTAACCGGGCCGCCTCCTGAGTCCCTTAGTGAGCAACTCACTAAACAGATGGTGGAATTAGTCACAGAACCGATGGTACTGTTGAGTTTACCTGAGATTGTGCATTCAATTGAAACCACCTCCCGCGCCCAACTATTGCGACAAACAGCAGAAGTAATTGCTAATGCCATCCAATCACAGCAAGTGCAGCCGGAACAAGTGGCGATTATTGCACCAGGTTTAGATGCGATCGCTCGTTATACTCTAGTAGAAATTCTCGTTAAGCAAAATATCCAGGTACAATCGCTTAATGACCAACGTCCGCTAATTAGTTCACCGATCATTCGCGCATTGCTCACCATGCTGGCACTAGTTTATCCCGGCTTGGGACGCTTAGTAGATCGGGATGCGGTGGCAGAAATGCTGGTTGTATTGAGTCGGAAACAACAACTACCGGAAAACTCTACAGACGCGATTAATCCTACAGACGCGATTAATCCTACAGACGCGATTAATCGCGTCTCTACTGATATTGATCCGGTACGTGCGGGTTTGATTGCAGATTACTGCTTTTTACCCCATCCCGATCGCCCCAACTTGTTACCAGTATCAGCCTTTGAGCGCTGGGATAGAATCGGCTATGCAGCGACCACAGCTTATAATGAAATATTACAGTGGTTAGAACAGCAGCGATCGCAACAAGAATTGCGTTTAATTCCCAGTCCGATTTCTCTCTTAGACAGAGCAATTCAGCGTTTTTTGTGGAATGGTAGCAATCTTCCCTATGAACAACTAGCAGCACTGCGGGAATTATTAGAAACCGCCCAACACTACTGGGAAATTGACACCAGATTACGACAAATTGCCCCAGTTGAGACAACGCCTCACACAACGATTATTGAATTCATTCAACTACTGCGACGTGGTACTATTACTGCCAATCCTTACCCTGTGCGTTCCATTGGTGGAGTGAGAAAGGCTGTCACATTAGCAACTATATTTCAATATCGCTCTAGTAGGCGATCGCACCGTTGGCATTTTTGGCTGGATGCTGGTTCACCTCTATGGGCGAAAGGTGGTGCGGCGACTTTGTTCGGTGCGCCGTTTTTCCTGCGAGACAGGTTAGGCGAACCTTGGACAGCAGAAGATGAGAAATTGGCAGAAGAACAACGACTACGAAGGATTTTGGCAGATTTATTGTCTCGTGTATCCGAGAGAGTTTATTTGTGTCACAGCGATTTAGCCGTGAATGGACAAGAGCAATTAGGGCCGCTCTTACCCTTAGTGAATGCTTGTGTAACGCATTCGGTTATATAGCGGTTTTTGTTTGGATGCAATAACTTTGACCTCTCTCCAAACCTCTCTCCTAAAAGGAGAGAGGCTTTGAATCTTGCTCCCCTTCCCTACAAGGGAAGGGGCTGGGGGTTAGGTCTGTATTGCACTCAACAGAGAAGCGCTATATAAAACTTATGCAAAGTTGTCTAAACTAGACTTTTCTATAAAAGATTAGTTGTAGTAGCACAGCAACGGGAATCTCCATAACACGACAAATAAATTGTTATCCGATACTAAATCAACCTAGCACTTACTAAAATATCCGAGTAAATTAAAAATGATATTACTGAAATAGTAAAAGAGGGTTGTTAAGTTAATGTCACTCGATTCGCTTAAGCAAGAAGCAACCAATCATAACACTTCACCACAAAGATTACGAGAATTAGCGGCAATTAATGATGAGTTAACGAGATTAGTTACTGCAAATCCTCTCGCCGAGAGTAGTTTATTAGGAGAACTTGCGATACAAGCCAGAACTAACAAAGATGTGGAAATGCAAAGAGCGATCGCAAGCAATCCCAATACACCAACACAATGGTTAATCGGACTAGCATATCTGTTTCCTGAAGAATTCTTTAGCAATCAGGCTTATGATTTATCAATTTGTGAAAAGTACCAACATCTTTTCTAGAATTTGCTGCTGGCATTTGTGAGACTAAAAATAGCGTATTCTCGCTTAGTCTTTTTCAAAAATCAAATCTGATTCCTATAAGACTTATTAATGAGCTATTTAAAAAACAAAAATATTTGTTTGTATAGAGTAGTAATTGTCCCATTTTTAACATTGAGGTTTGGGGTTGATCTTTGCAACTTTAGCGACTGTGGTTGAGTTGGAACAGAATAATGAGAAGGTATCTTATCACGCCATAGAATCAAAGGAATACAAAAAACTCCCAAAATAATTACTACTCCAGTCATTATCCAAACTATTAACCGAGTTGGTCTATAGTCCCCTTGTTCAATTTGCCAGAAAACTTGATTGTATCGCCACGCAGCTAACACAATTGTGAAAATTCCAGAAATTACCAAAGCAAGACCCAAATTTTCGGAATTAGATAATGGATTTACATGAGGTTCTTGTTGAGTAATGGATAGATTAAGCTGGCGCAAAAATATACCAAATCGGGCGATCGCAATTCCAAAGCTAATCAATGCAATAGAAGTGCGTAGCCAAGCCAGAAAAGTACGTTCGTTCGCTTGATGCTCCCTTTGACGGTCAATTTTCGGTATTTTATCCATGAGTATTTTTTGATGCCAAGTTTACCTTGATGAATAGCATTAACTAGTGAAAGGGCAAACACTCAGACGCGTCTGTAAAGAGCAACATAGTCCAATGAGGATTCTGAGAAAACCCCAAGCGATCGCCAGAATCTTTACAGCGTTAAAATAGAAAATAAGGTAAAGATGTATATCAGAGTCAAAATCAATGGCACTATTCGGATTTGGCAAAAAGCAAAATATGCCCACTGCTGAGGAAGCTTTGTCAGGAAGGGCACAATCTATGTCAGTACCGGCGGCTCATTATGTCAACAAGAATCCCCTGAAGCCTCCTTATCCCGATGGATTAGAGAAGGCAATTTTTGGCTTGGGCTGTTTTTGGGGTGCAGAACGCAAATTCTGGGAACTTAAAGGAGTTTACACTACCGCAGTGGGTTATGCTGCTGGGTTGACACCCAATCCCACCTATGAAGAGGTATGTAGTGGACGAACCGGCCACAATGAAGTGGTGTTGGTTGTGTTTGATCCCAAAGTGATTAGTTATTCTGAACTGCTCAAAGTCTTTTGGGAAAGCCATAATCCCACCCAAGGAATGCGCCAAGGTAATGATGCTGGCACTCAATACCGTTCGGGAATTTATGTATATTCCGAAACTCAAAAGCAGCTAGCAGAAGCATCGCGGGAAGCTTATCAGCAAGCTCTTAATGGTGCAGGTTATGGCAAGATTACTACAGAAATCTTGGATGCGCCTGAATTCTACTACGCAGAAGCTTACCATCAGCAATACCTGGCTAAAAATCCCAACGGATATTGTGGTTTAGGAGGGACAAACGTATCTTGTCCCGTGGGTGTAGTTGAATCACAAGTTAGTAGTTAGAAATGGAGTTGGTAGGGTAGTCAACTTAATGTGAGTTCGACGAACCAAGAGCCTTGAACTAAAGTTCAAGTCTGTCCCTCTCCGACTCGGAGAGGGAAAGATTTTCCGTAGTAAAACCTCTTAAAGGTCTTTTGGATTCGACTAATTAGGCGAACACCATGCGACTCTCCGAACTCACGTTATATTTAAGCTTAGTGTTACGGCAGGCGATCGCATTTTCAACTGAAGCATTTATTTATGTTGCCATGATCGATTCATGCTTAAGCAACTTGCGTAATTAAAATCACATATCTAAAACTTCTCAGAGTGCGATGCCTCCAGGCGCGATTATTGTCTAGCAAAAGCCAAGTCACTTTCAATTAACTTGGCACCTGTTAGGTTAGCCCCAGTCAAATTGCACAAGTGAAAATTTGCCCCTCTTAGGTCTGCTAGTGCTAGATTGGCGCCTCTTAAATCTGCACCAGTGAGGTTAACTTCACTTAAGTTAGCACTACTTAGGTTAGCTCCCCTCAGTGAAGCTTGTTGCAGGTCTGCCCCCTTTAGGTTTGCCCTCATTAGGTTTGCCGAAATCAAGTCGGCTCCACTTAAATTAGCTTGACTTAGGTCTGCCGCTGTTAAATCGGCTTTACTGAGATTGGCTTGACTTAGGTCTATTAAACTCAACTTCGCATAACTTAGGTTAATTTCACTCAGTTTCACTGATGCAAGTACTGCACACCTCAAATTAGCATTAATAAAATGTCTTTCTCCGATTGCATAACGGCGTAAAATTTCATCAGCTGTTACTCTGTCTAAAACAGCTTTTGATGCACCTTGATAACACCATGTAGTTTCTAATAGTTTGGCAGCAGTGTTAACAGCTACCTGATCACATTTAGCGATAATCACACCATTGCAGCCATCCCACTGACCGTTCAGCATCAGGGCAATCTCACTAGCGGCAGCAGTTGAGTCAAATAGTAAAACAGATTCTTTCTGCGGTTTTAAGGAGTTATTCCAAACAATCGAGATAATATTTTTCATTTTTATAAGTATTGGCACTTTCAGACGATTACGGCTCTAACTTCCAGATATTAATCAACTCTGCTGACTATACCTCTGTCTTGAGTTAAATATTCAGGGTTAGTTTCACCATCTGCCAGCACAAAAGACTGGGCTTCGTTTTTCAAGACTACCTAGTTTGTGACAGAGCGCTGCACAAAGACCTACATGATGCAGCCCATTTACAGCGCCCAGTCACTTTCATAGTTACAATCGGCTTCAGTACAAATGTCTGCAAGAACTAAGTTCTAAACAGCTGAGTTTGAGCGTTCTATTTGCTGCCGAATGGTATCAATAGAAGCATTAATGCCAGCCAGTTTGGACTCTAAATCATCTCGCATCCAAATCAAGAATTTTAATTTCCGCTCTAAACTAGCTTTGTGCGAAATGGGTTCGCTTCCATAACAAGGATTACCCCAAAAAGGAAACATAGTTTACCTCTGTATTTAGCTTTTGTAATAGTGCAATATATTGCACCACTACATTCTGACTAATAACAATCAGACTGGTGTGGGTAACAACCGACCATTATTTGACGTGCTTAACGAACTCTTGCTAAAAGTTATCTCTTGAAATGGTGGAGCTATTTGACCAGAGTGCCATCAGGTCTTTCCACTCCTTCTCTAAGAAAAAGTTGAAGTTACGGCGTCATGTTCAAAGGTTCT
Organism: Nostoc sp.; assembly: GCF_036917755.1. Lineage (GTDB taxonomy): Bacteria > Cyanobacteriota > Cyanobacteriia > Cyanobacteriales > Nostocaceae > Nostoc. The sequence continues at coordinate 186,436 of NZ_JBALFC010000157.1, forward strand.
GGCAATTTGGCATCACAAGTCTCTGAATTGCCGTTTAAATGAGATATCAACAGAACAGAACAACCACAAATCGCCAGTTGTTGACCCAACGCTGTAGAATAACTCAGCAACCAACCCACAGCGCTCGGTCATCGCTTCTCTACGAGACGCTACGCGAACGCTACAACTGGCTACTAATTTACTAGAAAACATATACTAAATGTGCCGCAGCTACGCCCGCACTTCTCTACGAGAGGCTGCGCCAACGACAAAGCTCAGTGACCATCGTAGACATCGCGTACCTGCCTGCGGCTCTCCTCGCTCGTAAATTTTCCTCTCTACGAGACGCTGAACGCGATCGCCCTTCATTCAAGCGATCGCGTCGGTGGTTTTCATGCTCCCGAATATACGTATTTGTGCCTTACAGTGCAGATTTGAGTAAAGCGATCGCTCGCACCCATAGCATAATACTAATAGGCGCTCCAATTAGAATACCAGCGATCGCCCAGCCTCTTTGATGCGCTTTGAATTGCTCAATACTGCGCCACCGTCTACTTTTCCAAGCCCATTCATTGCCTTTTGCACCAAGTGCGATCGCCATTAACCACCAAACATTGGGTATAAAACAGAACATCCCATACCACACTTGATTCGGCCACATCCACAACCAAGGCATTAGAAATGCGCCCCAATTCCAACCAAGAATTTCCTCTGGGACTGTTTCATTATGATTATTTATCCCGCATCCAGAATTGTTGATTATTTCTCTTAGTTGATTCTCGTTTACAGATTTGACACTCAGACCAGATTTGAGAGCATTTAGCGCTTGGCTGGCACTAGTAAATCGGTTTTCTGGAGCGGGTTCTATTAACTTTTGTAGCCAACTGACAAAACTGGGACTGAGATTAACTCGGTCTGTAAATTGCAGTCGCAAATCCTGCTGGGGTAAATCAGATGGGGAAGTTCCAGTGAGCAAATGAATCAAAGTTGCTCCCAGTGCATAGAGGTCTGAAGCCGCAACCGCGCGACCACCAAATTGTTCCATTGGCGCATAGCCATAAGTACCTACAACGGTAAAAGTAACGCCCTCTCTTGCCGCTTTATCCTGAACTGCACCAAAATCAACTAAATAAATCCGATTATCTTCGCCCCAGATTAAATTACTCGGTTTAATATCTCTATGTAACACCCCTGGATTCAACTCATGTAGATACGTGAGAATATTTAAAACCTCAACAGCAATTTTTCTCGCTCGCTTTTCAGTAAACCTCTTGCCAACAGCAAGTTTTTCCTTGAGCGACTCACCAGGGATATATTCTTGTATTAAGCCAAACCAGAGTGTGCGATCGTCAATACAAAAATAATCTATATATCGGGGGATGCGGGGATGATTCAACTGTTTAAGAATTTGTGCTTCCCTTTCAAAAAGTTTTAAATCATCCCACTGCACAGTACCGCCAAAGGCCAAAAGTTTGACCACAACGGTCGAATTTTCGTCATCAGAGGCTTGTAAATCCAATGCTTGCCAAGTTTGACGAATTCCATTGTTGCCGAGTTGCCGTTGAATCTGATAACGGTCTTGTAATATCTGTTCTGGTTGCAGCATCTTACACCTGCTGGCAATTTACGCTGATCTGATTCCCTTACTATTAAGGATAGTCATTATCTAGAGAAACTGTGGGAGCCAGATAATTTTTTGAAAAAGGAGTACCTAAGCCGTGAGAAAATTTAGAACACTTGATGAATTTGAAGAAGAGTACTTCCGCAAGCACCCGGAAGAAATTAACGATTATTTGACCGAGATATTTCAGGAATATGCAGAAGATAACGATTCCGGCGCGTTGTTAGCATCCTTGCACGTCGTTGCGCGTGTACAGGGAGCAGGGGAGAGAGAAATATGAGCCAGAAGCTAGCACCAGCAAGAGTACCAACACCAGGAAAAATTTTAAGTCGAGAATTAGAAGCCCGTGGCTGGACACAGAAAGATTTAGCAGAAATTATGGGGTGTCCAGTTCAAACCATCAATGAAATTATTCGGGGAAGCAAGCAAATTACACCTGAAACAGCTATCGAACTTTCCCAATCCTTGGGTACCTCTCCAGAGTTCTGGATAAACCTTGAAGCAAAGTATCGACTTCATCTACTAGGAAAAGAAAAAAAGGAGCAAGATATAGCTCGTAAAAGCCGATTATATACAATTGCCCCCATCTCTGAACTAATCAAAAATAAGTGGATTCAAGCAACAGATTCGACTAATGACTTAGAACAGCAAGTCTGTAATTTTTTCGGCGTATCTTCCTTAGATGAAACACTCCATCTGGACGTTAATTTCCGTTGTTCCGAGCATCGAGAGCCAGAGGAAACTTCTCGCATAGCTTGGGTAAAACGAGTTGAGAACCTAGCTAAACAACAAACCGTTGCTAGTTTTGAACGCAAAAAACTAGAGTCTGCTATACCTGAAATTATTGCTTGTGCTAAACAAGTAGAAAGTATCGTGCGGATTCCTAAATTGCTAGCAGATTTAGGTGTACATTTTCTAATTGTGCCGCATTTAAGCAAAACCTACTTGGATGGTGCAGCCTTTTATTTATACAGCAATCCCGTTATCGCGTTGACATTGAGATATGACCGAATAGATTCATTCTGGTTCACCCTTATGCATGAGTTAGCGCATATTGTTTTAGGACATCAAGGTGCTTATTTAGACAACTTGGATGCGTTAGAAGAGAATGATGAGGAAAGAGCAGCTAATGAAAAAGCTGCTGAATGGTTAATAAATTTTCAGACATTAAATGAATTTATTATCAGCAGTAAAAAAGCCTTTTCTCGTAAAGCAATTGAAGAATTTGCTCAAAATCAAAATAGACATCCAGGTATAATTATTGGTCGTTTACATTATGACAAATTAGTTCCCCACAAAAATTTGAGATCGTTACTCGTTAAAGTTAGCCCAATTTTAGGTCATTCTACAGATAATTTTTGCGATAGTAAGCTTGATATTCCGCAGACAGCAGAGGTTCCCACCAATCACGATGATTGAGATACCATTCAACAGTTAAACGTAAACCCTGAGTAATTGTTACTGAAGGCATCCAACCAAGCTGAGTTTTAATTTTGTTTGCATTAATTGCATATCTTTGATCATGTCCTTGTCTATCCTTGACAAAAGTAATCAACTGGTTTGCTGGACGTACTGGTAAATCAGGTGCTAGTTCATCCATCATCTGACACAAAAGTTGCACGAGGTTGATATTTTCTACCTCATTATTGCCACCAATATTGTATGTTTCTCCTGGTTGACCATGATTAATTACTACATCTAAAGCACCACAATGATCGCCCACATAAAGCCAATCGCGGACATTTTTACCATCGCCATAAACAGGTAATGACTTACCTATCAAAGTGTTGATACACATCAAGGGAATTAGCTTTTCGGGAAACTGATAAGGTCCGTAATTATTAGAGCAATTTGTGATAATGGTTGGAAGTTTATAAGTATGATAATAAGCACGCACTAAATGGTCACTGCCAGCTTTTGAGGCTGAATAGGGACTATTGGGAGCATAGGGTGTAGTTTCAGAAAAAGCTGGATCATCTGCGCTCAAACTACCGTAGACTTCATCAGTAGAAACGTGTAGGAAACGATAATCAGATGGCTGTGCTTTTGCCTCCCAATGTTGCCGAAAAGCTTCTAGTAGGGTGAAAGTTCCCACCACATTAGTTTGCACAAAAGCCCCAGGCCCAAGAATCGAACGATCAACATGAGATTCGGCAGCAAAATGAGCGATCGCATCAATATTTTCGGTTGCTAGTAACTGATCTATAATAGTGCGATCGCAAATATTCCCCTGCACAAACCGAAAATTCTCTTTTCCCTCAACCAGCGCCAAATTCAGACGATTCCCCGCATAGGTTAGAGCATCCAACACCACCACTCGGTCATTTGGATAAACCTGACACCAGTGATGGACAAAATTCGCCCCAATAAACCCCGCACCCCCCGTAACTAATAACCGCCGACTCATCCAATTTCCTCTCTTCTCTCTGTGATCTGTGCACCTGGAGCGGTTCGTTTATGGAATTTTCCAGAAATAAATTATCCAATCTTGTGGGGTGGGCATCTTGCCATTGGTGTCAAGTTAAAGCCTCAGCCCAGATGTAAAGCGACCTTGAGGCATTGCGCCGATGTCGTTGAGGAATGGCCTTGACCAAGCCCATAGAACGCTGATGTTCAACCAACCAAGGGATAAGTTGTAATTGTGAATTGTGCGTAGGCGTAGCCCGCCTTCGGCATCGTGC
>NZ_JBALFC010000158.1:0-60887 GCF_036917755.1 Nostoc sp.
TATTTTTTGATCTTTTTCTTCTGGACTCATCCTTGAACATTACCATCTTTCCTCCCTCACGGGAATATCCCTGACTTTCCTACCTGGGCAGTTACAAAAAGATTAAGACCAAAGAGGTTGAATGCATCTTGAGCATATTGCTGCATTAAGTGTTCCGCAGGTACGACAACAACTAAGAAACGCCAGTCCAAAACGCTTTTCAGAGAGTCAAAAGCATGTAGCGCTCCAGCGGTTTTTCCCGCTGCTGTACAGGCTTCAAGCAAAAAATTCTTTTTGAGGTTTGTTTGATACGCTCTTACAAACCGCTCTTGCCAGTCTCTTGGCAGAAAATATGACGACATAGTTTTACTTCACCCCTGTATCTGGCGTAGTTTTATATAGCATTGGTAGTTTAACCGTATCTCTTGTATCTCAAGAATAGCACGGTGGTATCTCAAAAATAATATGTCAAAAATTGGTGAAAGATAAAACTATATCAATCAGACTGTCCCAAGCTATGCTGGAAGCCCTGGATGCTCGTGCCATTGTTGATGAGAAAGACAGGACTCAAGTAATTAGGGAGGCGATCGCTCACTATTTAGGTTTAGCAGAAAACTCGGTTGAAGAGAGGGTGGATTTTTTGGAGCAAAGTATAGATAAATTACGCGAACAAGTTGAGATTACAGAGGAAAGAACTGATTTGTTAGAAATACAGCTTAACGAGTTGAATCAGCTGATGGCTGTGCTTATGGGGCGCTACAAGAAATAAAATTTTATAATTACTCGTGGGAAGATGAGCTAATAGAAGAACTAGTCAACCAAATATCGCGCTGTGTTCAATTCTTGACAGAGACCTCAATCCAAGGGAAAAATTTCAGGGGAGAATAGCGCGAACATAAGTCGCATTCTGGCTACCTTGAGACGCGCAACCTTTAAGACTAAAAAGTTCAAGTTTTTTTAATTCAAGAAGAGGACAAATAAAAACGAGTTATCTAGACTTAGGGATAACTCGTTTTTATTTACCGAAAATTCTTCCTTGTTATGGCAGCTACACCAAGTAATACCCGAAGAATATTTCAAATACGGCGTTTGCTGTTTACCCTAGATGTTTAATTTCATTATTTACTAACTTTTGTAGATGGAGCGCCACCTCCGCCCTGTGACAGCAATAAGACTTCTTTTCAGCACATAGTAGCAAGATAGTACCAGTTTGAGCTATTTCTGAAATTTCTTGAAGTGCAATAGCTGCTTCTTCGTCATTAGGAGGAATCCAATTACTGTTACCTGATGTATTACCCAAAAAAGCTTTAGATACATATTTGATATTTTTTTCATTACAACTTTTTTGAATTATTTCACCATACCATTTCCGGCTCCAAGCACGAGGATGTAATCTAACATCGACAACACAAACAACATTAAATTCTTCTAAGTAACTAAAAAACTCGTCATAATTTTTTCTATTACCATAGCCAAAAGTTAAGATGTATTTACTAGCAATAGCATTTTGGTTCTCGTATGTTGCAACCATTTTTTTAATTTAAAGAAGACTCATCTGTTCATATTTTACTATAGGTGGGTATACTAAGCCAATAATCATAAAATTTTGGGGGTGGGCTTTTAGATTGCCTATTATAAAATATAAATCTTTATCATGTAAAAAACTGGTTTCTAGTTTTTGTCTTACTTTTTCCAAAGCATCTTTTTCTTGTAACTCTAAGTCAGGGAATTTCGATTTGTTTCTACAGTTTCTATATAATTGCATGATTTCCCAATCGCTTATGGTGTATTTATGCTTAATTCCATCACAGTCTGTAAACTTATAGCCAAATGTGTAAGGAATTTTTTCAAGATTGGACATTGGATTGGATGGTTCTAGTAAATCAAACAAGTCAAGCTGATCTTGTACTGCTTGCTGTTTTTTATTCCATTCGCGCTCAGTTGGCTCACTAAAATACTTCTCTATACTTAAAGGTTTTATAATTCCTAAAGATTTTTTCTGCTCTTTTATTTCCTTTGGAGACTTAAACTGTAATGGTAAAATTAATTTCTTTATGTCTGCCCAACTATTTTCGGTACTCACTTTCTTGATAATTTCAATTGAAGTGTCGTCTATATGAAAGCTTTCTGCTCTATAATCTTTTTGATTTTTTTCAATTTTAGCGCTAATGATACTCCATCTTGGATAGCGTTTGTCAATTTCTAATTCTCGAAAACGAATTGGATAAATGCGAATCCACTGCAAAGGTTTTTCATTATCATCTAATAAAATTCCTGCTGTACAGACTGTCTCTTTATACTTAACGCTTATTGAAGGATAAGTTTTTGTCGCTATCAATATTGTTCTCCGTTCCATACACATTGCTTTTGGTATTTGAGCTATTGAGAAAAGGTCTGTCTAAAAATTGTTACTCAGTCGTGAGTAGTTAGCGTTCTCTTCTAAGGCAAACTCTTTTTTTTCAGAATTTTATCTATTGTCTCTTACGATACTAAGGTATGGCAAGTACAGAGGTAATTATGCAGATAAGCAACAGCCGTAATTTCTCAAAATAGATTTAACAGATTATGGGAAAGTTTTTTGTTGATTTTATAAACCGCTTGTCACTCTTTGTTAGAAAAATGACTCGCGGCAAGCTTATGCTTCAAAATTATACTAGCGGCAAACTTATGCTTCCATTACTTGAGAAATAAGGATCATATCCCCACCGAACAATAAGGGTTTTAGACCCTACTGCGGCAAACTTATGCTTCCATCTGCGGCAAAGTTATGGGTAAAGTCACACAACGCATTTATCCAAATTCTAAAGTCACACAACGCATTTATCCAAATTCTTCAGTGGAAATTATAGCAGTTTGCAACTTGATGAGGTACAGAACTATTTATCTCACAGTCAGATTTAAAGCTTGTTTTTTTACTGTCTTTTGATTGCTGCTGATATGTTAATTAACCTTTAGAAACAGTGGCGATATTTGTGTCAAGTGTTTGTAACCCCTTAAGAGCTTTCACTTTATCTTTTGCTTTCAGCGAACCCTTTACCTGAGTCGCAGCATCTTCGATCGCATTATAGGTTTTTGAAGATTTAGTTTTGACACCATCCTCAACCTTAGACCAAGAGTTTTCAAACTTATCAAATTCCTGTTGAGCTTTGCCAAAGTCTCCGGCTGACACCGCAGTTTTTGTATTTGAAACTACACTGACCAAAGTATCAAAACCTACCTGCGTAGCACCAGGAGTTTTGGATACTGTTGTTGCCGCAGTAGTTTCACTAGTAGCAGGAGTCTGGGTAGCAGATTCTTGAGGGCTGTTGCATCCTACCAATGTCAGTAAGCCAATTGCAGTAACGGGGATGATGTAGATTAAGCGTTTCATAATACCTCTGGAATAATAAATCGTCAAGTACTGACGGTATCAGCTACTAGATTAGCAAACCTGTCGTCTAAAAGGATGTTTGTAAAGTCTAATTTATCTTAAATTAAAGGGTTTAAGTGCCCTTATGTAACTCTCTTCTCTAAAAGACGCTGCGCGAACAATTTTGAATTTAGGACTTAAGCAAAACTAGACGCGCTCTGTGACAATTCATGAATTGCCCCTAAGAAATAAGAATTAAATAACATACAATTTATGTCCCTAGCTTACCTCACCCTCAATCCCTCTCCGATATATTGGAAAGGGAAGCTAGATACAGGATGAAGTTTTGCATTTTATTTAATCTACGTTCCTAAGAAGAAAATCATTCTTTTCGGCTATTGTTTGCGTAAGTTCTGGAATTGTTAAGCTCCATGATTTTTGATTGGCAATAAGGTGTTATTTATTACTTTTTTTTTGATTAAAAAGTCTTGAATACGGTTGACAAATTCTTCTAACTCTAAAACTAAGTTGGTAGTACCTCTACGTTCTTGATGGTAAGCCAATTGTTCTAGTTTCTCAGCTGCTAAGTACATAGCTATGGCTCCAATGTTGACACTAGCACCTTTAAGTTGATGAGTTTCTCGCGCAATTTGTCCAAAGTCATCAGATGCGATCGCGGCTTTAATTATTTCTAAACGGGGTTTCATATCTTCAAAGCATGCTTGCAATAGATTTAATTCAAATTCTCCATCATTTCCCGATATTTGATGTAAGTGTTCCCAATCAATTGCTAAGTCACTGGAAACTGCCTGTTCATACATAACTGCCTCTTGTTGTGAAATGATCACGCCTGTCCAATGCTCTAGAATCGCAGCCAATTTTTCTTTAAACACTGGCTTACTCAGATAGTCGTCCATTCCGGCATTGAGACACATTTCTTCGTCTTCTTTCATCGCATTAGCCGTCATCGCAATCACCACAGGACGACGACGCAGGGCAAAGCTCCTTTCTTGCCAACGATGAATTTCTTTTGTGGTTTCTAAACCGTCGAGAATTGGCATTTGGCAATCCATGAGAATCAAATCGTAAGGAATTTTTTTTAATAGCTGCAAAACTTCCTTTCCGTTCGCAACGACATCGGCTTTGTAGCCCAAATTCTGGAGTTGCTTCAAGGCGACTTTCTGATTCACCAAATTATCTTCAGCTAAGAGAATTCTTAACTTGAATTTAGTAGAGGGGTTAGAGGAAGAGGAAGTCAGAATGCCTGAAGTTTCTATACTCTGGATTTCTTCAGTAGCCTTTAGCTTCGAGTCTCTAGCTGCTTGTTCTGATTCCGGCTGAGTTTCTAAAATAGTTATTATAGTATCAAGGAGTCGTGATGGCTTAATGGGTTTGACCAAATAAGCAGCAAATCCGATTTTGAGCGCCTGCTGCACTTCATCCCGTTGATTAGTAGAGGTGAGCATAATCAAAGGTATCTCAGCAATTGCCGAATTAGCTTTAATTTGTTCGCCTATTGTCATACCATTTATTCGGGGTATTTGCATATCAACCAAGGCGATATCATAGGATTTCCCCTGTTCACCAGTTGACTGAATAGCTTTGAGGGCAGCAGCAATACTGTCAGCATAATCTACCTGCATTCCCCAATGAGTAGCTTGATGGTAGATAATTTTGTAATTAGTAGTGTTATGATCCACCACTAATAAGCGGCGATCGCTCAAAAGTCCGCGTTCTTCGGCATTGGCGTTGGTAAAGACATCATTTTTTGGCAAAACAGGCTCAACAAGCTTTGTAAAAAGCACCTCAAACCAAAACTTCGATCCTTTCCCCATCTGACTTTCTACCCCAATCATTCCTCCCATCAAAGTTACCAGTTGTTTACAGATGGCTAATCCCAAACCGGTACCACCATATTTGCGAGTGGTAGAAGCATCCACTTGGGTAAATGGCGTAAAGAGTTTGCGTTGGTCTTCAGGGCTAATGCCAAGACCGGTATCTGTGATGTCAAAATGGATAGTGGCTGTAGTCGGAGAAAGGGATCGCAATTCGGCTTGCACAAAAACTTCGCCAGCGCTGGTAAACTTGATAGCGTTGCTGATTAAGTTCATCAGAATTTGCCGCAGCCTACCAGCATCTCCTTTGAGGTGGGTGGGGACGTTGTGCTCAATCAGTGCGGCAATTTCTAATCCCTTTTTATGGGCTGAGGGAGCCAATAATTCTACCACTTCTTCCACACAAGTGGATAGATCAAAATCTAGAGTTTCGAGAGCCATCTGTCCAGCCTCAAGTTTGGAAAGATCCAAAATCTCGTTGATTAAAGTTAAAAGGTCGTGTCCACTACTACGAATTGTTTCAATAAAATCTCGCTGTTCTGCATCTAAGGGAGTATCTAACACTAAACCGGTCATTCCCAAGACAGCATTCATCGGAGTCCGAATTTCATGACTCATATTCGCCAAAAATGCACTTTTCGTCTGAGAAGCTAATTCGGCTTGGCGACGGGCAATTTCAAGTTCTTGTCGCTGACGAATTTCTACTGCTAATAGTTGGGCTTGGGCTAAGGCAATACCTACTTGGTCGGCTATTTCCCGCAAAAGATGAGTTTCAAAGCTAGACCAGTGGTGGGAATCGTCAGACTGATGAACTATGAGCAAACCGCGAAGTTCTTCTTTGACCAGAATAGGCACAACCAAATTGATTTTGACCCCAAACTGTTGCATTAATTCCAGATGGCTTTGTTCAACTTCCGGCAAATCGAAGTTACCCAGCCCGAAAATCTGTCCTTGACGGTACTGCTGTAGATAGTGCTGTTGTAAATATTCCGCTTGTAAGTAGAGGGTGGTGATGTTTTGCTCTTTAATTACTGGTAAGCCAGAAACTACTGCTTCAGTAACGGTGGGTGCAGACTCATCTGCCAAAAGCTGATAGATCAAAACTCGGTCAGTCTGGAGAATCTTTTGGATCTCCTGGACAGTGATTTGGAGAATTTCTTCGATTTGCAAAGATTGGCGAATCTTGAGAGTGATTTCGGTAAATAATTGCGATCGCAAGTTTTGGCGTTGTATTTCCTCTTCAGCCTGTTTACGCTGGATAAACTGCCCCACTTGCTCACCAATGGAATTCATCGTATTTACCAAATCTTGGTCAGGCGCCTGGATTTCCCGGTTGAAGCAGGTAATGACACCGATAATTTTCTTACCACTGCGAATCGGAAAACCAAAAGCTGCACGTAGTTCTACTTGAGCGCTGATTTTGAAGCGGGAGAAACTGAGTTCTTTAACGACATCAGTGATCCAAACAGGTTCACAACTAGCCCAAACCTGGCCAGGTAGTCCAATTCCTGGTGGAAATGTGGTTTGCCGATTCAGTGCTTCAAACTCTTGCACCTCAAGGGATGCTTTGTGCCACATATCAAGAAAACGCAACACATTTGCTTGCTGATCTACCATCCAAATTTCACCCAAATCCCATCCCAAACTCTCGCAGATTCCTTGCAGGATTTGGCCAGTAGCTTCGCTAATCGTGGTGGACTCCGCTAAAACGCGGGTTGCAGCATATTGTGCAGTCAGATGCTGTTGTGCGAGTTTGCGTAAGCGAAGCTCGTCGGAGACATCGGTGATGTCAATGCCAGTGCTAACAATGTATTCTACTGATCCTTCATAGTCTTTTAAGAAGGTATTTGACCAAGCAATCAGTCGGCGACTGCCATCTTTCATTACCCAATGGTTCTCGTAGTCATTGAGGATTTGACCAGAACGCAACTGCTCAAAAACTGCTTTGAACGACTCCACCTCTTCAGGAATTAGCAACAAGTTCCAGCAATACCTACCCCTCACCTCATCGAAGCAGTAACCCGTTATTTCCTCAGAGGCTTGATTGAAGCGAACAATTTGCCCTTGAGAATCGAAAACTATTACCAACGCGCCGACTGTATCAAGGACTGCTGAGATAAAGTTGCGTTCTTGGTTTAAGGCTTCTTCTGTCTTCTTCCGCTCAATCATCTCACGATAGATGAAGTAGTAGACTACAGCCAGAACAATAATAGTTAGGCAGATAGCGATCGCAAGTGTCAGAATTGTGTTGCGAGTCCGAGTTTTTCCTGTTTCTAACTGTTGCTGAATCCGCCCCCTTTCCTCGTTTTTCATCTCATCGATCATCTTGCCGATATTATCGATGAGATTTTGTCTCTCATTTCTGAGTAGTACTTGCAACGCCGCCTCTAATCCCTGGTTTTGGCGCAAGTCGATAGTCTGTTTTAGTTGAGTAAGTTTAGCCGTTATCAGAGATTCAAGCGTTGCAATCTGCTTTTGTTGGTTCGGTTGATCTGCTGTTAAACTCTTCAGCCTGACAATTTCTTGATTGACGTTCGTAAGTGCTGATTGATAAGGTTTTAGATAAATTTTTTCTCCACTCAGGATGTAACTACTTTGTTCAGTTTCGGCATCTTTGATCTGGGACTGTAGCTCGTCTAGACTTTTAATTTTTTTATAAATATTTTTTACTATACTGCGATTATTAGTAGATACTCTTATATTTTCATAAGAAACCACACCAATCAGAACTAAAATTACCGACACCAAACCAAAACCTACGGCAATCTTTTGGAAAAATTGCTGGCGTACCTCCTGTGCCTGTTTGCTTTTCTTGGTAACAAGTACCAAACTTGCTAAATTTCGGCGCAATTCCAGTTGCTTGATAACTTGACGACCTAATGTTCGTAATGCCTCCAATTGTTCTGGAGTCAGTTCTCGTGGTACGTAGTCAATCACACATAGAGTTCCTAGCGCGTATCCCTCAGGGTTAGTCAGAGGTACACCAGCATAAAACCGAATATTTGGGTCAGATGTTACCAGTGGGTTTGTAGCGAACCGTTCGTCATCTGTTGCATCAGGCACAACAAAAACATCCGCCTGTAAAATAGCATGGGCACAGAATGCCAAATCTCGATGTGTTTCTAAGGCATCTAAACCGACATTTGACTTGAACCACTGACGGTTTGCATCAATTAAGCTAATTAAGGCAATAGGAGTCTGACAAATATACGAGGCTAAACGGGTGAGGTCGTCAAAAGCGGCTTCAGCTGGCGTGTCAAGAATCTTATACTCCAAAAGCGTCTCGATTCTCCGTGCTTCGTTATCAGGTAATGGTGCTTTCATCCTTGAGCCTTATCTATATTCTGGGAACTGGCGGCAGGGCAGCAGTAAATAACCAATGCTCCTCAGAAGTACTGTTAGCGAATAGCTAGGGTTTAGCCCGTGCTGAGTGAGGAATCTTACTTCTTCATTCAGAACGGGCTAAACGCCCCGCTACCGCTAACGGAACTGTTTTGCCCAATGCCCAATGCCCAGTTCAACAAACTTACTTCAATTAATGGCAATAGTTTAGTTAAAAGCGTTAGCGTAATTTTACTGAGTTCGACTTATTAAATAATCGGTCAAATGATTAAATCCCTCCTGTATTTTTTGTGGGCTGGTTTATTTGAAATCGGAGGCGGCTACCTGATCTGGTTGTGGTTGCGCGAAGGTAAGCCGTTCTGGTGGGGCATATTGGGGGGAATAGCTTTAGTTTTATATGGGGTTATTGCAACTCTCCAATCGGCAAATTTTGGCAGAGTGTATGCGGCTTACGGTGGCGTATTCATCTCAATGGCAATGCTTTGGGGTTGGAAGGTAGACGGGGTAACTCCAGACCGCTACGACCTAATAGGAGCAAGTTTCGCTTTACTGAGTGTTTTAATTATCATGTTTGCACCCAGAGCTTAAGTAAAATTTCTTGTACTCAATTGCCGATCTCAACGCGCCCATGTCTACATCAAGTATGGAGCGATTGAGTCCAGTCTTTTGAGCTTTATGCTTACTGCCAAGTCTTGCCAAGTTGAGACAACGCGGCGGCATTTCCTTCAAGTCGGAGATTTGGAAAGAGTTCTCTGAACACATCAATAAATTCTACTGGAAAGCTATGTTTTGGACAGGTGCGTACTGTATCATATCCGCAGGCAGAGCGCCGCTAGAAGTTCTCAAGCAATACATCCAAAACCAGAATAAACCTGGTAGTTGAGTAATTTAGATCCTGCCCCTCCCTAACCCCGCCCATAATTACATGGACGAAGAATGCAGGACGGAAGAATGTTCAAAAAAAAGATGTGATGATTGTATACACCCTTATTTAAATTTTGGCAACTACAATCAGGATTATATTTTTGTTAACATTTCCAAATAATTAAGGTTAAGTATCTTTCAAGACAAAAATGTGTCAATAAAAGTAATCAAATGTAGTTAAGAATACAAATCATTGGTCTTAGGAAGAAAAACAAGTGTTGAAGAAAGTTGTGATGATTGGGGCTATCACCCTACTGTTTTTGGGAGTACCACTGATGGGCAATGCTTTCGCCCAAACACCAGTCGCTGCTGTGCCGACTGCTGATACTGGAGATACAGCATTTATGCTGATTTCAGCAGCACTCGTGCTACTAATGACACCAGGATTGGCGTTTTTCTATGGTGGATTTGTGCGATCGCGCAACGTCTTAAACACATTGATGATGAGCTTTGTGTTGATGGCGATCGTGGGAGTTAGTTGGATTCTGTGGGGCTATAGTCTTTCCTTTGCGCCAGGTTTACCGTTTATCGGTGGATTGCAATGGTTCGGGTTGAATGGTGTCGGTTTAGAAGTAACCGATTATCTCAAAGGCTCAAATCCGGCGGAAGTCGTCTCCTATGCCGGAACGATACCTCATCAGGCATTCATGATCTACCAAGCCATGTTTGCCATTATCACCCCAGCCTTAATTTCTGGAGCGATCGCAGAGCGGATGAGTTTTCGTGCCTATTCGCTGTTTGTCCTACTGTGGTCAACCTTTGTTTACGCTCCCCTGGCTCACATGGTATGGGCGAAAGGTGGATTTTTAGGTTTGTATGGTGGTTTGGGTGCCCTTGACTTTGCCGGTGGCACAGTAGTTCATATTAGTTCCGGCGTTTCCGCCCTAGTAGCTGCGATCGTTATTGGCCCTCGTAAAACCCATCCCGATCGTCTTAGCCCGCCACACAACGTTCCGTTTATTTTGCTGGGTGCTGCCTTGCTGTGGTTTGGTTGGTTCGGTTTCAACGCTGGGAGTGCTTTATCTGTTGCTGGTGGAACTTCTGGTAACTTAGTCACAAATGTGGCAACAACAGCCTTTGTCGCCACCAATACGGCGGCGGCGGCGGCGGCTTTAATGTGGCTAATTTTGGAAAGCGTTTTACGAGGTAAACCAACCGCCGTGGGAGCAGCTACCGGAGCCGTCGCTGGTTTGGTGGGCATCACACCCGCCGCCGGATTTGTCACACCGCTATCAGCGATTTTAATTGGTTTCATCACCGCCTTTGTTTGCTTCTACGCGATCAGTTTCAAGCACAAGCTAGAAATTGACGATGCTTTAGATACCTTTCCCGTGCATGGCATTGGTGGTACAGTGGGGGCAATTTTAACGGCCATCTTTGCCACGACTCAAGTCAACGGAGGAGGTAAAGACGGAGTGCTGCGTGGTAATTTTGGAGAATTGGGAGTTGAACTAGTAGCAATTGCCGTTGCCTATGCGATCGCAGGTGTTGGTACGTGGATTATTCTCAAGATTATCGATGCGACAGTCGGGCTGCGAGTCAAAGAAGAAGCTGAATTACAAGGTTTGGATATCAACGAACACGGTGAAGAAGGGTACAACTCCGAGTTTGGCGATCGTCCTACTCAGTAAAGAGTGGGGAGTGGGGAGTGGGGAGAGACGCGATTAATCGCGTCTGTACAAGAGTTAGGAATTAAGATAATTATCCCGATCTCCCTCATCCCCCTCATCCCCAATTTAAGATTGTGTTATTTACGATCGCTAGCGTTAAAATTTGATTCAAATAATTGGTAAATTTGGCTAGTCGTGTCTACTTCATTTAAAACCTTTCCGATCTGGGCATTTTTATCGCTGTTAACCAACGGCATCCTCATGTTGGCCGTCATTCTGCTAATTTGGCAACAGCAGAGATTGGCCGCTTTTTTTGGGATAATAACATCCCCGGAGCAAATCAACCTGAACAGCGATCGCCAAATTGTTACTCCTGATTTGGGTCGCCGTCACCAACTCACTTACCAAGAGTGGGTAGACATCCTCAAGCAAGAAGCCAAGGTTGCAGCTGACCAACGTCCTCCACATTTAACTATACTGGCGGGAGATTCTCTGAGTTTGTGGTTTCCCCCTGAGTTATTACCCGAAGGTAAAAATTGGCTCAATCAAGGAATTTCTGGCGAAACCAGCAATGGACTTTTGAAAAGATTGAATATATTTGACCGCACCCAGCCAGAGGTGATTTTTGTAATGATTGGCATTAATGACCTAATTAGGGGGATGAGCGACAGGGTAATTTTAGATCATCAACGGCAAATTATCAGTTACCTACGAAAAGTGCATCCCACAGCGCAAATTGTTGTCCAATCGATTTTGCCACATGGAGCAGAGTCAGCAACTTGGAAAGGACGAGATAAACTGTTGATTGTTGCCAATAGTCGCATTCGTGAGTTGAATCAGCAACTGCAAAGCATATCTACCAAAAAAGGTGTCAAATATCTCGATTTATATCCCCTGTTTACCAACAAGCAAGGTAATCTCCGCCGCGAATTTACTACTGATGGCTTACACTTAAGTCCTGAAGGCTATATAGTTTGGCGTTCTGCATTGCAGATTTATAGCGACATCGAATTAAAATCCCAACGTTAATCTTATAAATCGCGTCTGGGTGCGAGAAAATAAAAAATAGTGGTTTAAGTAGACAAATCTAATGGATACAAAAGCTTTTAAGCGCAGCCTCCAACATTCAGAAAATTACAATCGCAAAGGCTTTGGTCATCAAGCAGAAGTTGCTACCCAGTTGCAATCTGAGTATCAGAGTAACTTGATTCAGGAAATTCGCGATCGCAATTACACTCTACAACGCGGTGATGTCACAATCCGACTAGCACAAGCCTTTGGCTTTTGCTGGGGTGTAGAACGGGCTGTGGCCATGGCCTACGAAACCCGTCAGCACTTCCCTACAGAACACATCTGGATTACTAACGAGATTATTCACAACCCTTCTGTAAATCAGCGTATGCAGGAGATGGAAGTAGAATTCATCCCCATTGAAGCAAATCAAAAAGACTTTTCTGTTGTTGGAACTGGTGATGTAGTCATATTACCCGCTTTTGGGGCTAGCGTTCAAGAAATGCAGACACTTCACGATAAAGGCTGCAAAATTGTTGATACAACTTGTCCTTGGGTATCTAAAGTTTGGAATACAGTAGAAAAGCACAAAAAAGTCGATTACACTTCCATTATTCACGGTAAATATAAGCACGAAGAAACAGTTGCTACTAGTTCCTTTGCGGGCAAGTATTTAATAGTGTTGAATTTGCCAGAAGCAGAATATGTTGCTGACTATATTATCAATGGTGGAAATCGTGAAGAGTTTCTGACAAAATTTGCTAAAGCTTGTTCAGCAGGATTCGACCCCGATCAAGATTTAGAAAGAGTTGGCATTGCCAATCAAACTACGATGCTTAAAGGTGAAACTGAGCAAATTGGTAAGCTTTTTGAGCGGACTATGTTGCAGAAGTATAAGCCTACCGAGTTAAATCAGCATTTCCAAAGCTTCAACACTATCTGTGATGCCACCCAAGAACGGCAAGATGCCATGTTGGAGTTAGTGCAACATAATTTAGATTTGATGGTAGTAATTGGTGGGTTTAATTCATCGAATACTACTCAATTGCAACAAATTGCTTTTGAGCGGGGAATTCCTTCTTATCATATTGATACTGTTGAACGCCTTAAATCAGGATATTCCATTGAACATCGGCAATTAAATGGGCAGTTAATAACTACAGAAAACTGGTTGCCAGATGGAGAAATTGTTGTAGGAATTACTTCTGGTGCTTCCACGCCAGATAAGGTGGTAGAAGATGTGATTGAGAAAATTTTTGCTGTGAAAGCAACAGCAACACTGGTTTAAAAAACCTCACCTCCAACCCCTCTTTAGCAACACTGAGGGGTGTTAATTGCTTATCTATTTATTGATAATTTTTAGATCAACTAAAACAAATGGCTGTTTATAAGCAAACACTATAAACTTTATTCTACCAAAGTTGACGGAATAATTCATAATTATTAATTAGCGTCAAGTTTTAATTAGTAATTAATAATTTATAATTAGGAATACGAGAATATCGATGAGGTCAGGTATTGGCTTTACCAGTGCTATATTTAGAGACAATACCACTTCGTAATACCCTGAGGGAAGCCGCACTTCCCGCGTCTACATAATTAAGAAAGTTATATTTGAATGGCTGCAAGAGATGTTTTTCATGATGCTGTTAGAAAAGGGCTAGAGAAAGAAGGTTGGGTGATTACAGATGATCCTCTAGAAATTGAAGTCGGTGGAGTTGAAATGTACATTGATTTGGGTGCAGAGGCAATATTAGCAGCTGAGAGAGCAGGAGATAAAATAGCGGTTGAGATTAAGAGTTTTCTTGGTGCATCAAATATTTACGAATTTCATACAGCATTGGGTCAATGTTTCAACTATAAAATTGCTTTAGAGATTCAAGAACCAGAACGAGTTTTATATTTAGCTGTTCCTTTCGGAACTTATAGCAGCTTCTTCGCATTGCAATTTATTCAAATTGTTATTCAGCGCTCTCAACTAAAGCTAATCGTTTACGATCCTCTGAATGAGGTGATTGTAGAATGGAAAAATTAGAGCAATATCGAGGTTATATTCAACAATCACTGGCAGAATATGCTAGTCGAAGTTCGTCAAAGAGTGAAATAGAAAAACAAGTTATTTTTGATACTATTCACGATCACTATCAATTAGTATATGTAGGCTGGAAGAATCGACGACGGCAATATGGCTGTGTTTTGCATCTTGATATCAAAGATGGGAAGATTTGGATACAATATGATGGAACTGAGATTGGCATTGCCAATGAGTTAGTAAAGTTAGGAGTCCCAAAGGAAGATATTGTTTTGGCATTTAATGAACCCTTGGTAAGGCAATACACGGGATTTGCTGTGGGTTAATCTAATTGATTAATAATTCTGGTGCTACCAATCCTTTTTGGATAGCTAAAACTGCGGCTTGAGTGCGATCGCGTACTTCTAGTTTCTGCAAAATAGCATGGACATGAACCCGCACTGTACCAGGGGCAATGTAGAGAATTTCAGCAATTTCTTGATTGCTTTTGCCCTGTGCTACCAATGCCAAAATTTCTTGCTCCCGCTTCGTTAGGGGATTTTCTAAGGATTCCTCTTTTGTGGGCAGCACCGCCAGAGAATTGACATCAAAAGCCGCCCTAATTTCTGTTGTTGCTGTTTGATCCCACCAAGAAGCCCCGGCTGCAACCGATCGCACCGCCAATATTAGAGACTCAGCTGGAATACCTTTGAGACAGTAACCTTGCGCCCCGATCGCAATTAACCGTGAAATCAAGGGTTTTTCCGAACGAGATGTTAAAACGAGAATTGGTAAATTTGGGTGCTTCTGCTTGATTTGGCGACAAGCCTCAATCCCGCCAATTCCCGGTAAACCTATATCCAGCAAGACCAAATCCAGGGGATAGCGATTAGCTAATTCTACAGCTTGTTCCCCATCTTCTGCCTCTGCGACAATCTCCAAACTGGTTTCTTGTTGCAACCGCATCCGCAGACCAAGCCGAAATAATTCATCATCTTCAACAAGTAAGATTTTCGTCATTTGTAATTGGGCATTGGGCATTTGTCATTGGGAAAGAGAAAGCAGAAGGCAAGAGTTCTTCAATTTTGAATTTTGAATTTTGAATTGATTTCTCAACTCCCCGGTGGTGGATAAGCTGGGAGTCGGAAACCAAACAGTGCGCCCCGTGGTGAGCGATTTTCTGCCCAAATTGTACCCCCATGAGCTACTATAATTTGTCTGGTCAAATAAAGCCCCAATCCAGATCCTGAAACGTGGCGATCGCTATGTCCTTGGTAAAACCTTTCAAATAAGTGGGGTAACTCTTCTTCGGTAATACCGGAACCAGTATCGAGTATTTTTACTACTTGATCGCTAGAATAACCTTCAAGTACTACTTCTACTTTACCGCCACGGGGGGTATGATTAATGCCATTGCTGAGGAGATTGGTGAAGACTCGCCCAAGTTGCAAAGAATCGCCATTTACCCAAAGAAAGCTCCGAAAATCGGATTCGCCATAGTGCAGAGAAATATAAACTTGACGTGTTCTCGCTAGTTCAGCCAGGGTAGCGATGATCTCCTCCGCCACTGTCACCAAGTTAACAGGTGATATCTGTAGTTTCAGCCCTTCGGTATCATTGCGGTACACATCTAAAAGAGTTTGGACTAATTGCAGTGTACTCCGATGACTACGAGCCATTGTTTGGAGGACTTTTGCTTGCATTGGCGTGATTTCACCAAATTGCTCATTTTGAAAATATTTCAGCGTTTCAATTGCTCCTAATAGGGGTGTTTTCAAATCATGCGTTAGGGTAGAAACAAAATCTTCACGCATGATAGCTAGTTGTTCTTGAGAGCGTAATTGTGCTTGCGTATAAGCGATCGCTTCTTCATTGCGGTGGTTGCGATCGCTTAACCAACCCGTTACCAGCAAAGCCAATACTGCAATCAACCTATTTGCCAACGCTGGGGAATGAATCATTTCTCCTCCTGGGACAAATAAATTCAACAATGTTAATCCTGTAGCTGCAAGAGTGATTCCCAAAACTGCTCCCCGATTCAATCGAGAATCCGCTAACAAAATCGTCCCTGTGTAGAGGTAGCCAAATACGTACTCAGGTGGTGTTAAATATTCTAAGCTGATCACGATCGCAAAGGCGATCGCGATTAGCCCATACGTCTCCCCACGCTCACTTATAGCTTCTTTTATAGTCAATAATCGACTTAACATCGTCATTTATGATTTACTAAAAATCTGTATAACTATAGGATTAGTACCGCAAGGCGGAATTCAAAATTCAAAATTAATACAGTATAAGCGTTTTATTGATTTGGAATGGGTGGTTTACTTGCGCCGTGCTGTACTAGCCCTTTCAAGGTGACAAATGAACATACGTTGTTTTAGCGCTACCATCTTGAATCCTCCGCTCAGATTTTGGGCTTTTTGAAAGTTGAAATAACCAACCTTCTTCGTTCCAAATTTCACCACCTTGAAAGGGCTACTCCTGAAATATATTTGGGGCATACTGCCGTCAGCGTGATCGCGCCTACCGCTCAATAAATAGGAATTAATTTGAACTCTATTGAGTCCCATCAAGATAATTCATTCTGATGAAGTAAATATAAATTTATTGTAAAGGCGTTCTTGCATGAATACGGTAAATGGTAATGTCTGACTGTAATATGCAGCACTTAACCTTGTGGTATTACTTTTTGTAACCAAATCACAGAAATATTAACAGGTTAAATTCCGTGCTACGTAGAAGTCAGTATGGGTGAATCTTCAAGAAATATTACTCTTCCTTAAGGGTAATGGATGAAGTATGCCGAAAACATCAATTTTGAACCAAGTTATTTGTGCCTTGAAACAGCACAAACTGCAAATTCACAACTTAAGTTACTGAAAAAATCGATTTATTTAGGGAGGTAAAAATAATGTCAAATCTCATTGGAACCAATGGTAATGATACTCTGGTGGGCAGCGATGAGGACAACACGATTAACGGTAAAGCAGGCAACGATACCATTACATCTTACTATGATGGCCACACCACCTTGACTGGTGGAGGCGGCAAGGATAAATTTGTTTACGACTTCACCAACTACAACGGTGATACTATCACCGATTTCGGTGGAGTAGGTAGAGGAACACACCCCACAGCAGCAGTCATTGCCGAAGTGGACACCCTAAAATTTTCGGGCGATGGCTTGACTGCCCGAAATCTACAGCTGACCCAGAATGACAACAATTTGGAAATCAGCTTTGCAGTTGCAGATTATACCTCAGTTATCCTGCAAAACTTTGCTTTGGAAAACCTAGATAACCTCAGCAAATCTACAGGAGCCAGTGTAGACTTAGGCAATATAGAGTTTGATGGGCAAACTAGCATTACGGACAGCTTTGATGTTTTCAATGCCAACTCCACCCAAAACACTATTTTCAACAAAAACACAGTCACCTTCCTTAACGACCTCGACAACAATGTTAACGGCTTTGATAACTCAGATGATGTCATCAATGGTCAAGGGGGTAATGACATCATTGACGGCAAAAGTGGCAACGACCTTTTAAGGGGTGGTACGGGGAATGATACTCTCATTGGTGGTATGGGCAATAATACCCTCAATGGTGGTACTGGTGACGATTACTTGAATGTTGACTCTTCATCAGGCAATAATCTGCTCTTTGCGGATGATGGCAACGACTTTTTGAGGGGTGGTACGGGGAATGATACTCTCATTGATACTATGGGCAATAATACCCTCAATGGTGGTGCTGGTGACGATTACTTAGATGTTGACTCTTCATTAGGCAATAATCTGCTCTCTGGGGGTGATGGCAATGATTCTCTTAACGCCTCTGGCTCATATGGCGATAATACCCTCAACGGTGGTAATGGCGATGACTACCTTACAGGTGGTAATGGTAATAGTATTGATATCCTCACAGGTGGCGGTGGCAAGGATAAATACGACAACTTGGGTCACAACAGTGATACTATCACCGATTTCGGTGGAGTAGGTAGAGGAACACACCCCACAGCAGCAGTCATTGCCGAAGTGGACACCCTAACATTTTCAGGCGATGATCGCTTGACTGCCCGAAATCTACAGCTGACCCAGAATGGCAACAATCTGGAAATCGGCTTTGAAGGGATAGATGATTTTCACAAGGTTATTCTGCAAAACTTTGCTTTGGAAAACCTAGATAACCTCAGCAAATCTACAGGAGCCAGTGTAGACTTAGGCAATATAGAGTTTGATGGGCAAACTAGCATTACGGACAGCTTTGATGTTTTCAATGCCAACTCCACCCAAAACACTATTTTCAACAAAAACACAGTCACCTTCCTTAACGACCTCGACAACAATGTTAACGGCTTTGATAACTCAGATGATGTCATCAATGGTCAAGGGGGTAATGACATCATTGACGGCAAAAGTGGCAACGACCTTTTAAGGGGTGGTACGGGGAATGATACTCTCATTGGTGGTATGGGCAATAATACCCTCAATGGTGGTACTGGTGACGATTACTTGAATGTTGACTCTTCATCAGGCAATAATCTGCTCTTTGCGGATGATGGCAACGACTTTTTGAGGGGTGGTACGGGGAATGATACTCTCATTGATACTATGGGCAATAATACCCTCAATGGTGGTGCTGGTGACGATTACTTAGAGGTTGACTCTTCATTAGGCAATAGTGTGCTCTCTGGGGATGATGGCAATGATTCTTTGACCCTTTCTGACTCATCTGGCAAAAACACCCTCAACGGTGGTGCTGGTGACGATACCTTGAGTGCTAGTGGTTCATCAGGCGATAACCTGCTCTCCGGGGGCGATGGCAATGATTCCTTAGAATTATATATCGGATCTACTGCCTCTTCTGACTTAGTGACTCAAGCCGTAGATGGGGGAACAGGTGACGATTCGTTGGTCTTGAGCTTGGACGGTAATATCCAGGGAATCACTTCAACTTTCAATCCTACTACCAACATTGGATCAATTACGACAGGCACGAATCTGGTTACCTACAAGAATATCGAACGATTAGATATTTCTGGTACATACCAGGATGACAATATTGTTGGGAGCAATGGCAACGATACGCTCTCTGGTGGCGCTTTTGGCAATGATACCATAAATGGGGGTACTGGTGACGATTTGTTAAGTGGTAGCGATTATGATGGTAATAGCATCCTTTATGGTGGTTTTGGCAATGATATCCTCACAGGTAATGATGGTAATGATACCCTCTATGGAGGGGATGGTAATGATACCCTCTATGGAGGGGCTGGTAATGCTACCTTTGCTTTCAATACTTACAACGAAGGTGTTGATAGTCTTTATGACTTCAACGCCACTGATGACCTGATTCAGGTATCGGCTAATAATTTTGGTGGCGGGTTGTCAACACCTTCACTCAAACCGGATCAGTTTACGATCGGAACATCTGCAACCACTCTTCTTCAGCGATTTATCTACAATAACATTACAGGTGCATTGTTCTTTGACCAAGACGGTAGTGGATCTGGGTTTACTCAGCTAAAATTTGCACAATTACCTGCTGGATTGTCACTAACCCAAAACAATTTTGTGGTTATTTAATCGTTAATAGCGTTTTACCATTACTAAGCAGTATGTGTTGCGAGGTGTTATTTTCAGCACCTCTCATTCGATTGATCAATGCAAGTCATTTTCAGCAGCGATCGCAATTTTTGCACAGATATAATCAACTATATACTTGTGAACACGAAAGAGAACTTTTAATTAATTTTTAACCTATCCGGTACAAGTACAATTTTCCCAAAATGTCACGATCACCCCTAATGCAGTAATTGGAGATATATAGGGGCGATACCTACGGCGGCAAGCTACGCTAATCTCAGTCAAGCAATTCTGACTAATCGGAGTCAAATCGTTATAGTCTTTAGATCGCAGGCTTTCTGCGTAGTGCCTTAACCCAGATCAGCAACGCTGGTATCCCACTGCGGGTAATTCAGGAAATCTCAGGGCATCGGAATTTAGAGCAGTTCGAGAGATACTTGGAAGTGTATGACGATCGGGTATTGGGGGCGGTAGCGGCGTTGTCGATGTTGTCAGGGAGCAATGCGATGGGGGATCTGAGTGCGTAAGTTCTGCAAACTTGGAAAATGTATTGTATAAACAAATAATCCTAACTAGTGAAATAGATAAAAAACTCCACCCACAAGGAGATGGAGTTTTTGGGCATGGGGAATGGGGCATAGGGGAGGCAGTGCGGTCTTGGGGTTTCCCCAAGTGGAGCAACTGCCGTCATGGAGAAGAAGTTACCAATGCCCTATGCCCTATGCCCCAAGCGGCGGGGCGGCTATCCCTCTACAGACACCTGGGGATGGAGTTTTCCGCCGCTTTCAATGAATTAAGAGTAAAAATTAAATATTCTTAACAAAAACTCGAATAAGTATCTGGAAAATAGTAATAACCGAAAATAGTAAATTCCTCAAAATCTGTTATTTCTAAGAATTGGCTTGCTAGGACTTAAATTTAATTGAGCGCGAAATATATGGGACAAGGTTTTTTGCAAATTGGCTTAACGCTGTGTATCGTCATCGCAATCACTCCACTATTCGGAAAATACATAGCAAGTGTCTTCTTGGGAGAAAGAACACTGCTTGATTTTTTAATGAACCCCATAGAGCGAAGTATGTTCGTAGTAGCGGGTGTTCGGAGAAAAGATGAGATGACAGGTTCGCAGTATATCCGGGCTGTACTGTATAGCAACTTCCTGATGGGCATTTCAGTATATTTACTAATATATTTTCAGAGACTCTTACCCTGGAATCCTAACGGCTTCGGTGCTACTACATGGGATGTATTGCTGCACACAACCATTTCATTTGTGACAAATACCGACCAGCAACACTATGCTGGTGAGACAACCTTAAGTTATTTTAGCCAGGTAGCGGCTTTAGGCTTTTTGATGTTCACCTCCGCAGCCACAGGATTAGCCGTGGGAATTGCCTTTATTCGCGGGTTGACGGGTAGAAGACTGGGCAACTTTTACGTCGATCTCGTCCGTGGAATTACGCGAATATTGCTGCCGATTTCGATTATTGGTGCGATCGCCTTGCTTGTATCAGGTGTACCACAAACATTAGCTGGGACTATGGATGTGAGAACCTTAGACGGTGGAACGCAATATCTTGCCAGAGGCCCAGTGGCATCATTTGAAATGATCAAACTTTTGGGCGATAACGGCGGTGGTTTTTTTGGCGTCAACTCAGCCCATCCCTTTGAAAATCCCAATGGCGCTTCTAACTTGATAGAAATGATTGCGATGATTTCTATACCAGCAGCCTTAATTTACACCTACGGTATATTTGCCAACAACATCAAACAAGCTTGGCTACTTTTTTGGATGGTGTTTGTGATTTTTGTCGTTCTGGTGGGGGTAACAGCCGTGGGAGAACTGCAAGGGAATCCCCTAGTTAATAACACCTTTGGATTAGAACAGCCCAATTTAGAGGGGAAAGAAGTTCGATTTGGCTGGGCACAGACGGCATTTTGGGCAGTGACGACTACTGCTACTATGTCTGGCGCTGTGAACGGGATGCACGATTCTTTGATGCCCCAAGGAATATTTTCGACTCTCTTCAACTTGTTTATGCGGGTGATCTGGGGTGGACAGGGAACTGGAACAGCTTACTTATTTATTTACTTAATTCTCACAGTATTCCTAACTGGACTAATGGCAGGACGCACCCCAGAGTTTTTAGGACGCAAAATTGAAAAGCGGGAAATCGTCCTCGCCGGTGTGGTGCTATTGATTCACCCAATTCTAGTTTTAATTCCCAGTGCGATCGCCTTAGCTTATCCCATCTCGTTGTCTGGAATTAGCAACGCTGGCTATCACGGCATTTCTCAAGTAGTTTATGAATATGCCTCAGCAGCAGCAAATAATGGCTCCGGCTTAGAGGGGTTGAGAGATAACACCCTGTGGTGGAACTTGAGTACTTTAGTTAGCTTAATCGGAGGACGCTACATTCCGATAATTGCCATCCTGCTGTTCGCTGATGGGATGTCTCGCAAACAACAAGTACAAGAAACCCCTGGTACCCTGAGAACTGATTCTCTGGTATTTACTAGCATCACCGCCGGAGTGACACTGGTTTTAGGAGTGTTGACTTTCTTCCCCGTTCTCGCTTTAGGCCCCATAGCTGAGGGTTTGAAACTAGCATCTGGCGGTTAGAAAATTTATGAGTTATGAATTATGAGTTATGAGTTTGGAATTAAGAGAATATCAAAAAATAAATAAATTATCGGGTTTCGTAGTTTCGTAGGGTATGTTAGCGATAGCGTAACGCACCATCCGATGAAGGTGAGTTGAGTAACGCACCCTACAGGTTTGATCTGTTTTTTATTGTAAGTTCTTAATAACTCCTAACTCCTAACGTACAGACGCAATTAATCGCGTCTCTTCTAACTCCTAACGTACAGACGCGATTAATCGCGTTTCTAACTCCTAACGTACAGACGTGATTAATCGCGTCTCTAACTCCTACTTCTTAACTCCTAACTTTATTTATAAATCAAGTGGCAACTAACTTCAAAGCTAGACGCCCAAATTCTCGTTCTGGCGATCGCCGCCAAGCACGTAAAAAGGCCAGGGCAAGTCATAAGTGGCTGTACTTCAGGGCAATTAAAGATGCTTTTGTCAAGCTAAACCCTAAGTATATAATCAAAAACCCCGTGATGTTTATAGTTTGGCTAGCGACAATCATCACCCTATTGCTCACAATTGATCCCGATTTATTTGGCCCAGCCCTGCAAAAGAACCCCCAACTTTTCAACGGCTTGTTGTCGGGGATTTTATTCTTGACAGTTTGGTTTGCCAATTTTGCCGAAGCACTGGCAGAAGGGCGGGGGAAAGCCCAAGCTAATGCCTTACGATTAACAAAATCAGAGGCGATCGCGAAAAAACTTGCTGCCGATGGCACAATTAGTCAAGTTTCATCCACCAGCCTCAAACAGGGCGATACCATCTACGTCGTTGCTGGCGATATCATCCCCGCCGATGGCGAAGTAATCATGGGTATTGCCTCAGTAGATGAATCGGCAATTACTGGAGAATCTGCACCAGTATTAAAAGAATCAGGTTCCGACGTTGCCAGTTCCGTCACTGGTGGGACGCGGATTATCTCAGCTGAACTAATTATCCGCATCACATCCGACCCAGGCAAAGGTTTCATTGACCGGATGATTGCCTCCTTAGAAGGGGCAGAACGCAGCAAAACACCCAATGAAATTACCCTAACAGTATTGCTGACAGTTCTCAGCTTAATGTTTTTGTTTGCTGTGGTAACTCTGCCTGCACTTGCCTACTATGTCAACAGTCCAGTCAGCATCCCAATTTTGATTGCCCTGTTAGTGGCGTTAATTCCTACAACCATTGGCGGCTTACTAAGTACCATCGGCATTGGTGGGATAGATCGAGTTGCCCAATTTAACGTCATTGTCAGTTCAGGACGAGCAGTTGAAACCTGTGGTGATGTCAACACTTTAGTTATCGATAAAACAGGTACAATTACCCTCGGCAACCGTTTGGCGGAAAAGTTTATTCCAATCAACGGTCATTCAATGTCGGAAATTGCGTATGTTGCCTGGGCAGCTAGTGTTTTTGATAATACACCAGAAGGTAAATCCATTGTCCGACTGGCAGAAATGTTAGTAGCACGGCTTGATTTTGATTCCAGTCAGGCAGAAGCAGTCGATTTTTCCGCCACAACCCGCATGAGTGGCACTAACTTGCCCGGTGGATATGAGGCCAGAAAGGGAGCAGTCGGAGCCATTAAAGGATTTGTCGGTTCCCGCAACGGACGCGATACCGCAGAATTGGATGCTGCCTACGAACAAGTTTCTCGCCTGGGAGGTACACCCCTAGCCGTCAGCCTAGATAACGAAATCTATGGGATTGTTTATCTTAAAGATATTGTCAAACCTGGTATCCGCGATCGCTTTCTCGCACTGCGACGGATGGGAGTGCGTAGTATCATGTTGACTGGAGACAACCGAATTACAACTTCTGTGATTGCCAAAGAAGTTGGGGTGCATGACTTCATTGCCGAAGCCACACCAGAAGACAAAATCAACGTCATTAAAGGCGAACAAGCAGCAGGCAAAGTGGTTGCCATGACGGGAGATGGAACTAACGATGCTCCAGCATTAGCCCAAGCTAACGTCGGTGTCGCGATGAATACAGGGACGCAAGCTGCAAAAGAAGCCGCCAACATGGTTGATTTGGACTCCGATCCCACAAAGCTGATCGATATCATTAGCATTGGCAAACAATTGTTGATTACTCGCGGGGCATTGACGACATTTTCCATCGCTAATGATATTGCGAAATACTTTGCAATTATCCCAGTGATCTTTGTCGCTGTTAACCTGCAAAAGCTAAATATTATGAATTTGACTAGCCCTAAGTCTGCTGTACTATCGGCGCTGATTTATAATGCTTTAATTATTCCCGCTTTGATTCCCTTGGCATTGAAAGGTGTGCGGTTTAGACCCCTGACAGCTAATCAGCTAGTCGAACGCAATATCTTAATTTATGGCTTAGGTGGTGCGATCGCGCCGTTTATCGCCATTAAGTTGATCGATATACTAATTACAGTTGTGGGCTTGGCTTAAGGAGGCTGGGAAACGAGATTTAGCAGGAGTCTTAAACCCACTTATAGCGGTTCTGGGCCATTGTGAGGTAAGAACCCCACCCCCAACCCCCTCCCCGCTCTTCGAGAGGGGGCTAAGATGTACCTGATGTGATTAGGAAACGCTATATTCATTCGCTTTTCTCCTGTTAAAGACGCTACGCTACGCGAAGCTTGCTTCCCCGTAGGGGCACGGTTGACGCTACGCACAATTACTACGGCTACGTTAACGGCAGTCGGACTCCAATTTATTCTGAATTCTGACTCCTGAATTTTGACTCCTGACTTCTGAATTCTGTTTAGATAAAAAATTAAAAATAAAATATTAGCAGCAATTGGAAAATTTTTATGGCTATGATTCGAGAAACCATCAGAGCAATTTTCATAATTCTGATGCTTTGGTTGTTGACTGCAATTATCTATCCTCTGATTATCCTGGTAGTGGGTCAAGTTTTTCTGCCATATCAAGCTAATGGCAGCATCATGCGGAATCTAAATAATGAACCAATTGGTTCGGCTTTGATTGGGCAGGTGTTCACATCTGAGCGATATTTTCATCCTCGTCCCAGTACTGTTAGATATAGCCAAGGAAAAAAAGCCAAGCCAACTGGCATATCTGGAGCCAGCAATCTCGCTGCTAGCAATCCAGAGCTACTAAAGCGGATTCTAGAACAGGCAAATCAATTGCGAGACGAAAATCTTCAACCGATCGCTGATATAGTTTATACTTCTGGCTCCGGTTTAGATCCGCATATTTCCTTCAAAGCAGCACGGCAGCAATTGACGCGGGTTGCTGGTGCGCGTGGAGTCAAAGAAGATGAGATCCTACGTTTAATTAATAAGTATACTGATGACAGATTTTTATGGATTTTTGGCGAACCAGGAGTCAATGTTCTCCGATTAAATTATGCTCTTGACTTGCAAGATATTAATCGTCAGCAAAATCAATAAATTGGCATGGGGCATGGGGCATTGGGCATGGGGCATTGGGCATTGGGCATGGGGCATTGGGCATTGGGCATGGGGCATGGGGCATGGGGCATGGGGCATGGGGCAGTTGTACTGAGCGTTGCCGAAGTATTGGGCATGGGTAAAGCGCTGTTTTCCTTTCCGATAAAATAGGATTGCTATAGAAACCAAGAATGAAATGTCAGATCAGAGTAATACTAGTTCGGCTGGCACTGCACCTTTAAATTCTGCAAGTTACTCGTTTTATCCGGCACGACGGCGAGGGAAGCATAAAATCTTTATTGGTATGGCTCCTGGAGTAGGCAAAACCTACCGGATGCTGGAAGAGGCACATTCACTCAAACATGAAGGGATTCATGTTCTCGTTGGGCTTTTGGAAACCCACGGGCGCAAGGAAACAGCTGAGAAGGCACAGGGATTGGAGATTTTACCCCGCAAGCAATATCTTCGGGGTGAGTTGACGCTAACGGATATGGATACAGATGCTATTTTAAAGCGATCGCCCCAATTAGTTTTAATTGATGAACTTGCCCATACTAATGTCCCTGGTTCACCACGCGAAAAACGTTACGAAGATGTAGAAGTAGTTTTGGCAGCAGGTATTGATGTCTATTCCACAATGAATGTGCAACATTTGGAAAGTCTCAATGATCTAGTAGCCCGAATTACAGGTGTGGTAGTCCGTGAGCGGGTTCCTGACAGGATTCTGGATGATGCAGATGAAATAGTACTAGTAGATGTCACACCGGAAACACTGCAAGAACGGTTATTAGAAGGGAAGATTTACGCACCTCAAAAAATCCAACAATCCCTCGATAATTTTTTCCAACGCCGTAACCTGATTGCTTTGCGGGAGTTGGCTTTGCGCGAAGTCGCAGATAACGTAGAAGAAAATGCGATCGCCACTATCCCCAACGGCCAATCCTGTAATATTCACGAGCGGGTTTTAGTGTGCATATCCACTTATCCCAACTCAGTGCAGCTGTTACGCCGGGCTGCGAGGCTGGCTAACTATATGAATGCTCCACTTTATACCTTGTTCGTTGCCAATCCAGAACGCTTCCTCACCAAGGAGGAAAGCCTACATATTGACACTTGTGAGAAACTTTGTAAAGAATTTGAAGGTACTTTTCTTCGTGTTACGAATAGTAACGTAGCCAATGCGATCGCTGAAGTCGCTGAGAAATATCGGATCACTCAAATTGTAATTGGAGAGAGTCAGCGATCGCGCTGGCAAATGTTCCTCAAAGGATCTTTGACGCAAAAATTAGTCCGTTTGCTCAAAAATATCGATTTGCATATCATTTCCAGCGAAAAAAGGGTTTCACCCAAAGAGGGGATCAAATTTCCCCAAAAATCTCAGAAGTAAAGCTCCCATGCAGACCATAAGGGATATGATGCTTAAGATGTAGCCGGGCGATCGCTCCTTTAGAAAAATCACTAGCATCTAAAATTACCAAATCTGAACGGTGATCAGCAGCATCATAAACCAAAGCTAATACCCAACCATCATCTTCCTTTTCAGAACCTGGGCGCGGGACAAAAATCGGTTCACCGACAAAACCACGGGGTGCAGCACTCCAAAATTGTCTTTCAAGAGACTCTAAATCAATTTTCAGAAATGCTTGTAAGGGAGCATTACCAGTCTCCGCATGAGCCGCACCTATATATAAATATCGATAAGGCTGTCCCACATTCGCCGGATGTATGCTGGGAAATTCACAACAACGGCCATCAATCAATTCCCGCCGGACTGTCCCATTCTTTAAATTTAGATAAAATCGCCAGAGTTGCCCAGGTGAAGACGCCTCAAAATCAACTTGTCGAAAATCGCTTTTAGGTTGGACTTTTGATAATTCTTGGTAACAAATGGAGTCAACCAAAACTTCCTCTCCTACCTCAAAAGCATTAACGTGGTGGAAGACGAAACCCGATTGAGTTTCCATAATTTTTATCTTTTCTTGCCCTTCTTTAGGGAAGCGGGGAATAATTAGAATTTGAGTTGGCTGATTTGGCTGAAATTTGATACATTCTCCCGCCGCACGTATTCCCAAGGCGAAAGGTATGGGATTAAAGGTGACAGGATTTTGAAAGAAGATGCAGTAATTGGGAGTAATCACAAAATCGTGAATGAAAGAGAAACCTGGAACCTTATGAGCCTGCTGTCTAACAATTTCACCCGCCGGGTTTAGCTCGAAAATAGTAATTGTGGTAGATAATCCCGGCTTAATCGAGAAATTTACTAGGCAAGGTTCACCCCCATCTTGGTTACAATTTTTTTCCAAACGGGGATGTGCAGCGAAAGCTTCACCTGCTGACAAAACACCATTAAAATATTCATTCCCCAAGGTTTCAAGAGTGTAGGGATCGAGACGATGTGCTTCAGAACCTTCCCACAGTGCTAGCAGTTTCCCACCCCAATAGATAACATTTGTATTGGCGATATTTTTGAGTTTGAAGTCAAAGATATTCGCTAGCCAACCGCCGGGTTTTTGAGTACCAAAAGTACCGCGATAGAGGATTTTTCCCGCCTTTTGCTCTGCCAAATAGCCAGTTGTGCGGACAAAGCGGTTGCGAAAATGAGCGCGACCGTTGGTAAAGGTAATTTTGCTAATCATCCCATGCCCATCAAACGGGTGATCAAGAGATTGCCCATTCACATCCAGCAAACCAGGGCCATTTCTAAACAGCGTACCTTGTAATTCTCTGGGAATTTGCCCTTCGATATCATCAATCCAATAATCAAACTCTTGGATGAGAGATTTATATCCTCCTTCCCAGTCTGCACGAGTGTAGGATTTTTCTGTAACTGGGCTTTCTTGACTTTTAAAACTCTGCATCTACTTTGTTTTTTGTTGTTAGCTTGCACGAAAATATCTAGCCGCTAAAAGAATTTCTTTGCGACTTTGCTGAATCCCCGACTGATTCATTCTGATTCCTGAATTCTGACTTCTGAATTCTTCTTCAATACCTATTCCACTATTTTCGACTCTGATTCTCTTAATACCAACTCAGACATCAAATTAGGCAAAAACGGTTGTTCGCCATCTTTTGATGTCTCAGTTTGCTCCTCAGCAGGTAGCCAGTTGATAAATGGTAGGGGTAACAGTGTACTGAGGTTAGTAATTACCACCAATAGCCAAAGTGATTCAAAGTTCGTTGCGGTTATCCCCAGCCAATAGGTGATTAATGCCCCGAATGCATGGGAAACCGTTGCTGCGGAATTAAACACCGACATTAACAAGGCAAATAATGTCGCTTCCACACCAGAGGGACAAAGCCTTGCTGCTAGCACCATCACTTGCATAAAGGCAATTTTTCCCATCACGGTGAGAATAAGACTATCACCCAAACTAAACCAGTGGTCATCTATACCTAACAGCCTGTTTGTGTGAGTCACTAACAACAGCATCGTCATCCCCAAAACTGAGGAAATGACGGTACTCCAAGCAAAAATCACGCGAAAAGGGATGCTTTTGAGGAAACGTTGAAAAATCCAAACACCTGCTAAAGAAGCGAAACTTGTCACCAAATGCACTCGCCCCAAAAATTCTGGTTGAAAGTGTAGTTCGTTGGTAGAGAAGTAGAAAAAGGCTGAGTCAGCATTTGGGGTAGCTTGCCAGATGAAGATAAACGCCGTTGGTAGCCAAATTGATTTTTGGCTAATGGCTTGGCGGAGCTGCCCCAGTTGATGTTTGATTGGTAAAGAGTTGGTGTGATTACTATCTTGAGCATCTTTGTTAACGGGCGACTCAGCAATTAACCAAGCTACCCCTGAGACGATGAGAGGAAATAAGGCAGTAATCCCAAAGACGGTACGGGTAGTAAAATATTGCAACAGCAGACCGCTAAAGTATGCTGTTATTAAACCTCCGATCGCCGAAGCACCCCAGCACAGAGATTGTAGTGAACCGGCTTTCGCTTGCGATTCCCCTCTGGCTCGTTCGACAACCAACGAGTCAACTATCACGTCACTCATGGCGACAGAGAGAGAACTAAGAGCGATCGCTAATGTCGCTGCCCAGCTAGTATGAACTATTGTGGCCAGACTTACCCAGGAAGCAGTTCCGAGTATCCCGGATAAAATCAAGTAAGGGCGCCTACGATAGCCAAATATCGGCAAGCCATCAGAGATAAAGCCAAACACCGGCTTGATCATCCAAGGTAGAAAGACAATTCCCAATAGCGCCGACACCTGGACTGGACTCAGCAGCAGTTCATCTTTCAGGAAAAAGCTAACGGCTAAACGGGATAACCCTAAAATTCCTTGGACAAAGTAAACGGTGAGAATTGCAATTAATTCCGCATTAGGTTCATTACCCAAGAAGATTTTTTGTGTTAATGAGTCTTTGACCTTGGACAAGCCAGATGATTGATCCACCATTCGATAAACATTTTTTAACTTTTATTTACTTTTCTATCATATCGAAACAGAATTCAGGAGTCAGGAGGAGGTAGTGCGGTCTTGGGGTCTCCCCAAGTAGAGCAACTACCGTCCAGAATCCAGAATGAATTCTGTACGACTAGCGGCTAGCGCAGGGTAAAGCCTTTGGCATAGCAACTCTTAGAGACGCTACGGCAACGCTTAGAGCGAGTCCACGAGCGTCTTGAATTCTGACTCTTGAATTCTGATACCGTTTTACTTTAATTAATGATAAATAATGATACAAATACGTTGGTAGGGGCACACCAATGGCATAAGGTGCGCCTACCGCGTGGTCTATTTACCTGAAAATAGCTGTAATGTATTTTGGTTCGGTTCAGTGTAGGAGATGTCACGATTGATGAGACTGATACACTTTTAACTGTGCCCTTAATTGAGCAATTTCCTGAGCCATATCTAGCACCATTGCGGCTCCCACTAAGTTCAGCCGCAAATCTTGACGCAAACGCTGAATCTGAGCAATTCGAGCAATCTCGCGGGAATGCAGCAGGTCGCCAATCGGTTCGATTACGCCTAATTCAGCATAAAATTTTACAAGGGTAATCGAAGTCTGAGTTATTAAAGCGGCATATTCAAAGGTGTAGAGTTGCTCACCTTCGGGTGAAACCACGGTTTTTGAAAGGCTGAAAGTCATAATTTAATCTCCTCTAATTGGGCACGCGGGTTAAAGCTGCTATTTGCTTGGATTTTTTCGTAGTATTCTTGCTCGATCGCACTGAGGTCTTTCGGTGTGACAATCTGAAGTTTGGCAAATAAGTCACCTCGTCCCCCTTTTGGCAATGTCCAGCCTTTGCCGCGCAGTCTTAGCGATTGCCCCGATCGCACGCCTTTGGGAACTTTCACCGTCACGCCCCCATCGGGGGTTGGCACGCTGATTTGTGCGCCTAAAACCGCTTCATCGGGGCGAATTGGAATGTCACAAACCAGGTCATCGCCCTCAAATCGAAAGAAGGTATGGGGCAACACCTCGATGGTAAGATACAAATCGCCGCGCTGTGGAGAGAACGGACTAGGACGACCTTTACCTTTGATCCGAATTCGACTGCCTGGTTTTGCGCCTGCGGGAATACGGACGTTGATCGTTTCCTCGTCGAGTTGCAGTCGCTTTTGGACACCGTGAAACGCTTCGGAAAATGTGAGTGCGATCGCGGCTTCGGTATCCGGTGCGGGGGCTTGAGAACGAAATCCGTCACCAAAATCATTAAAACCATCAGTCGCCGTCGTCTGGGTTCTATGTCTTGATTGACCTCTCATTCCACCCAGCAGATCGTTGATAAACGAATCAAAGTCACTATACTGATCAAAATCTTCGGTCGAGACAGTAGAACCCCTTCCAGGTGGCGGAGATCCGCTCTGAACGACTTGATTCCAGTGCTGACCAAAGCGATCGTACTTCTGCCGATTCTCTGGATCAGAGAGTACCTCATTGGCTTCGTTCAGGTCTTTGAACTTTGCCTCTGCGCCTTTATCTCCAGGATTAAGGTCAGGATGGTATTTGCGGGCAAGCTTGCGGTAAGCCCGTTTGATTTCTTCAGGGGTTGCGGTTTTGCTCACTCCCAATATGGTGTAATAGTCCTTAAAGTCCGTTGCAGTTGCCATCATTGACCTCTCGATTGCGGGTTATTCGGGGGTGGGTATTTAGGAGTGCTGAGTCAATTAAAATTCAGTTGGGGTTTAAACCCTCTGATGTAACTCTCTTCTCTACGAGACGCTACGCGAACAATTTGGAATTTTGAACCCATGTAGAGCGATCGCTCTGGTGTATCAGAAAACTCGTGATTGAGAATGCGATCGCATCCATCTAGGACATCATCTAAATTCTACTAATTTCCCTGTCAAACCTGTAAACTGGGCGGTCGAAAAGAAGGGTTGAGTGAACGTACTAACCAACGTCAACGGAATGCTATATTTTGTCGAAACTAGTAATTAGTATCCTTTAGTAACTGCCTTCTTTTTTTATGCAACTTATATCATTGCTCTTTGGCAAGTTGGGCTTTTGCCTGTTGCCAGAGAGTTTCCAACTCATCCAAACTGTAATCAGAAAGGGGACGATCAACAGCTGCCTCCATTTTTTCTAATCGCTGGACAAATCGCTGATTTGTGCCTTGCAAAGCAGCGCTAGGGTCAAGATCATGCCAACGGGCTAACTGAATCACCGCAAACAGTAAATCGCCTAATTCTGCTTGTTGTCGTTTTGGTGTTTCCTCAGCTAAAGCCTGTTGAAACTCCCCCAACTCCTCATAAAACTTATCCCAGACGCCCTGAATATTTTCCCATTCAAACCCAACCGCCGCAGCCTTTTGAGAAATCTTCATCGCCGCCGTCAGTGGCGGAAGGGTGCGTCCATAACGACCGAGTTTAGCACTGAGTTTTTGCGCGTCTGGAGATGCTTCGCCTTTTTCCGCAGCTTTGATTTGTTCCCAATTTTGCTGCACCTCATCCACACTGTCCACCGACACATCACCAAACACATGGGGATGACGGCGAATCAACTTTTGGGAAATCCCCTGAGTTATTTCTTTGAGGGAAAATTCCCCAGATTCGCTAGCGATTTGGGCTTGCAGTACCACCTGTAATAATAAATCGCCTAACTCCTCTGCGATCGCGCCTTTATCCCCACCCTTAATTGCATCCACCACCTCATAAGCTTCCTCAATCACATAAGGTATCAGCGTTTCGGCAGTTTGAGCCAAATCCCAAGGACAACCACCATCAGGCGATCGCAACTTCGCCACCACCTCAATCAATTCCTGCAACGCCACCAAAGTCTCATTTTGATTTTCCATACCTCTGCGTACCTCTGCGCTTCCCTCAGCTACCTAAAGCGTTTAAAAAATCATTTCTTTACTCTCGGCCGACGACCACCCCGCATCACTTTCCGCTTCTTAATTTTGCCATTAGGAAACAACCCCCGAACCCCCTGTTTTTGCACGCGCTTGTATGCCGAACCGCCCCAATCGCTGAGAGAATGACTCATCGCACCGAGTTCCAACCCCACAAACAGAGCGATATATTCAGTATCGTAATCCACAAGCGATCGCCCCACAGTTCCCCCTAAATCCTGCCAAGTAAAACTCAGATTCCCCAGCTTTTCGGCGATTGTCAAAACGAAAATTGCCAAGATAGCGAGTAAACAGCCGAGATAAAGTACCCGGAGGATCGTGCCAATAATCGGCCCGTGGGATAAAAAAGAACGATGGCGAAGACTTTTTTGATAAGGTAGCCAAATCCAGCGCAAGAAACCCCAGCGTTGAAATTGCACAGAGTAAATATCCAAATCGGGGCCAAACATCAGCCCTCCAAAGAGAAACCCGCCTGCAACCAACAAAGTCGTATTGCTACTGCGAGTCTGCCAGAAAGTAACGCCCGCCACGAACGGCAGAGCATACATAGTAATGCGATCATGCGTCCGACCAGAGGGCATCCTAAATCCTGCTAGCGATAGCGGGGCGTTTAGCCCGTGCTGAGTAACTGAATCATTGAACTTCTGATTGGCGGAAACCGCCGCTCAGAGTTCTCACTGAGTCAGTATAAGAGAAAAAAAGATTTTCCCAAAACTACTAGCGCAATCCGAAATGTTTTGCTATATTAGTTAAGGATTGGGCGGTTAGCTCAGTTGGTAGAGCGCCTGCCTTACAAGCAGGACGTCATCAGTTCGAGTCTGGTACTGCCCATTAAGTAAATTGTACATTCGCAGATTAAATGTCGCCGTTCGCAATTTAATGTCGAATTTCGCAGGATACTGTCCTTTGTATGCAAATAACGCTTTTGAGCGACTCTTGATGCTATTAGCAAATTGATGTCGCTTAAAAGCGTATTTATTATTCAATAAAATATTCATTGTTAGGCAGGCGCTCCTTTCAACTCGCCTGTAAAACTTTAATATTATAAGTTTCTAACCGCTCTTTTAATGCGTGTTGTTTCCGACGGCGACATCATACCTTGAGTTAGATAATACTTGTATTTGGGGAATACTAAGTGTAGTAAGATTTGCTGCTGATTTTTTAGTATTCCTAGTATGAGCGATCGCTTTGATATAAATCATGTTTACAATATCCTTGGGTTAAAACCAGGTGCATCAGTTGATCAGGTCAAACAAGCTTATCGCCAGATGGCTAAAACTTCGCATCCAGATTGTTTTCTCGAACCCAGAAAAAAGCAGCACCCAAACCTACATCGCCACCACCACCTAAATCACAGTCTCAACCTTCACCGTGGAAATGTGTACACACCCTGACTCATCTGAACTGGGTTTTTACAACTGCAATCAGTCCAGATGGGCAAACTCTGGCTAGTGGAAGTAGTGATAATACTATCAAGATTTGGCATCTCCACACAGGTAAATTATTATATACTTTCACTGGACATACAAAATGGGTAAGATGCCTAGCCTTTAGCCCAGATAGTCAAACTCTGGTTAGTGGCAGTGATGACAGCAGCATCAAGATTTGGCAAGTGTCTACAGCTAAATTACTCAACACCCTCAAAGTACATTCAACCCCAGTTTTTTCTGTAATCATTAGTCCAGATGGTCAGACTATTCTGAGTGGGGGCATTCAGGTTGGGTGACTTGTGTCGCCATTAGCCCTGATGGACAAATTTTAGCTAGTGGCAGTTATGACCAGACTATCAAGTTATGGAACATTAATACAGGTAAGCTAATTAATACACTTGCCGGACATCATAATTATGTTTGTGCGATCGCTTTTAGCCCCGATGGTCAGCATATTGCTAGTGGTAGTGCAGATCATACTGTGAAACTATGGGATGTTAACACGGGACAAAATCTTTACACTTTTGATAACCATTCCGATTGGGTTAACTCTGTCACTTTCAGTCCTGATGGCAAAACTTTGGTTAGTGGTAGTCGAGATATGACAATCAAGCTTTGGCGCTGCGATGTCTAACGAGAAATTGAAAATTTAGATGATTTCAGTAAATTGCGAGATTTTGTCTAAAAAAATCAGATAACAGTTTAAGAACATCCATCTTTGGGATACTGTTTCTTTAAATTAAGTATTAACTCCTTAGAGATAGAGCCACTTGCTGATCACAGAGGTTATACTGATAACTCCCAACAACTCAGTAGCAAATAAAACTCAAGATGTATCAGCAACATACATTTTTCGACTGATTAAAACCTCTTGTTTTTACAAAGCTTTAGTTTGTCAATATCTTATCAAGGAGTGAAATCAACAGCTATGCCTATTCCTACCAATAAAGGCGAAAGCGAAAATAGTGAAGTTAAGAAAGATACTTACACCGATACTAATGGTAATACTCACACCCACCTGACACAAAGCACTGAAACATCTAAAACCAACACACCTGATCCCAACTCTTACCAAAAAGGTTACGTACAAGGTCGAAATACTGAGCATACCAATCAGCAAGCTGATTTAGCCGAGCGTGATAATAACAATGCTAATGGTGGTTTGGTGTTGGGTATTATTATTACTTCCGTGCTTGCTTTGGTTATAGGTGGGGTCTGGTACTTCAGCCAGCAGAATAACGCACCGGTTAACAATATTGTGCCGGTCGTGATTCCTGTACCGAGTAAGAGTAGTCCAATCCCTAGTGCATCTCCTCAACCAACGACAATCATCGAAAGAACCAGGGAAATACCTGTTGCTGTTCCTGTTCCTGTTCCACAACAGCAGGTTACACCTCCATCTGCACCTCGCCAACCGAATATTAACATTACTATTCCACCCCAGCAGCCTGCGGCAGAAAAAGCACCTGTAACCCAGCCAACCCCGAAAGCGACACAAACTCCGACGAGTCCAACTAGTATTACTCCGACTCCGCAGAACAAGGACGATACTTCTACTAATAGTGTCGCTCCAAGTACGAAAAGTGACACCTCTAAAACCACTCCACCTCAATAAGTAGACCAGTCAAACAGTACATCTAATAGATGCTACTACAGGTAGTTCTGCTCAATAACGGCTTCTGAACTTTCAGCCCACTTGATAATGCTGGCATTAACCCCAACATTATCAAGTAGGACAATTTTTTAAGCAATATTTCTGAATTATTGCGATAGATTAATGGTATTTAAGTTTAGTAAAGATGTGGTGTAGCTGAACAAACATAGGCTAGATTAAGAGCAAGGTACAAACAGGTTAAAAGTTAAACAAAAACTTTCAAGTTAGAGCCTGTGCCTCCTGCTCTAATGTTCTTGCGTAGGCATAGCCCGTCGTAGACATCGCTCTGAAGTTGTGGCATCCATTGAATGTATTTTTACCTTAAGTTCAATGAGTTGTTTTGGAGGTTTGAGAACGCACAGCCAGGAAATGCCTGTTTAATTGAAATCTAAGGATGTGCAATTCTGAGTATAGCGATCGCTAATGCTGTCCACCTTAGTTAGTTGAGTTATTTACTTCTGAATTCTCCAATCTTCAAGAAACCGCCGCAAGCTGCTGATAGTTATCCATCGCAGCTTCAGGCGGTTTCTGCGTTGAGTTAATTAAAAAATTCAGAATTGTTAATGACTAAATTAAGGTAATTACAGTCACTTCTGGCGGACAAAATAGGCGTCCTGGTTTATAAGTTCCTAAACCCCGATTAACATATAGTTGATTTTTTCCCACCTTGTGAAACCCTTGCGCCCACTCCCAATATCGCACTACTTTAGAACAGTCGCCCAGGAAAAATGTTACCCAACGCCGTAATTTTTTGGGAATTTGTTTGAGTAGCTTTTTATAATAAAATACTACAGGGCCAATGCCCGGAATTACGATGTGACCACCGTGAGTATGACCAGATAGTTGCAAATCTACGCGCCATTGTTGCAATATCTTGGCTGTATCTGGGTTATGGGATAAAACGATGCGGGGTGTAACGGAGTCTAGTTGATTCATGACTGGTGCGGGCTGGAATTCCCGTGACCAATAATCAGCTAGTCCTACCAGTGGTAATTCTTTTCCTAATGGATAGGCGATTTCATTCCAAAGCACATGCACCCCAATGCTAGTTAACGCCTGGGTAACTTCTGCTTTTGAGTGGCTGTAATAGATATCGTGATTACCAAGTACGGCGTAGATACCATAGCGACTTTGCAAATGTTTGAGTCGAAGTACCAATTGGTGAATTGGCGTCGGATCGTCAGTTACGTAGTCACCAGTTAATAGAATTAAATCAGGTTCAGCTTCGTTAGTAAGTGCGATCGCTTTTTCTAACATATCTTCCGACAGTCGCAAACCATCGTAGTGAAAATCTGACAACTGCACGAGCGTTGTACCTTGTAAAGATGCAGGAAGTTCTGCAATCTTAACCGTTATTTTATCTACTCTTAAATGTCCCGTAAACAACCAATGCATAAGGCAACCGATACTCCTCATACCAGCGTTTACAGCTTACCAAAAATCAAAATACAACTTGAGAAACTGCAATAATTTATGTCATATACTCCAGATATAATTAACTAATTGATTTATTTGAAATCGCTGAATTTAGTTATAGGGTTTTCCTTCTGCCTTCTCATTCACCTTGTAGGGTGATTATAGTAACTTCTGGGCGGCAAAATAAACGTCCTGGGAGGTAAGTTCCCAAACCACGGTTGACATATAGCTGATTTTTCCCTACCCGATGGAAACCCTGTGCCCATTCCCAATGACTGACTACAGAAACATTGACTTTCAAAAATGGGACTCGACGCCGTACTTTTCTGGGTATTTTTTTTACAAGCTTTTCGTAAAACAACGCCGCAGGGCCAATTCCGGGAATCACGATTTGACCACCGTGAGTATGACCCGATAATTGTAAATCGACTCGCCAGGATTGTAATATTTCCGCAGTATCTGGGTTGTGGGATAAAACGATGCAGGGTGTGTCCGGGTTTAGCTGGTTCATAACTGGTGCAGGGTGGAATTCCCGTGACCAACTATCCGCCAGTCCAACAAGTGGCAATTCTTTTCCTAGTGGATAGGCAATTTCGTTCCAAAGGACGTGAATTCCAATGCTAGTAAGGGCATCTGTAACTTCTGCTTTTGCGTGTCTATAATGTATATCGTGATTTCCAAGAACAGCATATATACCACTGCGACTTTGCAGATGTTTGAGTCGAAGTACCAGTTGGTGAATCGGTGTCGGCTCGTCAGTTACGTAGTCACCAGTTAATAGAATTAAATCTGGTTCAGCTTCGTTAGTAACTGCGATCGCTTTTTCTAGCATATCTTCCGACAGCCGCAAACCATCGTAGTGAAAATCTGACAACTGCACCAGCTTCTTACCTTGTAACGATGCAGGCAAGCCTGCAATGTTAACCGTCAATTTCTCTGTACTCAACGGCCCAGATAATAACCAATGCATAAGACGTTCAATAAAGCTCAATCATAGCGCTTACAGCTTAACTAAACATTGTCAGATTGTGTGTAGCGACCAGCGCAATTTATTGAAAAATTCATGAAAATTGTAGATTTTACCGTATTTATACTTGCCTAAGTTCAATGCAGCTTTGCTATTGACTGACATCAAAGTGGATTAATGGAAGTTACTCTTTGTCGGCTTAAGCAATGATTGCCTAACTTAGCTTATCTTTTAATTACTTGGAGCGCAAGGGAAAAGCGCAGCTTAAGAGCCGCAACAACTCAACTGCTATGTGACTGTCAGCATAATTTTTCCGTGTCAGGAGTTAGAAATTTGACGTTGTTGAATGAGGGGAATGCAAATGATAAACTCAGCACCAACTCCTGGTTGCGAAAGGCATTCTAAAGAACCGCCATGTCTTTCTGTGATAATTTGGTGACTAATAGCCAGCCCCATCCCCGTACCTCGTCCAACGGGCTTGGTCGTAAAAAAGGGATTAAATATTTGCTTTAAAACATCTTCTGGTATTCCCAGTCCATTGTCGCCAATGCAAATTGTGACTTGATTTGGCGCTAGTAATTGGGTGCGAATATAAATTCGGGGATTATCCGTTTTTAGTTGTTTTTTTGTTGCCCACCGACCTATAACCAATGAATCTTCTAAAGCATCGATGGCATTCACTAAAATATTCATAAATACTTGGTTTAACTGCCCAGCATAACATTCAATCAAGGGAAGGTTGTCGTATTCTTTGATCAACTCAATTTTCGGGCGCTGGTCAGTAGCTTGGAGGCGGCTTTGGATGATCATCATCGTACTGTCAATTCCCTGATGAATATCAACCGCTTTCATTCCCACTTCATCTAAGCGTGAGAAAGTCCGCAGGGAAAGCACAATCTCTCGAATCCGCTCTGTTCCCATGATCATCGAT
This sequence comes from Nostoc sp., assembly GCF_036917755.1. GTDB lineage: Bacteria > Cyanobacteriota > Cyanobacteriia > Cyanobacteriales > Nostocaceae > Nostoc. Next base: position 39,387 of record NZ_JBALFC010000158.1, read on the forward strand.
TGGAATAATTTGGGTAAGTCTGACCTTAAGAAATCTAGTTCAATTAAATCTGCAAACTCATCAATTGCCTTAACTGATTGGGGATAATGTCTTTGGTAGATATCTAACAGTGAAAATAAATTTTGGGTGTATTCATCAGCCGGGTTCAGGTTGCCGTAAATAAAGCTAAGTGGGTTGTTGATTTCGTGTGCCACACCTGCAACTAGTTGACCCAAACTGGACATTTTTTCGCTTTGAATTAACTGAGTTTGGGTGCTTTGTAGTTTGTATAATGCTGTTTCTAGTTCTTGTGCTTGCTGTCGGAGGTCTACTTCTGCTTGTTTGCGTTCTGTGATATCTCGGAAATACCAAATTCTGCCGTAACAATCTCCATCGGGGGAGCGCACTGCCGCAGAATAACGATCTAACGTCCGTCCATCCTTCAGCACAATTTCATCATGGCTGTTTTTCTCTGGATGCTGGTACAGATATTCGACTTGAGCGAGAAATTCTGCTGGATTTTCTAGTAGGTCTAGCACACATTCTAGCAGTTGCCAGTCTGAACCACTCTGGATTATTGCCGGAGGAATTTGCCATAAATGGGAGAAATGTTGGTTGTATGATGCAATTTGACGATTTTCATCAATAATCAGAATGCCGTCGATTGAAGCTTCTTGTTGAGCTTGTAGCACAGCATTACTACGGCGCAGGGCAGCTTCTACCTGCTTTTGCTGTGTGAGATCACGAATAGTCCCAACTAAGAAATGATTACCTAGCTCATCCTCAAACAAACATTTTTTGGTCAGGATAAAGTGTGTTAAGCCATAGGAATCTGTAAAAAATTCCTCATTTTCATCAGTTATGCCTGTAGTTAAAACCAGTTGATCTTTTTCCCAAAACACATCAGCTTCTGCTGGGGGAAAGAGATCATAGTCAGATTTGCCAATTAATTCTTCTCGGCTATGCCCGATGAAATTACAGAAGGCATCGTTAAGTAGTATCCACTGATGTTGGTAGTTTTTGACAAAAATTGGGTCAGATATACCGTTGATCATCCGCAGCAGAAAAGCCAGCGAGAAGTTTTGCTGCTGTGTATATTCTTTGTCAGAGGAGTCATTGAGAGATTTGCAATCATTCATACGCTTAGTTGGATCTAAAATCAAGCAAAAACTTAAACGTCTAGCTATGCGTGTCTCAGCCTTAGTGATATTTATTATTCCCAGATTTATTGCTGATTTATAGAAAGCGGCGGGAAACTCCATCCCCAGGTGTCTGTAGAGGGATAGCCGCCCCGCCGCTTTAGTTATTAGTCATTAGTCATTGGTCATTGGTACTAATGACTAATGACTAATGACTAATAACTCAATTCCCTTGAGTGGGTGGAGTTTTTTATAAGGGTTGCTCTTGCGAGGCGACAATCAGCCACTAGTGCCGCTCGCCGATAAGCTGCTACCGACTATTGGATACCCACTACTGCTAGTACCCCTAAAGCTGCTCATAACATCCAACATCATATTATTTGATTTATCAATAATAAAAAAAATAGCGCCAGCCTGTTATTAGGCTGATGCTATTTTTTTTATTTAATTCCCAAGTTAAAAATAGTTAGATGAATTTGCTAAATCTTTGTCATTGATTCACCGCAACTTTATTTCTACACAGCACTGCGGTTGGTTAACAAATTCCACAAGAAGACTGCGACAATTGCACCAAGAACTGCTACCCCAATTCCTGGAATGCTGAAAGTAGGAGATGCTAGAGCTAAGGTTCCCGTACTAAAGAATACACCTAAACTACCGCCAACAAAAGCACCGATGATTCCTAGCACGATTGTTCCCAGAATCCCGCCACCTTGATGACCAGGGTAGATAGCTTTTGCGATCGCACCAGCAATTAGACCTAATACAATCCAAGCAAGAATATTCATTGTTCTTAATTCGGTAAACGTTTTTCACTTCACTTCAAATATATTAGCAATCTTAATCTTTTGATTCCATCTATCATCAGAATTAATTAATTATATCCATAAGGAATAGTTTAATCGATACTGACGATACTAAGTTTTTTAATATATGAACCAATTGAGGTAGATAATCAATTAAAAAAAGCTCCTAGTAGGTCTTTAACTAGGGGCTTATCAAACAAACTATTGCTTGGTAATTGCAGTATATGCCTTTTAACTAGCTCTCTCCTCTACTAGAAGAATTAAGCTGAGTTTTCAAAGACTGCCTCTAAAGTAATGTAAAGGAAGCAAAATCAGGCAATATTAGGAGATCCCCCCTAACCCCCCTTAAAAAAGGGGGGATCTAAAAGCCCCCTTTTTAAGGGGGTTGGGGGATCTCTTATGCGTAAGTCCTAAATATGTATGACGGGCGCCCAACGCACTGGCTCGACTTTGCGCTAAATCCCCGTTACAAAACTTAATTACGTTCGCGTAGCGTGCCGGAGGCTCTATTACGAATTAGGAATTACGAATTATTTAATTGCTTATCCCGTCATCACTGCTAATGACTCGATGGCTGATAAATGGGAACAGTCTGCGGTAAAACCAATGCATACTTAAGAGAATTAGGCTTACCAAGGCCAGCAGCATGACGCCCAGAATCGTTCCATATGCCTTAGTGTGCCACCAAAATCCTGCACCTAGTCGCACAAGCTTCCACAAGCTGCCTATATTTACGCTTTCAGAATCTTGAATGCTAATTGCTAAGGATGCTGCTGTGTTTTGTCGCGCAATTGTCATTTTAATTACTCCTTTAGACCTAAACACTGAGGTATTTAATCTTAAAATACGGTAAGTCGATAGATTTTATGATGTTTATATGTAATATCTCATAGCTTGATGCAAGAAGCAAGTTTTAAGGGGATGGGCATTGGTACTGGGTATTAGTATTGAAAATTAGGTATTAGGAAAACTATTCTCTAGTCCCCAGTCCCCAATCTCCAGTCAAAATGCCTAATCAAATTTGGTTATCACAATTGCAAAAACATCGAGCGATCGCAGTCATCCGCGCCTCTAAAATAGAAGTGGGACAGCAAATGGCAATGGCTGTAGCATCTGGGGGAATGCAGTTAATTGAGATTACCTGGAATAGCGATCGCGCTGGGGAATTAATCAGTCAACTACGCTCAGAATTACCAGCTTGTATCATTGGCACTGGTACGCTATTTAATGTGCAACAGCTAGAAGAAGCGATCGCATCTGGGGCGCAATTCCTCTTCACACCACACGTTGACCCCGCAATGATTCAGGCGGCACAAGAAAAAAATGTTCCTATTATACCAGGAGCTATGACTCCTACAGAAATTGTTACCGCCTGGAGTCAGGGCGCTAGTTGTGTAAAAGTGTTTCCCGTGCAAGCAGTGGGAGGGGCTGATTATATCAAAAGTTTGCAAGGTCCGCTAGGTCAGATTCCCTTAATTCCTACTGGCGGCGTGACTCTGGAAAATGCCAAAGAATTTTTGCAAGCGGGAGCGATCGCTGTCGGTTTGAGCGGTGAATTATTTCCTCAAAAGCTTGTCACAGAGGGAAATTGGCAGGCGATCGCATCTGGGGCAAGAAAGCTGATTCAACAGTTAGCTTAACTTAGAATCAAATCATCAAAAATTCACGTCTATTAAAGTAATAGATATGGAAATAAAGGTGAAAACTGATAAGTTTCTCAATATCCCATGATTTGAATGTGAGTGTATCTAAAATGAAAATACTGATTTATCCTGACTGGGTGCGTCGTTTACAAATACTCCTCAGTGGTACAGCACTGTCCTTAAGTGTTTTTACTACTACTGGAACGAGTGAAGTTTGGGCGAATTCCAAAGATCAAGTGATTGCACAAACAATCCAGACATTACAACAATCGGATCAGCGCTGGATTCAAATTAATCTTTCAAAGCAACGATTAATAGCTTGGCAAGGTGACAGAGTGGTTTATGGAAGTGCTATTTCCTCCGGCAAAAAATCCACTCCCACTCTTGTTGGTGCTTTTAAGATTCAATCCAAGTTCAAAACTACACAGATGCAGGGAGAAGACTACAATGTTCCCAACGTTCCTTATGCAATGTTTTACCAAGGTAATTACGCTATTCACGGAGCTTACTGGCATAAGAGATTTGGCACTCCAGTGAGCCACGGCTGTGTGAATATAGCACCTAAACATGCTAAATGGCTATTCGAGTGGGCATCGGTAGGGACACCAGTTGTTATCCAGAAATAGTAGGTGAAGTAGCCAGAAGGCAATTTAGGTAAAATCATAAATAACAATAAATCAAGACAATTAAGTGATTCCCAGCAAGATTTTATGCTGGGAATCTTCGGAGTCGGAATTACTGAACTTGAAATAAAATATAGAAGAGAGCATTTGCACGACTGCCTAAAGAAATAAGCGTAAATCCTGACAATTCCTGTGTGAAATTACAAATGCAAATATGAATTCGGGGAAGGTTTGCATTTAGGCATTTAAATGACAGATTTTTTGTAAAGTTTGTCCTTTGTAATTAGTCATTAGGAATGTGGATTAAACAAAATGCAAAACTTCTGTTTTCTAGGGTGCGTTATGCCCTTGGCTAACGCACCATTCCGATATTTTTGGTGCGTTACAGAAGCCGTAACACACCCTACAAATAAATCTGACTTTTCACGGTATCTGGAAAACCTCACTTCTATTTCTCTCTCCTAAAAGGAAAGAGACTTTGAATTTTCCCCCTTCCCGCATCGGGAAGGGGGTTAGGGGGTTAGGTTTTTTGTGGGCTTTTCCATATGACCTGAATTGTCTAGACGAATAAATCTGTGTTCCTGTAGTCAATAACAAATGACAAATGTGCAAATTGGACGCAGATTAGCTTAGGACTTATCTTGAGAAGCATTAGCGGATGAATTGCGTAAATCCTCCACAGGAAGCGAGTAGTCGATCTGGAAATTTGTAGAGTTCCAGAAAATTACTTCACTTCATAATTTTTGCGTAGTTTAGAAAATGAGGCACAATGCAAACCTGGATTCGCAGTGGTGGAATTCGTTCCTCTGGAACTTTTTGTACAGGCGTGGCGCTGATGGTGGTGACTTTATTCTCTTGGTCATCACCGTTAGCAGGTACACCCAACTCGACTACAGCAACAGCCACGTCAGTCGATGAAAACAGCATCACTCTATCTAATATCAGGCAAAGATCCCAACCTCGCTGGATTGAAATTGACCTGTCAGAGCAACGCTTACGTGCATGGGAAGGTAATAAAGTTATTCATTCATACCGCATTTCCACAGGTAAGCGATCGACTCCTACACCCATAGGTAGATTTCGGATTAATTCCAAATATCGCACTCACCGAATGCGAGGTAAGGACTACAACATTCCTGACGTTCCTTACACAATGTATTTCTACAGAGGCTATGCCATCCACGGTGCTTACTGGCATAACCGTTTTGGGACTCCAGTCAGCCACGGTTGCGTAAATTTACCTGTTAAGCAAGCTCGCAATCTTTACAACTGGGCTTCAATGGGAACTTTAGTAGTGGTACGGAAATAATTCGTAATTCGTAATTAAGAGTTTCATTACGAATTATCGTGATGATGAATTGATTGTTGCGGCAATTCTTACCTTGATTTATGGAAAGGTGTGTTCCACTCCGTGAACGCACCTTTCAATACATACTGCTAGACTAAAAACACTGTATTACCAGAAATTGAACTTGCACTAACCGTCAATCAAGTTTTTGGATGGTTAAAAATGGGTGGTTAGCAATAACTCGGCTGGAATGAGAAAAAGCGTAGGCGTAGCCCGTCGTAGACATCGCCTAATTCTCAAACAAACTAGTATCAACCTGAAAAAAGTTGCCTAAGTCTTTAGCCATCTCCTGAGTAATTTCTTGTTTTCCACTCATAACTTGAGAAACAACCTCTCTTGAACCGAGAATTGCTACCAACTCAGCTTCCTTAACACTCTGAGCATCAATAAAATGGAGAAACATTGAGCGTGCCGTTGATTCTCCCATTGGATAATGCTCATCCTCATACTTTTCTATCAGAGCGATCAACAAATCTAATAATGCCGACTCTTCTAAAGTTCGGTTAACTCGATGAGACAGTTCTTCAGCTAGTGCAATAGCTTGCTCGTTTTCCTCATCTGTTTTAATAACCTTGGGTTGATATTTAGCAAGCAAACTAGCATAAGTTTCACGGTTAAAAGTAAGGGTCATTTTTCCACTTATCCTGATCATATTCTGCGTGCGTCAAAATGTATTTAAGATAAATTATTTGGTCACTGTAAACCAAATCAACTGTCAGACGATATTTGTTGCCTTTGATATTAAAAACAGTAAAATTCCCAACAGCTTCTGCTTGAGGATAAACTGCTTGCACTTGGGCAAGATTATTCCATGTAGCTTTATTGGCAGCCTTGTACCAGCTGTTAAGCGCATCACAGGAATCAGCATACTTTTGGCAAAATTCCCGCAGCTTTTTACGACTGATGATGTGCATTATATCTAGCTCAACTGTGCCACAAGTTGATTTTCCAAAAGTGTATCATTAGTTAACAAGTCCTCAACGGTGATTCGCAAAAAGCGTTGTTCATCAACTTGAAAGAGGATTTTGACGCGATCGCTTCCAGGATATCCGGCTGGTGTCAGTTGGGCAATTGTCCTCGCACCTTCTTGATCGTTGAGGGGTTTGACGCTGGTTTCACTATTGTCCAGACGGCGAGTAATCAGGCGATCGCCATCAAAATAAACTTCAGTACTACCCGTATCTGCTCCCAATTCTCCCATAATTAGTTCAATACTAGGCTGATTTTCCACAGAAGCGCCTAAGACTAATTCTACTGGCTGACTCATTGGGTATGCCTGTCCAGCTTTAATTAAAGAATGCCATTTGTGACGCTGGTTGCGGCGATCCCAGTAGCGGATACCATAACTATGGTAGAGAAAGTCTTTGATTTGTATCCCTTGAGCTAACTGTAATGCACCTTGAGCGATCGCTTCAAAAGGACGTTCGCAACGGATTTTTTCTGGCTCAAAATACTGTTTAATCCATGTCTGCACTGCTGGTAATTGCACTGTCCCACCAACTAATAAAACTGCATTAATATCTGGAAGTTCTATCCCTTGGCGTTTTGCTTGCTGCAACAGTGTTGTCATCGACTCATCCAATAACTCAAAAAATGCGTGTTCTTTGAGGATATTTTCAAAAGTGTCGCGGTTTAATTCCAGTTCATAGCTTTCAAATGTCTCATCATCAAAATAAACTTCACTAGCTTGGTTTTGGGTTGATAGCTGAATTTTTACCCGTTCTGCCAATCGTGTTGTCAAGGGACTTACCGCCAACTCTTGAGTTTTGGCAAAGTAATCTACTAACCAATTATCAATATCAGTACCGCCCAAATTTTGCCCAGCTTTCGCCAGGACACGGGCAGTTTTGACTTTTTGCTTTGAATCTTCAGCCAAGGACTTATTACCCCACTTGAGGAGAAATCCCAAGGGCTTTGTGGTTGCTTGCACACCTTGATCCAACCGCACAAGGGACAAATCCAAAGTGCCACCACCAAAGTCAATCACCAAGAGAATTTCTTGATCTGCCAAGCCATAACCCAAAGCTGCGGCTGTCGGTTCATCCAGCATTCGCACCTGTTCGACGGGAAGGGCTTGACAAACTTTTCCCAACCAGTGACGATAGGCTTCAAAACTGTCTACGGGTACCGTTAAAACTAGAGAATCTAAACCCCCTTGCAGGGGCGCTAGTTGTTCAATCACCTGAGTAAGGAACCATTGCCCGACTTGTTCAAAAGTGACAATTTGCCCATCTAGTTCGGGTAAGAAACCTTGGATATCTGCACCGATACCCCGCTTGAAGCTGCGGAAAAATCGCGTTTCGCCTTTGAGGTCAAGACCGCGATCGCGTACTTGTTGCCCGACTAAGACTTTATTTTGGGTTGCGTCTTCAACATAAACCAAGCTGGGAATCAGTGGCGGATTGAGACTTTGTTTAATTGATAAACCTGGTAGATTCAGGGTTTCTGGCTGCTGGGTGACAGGGTTCCAACGAGCAATGACTGTGTTGCTAGTACCAAAATCGATTGCGATCGCCATATTTTATATTTATTCTCTCGCACGAAGATGCCAAAGCTGCTTTATCTGTGATTATTCTCTATAACCCACCAAGAATGCAAATGCGCCCACACGCTTGCTTCTTTGCATCCCAACCCAGATATCGATTCAGTCCGTTGCAGCTAAGTGTTAGCACAGTTAGACAATTGGCTTGTCAGAAAGCATGGAAATCATTGGCTGTAAATGTATAAAAGGAGCAATAAACTCAACAGCAGGCTTTATCATAGTTGCAGTCTTTTTCTTATTGGCATGAGGTGCTTAAACTCACTTCACACGCAGATGCTGAAATGTCATAAATCGCCCGAATCCTATCAAGCTATTGCATTGCTAGTATTTTTTCAGTAGTTTGAGGAATAAGCGATTAAGAGGGTTTTTATTAAAGCTAAAATTAAAATTGAAAATCAGCAACCACAGATTGAAGAATTGACAGAGGAAGAAATGACGTTTGTTATTGGCGGTGCTTTTGATTATGATACTGTGTACCATATTTGCTGTGCTGTTTCTTAAATCCTTTGTGAGCAAGCTTTTCAAGACTTAACGGGAAAAGTCAGTTTGTATGATCGCCTATTGAAGCGATCACCATTTTTTATTTTACTGTCTAACTCCGATTTCTATTTTTCCTCTGCATAGAGTGAGTGACAAAAGAGGGTTAGTCAACTCTTCTAATACTGTTCGCTCTTCGGCTGTCAAGGTGACGATGTACTTTTTCTTTGGCATCAGTGCTAAGTTTTTTCAGTCACAATTCCTTTTAGATTATTTTCCCTGACTCTATCCCTCAATTCAAACTTTACAGAGTAGTAGTCTGTCAAGCTAATTTTGCTAAGTAGCACCTCTAATTGGTAAACTTTTAAGAATTTGTATACTGTCAATGCCACATAGGAAGTAAGTAATGCGCCTATTTTCTACAAGAGGTTTGCCCAAGTCCCGTCTCTGGCGCAGGGCTGTTACCGCGCTAGTACTGGTAGGTGCGGTGACAGGTTTGATTGCCGATCATACTCGCAAGAGCAATGCCTTGTGGCGCATCGTCCATGAGGCTTGCGTCCCCAACCAAGAAAAGCAAGGCAATCCCGCGCCTTGTACCTTGGTTGATTTGAAACAGGGCTATGTCCTGTTGAAAGACCGGGTAGGAAAGACGCAATATCTGCTTCTACCAACTGCCCGGATTTCCGGCATTGAAAGCGCTAGCCTGCTGGCGAGGGATACCTCAAATTACTGGAAGTTCGCCTGGGACTCGCGCGCTCTAATATCGCAGCGCTTGGGACGAATGCTGGCGAGGGATGCGATAGGCATGGCGGTCAATTCCGCCTTTGGACGCAGCCAGAACCAGTTGCACATCCATATCGATTGCATAGCCCCCGACGTGCGGGCGCAACTACGTGCCCACTTAAGCGCCATCGGGTCGCACTGGGCGAATCTGCCTTTCCATCTGGATGGGCATCCCTATCGGGCTAGGCGCGTCGATTCCGCAAGTTTGCAAGGCGTGAATCCATTCGTGCTGCTGGCACAAGATGTACAACAATCCATGGTACATGACATGAAACGCCAGACTCTCGTGGTGCTGGGGGTGGTATTCGAGGATGGAAGCGATGGCTTCATCTTGCTGACAGATACGGCGGATGCACTGCAAGGCGACTTCGCTGATGGGGAGGAATTGCTTGACCATGCCTGCACCATCGCTCAGAAACCTTGACGACAGGCGTTGTTGCGTCAATAGGGAAAAATGGTAAATTTTACTTAGCCCTCTTTCATCATCAGTCTTGGAGAAAGCAATCGCTGCAAGGCTTACGAGACTTTGGTTTCCAAGTTTTAGCTATATTATTTGAATTTGTATTAGAAAATAAAGCCTCAAACCTTGATAGGGTCATAGTGGCAGCATAGTGCAAAGGGTGAAATGAGCAGTGATACCGAAAGTTACGCGCTTGGACTTGATGAGCCACTTTCAATACTGCGATCACCAAAACGCACACTATGACAAACCCCGAAAACCTCAGCGATCGCCGAAACGGGGAAATTGTTCGTTAAGGCTGTAATCGTAATCCTTTTACAGTAATAGTTTCAGCAATGTATATCTGGGGTAATATTTTGTCAATAAAACAACGTAAGTGACCAAAAAGCTGATTATTTCGTTCACCAATCCAGGCGATTAACCCAGACTTATAAATAAGACACATAGCAAACCTACTTACATAGATTATATTGTTAAATTTCCTGAGCGATCGCTGGAGGAGTTTTGTCACTGGGTGTACCGCTTTATGGGCAATGCTCAGTTCATCTCTCCTCAAAATCTAGCTGAACAACACCAGAAATTTGCTCGTGCATTAATAAATCGGTATTCTTCCAAAGCCACATAAATCAGGATTTTAGTACAGAAACCTAATCTAACCCGGAACTCCGGGTTAGTGGTAGTTCACGCTCAATCTTCATGCCGTAACTGCCATACTGCACCGAAAGCAGCCCCAGCCCCAGCTACCAATCCGGTACTCATCCCTTGGATAGTTTTTTGGATTGGATTTTGAGTTAGACACTCACTTGTAACCTTACTGTCATCCAAGCAGAGACTACTTTCTGCCCAACCGGCAGTACCTCCTAAAATTACACCAGTTATACTACAGGAAAGAACTAGCAGCAAAAGACGTTGATTTTTTCTAGCCATAGATAGATGTTTCAAATATTGAATATAGTAATAGCACTCACTTACTTTACACATTCTTGCTAGCAAATGTCAGCTGGCTTCAACAGAACTGGCTCCCCTGAAAAAGCCCCGATTTTTACAGACAAAAGTTTTATTGCATAAAGATCGGAGCAGTAGACTGTGATATCTTTCCTCGAATCCAACTAAATTCATAGCTAAAATTAATCTCAAACTTTGATTTGAGTAAGTTAAAAAATATTTTTGGCATCAACAGTTAAAAGATAATAAGGATCTGATCAAGAAAGAATTCAGGAGTCAGAAGCCAGAATTCTCCAATTGAATTCTATGCGAACCCGCGAATGAATAACGGGTTTGTCTTAAGTGGCACTATTTTTCACCGATCTCGGCTCAATCTCCCATTCGGGTAAAGCCTTTTTTAACCAAGACTTAACCAAAATTTATCAAGAATGTTTCTTGTTTATAAGTATGTTTCTAGTAGAGTTTCGTAAATTATCTATAGTTGTACCATGAAAATTCGTAGAAATTTGATTGGATTGACAATTGGCGTGCTTTCTGCAATAAGCATTTCTGATATCTGGAACATTCACAAGGTAAATGCTGCATCTGTGAATGATACGAATTCACAACAGGCAGTTTGCACAAAGTTTGCTACTGGTACATATCTCACGACAATATCTGATTCAACAGGTAAGTTCGCATCTCGCTCACTGATCACACTGATCGCTGACGGTAATATCTTGGTTACAGACTCTAACCAAGGTGGTGTTTACCAAGGTAAAAATCAGTTCAATCCTTTCACTACCTCTCACGGTTCTTGGAAGTGTAATAAAAATGGGGACATTAGCGCCACGATATTAAACTTCAATTTATCAGGTTCTCTACCTCTAGCAAGCAATCCTCTCAGCGTTGGTGGTCAAAATTATAGCATCAAGTTCAATCAAAGTACTCAGACGCTGCAAGGAACAATCCAGCTTCGTTTCTTTGATTTAAATGCAACTGTGCAAGAAGCTACTGGTTCCAAAGGGGTGCCACTTACGTTTACATTTATCGGACAGCGCGTTACCACTAAGTAAACCAAAAACATTTTTCCCAAATTGGGAATATTTCACCAAAAATCCCTCAACCATCTGGAAGAGGGATTATTCTTATAAAGACATTGGAATAGGGAACTATTATAAAAATAAATTTATCTTTTTGCCAACACTATTTTCTCCTTCTCAAAGAGAGTTCAAAGTTTCTTTTGCCTGTAATTAAGGATACAAATTGGACTGATATAGCAATCCTAAATGAGTCGTGAAAATCTCCGATTCCTCTCTCTGCGTTCTCTACGCCTCTGCGGTTAATTTATTTTTACAAATGATTTAGGACTGCTATATTACCTCTTTTGAGGCACTAATACAGGCAGTTGACGGGCACCGGCTACGAATTTGGCATGTTGTCCAACAGTCAAAACATTGAACTGACTGGATATAAGTTCTAAACTTTTATTCACTATTGCCAGCTTTTTGTAGGTAGGGACACTCATACCAGGAAAGAATGATAGTTCTGGCACATCCTCTTGACTTAAAAAGTCTGTAGGATGGAGTAGCAAAGAAGGCTGGACGCGTGTAAGTTTACACAGCCACAGGGCAATTCGCAGGTAGAGTAACGCCACTTCCGAAGAAAATGTACTCAGATACATGATGTAACTGAAGTGAATTGGCACCTTGAAAATTGGCATGGTGGTAACGGGAATCTCAGTGAGTTTATCCTTACCCATGTGCCACTGGTAAGGTTTCAGAGGCTGCAAACCGTCTTTGAAACCGCCAAACAGGGCTTCCCGTTTCTTGCGTTCTTCCTTACTCAGTTTACAGGTCATCAAATAATATGCTCGTGCTATCGGCCCCAAAAATGTGGGAAAAGTCGAAGCATCATATTCGTATCCCCGTCGTGCTAAGACTTTCAATACCGCAGGAGAAAAACTGTATCCCGGCCCCCGAAAGCCGATAGGATGTTGATGAGTGACGCGCTTGATATGTTCTTCAGCGATCGCCACCTCTTGTTCAATCTCATCCTCTGAATACAGATGTAGCCAAGGATCATGGTAAAATGAATGATTGCCAATTTCGTGACCAGCGTTAGCGATCGCTTGTAATGCCTTGGTGTTCTTTTCCAGCGCTGCATCCTGACCCACAATGAATACTGTGATTGTCAAATCCCATTGCTGAAGAATATCTAAGAAACGAGGTACTGCGATATCCAGGTAAGAAGGGAAAGTCTCCCAACCCGGAGCGCCCTGATTTTTTAGATAAGACCAAATATTATCCAAATCTAAAGAAAGACTGGCTATTGGTTTGTTTACTGGTGGCTTGGTTTGCATTATTAGTTTAAGTCTTTGGACAATTTTAAACGTAAATTATTATAATGTTAGGGGCTTGAGCAACTGGTTAAAGGTAGGTAAACTTACGCCACAGTTTACTAGATATTGATTTGCTGCTTCTGAGTCAAACACATTGCAATTCCCTTTTCATAGTAAGCTGCCTCATTAATAAAAATAGGCCAAACGGTAGATTTTCCCTCATAAATAATTGTTTTATCATCAAATGTGATAAAAATTGGATCTCCTGGGTTTAAGGGTTGATAATCCTTGTCTTGAAGCTCTGGATGAATCATTCCAAAGATTGTCCCATCCTGTTTTTTTGGATAGTCCACAACTGATAAATGGTCATAGAGAATCAAAGTTTCGTTAGTTGATGTAATTTGACCCTGGTTAAATTGTTCTAGATAGTCTAGAACCGTATCAACAAGTTCCTCTGTTTCTTGGAACAGTGTCGCTTTTAAAATACCTTGGGCAATAGGCCCAACCTCGATCGCAAAGCCTAATTCGCACAGGGAATTTACAAATGGGTTTTCTTCAATTGATTTAAAAGAGCAGCGATAAATCCTCACCAAAGGACTTATATGGCTCAGATAAGCAGCCAATTTGAAGTTTAAGGGATGACTGTTTACTAAAATAATTGTCAGACCCATATTAGCTGTACTGCTGTGCAAATCTAAGATGAAATCTGCTTGTTTATCCGCATTTGATGCCAGGGTGTTCTGGATTGATTTAGCTTGCAATTCTTCGTAACTGTTCAGAGTCGGATCTTGTAAATCTTGCTTGAGAAAACAGCGATTTAAATCCTTCTCTACATATCGCCTCGCCGCCGTAAAAGCGTTAGGATTTGCTAACAGAGTGACTGTCTCAAAACTTGGTCTAGTAATTAAATCGGGAAACTGGGCAAATTTTTGAATCAGGTAAGCCCCTGTAAACTCATTGCCATGAGTTCCACCAACAATTGCAACTCGATTAATCTGGTTCACGATTACACCAACTCCCGAATACAGCCATCGAGGTATCAGTTTTCAACAAAGTATGTTCAGTTTAATTCCCCAGCAAGACAGGCAGCACGAATTGAAGCCTAATTCAAATCCCCGTCACAAAACTTAATTACGAATTACGAATTACGAATTATTTTAATGTACCTTATGAAGTATGCACTTTGCCGATGCGATCGCGCCCATGTGGTTGATTAAGATCAGACATATCAGGGCCATCGGGAATAATCCCGCCCGGATTGAGTGGGAATAGGTTCCCGTAGTAATCCCGCTTCACACTTTCTACATCGCAGGTGTCAGCAACACCTGGAAGCTGATATAGATCACGTAGATAACCTCCCAGATTCTGATAGTCTTGAATTCGCCGCCGATTACACTTAAACAAACCGTAGTAGGCACTATCAAACCGAAATAACGTTGTGAATAAACGGACATCTGCGAGTGTGAGATTGTCCCCACACAGATATCGACTATTCTGCAATGCAATCTCAATCTCATCGAGAGTTGCGAACAGTTCATTACAGGCTTGATTGTATGCTTCTTGGGTTTGAGCAAAGCCGCAGCGATATACACCATTATTTACGGCGTGATAAATCTTCTCATTCCACCAGTCAATTTTCTCTTTGAGTTCTTCCGGGTAAAGATTTAGCGTCGGATTGTTGGCGAACTCGTTAAACTGAGAGTTCAGCATCACAATAATCTCTGCACTCTCATTATTAACGATAGTTTTTGTTTGGTTATCCCATAATACTGGCACTGTAGAGCGTCCACTGTAACCAGGTTCTGCCAGCTGATAAAATTCAGCTAGTGTGCTGCAACCCTGTTCTTCCTGGTTGAATATCCAACCGCCTTCAATGGGAGAAGGAGAGACGATACATACTGATATTACCGCTTCGAGTTTTTTGAGCGATCGCACAACCAGGGTTCGGTGCGCCCAAGGACAGCCCAGCCCAACATAGAGTTTGTAGCGCCCTGTTGCTGGTGGGTAAGGATTCCCTGACTCTGTACCAATGAACTTCCGAAACTGGCTATTAGGACGAATATACGCTCCCGACTGATTGCTAGGAGCAAGCTTTGACATCATTATCTGCCACATAGTCGTCCAGATATACTTTCCCAGCCAGATGATCAGCTTGGGAGGGAGTGTCCTGCCCTTTTTCTTTGGGAGATTTTTCTGGTCATCCATTGGAGTTGAGTTGCTCATGGCGACAATCTTGCTTTGGGAGGGATTGACATTACCACTGTTTCTACTCAGTAGGTTTCCCTGCTTACAACCCACTCTGAGTTTTACTACTTTACTTTACTACGCTTTGCCTGTATTTTATATCATTATTCATTGCGAAAAATCTCTCAGATTTAAGCTAATCGTCATTCAAGTTGCATCTTGGTATCTATGTACCCTTTGTCACATCACACCATTGTTAACAAGTTAAGATATTTGTCAATAAGTAATAGTGTTTCAAGCCTAGTCAAAAATCGAGGTCAGAAACACAAATTTTCAGCCAGCGATTCCCAATGCAAGCTGCTTTCAAAGTTATGAGCAAAAGAAGCTGACCCTCAAGCTTCTCTTTGCGTCTACCCATCATATTTAAAAGCATCGTTTATCCTTAACCCAAAAACCCAATACTAGGCGTAATTAGATACTCAGGAGCATGGATGGTTAACAGCGTAATTACTCTTGACAAAACTGATTTTACATTAGCTTGTTATAAAAAACATCACATCTTAACACTAAGTAAACCTAAAAAAGTATAGATATAAATTTAGGAATAAATTAAATAAAATTTACGTAGGAATAATTGTAAATAAAATGACTCAACCAAATAACAAGACTAACTTTCGAGAGGAAACGGATTTAGGAACTTTGATAGCTCAGGCTACTACCACAGACAAATGGCAAGTATTGTCCTACAGTCTTCCAATCCTACCTATACATGCCGCCCTACTTCGTACTGGTAAGATATTATTTTTCTGTGGCTCAGGTAATGATCCCAATCACTTAAATACTCCCTATGACAGTGTGCTTTGGGATGTAAACAAGGGAACCTTTTCGCGCCAAGCGCCTCCATTGGATAGTAATAATCAACCTATTGACCTTTTTTGCGCCGGTCACTCGTTCACCGCTGATGGTCTGTTAATGGTTGCGGGTGGAACTCTGCGCTACGATCCATTTTATGGTTCATTCTCTGCTCTGATGTTTGATCCCATTACCGAGAAATGGGTCAAGAAGCCATCAATGAATAATGGCCGCTGGTATGCGACTTTGTTAACACTAGGCAGTGGTCGGATCTTTGCAGTGTCTGGATTGGATAAAGATGGCAACCTCAACAGACAACCAGAAATTTATTCTTCTACATTTGCAAATGGTTGGAACGCTTTTCCAACAACTAGTGCCTTACCGCAATACGCACAAATATTTCTACTAAGTAGTGGAAACGTCTTTTATTCAGGTGCTTACATGGGCGGCGGTGGAGTGACACCAAGGATACTAACCCTGCCAGGGACATTTACACAATCTATTGCAGAAAAAGTGGTGCCAGGGCTGCAAGCCCCAGATTTCGGTAATCAAGCTGCCAGTGTGCTTTTACCACCTGCACAAGACCAAAGGGTGATGATTATGGGTGGGGGTAATAATACTACGGCAACAAACAGGGTGAATATTGTAAATCTAAAAGCTACTAACCCAACTTACGTAGGATCAAGGTTTCTAAAATATGCTCGGATGCATCTGAGCGCCGTTTTGTTGCCCGATCGCACAGTGTTTGTTTGCAATGGTAGCAAAATGAATGAGGACATAACACAATCAATGCTGCCAGCAGAAATCTACAATCCAGTCACAAATACCTGGACAGCAGTCGCTAAACAAAATGTCCCCCGCGTATATCACTCGGTGGCCTTGCTTCTGCCAGATGGTAGGGTAGCCACAGCTGGGGGTAATCCCGCTCGGAGAGTCAATGAACTGCGATTAGAAATCTACAGTCCTGCATATATGTCGCGGTCACGACCAATCATTCAGAAGGCTCCTCAAAGATTGAGCTACGGGCTGCAATTTACGATTCAAACACCCCAGGCTGCGAATATTAAATGGGTTAGTCTGATTAGACCAATGGCAACCACCCATTCCTGCGATGCAGAACAAAGGTTAGTGGATGTACCAATTAGTTATAGGAACTCTACTTCTCTTAATGTCACGCTAACAGACAATCGAAACATCGCACCACCAGGCTGGTACATGCTTTTTATTAGTGACAACAATGGGACACCCTCAGTAGCAACCTGGACGCAATTATCGTAAGCGTTAGAGATTTCTAACAAATAAATTATCCAATCTTGCGGGGTGGGCAGCGTTCGACTGAGCGCTCACGCCTAAGTCTTGCCCGCCTTTGGCTAAGAGATTCGAGATGCCCACCCCACAATCAGTAAGTTGAGTATTTTTTTATTTGTCAGTCCCTGACGCGTTTATGTTCAATACACTGCACTTTACCTAAATTCTAGGAGTGGAAATATGAGTTACAAGCTATCACGTCGAAAATTTGGCCAGTTGGCACTTGCTGGAACTGTAGTATCTGGAATTAGTTATCTAAGCAACAAAGTCTTGGCGCAAACACCAAGTTTAAAAATTATCGGTATAGGTTCTGGCAATATCATCACCACTGACCAAAGGGCTATTCCAGAGGTAAACACCACTGAATTAGACAGCAATGGCTCAAACAATGTATTCACAAATATTAAGCCTGTAGGACTAGGACTTGTTTTGCAATCCTTAGTTTCAGGAAAGAATCAACTTCTAACTCCACTAGCCTCTCAGATACTTGCCAAGCGCGGTACAGATTTAGGGGAGTCTAATGAGGCATTGAGTATTTTCAGTTCTTTAAGCGATGGCACATTTGCCGATCGCATTAGAGCTTTAGTAGACCCTAATCAGATATTGAATAACTTGACCTCTTTAGGCGATGCTCAACCTGCCGATCGCGTTACACCTTTAGTACAGTCTAATGAGATATTGAGTGGTTTCACTTCTTTAAGTGATGGCACGCTTGTCGTAGCTGTTACTCCTATTAGCACTACTAACATACAGGCGGCACCTACTCGCATTACATTTTTGAGTACACCTGTAAAAACTTTGATCATCTCAGGACTTAACCAGGATCAAGAACTTGGGAGCTTGCTAGGCACTAATGATGGGCGACTCATCGGTTTAGTAGGTAAGAAGAACGGTACACCGCCGATCAGATTGGTAGATATTAACGTTCAAACAGGAGAGATCAGTTCCATTAGTAAGATTCAATTCCCAAGCAATGATCGAGTCAGTAATCTAGCTCAGTGCCCAGATGGAATACTTTATACCTCTTTAGTTGGATTCGATGGTAGTACAACTCTGGTGCAGCTAGATTCAAATCAAAAAAACCCGATCAAACTGGCACAATTGCAACTTAATGGTCAAGCATGGAATAATGGCTTACAAAGCTTGCTTTGCTCTGCAACAGGTCAACTCCTCGCCTTTGGAGCCATGAGGTATCAAACACCTAATACTGTGTATAGCGTAGATAAGAATAGTGGAAACATGACTCGGCTACAAGACTTTGACGCTACTCAGATTACGCTTGCTCGTGGGTAGAAGGGATTGAGCCGATATCTAGCAAAAAAGTGCCAAGCCCTCGTCTGCACTTGAGGGCTTTTTATCGAAACAGAAGTCAGGAGTCAGAAGTCAGAATTCAGGAGTCAGAATTCAGAATTCATATCATGTCCGCTTGATTACCCATAATAAAAGAACCCCACCCCCAACCCCTCCCCGCTTGCGGGGAGGGGAGCTAAAGCGCTGCCGCAAGTTACGGAGGCGGAGCCTCAATGAGGGGCATTCCCAACGAGATAATCTGCTAAAAGCTGTTTCTAGGCTGGTTTTCACCTTAAGTTGACACCAATGCAATATGCCTCAAGCTAAAGTCTTTATCACTCGTCGCCTACCCATCGAATTGGAGCAACTGCGATCGCTCGCTAATGTGGAAGTTTGGCCAGAACGCCAACCCCCTCCCTACGAAATTTTACTAGAAAAAGTCAAGGAAATAGATGGATTGCTCTGCTTGCTGACTGACCAAATTGATCGGCAACTGATAGAGTCTGGGAAACTCAAAGTTATCAGTCAAATGGCGGTGGGTTACGATAACATTGATATTCGTGCCGCTACTGCACAGCAGATTCCCGTGGGTCATACTCCGGGTGTGTTAACTGATGCTACCGCAGACTTTACTTGGGCATTATTGATGGCAGCTGCGCGGCGAGTCGTGGAAGCAGATCGGTTTACTCGTGCAGGGTTGTGGCAGACTTGGGAACCAGACTTGTTATTGGGGCCGAATGTTACAGGTGCTACTTTAGGGATTGTTGGTTTTGGGCGCATTGGTCAGGCGATCGCTCGTCGTGCCAAAGGGTTTGAAATGCGAATTTTGTATACGAGTCGGCAACGATGCCAGCCAGAATTAGAACAATCTCTAGGTGTGGAGTTTGCGACCTTGGAACACCTACTTCAAGAATCGGACTTTGTGACACTGCATACACCATCTGCGGATGATACTTATCATCTGATTAGCGATCGCCAATTTGAGTTGATGAAGCGATCGGCTATTTTGATTAATACAGCACGGGGAACGATTGTAGATCCCGATTCTCTGTATCGTGCCCTTGCAAGTGGTGAAATTGCCGGTGCTGCTGTGGATGTCACCGAACCAGAACCGATTCCCACCGATAGCTTATTGTTAACCTTAGATAATCTCATTATTGCACCTCATATTGGTAGTGCCAGCCGCCAGACACGCTCAAAAATGGCAACAATGGCGATCGCTAACTTAATCGCTGGACTGACAGGCGATCGTCTAGTTGATTGTGTCAACCCGGAAATTTATCGTTGAAAGCCTCATTTCCCCCACTCCCTAGTACAGATGCGATTAATCGCGTCCATTGGTGTCAACTTAAGGTTAAAAGGGCGGTTAGAAACCGCGTCTACACAGGCAAAACCCACCTTCGTGGGTTAAAAACCCTTGATTTTGCATTAGTCCACGAAGGTGGACTTTGTTTGTGTAGCCGCGAATTCTATTCGCCAAGGCTTAAGTTGACACGCATGAATCGCGTCTCTCCCCACTCTCTAAGAAACGCATCAAATGTAAACCTATCCGGTAGCGAAGTTTGTGCGCCTAGTTTTGTTGTCGCCAAAGCACCGGCGGCTGCACCCCAAATAACAGCCTGATGTAAAGAAAGTTTTTCAAAAAGTGCCGCCGTTAAACCGCCATTAAAAGCATCACCAGCAGCTACTGTGTCAACCGCATGAACTGGAAACGCTGGGATAAAAAACTTTTCCTCAGCAGTGGCACAAAAAACACCTTTAGCACCCAGTTTAACGATCGCACATTTCACACCCCGTTGTAATAAAACTTCAGCTGCTTTGGCTGCTTGTTCCTCCCCATG
Organism: Nostoc sp.; assembly: GCF_036917755.1. Taxonomy (GTDB): domain Bacteria; phylum Cyanobacteriota; class Cyanobacteriia; order Cyanobacteriales; family Nostocaceae; genus Nostoc. The sequence goes on from NZ_JBALFC010000158.1 coordinate 59,927, forward strand.
CACAGGAAAACCGACTAACTGCGCTGCTTCAACTTCATTCGGGGTGATAATATCCACTAACGGGTAAAGTTCATCTGGGAAATCAGATTGTGCGGGTGCTGGGTCGAGAATTACAGTTATTTTAGTTTTTCTGGCGGCTTTAGCAGCTGCAACCACGGCAGTAATTGGAATTTCTAATTGTAAAAGCAGTGCTGTAGCTGATGGTAATAAATGGGACAATCTCTCGACATCTTCTTGATTGACACACCCATTTGCACCAGGAATTACAATAATTTGATTTTCACCCGCATGATTGACGGCGATGATGGCGACACCAGAACTAACAGTCTTATCCACGAAAATATTGTTAATCTGCACACCAGATGCTTGCAAATTGTTGACAAGTTCTACACCAAAACCGTCTGCACCTACACGCCCCACCATTTGAGTAGGAATTCCCAATCTTGCTAATGCTACAGCTTGATTAGCTCCTTTACCTCCCGAAACTTGAAAAAAGTCTTCTCCTAGCAATGTTTCTCCTGCGACTGGTAATCGCGGTGCTGTTGCTACCAAGTCTATATTGATGCTGCCGAAGACAATAATGCTCATGATGCTTATTAAACCCGAAGAACCCCACCCTAACCCTCCCCAATCCATCGGGGAGGGTTAGTTAAGCCGTTAGATTACTTACTCACTACGAGCAAATTATAACCTGATTTAAAAAAGAGCAATTGCCAACACAATGGCTCAATCATTACAGCCTGTGGCAAAAGCTGACGCTTGAATTTCACATTTAGCATCCATCAAAAAATATTGCTCCAGGGTTAACGTTTCCGTGTTTCGCGCAGTCTGTAGCAACTTCCGCCTTAAGAGTAGGAACTTCTGCCTTAACGTTTCCGTGTTTCGCGCAGTCTGTAGCAACTTCCGCCTTAAGAGTAGGAACTTCTGCCTTAACGTTTCCGTGTTTCGCGCAGTCTGTAGC
>NZ_JBALFC010000159.1:0-24270 GCF_036917755.1 Nostoc sp.
CCAGAATTGAACAATATCGATTTCGCAGAGATCCCAAGGGTTACTTGGCTAATTTAGAGAGTCGTCTTCTCTAGTAAATTTTACCACACTAGGATGTAACCATTACTGATGGATTTACCGGTCATTTCTTCTAAACATAAGGCTTGAGCGCAAACTTGTAATTCATCGTTATCCCACTCGCCCTTACGTCCTCGTTTGTACTCTATTGGATAAAATTCACCGTTTTCTGATTCAATTAAATCTGATTTGCCTATGAGCTTATATTTTTCAGACTTCAGCCAAATTGCTCGTATTTGCCAAGTATCTTCACGTTGTCCTTCACCAACTGTATGAACTCGCTCATGTAAACTTGTACCTTCAATTGTGTATTGATTATCAGTAAATTCTCCTGCACAAAACATTCGCCAGCAGCGATGCGAACAATAGCTATACTGATTTAAAGCAGCAATCGGAATATAATCACTCTCATTCATAGGTTTCAATTTAAATGTCAATGACATATTTACACACGGCGTACTATTCCCATACCCATTGTTGTTTTACGCCCCAATCCTGCATATAATGCAAAGTCAGCTAAAGCATTAATTTGCTTGATACTTGTTGATTCAATATCACCCAAAATCCGATAGCTTATTCCACCAACACAACCTATGAACTTACTTTCATAATTGCTGACAACTTCACTGTTAATGTCAAAAGCACTTGGATAAATTGATTCAATGGGAATACTAGAAATTTCTATCCCACTATATTTGTTCCAACGACTAAGGAGGCTATTGAAAACACATTCTTTGATAGGTAGAACAGTATCATATCCACCTTGACGGAATGATACAGGTGTAGCAAAGTTGAAATTGAGGGTGCGATCGCTATCACTAGCTTGCTCATACAACTGCTCATAGGTGCAAGCATTAGCCCAAGGTTGGGTTGATTGTGGTGTGCCTTGAATGCTAGTGATATACAAATCTGCCGAACCTAAATGCCAAGGATGATTGGGGTTTAAATTTAGCCACAATGGAGCTAATTTTTGAAATAAAGTGCCATCGAGTAAGGAAACACGCCACCAAATGGGAGTATCAGCCGGGATAAGTTTTTGATGGCTAAATTGCAAAGAGTGATGATGTTGTTTGTGTTGTCGTTGTATTTGTAGAGGAGAGAGAGTAAAGGCTTTATCTGCATTGGAGGAGTGCAGATAGTCTGCCAAAGATTTATCGGCAAAACTGACAAGAGTCAGAAATAGTGCGTGCAGATGTCTCCCAGTTAAAAATTCGGGATAAATGGGAGATTGGGGAATCAGGTAAAGGACAAGACTATGAGGCATGAGTAATTTAGAATGGTAGATGTAAGGTGAGCAATGCCCACCACTTGAAATTAAGCTTTAAATCGATACTGCATTTTTGCAGGTAAACGCAATTTTTCAGTTTTATTGGGATTATCGAATTCGTAATATTGCCCTTGGCAAATGCTGACATTTCGAATCAGACTTACTGGAGGCATATTTACCACATCATAGCTAACAACTTGATGGGTAAACATCACATCTAAAGGATTCAATAGGTGAGGAAAAGTGAAGTCACCTGTTTTTAATTTAATTTTGCTAACCTCTTGAATTGTGAGTTCACATTTACTCATCCATTTACCTAATCGAATCCATTTTGGTAGCTTTAATTGCTTTTGTGAAATTACAAAAAACTCAAATCTGCTTTCTGGTGCAATTTCTTTTGCTCTACCAAAACTTGGAATATTTTTTTGCGTTTTTTCCATCTCAACATGGTAGTTGTTATTCGCATACTTCCATGTATTGAGAGTAGCAGTATAGTTAACTGCAAAAGAGGGTGTTAGATAAATCCCCTGTTCATTTAGGGGTGTTAAATGTTCCTCGTATTTAGGAACTTGTTCAGGACAAAAGTAACGATAAGAATGTTTTTCAACAACGGTAGTAGAGTAAATTTTGCTATCCACTAACCCTAATGCGTAGCAGAGTGCATAGTTATGAATCACTGGTTCTGTTTCGTAGAGTCGTCCAATTTCACGAGTTGCGTAATATAGACTGTCATGAAGTTCTAATTGACAGCAATAAATTATTAACATAGGTATTATCCTAACTTAGCAGCAGTTTTCTTTTTGCTGATGTGTTTTTTGGCGTATTCTTTAGCTTCTACATCAGCTTTTTGGAGAATTGACTTTATTCCTGTTTCACTACCTGTGAGAGTCTTTACTTCATTCAAAAGGGGTACAAAAGCATCACCTATTAAATCAGTATGCACAATAAACTCATCAACCATTAATGCCTCAATAGTATTTTTAGCAGCAGTAATTACATCATCTTCATCTAGCGGATCGGGAGCATTTAGGGTATTATTGGATTTCATTTGGTCATATATTGCCTGAGTCCAGCGCAGGTTACTGGTGATTTCTCCGTCTGCAAATACAACGCCAATTAACTCGTTTCTAACACGACCTGTACGGGTGGTTTGCGCTCCATAATGACGAGTTCGCAGAATGTTATTAAAAACATAAAGGAAGCTAGCCTCAGTGGGGTCTTTTAACGTGACAATACTAGGAAAGAAAACTTGAGGTCTAATGTGGTCTTGTTGATTAATTCGACTGGTAACTTCACCAGGTTTAGAACCATTTTCACCCTTGGAAGCCATCGTGCCATTTTCATAAGGAGCGTTGAGGGTAAATGTTTCGTGTGATTCATCAAAAGCTGTAATTGAAAATGCCGTGTCTACCACAACTTTCGATTTTTCAGAGCCAGAGTCACCAATAGCAAAACCATAAATGATGCAATCAGGATTATCCATTGCAAAATTCACGTTATACTCGCATTCTTCAGCCGTCATTAATCCATAGTTACGCAGTAATTCTCGACCAACTAAACGCTCTGGTGTAGACTGTTTGCGCTTGAACATTGACAAACGGCTAATTGTGGTTTTGTCTTTAACTCCTGCTCTTACCCGTGCTTTATTCAGTTCTGCATCTGTCTGAAATAGAGGATAAGATTCAGTAATGCGAACAGTGAGAAAGTGGACATATTTACCCATTGGTTTATAAGGAATCTCGGCTTGAAAGAATTTGGATTCAACAGTTTTTAAAATTGCCATGATTTATCTCCAAAATGAGGTTATTTAAGTTAAATCGGCGGTTATAAACCGCATCTACACAGGCGAAACCCACCTACGTGGGTTAAAAACACCCATTTTTTTATTAGTCCGCGTAGGCGGACTTTGTTTGTGTAGCCGCGACTTCTAGTCGCCCTGGCTCTAATTTGATTATTCATTTTCATCATTTTCAACTTTAGATTTTCCTGCATTTTCTTTGTCATCTTCCAGACGATAAAGAAATTCACAGGTATCTCGAATTAAGTTGAGTTGACGGCCAGCTAAACGAGCGCGATCGCCCGCAAATGATTTATCAAATACCTCCACTACAAAATACTTGGCAAAATCTAGAACAGCTTGCCGTTCTTCTTCTCGTTTGCTCATAATCCAGCGTCCTTCAGCAGTAGAAGAATGAACACGATCCATGAGTTTAAAAACTTCTGCTGCAACAGCCGTAACTAATGTTTCTCCCTGAAACACACTTGACTCAGCTTTGAGTATAGTTTCAGCCGCAATATCAACTGGTTTCAACACAGCATTAGATTTGGGATTATAACGCTTATTAGCTCGGTAAAATCTGCGGTATAAATCTGTTAATTTCTTAGGGTGATTCAGACTTGATACTTCTGCCACAATTAATTGCTCCATATTAGTGTCATATTTCACATAAGGGTCAAAACAAGGATAAAAATGATAGGCATAAAGCCGGATTTTTTCAATTCGCGCTGTTTCCGAACTCTGGTTACGCACCCAGCGATTGAGGTAAGAAAAGACGTACAGGGGACTGGTTTCAAAATCTTTAGCCAGTTCTGTAAATCTCCCCCAATTGGCATCGTAACCAGACTTACCCTGTCGTGCATTCACATCTAAATGAATGGCATAAGCGGCGGTAAGCACATTTAAAGGTGCTGGGTATTGGATGCCGTTTTCATTCCAACCTTCGAGGATGTAGTCAAGACGGAAGCGATCGCGCCTTACTAAAGAACGGAAAGCATGAGGCGCACTGTCAAGGAAAACGCTTTCCTCAAACTCAGCCCCATCATTAAAGGGTGGAATCGGCGACTCTGAAACCACAGTTTTAACATCTAAAATCATGGGGAAAGCAAACGCTAACCAAGTTGGCATTACCCAAGATTCTGTATCGGTGCTGTCTCTTCCTGGCGGGAGCGCCATGAAGTAAAATGTTAAAGGCTGGTCTTCAGGATAGGAAAGTTTAAAGGTGCGATCCTTGTCACGCTGGAGGTTTTCATCAATTAAGAAACTATCTACACTTTGGTAGCGATCGCGCCCCAAGTTCGCCTGTAAATCTTTACTGATAAAATGATTGCGAACGCTCGTATCAAAGCGAGTTTGAGCAATACCATTGTCAAAACCTGAACTTTCCAAGCGTCAGAAATTGGCTGCAAGTTTCCAGAATAGGTAAACTTCCAGTTCAGCCGTTCCTCTCGGTAAGAACGTAACTTCATAAATGCTAGACAATGAGCAAATCTACCTTTGGCAATGGGTTGTCGGGTGCGTTCTGCGGTTTCTTTGAGTGTCCGTATAAATGCCGCTTCTGTCCACATTTCAATCTCTAAATTTCCCAAAATACCCGGTAAATCGTAGGTTTTAAACCTATCTGCCTCGTTTTCTTCCGTTAAGTCATATAAACCACATTGCAAAGGACTTGAACCTCGAAAACTAGCAGCATCCTCAGCAATGGGATTTCCTGATTTACCAGAAAGTGCTTGCCAATCTTTCGCCCATCCTTGAATACGTCCAGCTTGTGACTTCAGACTAGTTTCAAATAATTGTTCACAGGCTTCTTGAAACTTGTCTCGGCTTTGTGCATACTGTTGTTTAATTGTGCGATCGCTCAACTGATAAAACAGCCAAAATGATTGCACAGCGCCCCATCGACGATAATAACCACGAAAATCGTTGATTTGTCGATAATTCTCAGTAATTATATTGTGAAAAGAGGGGCGATCGCAAATACTATTCACTTCTAACGGTGGAGTATCTCCCTTAAACAAGCGCTCTACCAAAAAGTTAGGAATTAGAGATAAAGCTGTGAAATTATCAAACTTAACTATCTGACCATCTTTCTCATATTCATCATGCCTTCCTAAGCGTCCTAAACGTTGGATAAAGTTACCTGCATCAGATGATTCAAAAATTAGGAAATTGATTTTGAAATCAACCCCAACATCAATTGTGCTAGTACCAATAACCAAGTCAGCAGCAAGACTTCGCTCCTTTTCTCCTTTTCCCGATAACCCTGTATTCTCTCCAACTTTCAATCCGTAAGGCTGTAATATTTCCCGAAAAAATTGAGTTAGGCGCTTGACTGCTGCGATTGAGTTGAGGATGATTGCGCCTTTACTTCCTGGATACTGCTGAAACTGAGCCAAAATCAAATCACTATTTTCTTTTAGCCAGGTTTCCGAAGCTTTAAACGATGGTTCCAAAGGAATAAAATTCAGCGTAATTGTCCGTGCTACTTGCCGCCAGCCCTGTGCTTGCAGTTGCTGCCCTTGTTCTGGTGTATCAGGAAATTGATATTTATTTTGTTTTAGAGGATCAATTTCTTTACAACGAAATCCTGCTTTTTCTAATCGCCCAATTAAGTTTGTATCTGGTGTGGCTGAGAGAAACAGAAATTTCTTGCGGCGATTTGTACAGCGAATTAACAACATTGTGTTAATCACACTAGCAATTTGTGGAGCAGCAAAAACATGAAATTCATCAAAAATAAACAAGTCAAAATCTTTATCAATTCTGCCCCATAGCTTATCTGGGCTATCGCCGTGAATTATATAAGCACCTCTATGCAAATAATGAAAAATATCAGGGTTAGTTAATAATGCTTCTCTCTGGTTAGTAAGAGTTGCGATCGCAGCTCCTTTTTTCAATCCCTCATTTTCTGCATAAATCTCTAAATCAGCCCCACTAAGTCGCACTACACGCGGCTGATTCGCTGGCTGGAATTGCTCAATATATCCTCTAATCTGCGTTTCTTGATCGCGGGCGAGTTCATTGGTTGGGTAAAGTCCGATCCCAGAAAATTCGCCCTGAAGAACTTCTAGGTAAGCCGCGAGACTTTTACCATCGCCAGTCATCGCAGTGTTGAACACGACATCAATATTTGGATCGCGCAACGCTTCTAAAGTTGCGGCTTGATGCCAAGAAAGCGACCAATCTTTAGGTAATTTCACCCCGTCTGGTGTCGGGACGGTTTGGGAGTAAACAGGCTTGAGAGTAATTCTGTAATTTTCGGACATACACTTAAATAGTGTCCGTAACTGGTTGTTAAAAACTATATTGGCACGCAAAATAGAAGTTGACAAGACAAAATACGTATAAAGTACACGGACATTTTTAATGAGTCGAAAAGGTCAATCTATTACACTATCGATATCAGAACGCGACAAAGCCGAGCTAGAAGCGATCGCTCGTGAATTCGGTATGATGTGGGGAGAGGAGCCTAACATCTCCAAGTTAATTAAAGCGATCGCTCAACGTAAGTTACTCATCGGTAACAATAACGATTGGAAAGAACTACGCATCAGGGCATTACATAGATGTATCAATGCATTGACAGACATCGGGCAAATTGAACAAGCCCAAGTCATTGCAAACTTACTTCTTGAACGCAGCGAACTATCATTACCGTTACGGGGCGAAATCGAACGTTTCTTAGAGAATTTGCCCCCAGCTTGGCGCTTAGAGATAGACCGCTACATCTTGCGCGAACAGCCCTTTCAGCTTTCCTATCAAGATGCAGCAGAGCGTGTGTTTAATTTTACTGTTCGCCATGCCAAAGTTACCCCTCACGAAAAGCGGCAATATCTTGATTGCTGGTGCGAAGAGACAGAAGGAAACTTTGATATACCAGAACTAATTCACAATTGGAGTTTACGATTAGACCGGATTACTGAAGCCGCTATCATGCCAATTTCTGGTGAATGGCGTACCAATTTGGATGAAATAAAAGTAGAAATGCACTTATTTTCTGGCTTGGCTTTTGCCTATCAAGCTAAACAAGAAGACAATATTAGTGAGTGGATACCAGATAAAGCGCGAGTTCGGCGAGTTGTCAGGCGAGTATCCAGTACATTTTGGTTTAGCCGCGAAGTCATGCAATATGCACCAGATTGTGTAGTGATATTACCAGAGAATGTGCGCGATCGCCTTAAGCAAAAAGTCCTCACCTTATGCCAGTTGTACGATATTGAAATCAGCAAGTAATTTATGCTTGAAGATATTATTGCAGTTGAAGCAAGAGAAAACTATCAGCTTCACATCCGCTTTGAAGATAACATTTAAATGAATTTTCAACAAATTCTCGCACCATTGGTGCCAATACGGTTCAGTTAAGGCTAGCACTCTTTGTCAAAGTCATTTTTTTTAACGAACCACAGAGGCGCAAAGGACACAGAAAGAGAAGGAAAAAATTGCTTAACTGAACTGTATTGCCATTGGTGCGAGAATTTAATTATTTATCACGCAATAAAAACCTCATCATCTGGAAGACGTAGCTGTTTAAACTTCATTGCCATTGTTAAGATTCCTGACAATCCTGCTAAAAACTCATATTGTTTTTCACCATCATCGCAAACAATATTTATGGGATAGGAAATAATTCCTTGTTTACGTAATTGGAAAAGAGCAGCAGCATTAGCCCTGGGGCAAATAATTACTCCTGGTAACAAGTATTTTGATAATGCCTGTAATTCCGGCGTTGGTCGTACTGCTTCTCCAATACTGCGGACAACTTGACAATTTTTAAAAGCTGTTAACTTATTTAGCTCTGTATTAACAAACTCTTGTCGGCTACCAATATAACGCATTCTAAAACTCAGTTTATAGGTTTCGGTAGCACGACTTTTGATTTCGATAAAGTCACTATTCTGAGCAAATTCGTAATAACGTAATAGATGAAAAGGTTCTAGCTGTGCTTCTTCAGATTCATCTGTAACTAAATTATGCGGGTCACGAATTGGCAAATTTTCAAATAGACTATAACGAAAGCTAAATAATGGTGCATAGCTTGTACTAAAAACCTCAGCAAATTCTTTTAGTTCAGCCAGTACATTATCTTGTTTAAACACATCTTCGTATGCTTTTAAAGTTGTGCGTCCAGATTGTAAATCATCCCATTCTTCAGGGGATTTTACCTTGATATAGGTTTTGACGAAAGCTTGGCCACCTTTAAGATATTTCCAGTTTGTTTTCAATTTTTCTAGAGACTCTTTAGCAATATTTTCAGCACCTCGTAAAACTTTCATCCTATAGCGATACTCTTCCCAAGTACGTTTACCTTCTAAAACTGATTTTAAAGTCTCAAACAGTTTCGGAATTAATTCCGCACCTGCTAGATTTTCAAAGACTTCTTCTAGTTCTAATAAAGGACGTGCAATTTCTAGAGATGCTTCTGAACGCCAGTAAGCTGTTAAATAAGGCTTATCCAAACAGGGAAGTGTTTCAAGTAAGTCTTTTAGCGCTGTACGTCCCCCAGTAGTATCTAGAGAGGTCAAACCTTCTTCCCAGGCGTTAGCAGGTAAGTAAGCAATAGCCTCCGAGTCAATATTAGTTTCAGACTTACCCAAGACACGCCCTACTCTACCAATTCTCTGCCAAAATGCGGCGCGATCGCGTGCTGAAAAAATTAACCAATCTAAATTTTGGCGTTTCGGTTCAGGATGTCTTTCAAAGTTAAATCCTACATCTACAGTGCTAGTAGCCAAAATGATTTGACACTGCATAGCCCTTTGTCTATCTTTTTTGGGCGCAGGGCCTGTAATGCGTCCGATGTCATCACCAAGTCCTTGCTGTCGCAGTAAATCTGAGAGACGATTAATATTATCAAGAGAGTCAAGAATTACAGCACCATTTTCATTAGGTCTTTCTCGAAAACGTTGGACAACTTCTGCTGCTAACTCTGCTAACCACTCTTCCTTACTATCTGGTTTTGGTCTTAATTCCAGATTAACTGCTGTTTGTGACGGTAAAAGATTAGTATTACCAGCTTCTCCATTAATTCTTGCTATTTTCACACCAGCCTGTTTTAAATTCTGCAATGCTAATTCACAAGCTGGTTCTGGTGTAGCTGTCAGCAATACTACCTTGCGTCCGTTCTCAAAAAAGCGAAAAACTTGAGAATAAGCAAGATAAAACAGCATTCCTACTAGCTGTTTAGCATCGTAGAGGTGAAATTCATCAAAAATGACTGTGGAAAATTTGGTGTAAAAACTACTGGCGATATTACCCCTATCTAGGTTGTTATATGCAAAGAAAGTTGCATAGTAAAAAATATCAGGATTTGTTACCAATAGAATTGGTGTATTCGCCCCAACATCATCAAAAACTGTAGCGGGATTTCGCAAAACATTATATAGCTTTTCCCCCGAACGACTGCCAACTTTACCGTTAGACCAACTTTTAATATCTTTAGCCGAAGCTGATTTGACCACATGAGGTAAATTGGCTTGAATAACAAATTTTTTTGCGGCTTCTGTTTGCTGTTCAATTAAAGCATTAGTTGGAGCAATGTAAACAGCACTTTTATTTGGCTGATGTTTTAATACTGTTAGTCCTGCATTGGTTTTCCCTGTGCCAGTTGGTGCTAAATCAAGGATAATATCTGCATCCTTAGATTGTTCAAATACATCAACTTGATGTTGAAGTGCATTCTCCATAAAAGATAGTTTATCTGGCAAAGATGCACAAGCTGAAATACTGCGCGGTTCTAATCTGATAACTAATCTTTGATTACTCATTGTTACTTTCTCTACCGCAAAAATGTAAACCTGCTGGTACAATCATTTCCCCAACTTGCCAAGCAGCACCCCAAAAACGAAGATTTTTAATGATGGGTGCAGGAGGAATAGAAATTAAATCGAACGCTAAAGCCTCTATTTGCTGTGGTAAATCAGCAGCATTTAGATAATGTTGACTTTGATATTCACCTTCTGGTAGTAAAGTCACAGGAAATTCATTAAGCACATTCACCTTGACTTTACTCATGAATTTCCCAAGGCGAATATAATTTGGTAATTGGTAATTTCCAAATATCAAAGTTTGAAATTTGTTTCTGCGTTCAATCATCCGTAGTCTTCCAGTTTGCGGGAAATTACTTGGTCTAAATGAACTTGGTTTTTTACCTTGGCGTTGTAATGGTAAATCTTCCCGCGCCGTAGCAACGCGGTTATTAGTCATTGCATACCAATAAGAATCAGAAAGAGCATTGAAACGTTCAAATCTGAATGTCACTCTACCTACTGGTGAAGCTGGTAAGATATAACCAGCTTGTGCTATTGGTTGCAAATCTTCTTTGTAGGTTGGTCGTCCTGTAGCCTGACCTTGGAGGCGATAGGGGGAATTTACCCAACCTAAAGCATAGGTAAGAGCATAATTCCCAATTACCCCCTCAGTGTAATAGGTATCAGACAACTCCCTAGAGGCAAAAAAGACTGGTTCAAGACAGTATAATTCAACAAGTTTTGCCTGCTGAAAAGGAATTGTTGACATAACCTAAATCTCTACTTCAACTAGTGTATTTTTGCCTTTGCCTTTACCTTTACCTTTGCTTTTTTCAGGTGCAACCTGACGGAAGGATTCATAGGATTGCGTTAAACGCTTGAGAAAATTATCCCGTTCAGCTTCTGACCAATTAGTTTCTACATCAGTCAGTAAATTTACTAATTCTTCTTCAGATACCTGCACAGAAACTCCTCTCTTATTTTTCCAATTAGCAATTACTTGTTTGCTTGCTGTAATTAATTGATTAATATTCAAAGGGTGTTCTAAAGACTTACCTAATACATCATAGGTAGCTTGTACAAGTTCCAGAGAACTAGGAAGTTCGGTAATACTACCAAATACACCAAATATTTGGTTTTCCATTCGTCCAACACGACTGGAAACCGCACCATAACGACTTGTAAAAAGAATGTTACCGATGATATAGCGCAATTCATCCGCAGTTACATCTTTTAAGGTGACGACATCCAGAAAATGCACACCTGGTTTGATGTATTCGCTGGTATTTAAAGCTGTTGATGCGTTACCTTTTTCATCGCGCATTGTGCCAGTTTCGTAGATGGCGTTTATGGTGCGATCGCCTACAACATCACTAGCAGGTAAAATACTAAAAGCATCTTCAGTCCAAATCCGACTTTTCTGTGCGCCACCACCACCAGCAGCGAAGCCATAAAGGAAACAATCTACACACATTTCACAAGGTGAATTAGTATTTAAAGCACAAAGAGAGCCATCTTTAGGGTTAGTGTATAAAAGCTCATGCGCTCTTAAATGTTCTCGTCCGTAGCGTCTTTCTGGTGCTACTTGTTTACGCTTAGTCATTACCAAGCGTTGAATTATAGTTTTTTGATTTTCACCCTCTAAACCAGCTTGGACAAATTCACTGCACATTGGCTCACCTGAACCTTCTGTGCGAAAGATAGTTTCAGAATGGGTTGTTCTTAAAACAACTAAAGTAATAAAACGTCCTTTTGGGAAATTCTCATAACTTGTGGCTAGTACTGAGGAAAGTTTTGAAATGGACATGACAAACTCCTAATTATTTAAACAGTTGTAGTTATTTCTACAGAATCATCTTCAGATTGACTTTTAAGTTGTTTACGTGCTTCCTCAAGGAAGAATAAATAAGCAGCTTCTAAAGTTTTTTGGTCAGATAAAAACTTTTCAGGACGTGCTGAATAAACTTCGTCATATAGTTTTCGTAATACATCGTAATAACGCTTAACTTGCTCCAATTTTGTTGCACCTACACGATATTCACGATTAATTCGGTCTAAACGAGTGTAATATTGCTGCACTAAGGCAGCAAAAATTATCTCTAAATCCAGATGGGATTTTTGAGAACGAATAGCAGCAATAAAGGCTGTAAAAGGTTCTACTTGAGCAGTTCTTTTAAAAGAACTTCCCTTCAAGTTAGCTTGTGCTGCAATTTGAGCAGCTTCTTTGAGATACTTAGTTAAAAGCGAGGTTTCATTTGGCATAAGATTCTCCAACAAAGTATTTAACGGCTCACAAATGCGACTCCAAATAACGCTCAAATTTGGTTCATCTTGTTCCCGCAGAGTCCAACGTAACAAGACATAATAAAGTTCAATTGGTCTGACACAAGCACGAGCCAAATCATACAAACAATCATCAGCTTTCTGAATACTTGCAACAGATGTTGCTAGTTTGCCAATGCAACGTAGTCGCTCAAGAATTTTTTCTGCATCTTTGCGTTGCTGATATTGCCCATTTCCCAATAAAGTTTGCAGTGCAGAAGGAATTCCCTCTATTCGTCCATAAATATCACTAGATAACTCCACTTCTAAATTGCTACTCAAGGTAAAAGGAAAGCCAATATCTAAAGACAGGGAAATTTCTAAAGCAAGCCTCAGTGATTTTAGTAAAGCTAAAGAATTATTAACATCTCCCCAAAGTAAAGGAATAATGACAGATGTATGAATAAAATCAGGACGCTTTGGTAATGCTAAACCGACTACTTTGTTAGCTTTAAATTCAAGCTGGTTATCTTTATATAATTTCAATTCATCAATAGTGACAGTACCACCTTCAGCATTTGTCGCTGCAAGCTGTTTTAAAAGTTCACGCCAAATTCTCAACAGTTCTGGAGCAGAACCTTTAGGTAATGCTAAGTGCAAATAAAGCGGGTCTTGTTTTTTAACAGCAGGAAAGTTCGCCCCGACTGCCATTAATTGGTAGGCTAAAGCCGCAATTGAATCTGCTTGTCTTTTCGGTTCAGCACTGATACCACCCGGTAAGCGGTTAGAAAAAGCTTGTACTTTTGTACCAGGAGGCATATTATCTGAAATTAGCTCATCTATATCAGTGGAAGTAGAACCTAAAGAGCATCTTTGTCTGGGATTTGCTTCTACATAAGCATTTAAATCATTAGCTCCATTTAGCCGAATAGCAAAAGGTAAATTTACCATTCGGCTAACGGCTGCAATCATTTCTTCAGATACTTCTGTTTCTTCAGATATTTGTGTACTTTCCTTTCTTAGTTGGAAAGATTCTTTTAGAGCTTCTTTAATACCCTCAATTCCTTTAACAGCAGCCTTAGCAGCAAATAAAGGTCGCCCATATTGACCATTAAATGGCTCAATTGCAGTACGCTGAAGTTCGGATATACCCGTATGATGAGCGATTTTATCCCAAACTTCTTTAGGGCTTAATCCGGCTTCTCTATAACTGAGGTAAGCTGCCTTTAAACCTTCAGATATGGCAAATTCTTCTGCATTACTTACAGGTAATAACTGAAGTTCAGCCGCTTTTATTAGTGCATCTGCACCAGCCACATCACCCCATTTCGTTACATCTTTAGCAATCTTGTCTGATTTATAACCAGCTTTTTTCCTTTCTAAAAGAGCCTCAACATTTACCAAAACTTCCTCAATATTTTGTTGGATGGCTTGATAAGTAACTTTAATACCATCCTTAGTAGGTCTGACAAGTCTTTCGATATTATTCCCAAAAACTTGGTCAATTTTACTTTGCCAAACAGCAGCTATTTCTTTTGTCAAATCTACATTTGCTAAAGCTTCCCCTTCAAAAAGTTCGCCATCAGGGAAAATTGCTAAAGGATTTAACCCATACTTTTGTAAAACCTCTTCGCAAGCACCCAGCAATAGGGCTGTAATATAGCCTTTATCTTCAGAAATGCTTATTCTAAAAAGGTTACAGCTTCGCCCAAAAGCAACGGTTAATTCTTTTTCCAGTTTGCGAAAACGTTGTGCATCTGGAATTCCTAAATCAAATAAGTCCGCAGCTGTAAGCATCGCCGCCCAACGTTCAATATTTGGGTCTTCTGGTAAAAATCTTGCTCCATCGCTGACGTTATGACCTGAATGACGTTCAATTAGCTTTCTGACTAACTCCAAATCATCTTCTGAGATAACAAAAGTCAGTACACAAGCCTTTTCTAGCTGTTCTCGTAAAAAGTCCTTATTTCTAGCTAAGGTTTTTACTTTTCGTTCTTGAGGATCTAATTTATTCAGGTCATGTACAGCAGTTGCGGCTAGTAGCAAAGGTCTTTTATCTTCTGGAACTTCTGCGATTCGGCTAACTGTCAAAATGAACTGACACGCAGAATCGAGGTGTTCTGCAAGGGTCGTACCCTTTCTTACGCCGTATTGATGGTGATGTGCATGATTTTCGTAAAGCTGGGGGCGGATTTCACTAAAATAACGCTCCTCCAAGGTTTTGGGAGGAGCATTTAAAAGCCGACTGCGCTTAATCATATTGAAAGATATAAATTGTAAATAGATTTAATGCCAAACTCAGTCTCACTAAGTGGTCAACAATCACCATAGTCTGTCTTAATTTATTGCGCCACTAGTATGAGTTTTTATTGAATGAATTTTCAAGCCCTATTTTCAGGTGGGCGAATTCTGACTCTATCTAATTCAGCAGTTACAATTGCACCAGAAAATAATTCGTTTCCGTAAAGCTGAAGTACCCGCAAACAAACTATTGATTGTTCTTTGGTTGAGAGATTAACTAAGCGCAAGATACCACAGTGAGGATTTCCCCGCAGAATTGCTAACTCTCCAAAATCTTTATCAAGGGTGACTAAAATTCTACCTTCACGATAGGCGGTTGCTAAAATTTCCTCGTCACCTGGATCTTTTGGCCAATCTCCAGACCAAACTACATCATACCCAGCCGTTTGTAAATCGGTACGCACCCTAGTATTAATGCAAATATCTAGTAGTATTTTCACCTTGGGAATTCTATCAATAAAGGTTCAACTCGTTCATGACCAACTAACCTTCGTGCATAGACTAAACAGGCTTGTACATCTTCCCGTTCTAACCAGGGATAAGCTTCTAGCAAAGTTTCAATAGTATCTCCTACTGCTAACATTCCTAAAATATGTTCAACAGCTAGGCGACGACCTCGAATGATCGGTTTACCGCCAAAGATTTGGGGGTAAAATGTAATTCTTTCTAGTAATGTTTGTTCGTTCATGGTTTATACGATGACCTCTAATACAAGGTTTACTGAAACAAATATTGGAGTCAAGGGAAATTCTGGACAGCAAATAATCATCAGTCATGGTCGTTGACCTCACTAGCTGCTTTTTCAGGAAATGGGAGTAGTACTAACTACCCCCGATAGGTGAGAAATACGAATAACATTGTGTTTTTTGGTATTGAAATTATTGATTAACTTGGTATACATATAAAATAACTTTAAATACCATTCATGTCAATAGTGTAATTACAATTAAGCAATGCCGAGAAAAAAAGAAACGATTACACTGTCAATTCCTCCAGGAACTAAGGAACAGCTAGAAGCGATCGCACGCCAATTCAATATCACTTGGGGCAAAGAACCCAGTATTTCGGGGTTAATAGTGGCGATCGCCCAACAATCTGTAGAGGTCGGAAAGCCCTTCATACTTGACTCAAACCAAGTTAATGCCTTACAGCAAGCAATAAAAGCCCTGAGTGATGCAGGTCAGATAGGGGAAGCTCAAACTATACTTACACTTTTGTTAGAGCGAGGAAATTTGGATGCAGCAATCCGCCAATCTTTACTCAAGCAAGCAAGTAAACTCGTACAAGCATGGCGAAGTCAAATAGATGAATATAGGCAAAATAAACAGCCTTTTTACCTGCTTTATGAAAATTCTCAAGGGCAAGAACTACAGTATACGGTACGTTATGCAGAACCACGCTTCTTTGAAAAACGCTTTTATTTAATGATTTGGTGTGAAGAGACAGAGGATGTAGAAAATTTGATTCCTGATTTGCCAGAACTTTGGCACAACCGCAATTTAATTTTTGATAAAATCTGCTCAATTGTTCCTGCAAGCGGCGAATGGCGAGAAGGATTAGACGATATAAAAGTGTACTTGCACTTTCGAGGTTGGATGGTAAAGTCTTATCAACGTAGGGAAGATGACTTAGAAGACGAAATGATTGGGGATGTGCGTCAAGTGGTGCGGCGGGTTGTCAACGAGTTTTGGCTGATTCGAGAAGTTGCACGTTACTGGGAAGATTGCGTAATTGTATCACCAGAGAGTCTGCGCGATCGCCTAAAAGAAAAACTCTTTACCTTATGCCAGTTGTATGATGTCAATACTAAGAGTTAAATATTATCACGACTTACGCAACTGGCACAAGCAATGGCGCGGCTCCGCCGCGCCGAGTGCCTAAAAATTAAACCATTGATATAACAATATCTGGACGTTTTAGTTGCTCAATCAAATAATTCGATAACAATCCATGTTTAATTTGATAGATAGTTTGACAACTTTTATCCCCTAATAATGATTAAGACAGAACAGCGACCGCCAAGATAGATAGAAGATGACATTTGGTGATGTCAGGATGTACTTAAGTCGGATAAGAAACGTCATAAAATATTAATAGGAAAGATAATATGACTAGCCGATTTATTACTGATAAAGATTTTGAAGACCATAAGGCTTTACAACGGAGGCTGATGAGTTTACCGGAATCAGATCAGTTCGATGAGATAAACGCCCTTTTAGATCGGGATTCTGTCATTGGTTTAAAGTTGGCTAATGCCGTACTGAAGAACAAAAAACACTTTGAGCTTCTTCTAGAGCGAGGACTAGAGAAGGCAAATGCAAGTGAAATAGAACTTTGGCTAAAGTATTTACTCCCGCGTATTGGCTTCCGGCGCGTCATAGTTATCCTATCTAACAAATTATCACAACAGCCTCAGCAAGTAGCGAAGGCTTCATACTGGTTGCCCAAATTTCTACCAAAAGGTAATGAACAGGCTGCAAGATTGCTGAAAAATCTTTTGAATCAGGAGAAACAGATGTTAGGTGGAGAGTACAAAGCTGTTAACCCTTCCGGGCAAGTTTACAAGTTAATTTTAAGAATTAAAAGTACAGGTGAATTTGCAGTTTTTGGTGGATATCAATTGGGTAGTAAGGGTTCTAAAATAATTGTGGAAATTCTTAATTCTTCAGACTTATATCCAACTGGTGGAGTTAGGCAAGTATCGCCTGGAGATATAGAGATTCTCGACCCACAACCTTATGATGATTGAGACTTACGGTAGTAATTGAGTTATGTTACCAAGGTGGAAACCATGATGATCAAGAACGAGCAACAGTATCAACATTTCGGAATATTTTTAGCGCACCAGTCAATTGATCTACCAGAATCTAAGGCGGTTTTAATTGCCAGCCATAGAGAGCGATCGCTTCCCTGTAAATCCTGCTCTAAAGTCTGAACCGCGCCATTGCTTGTGCCAGTTGCGTAAGTCCTGATTATGACTCCCGGTTCGCCGATTTTTTCGGGAGTTAGAAGAAAGGCTACTCAGGAGTAAAAGATTGACCACCAAGTTGAGTGTAAATAGTAGTTGAGAAGCCAAGTAGAATAAGAATACGCTCCTGTAAAGGAGAAAGAGCAGTCACATGGGCATACAGGGCAAATGCATCTAAATATTGACAAAGTGGTAAGTAGAGGTGCAGTCAGAATAGTACAAATTAACTACCAGAAGATTTAAGTGAGCGATCGCTAGTTAGTGTATTCTCATTTTCAAAGTAGAATGAAGTCAGAGGCTGTGAAACATTATTTCGTTTAGCATATAGCCCTCCTAATTTTCTTCTTGGAGGGCATTTTATTGCTTAACTGTCCCAAAGCGATCGCCCATGAGAGTAACTAGCAACTTGGGTTATTAGTAATGGACACGATAACAAGCTTTCATATCATTTATCATTAAAATCTCTCCGTGTCTATGTGTCAGCCTAAATCATAAGTCTTTAAGCAGACATAATATCACTCCTCAGTTAGCAACTTTTTTTCTTCAGGGAGTAACGTAGTTTCATCTTCAAGGCGTTCGCCATCTACGGATTTGGCTTTAGTTCCATAGGGCTTGATAATTAGACTGACACCAATTGTCCAACCTAATGCAACCATCCAACCCGCGAGAATGTCACTGGGAAAGTGAACTCCCAAATAGAGACGACACCACGCAATAGCTATTATATATAAGCTGCCGAATATGAGAACCAACCAGCGCCAAGAGCTAGCCCAAGTTAAGAATAGTAAAATTGCTACCAGAGTTATACTCGTCATGGCATGAGCGCTGGGAAATGCAAAACTAGACTCAGGTGCAATGGACTGCCACAATTGTGGACGCACTCGATGCATTAATTCCTTTGCTGTGCGGTTGATGATGATGCTTCCGACTGAGGCGGTGAGTAAATAAGCTAGCGATCGCCAGCGTTTTTGAAGTAATAATATGAGTGCGATCGCACCTAAAATCGGTATCGCCGTCCAAGGCAACCCAATTATCGCTAGCGTCACGGCTAAAACATCCAGCTGTGGGTTTACTGTAGAATGAACTGCTAACAGAATAGGCACATCCCACGGTAAGCCAGCTTGATTCTGCCATATCTTCACTGTCAGGATTTCAAACGCCTGCAAAGGTAAATATACTCCGATCAAGAGGAGTAAGAGCGATCGCCAACGCGCAATCAACAGGTTTTTGAGAAAAGAAACAGGCGACTGACTCTCTTTATTGGCTGTCTTCACTTTTTCCATATCTAAGTTAAAAAGACTGATAAACGACTTCACTGATTACAAATTACTAGAATCTTGAGAAGTTCCACAATGTTTACAATACGGCAAATGTGTATAAGTAAGATTATGACAGTTTTGGCATTCAGTGTACTGGTAATAACCACAGTGCGGACAGCAAGTATCAAGGTGTCGAATTTTTTTAGCACAATTGACACAGCGTGATTTTTGAACTCTGCTAGCTGCTTGGACTTTAGCATTAAAGACAAATCTTTGAAAAAACTGGATAATTCCAAAACCAATAATTGGAATCAGTAAGATATAAACATAATTGATCAGGAAAAGTAAACCACCAAAAATGGCACTAATTATATCAAATAGAAATTTAAATATTGCGCCTATTTGAATAAATTCAAATATTTTAACGATTAGCGGGATAAAAAAGATAACTAGCAAATGCCAGCTAATTAGCGAGATGAGTCCATATCCTCTTCCTTGGGCAAATTTGTGAACTGATAAGGCAATGAGAATCAACGGTAGAAGAAAGAGAGACTGAAAAGCAAGCTGGATGCTTGGATACCAAAATAATGCCTGATGATAGCCTTGATCAACTTCCCGGAATTGATTGTCATCTTTAAGAAGGGTTATAAAACTAATGCTTTCCGGTTTGCCAAGCAGTTCATTTTTAAGAGTAGAATTTTCTTGTTTAAGGGTAGAAATTTGGCGATTATTTAGTTCTAATACCTGTTTAGCTTTTTCAGCACTGACTTGATTAATTGATTGTTCACGACCCTGACCGGCAATTTTTTCTAACAGTGTTGAGTCATATTGGGCTTGAATAGTGCCATTATCTTGTTCAAGCCTAGTGATTATCGCTTGTTTATGATCAATATTTTTGATGATTTGCTGCTTTTCAGGATTGTTAATCTTATCTTTGTAATCGGCATATTGCAAGCACGTTTTAGAAACCTTACCCAGATGTCCTGCTTCGGCTTGTTGATAGTTTCGCTGAAAACTGAGTTGATTGTTCGTCTCAGATGGCAATGAAAGTCTAACAATTTCATAGTCTTTATCTTTAGTGGTTTTTGTCCGGTAATCTTGCCACTCTGAATAACATGGATAAGCCTCGGTCGGACTGATATACCATCTGCTAATATCATCCAGTCCCGTAAAAACATTAAACAAGATAAAAATATCAATTAAAATAATCACAATCAAACTCACTTTATTCAGTGGTTCGTTGTTGATTGTCCTTGATTTACTAAAAAATTGACTCAAAATTCGGCGGATTCTGGCAAACATATTGTTTTTTAAATAAATGGAAATTCAATCCGAATCAATTTTAGATGATCAGTAGTAAGTAACTGGGCAAAAATACATCTACTCATCTGAAGATTTGTTAACTGCTGACTTTTGAGAAAAAAGATCCCCGACTTCTCAAAGAAGTCGGGGATCTGTGGCTTTCAATTGTTACAAATCAGGCTGCGGTAAAAAATAGCATGACTTTGGTAACGGCTGTGTGCGCCAACTGAAACCTATTTAGCAGCGAAGTAGGCTTCTAATGCCTCAGAACCACCAATTAATTTACCATCGATAAACACTTGGGGAACTGTTGTCGCACCTGTAACTGCTTTTAACGATCGCGTGGTGATATCCTTACCCAAAGTAATTTCTTCGTAGTTGATGCCATGTTCCTTGAGCATCGCCTTCGCACGCGCACAGAAAGGACAGCCAACTTTTGCAAACAGAGAAACTACTTCCGGCTTCACTGCTTGAGGGTTGATGTATCTAAGCATTGTTTCGGCATCGGACACCTTAAAAGGATCTCCTGGCTCGTCTGGCTCAATAAACATCTGGTTAATTACACCATCTTTCACCAGCATAGAATAACGCCACGATCGCTTCCCAAACCCCAAGTCTGATTTATCTACCAGTAGACCCATACCTTCAGTAAATTCACCATTACCATCGGGAATTAGTGTGATATTTTCTGCCTCTTGATCCTTTGCCCATTCGTTCATCACAAAGGCATCATTGACAGAAATACAGATAATGTCATCAACACCATTTTCTTTGAAAACCTTAGCCAATTCGTTGTAGCCAGGGAGATGAGTTGATGAGCAAGTTGGAGTATAAGCACCCGGTAAAGAGAAGACAACTACTGTCTTACCAGCAAAAAGCTCATCGGTTGTCACGTCCACCCAGTCGTTGTTATTGCGAGTATGGAAAGTAACATTGGGTACTCTTTGCCCTTTGCGATCGGTGAACATAATTTTGCTTGCCTTTAGTAATCACAATTCCAGTCATAACCTATCATGCGAGAAGTGGTTAAAACCCTACTTCGTCCCGCTAAGCGCTTTCGTCCTTGGTACGCAAAACTAGTATTAAATATTCTTCCTGATTAAACCTCTATCCCTTTATGGGTAGAGTATTCAGCAATTCTGACTCCTGAATTCTGACTCCTAGTTTATTACAAGCCCTTCATTACTGAGTTTAAGACAATCTCCATTCCCGATGTCCGATCGCATGGGGAAGTTTGGACAATTGTCAAACGATTTGAGATTTGAGATTTGCGATCGCGCAGCATCTCGTAAAGAAGGCGGCTGGTTAAAAAAATTGACTTTGACAAAGAGTTAAGCCTTAACCCAAGCGTATTAGGCTTTAGCTGCTGTTTTTTCTTGACGTTGCAAAAGTTTATATTTAGAATGGAACCCGTCAAAATCCGATAAGTATTTCTTCTTATTTTGTCCTGATAAATTCAGATTCGATGAGTATATATTCCTGTTGGAAGCAAAAATTTAATCTTTTAAACTTCAATAAAGGTTACAAAAGTACAAATTACTTCATACAATGTAACTAAAAGCGAGAAAGCAAATTGATTGTCAGAAGTGATGAATGCTATTGAATTTCCCTGGCTAACAGCCATAATCCTCTTACCCTTGGTGGCTGCCTTAGCCATTCCCCTAATCCCAGACAAGGAAGGTAGAACCGTCCGGTGGTATGGTTTAGGAGTTGCGATCGCCGACTTTGCACTGATGATTTATGCCTTTTGGTATAAGTACGACTTTCAGAGTTCAACACTCCAACTTGTAGAAAACTATCCTTGGGTACCGCAGTTAGGTTTGCATTGGGCTGTGGGGGTTGATGGATTATCGATGCCCTTACTGCTTCTGACAGGTTTAATAAATACCCTCGCAATATTTGCGGCTTGGAAAGTTACCACCAAGCCGCGATTATTTTATGGTTTGATGTTAGCGATGTACAGCGCCCAGCTTGGAGTATTTGTCGCCCAGGATTTGCTGTTATTCTTCCTAATGTGGGAAATCGAGTTAGTGCCAGTTTACCTGCTGATTTCCATCTGGGGAGGACAAAACCGCCGTTATGCCGCTACCAAGTTCATTCTTTACACCGCCGCCGCATCAATATTTATCTTGATTGCCGGTTTTGCAATGGCATTCTCTGGAGATACCGTCACCTTCGACATGGCGGCTCTGGGAATGAAGGAATACCCCAAAACCTTGGAATTGTTGGTTTATGCAGGTTTCTTGATAGCCTTCGGGGTGAAGTTACCAATTTTCCCTTTACACACTTGGCTACCTGATGCTCACGGTGAAGCATCAGCACCCGGTTCGATGATTTTGGCTGGTGTGTTGTTAAAAATGGGTGGTTATGCCCTTATCCGCTTCAATGTGGAAATGTTGCCCAATGCCCATGTGACTTTTGCGCCAGTGTTAGCGGTTTTGGGTGTAGTGAACATTGTCTACGGTGCTTGCTGTGCCTTTGCCCAAACCAATCTCAAACGCCGCTTGGCTTACTCTTCAATTGCCCACATGGGGTTTGTGCTGATTGGGATTGCCTCCTACACAGAACTGGGTATTAGTGGTGCAGTGCTACAGATGGTTTCTCACGGCTTGATTGCTGCTAGCTTGTTCTTCCTCTCTGGCGTGACTTACGATCGCACCCACACCTTAATGATGGATAAAATGGGCGGTATGGCGAAAGTAATGCCCAAAACCTTTGCTCTGTTTACCATTGGTTCAATGGCTTCTCTCGCCTTACCCGGAATGAGTGGTTTTGTGGGTGAGTTGATGGTATTTTTGGGTATCGCCACCAGTGATGTTTACAGTTCCAGCTTCAAAGTTGTAGTCGTGCTGCTGTCAGCCGTTGGCGTGATTTTAACACCGATTTATTTACTGTCGATGCTGCGTCAAGTGTTCTATGGTGAGCAAAGTGAAGAGTTACACTTGGATGCTGTAATATCTGATGTCAAACCCCGCGAAATATTTATTACCGCTTGTTTGCTACTGCCAATCATCGGTATCGGTTTCTATCCCAAGTTGGCAACGCAGACTTATGATGTAAAGGCAGTGGAATTAGCCGCTCATGCTCGCCAAGTTCTACCAGTTGTTGCCCATCAGCAACCATCAAGTCTATACTCGCGTATCTTCTCTACACCAACATTGGCTAATTCTCAAGTTGAAAGTTCGATTAATATTTCTGAGTAAATTAACTTCCCATTCAGGGGGCTGTAACTAAATTCTAAATATTAGGGGAATAAAGGGGTGGTTACGAAACCACCCCTAAAATTTTGCCAAGATATATCCTGAAGACAGGTGAAGTCCCCAAAATCTGAATTATGACCATTAACTTACCTATAGCTACAGAAATTGTACCAATGGTCTTGCAATTGCAACCTGCGATCGCACTAACCGAAGACCAATTTTATGAATTTTGTCAGCTAAACCGCGACTTTCGCATCGAACGTAATCCTGCTGGAGAATTAGTGATTATGCCCCCTACTGGTTCCGAAACCGATGAACGCAACTTTGACGTTATTGTTCAGTTGGGTATTTGGGTAAAGCAAGATGGTACAGGTGTAGGGTTTGGTTCCAGTGGTGGGTTTACTTTGCCGAATGGTGCGGTGCGATCTCCAGATGCGGCGTGGATAAAACGTACACGTTGGGAAGCTATACCACCGGAACTGCGAAAAAAGTTTGCGCCGATTTGTCCTGAGTTCGTGATTGAGTTGCGTTCTGAGAGCGATCGCTTGCAAGTTTTACAAGATAAGATGCAAGAGTATATTGATAATGGAACACAACTTGGTTGGTTAATTGATAGAAAACAACGCCAAGTTTTTATTTATCGTCCTAATACTGCGATTGAAGTTTTAAATAACCCTAAAACCCTTTATGGTGAAACATTGCTACCTGGGTTTGTTTTGGATTTAAGTCAAGTTTGGTAGGCAGTAAGCTAGTTTTATAAGAAGAATTCAGAACTCAGGAGTCAGAATTCAGAATTGAATTCTGTACGACTGAAGAAGAGGCGAATGCCTCCGGCACACTTCGTGAACGTAAAATGGCAAAAGTAGAACAGTACCGTCAACTTATTCAAGAACTGTTGCTAGCTTACAGCGAAATCAAAGGCAGCAACGAAGAAGTCGAAGCAGAAGTTATTTTTGATAGAGAACGCGTTGGGCTTTGCCCCGCCGTAGGCATCGCTACCAACTTGTCAACGCGGGGTGGTCAAATAAGCGCCGTGTATCAGTAAACCAAAAAGTTTTTCTCCAAAGAGCGATCGCTAAAACACTTATGTCTTTTGATACTTCTTGATACACAACTCTCTAACCAGCAGAC
>NZ_JBALFC010000160.1:0-26935 GCF_036917755.1 Nostoc sp.
CTGCTGGTTAGAGAGTTGTGTATCAAGAAGTATCAAAAGACATAAGTGTTTTAGCGATCGCTCTTTGGAGAAAAACTTTTTGGTTTACTGATTAAATGCCTATCCTCAAATTGCTCAGTGGGTTTATCAAATAGAGGAACTTGCACCGGAAATTTTTAAATCTCGCAAGAAGTTATTAGTCGATAATCCAGTTATTGCACCTCTTGCAATTAATGACGATAAGCACTTTATTCAAGTATTAACAAATATAGCATTTAAACAAGGTGTTCCCAGGCTTTATGAATGGGCTATACGCCATCCTCATTTAAGCTGGCAAGACCGGATAAAGTTGTGGACTACGGCTAGACAATACTCAGTTAATCCTAACCAAATACAACTCGTAGTTTTAGCATTACATCCTGTTAAACCAGCCCAAAGATTAGATGTACGCTGGAATAAAAAGGATCAGATGCAGACTGAAGAATGGTTAATTAAACTACTGACTAAACCAAAAGATAATCCATCAAAAATCCGAGAAGCTAGTAATAATTTATCATCTATGACCAATTTAGATGCTATTTTAGAAATCCAAATTTAGCAAATAAAAGAACTCATAGAAACTTGGATTTGTCAGTAGTTAATAATTTTTCTTGTGGACTACTTGATGCAATAAAAAATTTTGGCTCTATCGTACCCCTTATACAATTCAAAATTTCTAAAAATCATTAATTGTAAGCCTTTAAAAAGGTTTTAACCTGATTATGCTTCAATTAGTATAAAGGCATCGGTAGAACCAAATTTTTTACCCAGTGCAAGTTAGTAAAGGAGCAGCTATACTGCTCTTAAATGACCTATGACAAAACGGCTACCAGTGCTACC
Organism: Nostoc sp.; assembly: GCF_036917755.1. Classification (GTDB taxonomy): domain Bacteria; phylum Cyanobacteriota; class Cyanobacteriia; order Cyanobacteriales; family Nostocaceae; genus Nostoc. The sequence continues at coordinate 859 of NZ_JBALFC010000160.1, forward strand.
GGAATTGGTAAAAAGTAAGTTTGCCGACCTAGACGAGGAAGCTTTCTTCCTTTTTGCAACCAATCATTGATTTTATCTGCTGCCACTCGTGCTTTTTCAAGCACATGAGATTCTATAGTGACTGACTTCGATTTAAGTGCCTCTTCTTCTAGCAGAGAAATAAGCTTATGAACGTCATCAGCACAAGCACCTTGGGTCTGGGTCTGCAAGAGTGTTTGAATATTATTATCAAAGGCATAAAATGTCAGATAAGACAACAAGTCTGTTGATGAATTAATTTCTGCCTCACGCATAGGATGGGTAGCAAACAGTAAATAACGCACCCCTAGAAGCTTAGGGAATATATCGTAAAGACCTTCAGCAGAGACTGTAGCAAAGTCAGCTTCACGCAATCTTGCTAAAGAATAGGTAAGTTCCCCTATAGGATCAACGCCTTCAATAGGACGATGTTTTAGAACATTCCCTTTTTCTTTTTTACGCCAAGGACGAAGACCTGCTAAAGAATAGGTTTTGCCAGCACTGCCAAATAGTTTGAACTCTGGGTCAAAAGTTACTTTCTTACCTTGTATTGTTGCAACTTTTGCTTCTGCTTTCTCAATTGTAGTAACATCTCGAAAAACAGGTCGTTCCCATAATACAGTATCAATTTTTAAATTGAACTTTTCTGCATCACGAGGCGGCAATCCAAGTTGTGTCCAACGTTGTAGTCGTTGAACAAGCATCTTACGATCAATTACTGATTGCTGCTCAATATGCTCTTGAATTTCTCCTAACCGTCGTTCCATTTCCTCATTTTCTTTCTTTGCCTTTTCTAAAATTTCGTCTATGAGTTGTAATTGTTCAGCTTCTACAGCGTTAAAGATTTCATCTTCTTCTTCACTACTAAGTGAGCCGAGAATTTTCAGCCGTAATCTTTCGTCCTTTATACCCAGTGCCTTGAAGCGTTCACGCAATGCTCTATCTCTTTTCTCCTCATGTGTGCCAGCTATAATCAGGTAGTAAGAAGTAACATCAGAAATTTGTCCGAGCCGAGCGACACGACCATTGCGTTGCATTAATACAGCTGGAGACGGACTTAAATCCCAGTGGACTACCTTATTTGCCACCTGGAAATCAAATCCTTCATCTGCCGCAGAAGTGGCTACTAAAACTCTAACATGACTATATGGATCGCGAAATTTAGTGACAGCTTTTTCTCTTGCAGATAAGTCAAGATTACCTGTTAGTTTTTCACTTTCTTTTGGAAGAGCTTTTGTAATTATTTCACAAGTCTGCAAGCTTTCAGTAAAGACTAAAAACCTTGATTCAGGATACTCTTCTAATCTATCTTTCAGCCAGGTTAATTTTGCATTTTCTACCCCTATGCGGTCACTAGAATCTGCCAAATTGAGTAATTTTAACCCCATCTCTGTTAATTCAAAAACTTCCTCTTGTTCAGCAATAAAGCCATCGTCTTCACTATCATTTTTATGTAGCTTTTTACTGAATTCCTGAATCTCCTTGATTTGCCCCTTTTGTGATATCACTTTAGCATCGAATTTAAAGTTATCACTAGGAAATTCTACGGTTTCGTGTCCTTTTTGATTATAGGCAGCTAGTTTTTGGGAAATTTCTTTAATCAGCCTGCGAAGATTCTCTGTACCTCGTGATGTATCTTTTCTATATACGTCCTGTGTCTCCCATGTTAAGTGCCTAACGCACCAACGGAAAATCCAGCAGGCTCCTGCAAAGGAACTACTAGTAAGTCGTTTCTCAAGTTGTGCAATCGCAAAACCACCAAAATTCTCACCATGATCTGTGTAAATACTTTTTACTGTCTCACGAATTTCCTGAATAATTTCAAGGTACTCAGGACTAGTGTTGAGAGGCGGACGCTCAATCTTGAGATTAGGAAATAGACGCTCGTTAGACCAGTTAAAAACATTGTCTTGATGTCGCCAGATAACAGCAGCAGCTGATTTTTCTTCAGATTGTAGACTTCCTACTAGACTTGTTTCATCGACATCTGGTGAATAAGCATTTGGAACTGCTATTTGATGAGTAAGAAGTCGGAGTAAATTAACAAATTGGGGTTTAGAGCGGAAGGGGGTTGCACTCATAAAAATTACAAGACTGGGTGGTTTTGAATTAGGCCAAAAATTCCCAGTAATCATTTGATAAGCAGCCTCATATGTCCTTGTCGAACTTGTCTCAATTTTCTTAACGTTCACCAGATCACCATCACTGGCACAATGATGACATTCATCAATAATCAGAATTTCTGGGTTAACGAGTTCTGTTGGCAAATTCTTTTTATTCGTTTTCTTCACATAACGTCTGGCTGCGTCAATACTGGCTATGTGAATGCCATTGATGTTGTTATTTCCATATTCAATGAAAGAGTTATCAATTTGAACAATACTTTGTTCACCAATAGCACCCTGTATAACTGATTGCAGCTTTAAACGGACATCATCCAAAAGACCACCCTTTGTAAGATAAAGGCAACGAAACTGGTCAAGACTTCCACGAGTAATCAGAATATCTCGCAATACCAAGCCAATCTCAATAGTTTTACCAAGCCCAACCTCATCTGCAATCAATAGACGCTGCACTCGGTTTTCATTTGTCCTCATGTACTGTTGCAATGCAAGTTGGTGAGGAAAAGGATCTTTTTCACTTGCTGTAATACGGCCAGAAAAAATATTAGCTAATAGCTCCAATGCACCAAGGCGCATGATGGTACGATTTTGAAAATTAGGGTCAGGTGCATCGCTTTCTATTACACCCTCGCCAGGGTGGTATTCCTTTGAGTTTGTAATACGTGTTTTAACTTCGGGAAAGCGTGAGAATAGATTATCCCAGTCCCGAAAACTTCCAAATGGAATACCTCTCCGTTGCGTCAGTTCATTTTTATTCGCACTAGTTCCTATTGTGTAGGAGTAATGAGCATAAGCGGGAGCATCCGGGTTCTCTGGATCAGCAATGACTAAATCAACGTGTTCACCGCTTAGGGAGGGAATTTCAAATAACTGGTAGGTCATGATCTATGTTTTGTTCTAAATTTGGTGAACCTAGTTTGGTAAGCCTAATTTGCTTTACCTAATTAACCATAGATTACTGATCTCAATTATGTCAAGTCTAAAAAGACAATGTTTGTATTACTCAGTTGACTGCAAGTACTGAAAATGACTTGATTAATATGATACGTGATACTCCTAAGTATTACGTAAGAAATCTTTAATATGCGATATTACATTGATAATGAATACTCAGGTTATTGCAATCCTGGTGTTTGATAAACTCGCCTAGTAAAATTGTCCAAAACATCAGTTTCACTGTTATTAGACTCATGTGCAGGTGCTACATCTTCTTCTGGTAATGGCAACATCCGCGCGGCTGACTCAATCCGTTCATGTAATGCTTGTGTTAGCGTTTTAATATCAGGAATTGTCACCTGACTTGACAATGCAGGTTTAACTTGTGTGTCCCAAAGAGCCTCACTATCATGCGCTCGTTTTTCATCGGCTTTGGACACCGGAATAATTAAAGGATAAGGAATAGAAGCTTGTCCCTCTGAACTGTAACCAGGACTGGTAATTACGCACTTGCCTTGAGGAAATTTCAAAATTTCGTCAGCACTGATTACAGGCATTTTTTGCAAATTCTCACTCCAGCTAATTGAACGGCTCATTTGTCCGCCAAGGGATCGCCCTGTGGTACGATTTTTAATCAGCACTTCCTTCTCACCGTAACGTTTGGAGTAATCTTCAGCCGTTTTGTAGTTACCAGGATTGAACAAAACATGGGTACTACAAGCTGATGCGATCGCACTCCCCATTTTATCCCCATAAATATCGTAAAGTTGCTCTAAACTTTGGATACCCAGAATAAAGCAGGCACCATTGGAACGATATTCATTAATCCACTGAGGTAAGCGGTCTAGTTTTATAGATGGCAATTCATCCAAAGAAATAATCAACGGGTCTTTGCGGGGACGGCTCAAATTACCAACAATCATCAAGTGCATTGCCGCTGCCAGCAGAGGCCCAACCACACTGCGACGTTCATCATCTAGCTTGAACACCACCATCTCTCTACCTTCAAGCTTAGTGGGAATGTCCGATTTCCCTATAAATGCCCTCAGCAAATCAGCTTGGATGAAAGATGAGAAAGTACCTGCTGCTGTGGTCAAAATCCCCGAAATAGTCTTCTCTGCATCCTTGGCACTCAAAAATTGAATAAACGAAGTCGCTACCCATTCATCTAACCTTTTGGACTGTACCGCATGGTCAAGACGCTGTACCAGTTTTGGCAACCGCAACACAGCGTAAAGCATCGCCATATCTGGGTAAGGAGAACCCTTGACTAACTGTAAAAGTGCTTTAGCTAACAAGTCCCCGGCTTTAGCAAAGAACTCATCACTTTTACCACCACTGGAAGCATTGCGGTTAATCACTTGTCCAATTTCCCCCGCCATTACCCCATCCCGTGCATCACGCATATAATCTAAAGGATTAATCACACCGCTAAAGGGTTCACCGGGGGCAAATACTCGCACTTTGTAACCATAACGGGCAGCTAGGGGTGCATGGAGTCGTAGTTGGTCGCCCTTCTTGTCATAGAGTAAAATCGGAAAACCTTGCTGCATAGCACTTTCTAACATCCGGTCTATGGTAGAGTAGGTTTTACCAGACCCAGGCGCACCTATTACCAGTGTTCCCCTTTCGGCATTGGGAAACCAAACACTAGGAGATGCACCTAACATTGTTTGGAGATTAGTAATTAGCGATCGCCACTTGCCTTTTACCCAATAGCGAGGAGTTCCAGACCACAGGGTAACTTTATTGTGTTTGCACTCCTTGATTTGCTTGAGTGCTAGGTTAGTTGCTGCTAGTTTCTCGCTGATACCGGAGACTTTACCAGTGGTAATTTTTCCCTTACCACTACCACTGATTTGCAACAACAGTAAAACGAAGAGCATTCCACCGACCATCATCCAACCTTGGGGATTGTTATACTGTTGAAACAACTTGCCAAAGTCAATGCTAGCCAGAGGTGTTTGAAAGGATGACACTTCAATTAATGTCGAGTTAGCAGTGATCTGGTTGTGTGGTAGATTTTTCTGGTAAATGTTCATAGCAGTGAAGTATGCATTTAACAGAAATTTTAGCTACCAATTGAAAGCTAAAGTATTGACCTTTTGGACATTTTTTTAGAGGTGTTAGAAACTCTATTTCTAGAGGAGTGTCAGATACATGACAACTTTATGAGTGGTTGCTGTTAAACCTGGCCAATAAATCCTTACGGGAGAGATTTGATAACTGCAACAGTAAAGAAGCATACTCTTGTGAAGGTAGCTCTAGAATAGGCTGAATAATTGTGGCTAATTGTTCATCCAGCCTACCAAATCGAACTGTTAGTAAATTTTCTACAACCATACGTTGCCCTTGCTTTTGAGCCTCTTGCTCCCACTGTATATATAGTGGTGATAATTTCATGATTAACCTCCTTTCATCCTCATATATATTTTCGCTAGTTTGTAAATTAGCATTCAAGATACTTTATGTGATGGCGTAATTTAAATCTGTGGTGGAGAGTAATTGCCTCATAAACAACGATTGGTAAATAAGTTTTGAGGCTAACGCCTCATGCGTTGGGCAATCATATTTATGTACTCAAATGGTTAAATCTAGGGTTTCAAACAATTCTAATCGCTCCAATCAATCTACTGCCAAAACTGCTGCTTCTAATCCCAAAGCTAATACCAAAGCTCAAGCAGCTAAATCTAAAGCTCCTAACACTCAATTGTCAGACCTTGATATTGACGATATTGACCCAGAACTTCTCAGCGACAGTTATAACCAAGTTAGACGACCGTTACTGCCTTACGGCATTGTCGTTAATGACAAACCCGCTGGACTTCTAATTCCAGAAGATCAGCTAGAAAAGGCTGGCTGGCTTGATATGCCACAGGAGGACGACCTAACTATTGTCACCCTAACGGAAGATGTTACTGGACTTTTAATTACTCAAGCACGGTTATTAGTTTTAGCTTTTGTACCAGAATATATCCGTTATAAATCAGATGTTGAAGACTTAGGTGGTTCTTTTGTTGGACTTTATGATGAATACAAGCATAACCTTGACAAGAAAACAATGGATGTGTGTTCAGAACATGCACTGGTGTTTCTAGATGAGGATAATCAACCCCTGCATACTACTCCTGTCGTTGTCCGCTTTAAGAATGTAGCTCTCTGGAGTTTTAAGTCAGTGCGTGAGGAGTTTTACCGTTCTTTGGAGAAAACCTTTGCTGACTATTTCCAAGTGCCATTTAGTGGCAAAAGCGATAGGTGGCGTAGCTTAGGTGTGCTGTCAGTCGAGTTCAAAGCTGTCAAAGAAGGTGAAGGTAAGAATAAACACGACTGTTGTAAGACTGTAGATTATACCAAACCCACCGTTGAAAATCTGTCTCAATTTTATTTGGGTCAACCCACAGCTAAAGCCCTAATTTGGCAACAACATAATGCGATCGCTGGTTTTAATGAACCTCAATCCCTACCTGCTTTGCCAGGAGAATCGGTGTCTGTAGACGTGGAAGTATTGCCACCAAATAAGAATAGGAACAAAACTCAAAGCGTTCGTAAATCCAAACCAGCGACCAAGCCACCTCGCAAAATTCAACTTATTGACGATGACGACTTCCTCGATGAAACCGACGATTTGGAAGCTGAGTTAGACGATGATGATTTTGAGGAGGAAGACGATGAACTAGATGATGAGGAATAGTCCAATGCAACTATAGCGTCTGTGCTGGTAAACTAACCACTACTCAGTGCTGAGTAAATTAAAAGTTACTCAGTACTCATGTATTTGGTACATGCCCCGCACGCCAGCTCCTTCACTTGGGGAAACCCAGACGCTCTCTACGAGACGGTGCGCGTAGCTTTATCATTCTTTTACTTGGTGATTTTATCTACTTTCTCTCTCTTCTGGTACAAGTTATTGTCCGGATAAGTGGATAAGTTGAAACCAAGAATATAAACAGGACAGGAATAGTCATGACACAGAACCCTAGTGCAGAACAACTGGTCTTAGTTACCGGAGCAACGGGCAATCAAGGCGGTGCGATCGCCCATCAACTTCTCCAGCGCGGCAAATTTAATGCGATCAATGGTTGAAAACCGAACGCTTGGACAGCCGCTGAGTCCCGAAACGAAATTGCAGCAGCTTTCTGAAAAAGACTACGGGGCAATGGTTGCTGAAGTGTTTGAGCGACCCGCAAACTTCATGAAGCGCGAAATTGAAGTTGCCAGTGTGGACATGACTGTGACGGGTGCTGCTGGTGGTATTGGTAGTGCGATCGTGCGCCGCTTCCTGTCTGAGGGTGCAAAGGTGTGTGCAGTCGATAACCGGACAGACGCACTCAATCAATTGGTAGTCGATCTCAGCTCGCCAGATGCGTTGCTAGCGATCGAGGCAGATGTCAGTAGCGAAGAAAGTTGCTACAGTCTCTCCGCTAAGATAGAACAGACGTGGGGTACAGTCGATATTCTAGTTAATAATGCGGGGAATTTCCCCGCCACTCCGTTTGAGAATATGATGCAGCATTTATCACAGGTCAGACGATTAACGTCGATGGTGGCAACAACTTTGTCTAGTGTGGAGCATCGACCCGATTAGAAGCAGACTTTGGCTCTTTAACTCAACTTTTAAGATTTGGTATTACATATTCGTTCCACACGGTAACGAGTGAATTCATCACAGGAGTTTTATGATATCCAACCGATCGAATGTCTTAATACCGGGTTTTGTCAGCGAGACGATCAACATTGATGGAGTCAACATCCACTACAAAATCGGCGGTGACCCTAACGGTCAACCCGTTCTACTCTGGCACGGCTTTCTTAGTACTAGCTACGCATGGCGTTCGGTAATGTCCCCACTAGCACAAGCTGGGTATGCAGTACTCGTACCAGATATGCGCGGCTACGGGGACTCCGACAAACCAGCCGGAACCAAGGGCTATGATGCCCGCGCCCTCGCACTTGAGTTCCGCGCCCTCGTCTTGAAGATCGGCTTTGGGGCAGGGCAGCCACTTACGCTGGTCGCTCACGATATGGGCGCGCCGCCAGCTCTCCTTTGGGCTAGCGATCGCCCAGAGGAGATCGCGGGACTGCTATACATTGAGGCACCCGTAATGCTATCCGAGATCCTCACCAAGATTATCGCCTATACGCCTGAAGCGATGAAAGAAGGGTCGATGTGGTGGTGGATTCTCCCACTCGCACCCGACGTGCCCGAACGTCTGGTCGTCGGTAACGAGCGTGCCTTTTTGACTTGGTTCTACGAGCGATCCACATTTGATCGCAACTCCATCGAGCCGGAAACTGTAGATGAAATTCTGCGAACTTTCTCCAGTCTAGAAGGCGTGCTCGGCGCGATGGGTGTCTACCGAGCGGCATTTGTCACCATCGAACAAACAGCACCTTTGGCTGGAATCCTCGGTCACAAGGTGAAAGTGCCCATCGTGGCACTCGGCGGTGATCAGGGATTGGGTAGAAAAGTTGGCGAGATGGTAAATGCGATCGCCAAGAATGTCGAGCAGTACGTCATCCCCAATTGTGGACACTTCGTGCCCGAAGAGTGCCCAGATGAGGTTGTACGCCACGTATTGACCATGACAAATAAAGTTCGTCAAACTGCGACTTCACCTTCTATTGGATTACGCCCGTGATCGATACTGACCCGTAAATACAAGCAACAGGAGCAATACAATGAACAACCACTCAATTACTTCTCAGTCCGCCTCGCCGCTTCCGCCTGATGATCTCCAACGGCATCTCACCGTTGCACAACCAAACGAAGATCAGAACTTGCCTCACATCGGGGTTGTAGGAGACACCTACACAATCCTAATAACGGGCAAAGACACCGACGGTCGCTACTGCCTGATCGATATGCATATCCCGCCCGGCGGCGGTCCTCCTCCCCATCGTCACGATTTTGAGGAGTCGTTTACCATTCTTGAGGGCGAGATCGAGACCACCTTCCGCGGGGAAAAATCAGTTGCGCGAGCTGGCGAAACGGTTAACATTCCTGCTAACGCACCCCATCAGTTCCACAACGCATCCGATCGCCCAGTCCGGCTATTGTGCATCTGTTCACCAGCCGGGCAGGAAGAGTTTTTCATGGAAGTCGGTGTCCCCGTCGCTACTCGGACGACGGCACCCCCCAAGCTTGATGAAGCTGCCCAAGCAGCATTCAAATCTAAATCCGAAGCCCTCGCTCCAAAATACCGAACGGAGATATTGAAACCTTGAAAAGTTCGTAGCCGTCGATCGTCTGTCAGCTTTAGGTAAAGTGCTGATCACACCTCTAGACAACACCAAGAATGTCTAGCTGTGGCACACAAGCCTCCCGCTTTTGCGATTCACAGCAACTCGTGTTATTAGTGAAAAGCTGACTATCAGCAAGTTGATAGCCAGTGCCATTGAAACAAAAATTCAATTGGCGTAGCTGCTCTTGCTCGGTTTGCAGTACTTTAATGCACGGTAATGCCTGACCTCGATTCTCTCCCACTTCTAACAAATGCTTATCTGGTGGCAGATTGGGATTCAAGTAACTCAAGAATACCTGAGTAATTGGTTTGTCCTTTCTGAGCCAGTAGCCAGTATACAGACATCCCAAAGCACCACAGACATCAGGCGTATTCAAGTTGAAAACCGCGAACCTACCGTCTTTTCCTTCCACACTCCAAGCCAGTATATTTTTAGCAGATACTTTGGCATTCAACTCTGTATTTTCTACAATCACCTGTTCAATTACTGAAGCAGGCACAACATTAACAGCTTTGTTCCAAGTAACGGTTGCCGCATTTAAGCTACAGCCCCCTAAGCTCATGAGAATCGACAGCAACAAAAAGATGCCCAAACCAATCCGAAACCAATGAATCCAGTAGCGTACCCTCATAGTCGGTGCTGGTAATTGATATGCAGTTGTCTTCAGTGGTTGAGACTGACTAGGGGAGGCGGAGTCAGAATAAACTCCCTTTCCTTCCCCTGTTTGCCCAAAGTGTATTTTTGAATGCAGCTCAGTATCCAGTATTTCTTTTATCTCATGGGGTGAGGTAATAGAGGTTTTAGATAAATCTGTCATAGTCTACCTCCCATTTTCAGTATTTTTAGCAGTGCTGATGTAGCTAGAATTTACATTAGGAGAACAGGTCAGCGTTCCATTCTCGCTATTACTGTTGCGATAACTAGCTAAAGCGGTTTTGCCGTAATCTTTGAGACTGAGGCGACCGAGGGCATCTGAGCCATTTCCATCAACTTTGCTGTAATCACCACCAAAATGCTTTTGAGCCACTCGTTCAATTAGGCGTTCGCCCGTAAATGGCTGTCCTCTAGCCGGATCGATTTGCTCTTGTGTCACTTGAATTTTGTTAGCCATATCAGCCATAAACGCCCTATCTTGGTCAGCTGGAGGAAAAAACTCAAATAGTTCAGCCTCTGTTGGTTGATGCCCTTGCCCCACTTGACTGAGAAACTCTTGACTTCCAGGCTTGGCAGCAATTAACTGCACTGCGTAGGGGTTATAACTCATGAACTGGTAGCGACCGAGAGCGCGACCACAATTTAAACCCCCATCCGCACAGGTATGTATGCCAACTGCTTTGTAATCCCCGCTACCAGCGCTTTCAATCTCCGCAATTGCATTTGAGAGCGATCGCAAATCAATACCGGACAATGATTGACTTGTTATCGATTGACTGGCACTACTAAAGGTGCATGGATTAATCTTCTCTCTTACTCCAGTACGGTTGGTAGTGCTAGCTTTTGGCTCTTTTGTAGCTCCAGTTGGTAAAGACGCAATATTTGTCCTCTGTTCACTCAAATTGCCTACAAATATCAGGGAGTTAACCTTGTAGCTGAAAAAAGGAACAGGCCCGATAAAGTAAGGTGTACAACCCATTCGCCAAGCACAGAACCGAAAGAACAAAGCCGTATCTACCGTATCAGTGGTTTCATCCGGCTCCATTACCACCACCTTAAAAGCTTTACCAAACGGTAGCCTTCCTGTTGGTTCCCGACCGTTATTCACTGCTTTTAGTATACCCCGCCCGCCCTCGACTTCTTGATATTTACCGGAAATCCACTGCTTTCCTTCCAACTTACTGCGATCGCTACGACCTGTATTTTCCAAATCATCCAATTCTAAGTAAGCGCAGTCTTTTTCAGTACAAGGCACAGAAAACCCTTGCACGTCTGAACCAGAAATTGTATTGTTACGGTGGTTTTCTGTTGGCCCATAAACTACATCAATCCGCATTACCAAGCTACCAATTTCAGTGATGGGATTAGGCATTAATCCTAAAGGTACTTGTCCCAAACCAGGAATATCCGAAACATTGCTATTCATCCAACCTGTAAATTGTTGTAGCTGTACTGCATCTAAGTTAGGAATTGAAGAAATAGAAAACTTTGACAAGTCGATTTCTCCCAGCTTCATTTGCCCAACTTCATACTGTGTTAGTACCTGAGCTAGTGTTAAATTAGATGCGGCAACTCCCTGAGATTTTAGTAATGTGGCAACAGGTGTAATATTGTTTACTTGTGTATTAGCTAATTCTGGAACAACCTGAGCTAAATGGCTCAATGTCTGCTCCCCAATCAGGGGAAATTCACTCAAGGCAATTTTGTTTAAATCTATACTGTTAATGTCTGTGTTAGCCTCTGGTACTGTGCGTAGAGTAGCGATCGCCTGCAAAGAAAACTCCTCTGCCTGCAATGCTTCACTGATATCTCCTAACTTCAAATATTGGTCAGGAGTCATACCCACATTCCAAGTGCGACTCAGGTCATAACCTAGTGTTTGACTGTAGGGACTGCCATCAATTGCACCGGATTGACTGATACCTGGTAGCTGGACTAGAGAAATACGGCTCCAGTCTGGGAGCAAAACTTTAGTAGCAGGTAGTCGAGACTGAGGATTTGCAACTTCTACAATTCGAGTTGGTAAATTGCCATCACCAATTGTGTTGATTGTAGCTTGTGCGGCGATACTATAAATAATACAAGCAATGACAACCAGAAGAGATATCCATGCTTTTGGTATCTTCATAATTCCAGGTTTAAAAATGACAGCAACTATACCCCAACAAGCAAAGTAATTTATTGAATAAAAACCCAATTAATTATTGCTTCTGGGGTATAGGAAGAGAGTGAAAATATGACTTATAACTCTAGCTCTGGGGATGCTGACTGTTGACTTTTCTTAGACTTGTAACCGGAGCCAGATCCATATCCTGGTAATTGGGGATTGGGATTAGCAGCCGATTCAGTGTAAGGTGTATCCCCAAGATTGATTTCAAAAATATTCTCTTGATAACCATCCCTAAATTGGTCTGCTTGCAAGGGATTACTACTATCTTCAGAACTTGATTGCTCAACACCGTAACCTTCAGATTGATAGCCACTGCCAGACTGATAATTACTACTGTCGCCAGTATCAATATTTTGGTTAATTGTGGGTTTGTTGTTCATTGACATTACCTGAAAAAGCTGTATCAATGCCAGCATAAAAAGATTTATCTGATATCAGCCTTCACCTATTGGACATTAATTTTTTAGCCGATTGGCTATTTTTGGTGATGCGCTCATATCGAGATGAAAAATGGAGCAAATGAATTTAATTTCACCAGAAATAATGGCAGAAATCAGTGATGGTAATAGTACCAAACTGCCAGACAACACCCGAAAAATGCTGCAAATTATGGCAAGTTTAAATACACCAAAAGAATTATTAGCAAGTCTTTTGGAAATAGCTGAATTTTCCCTACACCATGTTCACTACCTTGCAGGGCCATTGGTAATTCATCGCAGTCCTTGGAGTGATACAATTCCCCAATGGCTGAAGTTTGCTTGTATTCAGGAGCGATTAGAACTTATCTTCACTGAATACGAACAGGATCAGGTTGGTGTTACCAGCACAGCCACAGAAGTTCTTACCTACATGATGCCTGCAACTTACGAAGCACCTTTACATAGGGATTACACTGACCTTTATCTTTGGGTAGGTAATGAAGTTTTAACAAAATACGATAAATTACCAAAGGGTTGCAAGAGTTTTTATGAATTTATAGGTGATACGAGCAATGCCAGCAATAATCGCATCATTCATTTTAATCAGGTAAAAAATGAATTCAACTATCTTAGCAGGTCAATTCGACGCAGCATAGTTAAACACGCAGCACAAGAGGGATGGGGTAAGCGTCATGTCAATGCCAAGCCTAACTTAGACTCAATCCAAAGCACTCCAACTCCTAAACCTTCATCAAATTCAACTGTGCAAATTAGCTTGTTCTAAATTTTCCATAAATCCTCAGTCTATTCAAATTTTCATCTGAGGATTTTTCTGTTAAATGGAAGCGATCGCTTCTTTAATTATGAACATAAATTTTCAAGTTAGTCATCATGAATACTCAAGAAATTCAAGAGATTTTAAATCATCATTGGAATTACAGCCTTATATACCGTTGTGATGGTCGTTGATTTCGTTGTGGGAATAGTCCATCTATGGCAGAAATTTACACTCAACATCGAAAACACAACATCTGAAAAATCACACCTGGAATCTATTGATATTAAGAAATCTCTCAATTTGAAAAATCAAAATCAATCAACTAACCGTATTACATCAAAATCAGAACCTCAACCAGACAACTTTATTAGCATTGATGTAGACAAAATTGATTTACGGACAGCCAGAAAAATTGCCACTGCCATCAAAAAAGCTTCAAAATCTAATCCTGACTTAATTATCAAACAAAAAGTCAACAATAAATGTGTTCCTTTAGCCTGGTTGCAAGCACAGATTAAGCATCGTTTAGAACTGGCACCAGAAATTGTCACACCCATTATTAGAGAATTAACTCCTACTGCTTTGACATCTGTTCGAGAGAATATTCAGCATTCTAACATTGCAAAAACAGGTAAACGTAAAGTCAGTTAATCATATAAAGAGAGGAATATCGATATGGCGGTTATCGCTCGGATGAGAAGACAAAAGTACTTGCTGTACAATCTTTCCAGCAAAGTTTTTGTATCTCCCTCAACTGCACACCGCTATAGTATTACCTCTCTTTAATAGTTTTTCAAATCCTTGTATAAAACTAAATATTTTGAAGTTGCTAGATATACAAGCTATCGCTTATAGGTGAGAAATTCAAATTTAATTTATTATGAATACAGGCTTAATAAATACAGATAACACCAGTATTTATACTCCAGAATATACTCTTGCTTCCAATCTTTCAACTCTTAATTCTGCTCTCCAACCTCTGTTTCAGGCAGAAGTTTTAGCCATAGATTGTGAAACAACAGGACTTGACCCTCTAACTGATTCTATTAGACTGATTCAAATAGCTGCACCAAACCATCCGGTAGTGCTGATAGATTTACCGGCTATTCCCAAAAGCGATCGCCAACTGCTCAAAAAACTGCTTTGTAACTCTGCTCTCAAAATTGCACATAATGCCAAATTCGACTGGCAATTTCTCACACTCGCAGGACTTCAACCCTCTGGTCAATTCTTTGATACCCAACTTGCTTATAAAGTTCTAACCGCAGGATTAAAAACAAGCTCATCCTTACAAAATATAGCTAAAAAGCTACTACACCTTCAACTAGATAAAACTCAACAAATCAGCGATTGGTGTAAACCTCTTAAATCGGTTCAATTGCACTATGCCGCCGTAGATGCTGCCATATTACTTGACCTTTACCCAATTCTCCTCAACAAGTTAAAACAGGCAAAGTTACTTAAAATTGCCCGACTGGAATTTCAGTGTATGCCTGTTGTAGCTCAAATGGAACTTAACGGAATGCTATTTGACTTGTCTCGATGGCAGATACTGGGTGCAAAACTAGAAGCTGAAAAAACAGATGCTTTAAACCAACTCAAGCAACTCCGTATTGCTAGTTCTCAGATGTCATTGCTGCCAGAACTGACAGATGCAGTAAACCCGAATTCACCTCAGCAAGTTTTGGCTGCTCTACAAGCTATTGGTATTAAAATCAACTCAACTAATCAAAGTAAATTAGTTTCTTTAGCTGCACAGTATCCCATAATTCAAGCATTGCTTTCTTACCGCCGTCTATCCAAAATTATCGGCACTTTTACCGAGAAACTACCCCAGCATATCCACCCCAAAACTGGGAGAATTCATCCCAACTATTATCAATTAGGGGCAAAATCCGGTAGATTTTCTTGCCGCAAACCGCCTCTACAAAATATTCCCCGTGATCAAGCAGCCCGTAGCTGCTTCATTGCTGCCCCTGGCTATAAAATTATCAAAGCCGATTACTCCCAAATAGAACTACGAATTATGGCTCGGCTCAGTGGTGATACAAAGATGTGCCAAGTCTATCGCCAGGGAGCTGACTTACATCGATTAACAGCATCTCTAGTAACTGGAAAATATATCAATGAAGTGACTGAGGAAGACCGCAGACTAGCAAAAGCAATAAACTTTGGATTGATTTTCGGTATGGGCGCTGCCAAACTCCAAATTTACGCCCAAGTAAAATATGGGGTGGCAATGACATTAGAACAAGCAAAAGCTTTCAGTCAACGATTCTTTGAAGCTTATCCTGGAATAGCTAGGTGGCATGAAAACATCAAACGTAAATACATCCAAGGCATTAAGGAAAGTCGTACACTAGCAAATAGACGACGGAGATGGGTAAACAAGCCCCGACTATCTGAGCTATTTAACCATCCAGTACAAGGTTTAAATGCCGACATCAACAAATTAGCTATGGTAAAACTTTCAATTCCATTAGCTAAATTCAGAACAAAACTCATCTGTGTAAGACATGATGAAATTGTACTGGAATGTCCAGAGACTGAAGTTGACCAAGTTAGCCATATATTACACAATTGTATGGTTGCTGCTGCCCAAAAGTTTCTCAGCCCTATTCCAGTTGTTATAGATATTAAAATATCAAATAGCTGGTGAACTACCCCAACTTGCGGAGTCTGACTGAAGTTGGATTTGCAGTCAAGCTATTCTGAGAAGATTTGTCAAAAACTCAATTGCCCTCCTCACAGTATAGCTTGTGCAAAAATGTGGTTAGAGGGCGTTTCGTTTTTGACTCGAAGCACTATCCCCGCCCTATCCCAATACCGTTTAGTTAAGGACATTTATCTGTTGGGGCGGGCTGTTCTTGAGCAGGGGAAGCAGGGGGAGAAAAAGGCTTAACCCAAGCGTATTGCACCCTATCCACTATTTCTGGTTCTTCCTGAATCGGTATTCTAGCCATTATAAATAACGGAACTATTTTAACTATATCTGCTTACGCAGATTTAGAGTGAATCCAGAGTTTAACACTAGTTTATTTGGGTTGTATTTGTGTGTTCATAACACTCTGCAACTGACAAATACCTGATGTAATAAATGAGTTTAAATATTTACATATTTGAGGTGTATCAATGTCTAACCCCCGGATTTTAGGGGCAAGAGAAATTCATCTAATTTCACTCTACAGTCACTGGGAATTTGGTATGAAACCAGAACAATTTTATGCCAAATGGGATGTGAGTTATGAACAAATTGCCTTAATATGCTGTCGTTCTGATTCTACGGTCAGAGGTTGGTTTAAGCAAGGTAAGTTTAGACGCTATCCTCAGCCTAATGATTTACGACATTTGGCATTCATGGACTTTTTACTGGAACATTTTGAAGAAGTTCCTGAACAACTTTGGCAATTGCTATGTCTGACTCATTCGCCTTGATCTCAATAATATTTCTGTTCTACATATAGCAATCCGGTTTGATTACTGAAAGGTTTTTAAAACAAAAGCTTTGCCCTGCAAGGTTTTCAGACTCAGTACACAATATTTCATTCCAGTCGGAACGCTATATATCTGTCAAATCAATCTAATACACACATAATTACAATTGTCAATATCAATTTGACCTGTCTTTGAGTATACCTCCTCGTTTAAGGTAAATATTGGCGATTTTAAAGCACATAACATGGTTATTTTACAGCATTTTTAAGGGGTAAAATATGACTTATTCTGAGCAATTAAAACCGTGGTGTATTGTCCATGATATTCCCAATCAAGAAAATATTGTTGTGAAAAGATTCCGCCGACGTGATGATGCTGTTGCTTATCTGCAAGTGTTGAGGCAGTCAGGCAGAGATATTGTTTTTAAAATCATTTTTAAGGCTAAAAACGTCAAGATGCCACGGGAAAATGAAGCTTTGAACGGTTCGTTTTGAGAAGATTTTAAAATAATAAGAATACTAACTTACCGGATAATATAATCCCGTATTTTTGTTAGATTACCACCCCATACCCCACTAAGCCAGTAATATAAATGTTAAAACTGTAGTCTCAACAATTAATGGTTTGTAGCAATTTTTCAAACAAGGGATCGCCAAAATTCATTAAACGTAGTGAAGGCATTTCATCAAAAATATTAGGGTAAAAAGTAACCATGTAATTCTGCCCTTTGTAATTCAGTTGCCAAGTACGTTCGCTCCTTCTCTCAAACTGCACACCATTAGCTTTTAAAATTACTGAGTAGGTGAATAACTGCTCAATAGTTCCTGGCGTAAAGGGAGCTGAAGCAATTGGTTTTTGAATTTCCGCTAAGTCAGCTTCTAAATCCATTGCTACCATTTCCTCAATTGCTAGACTAGGTGGTGGGCTGTCTAACACAGAATCGAATTGAGACATTAAAACATCCTCTTCTTCTGGATCAGCACTCATAACAGCCCGTTCAATAAAGGTAGGGACTTGGGCTAAAATAGGCTGAAGATTACCAACAACAGTGGCAAAGGCATTAATGCGATCGCGCAATTTTCGATAAACTTTCGCTTCTACAGTGCCATCATAGTAAAAATTGTGAATTCGCACAGTCGGATATCTTTGTCCAATGCGGTCAATTCTCCCAATACGCTGTTCGACCCGCATAGGATTCCAGGGCATATCATAATTAATCAACACGCCGCAATTTTGTAAATTCAACCCCTCAGAAGCAGATTCAGTACAAAGGAGAATTTTGATTTCATCTTGGCGAAATCGGCGTTTAATTTCTTCCTTGGGAACTAGACACCACTCCCCATTCTGGTACAGTTCTCCGCCACGGCCTGAGTAACAAGCTACTTGGCTACCGTACAACTCCTTCAATGTATCCCGTAGATAGTCCATCGTGTCAGTGTACTGGGTGAAAACGATCGCACTTTCTCGGTCAGTTAACTCTTGGCGTAAAATCTGAATAAAGCGAGAAAGCTTGCTATCTTCGCCAGTGTTTTCAAATTGGCGTAGTAATTCTTCAAGATATTGAATTTCCTGGGGGTCTACTGGTTCAAAGAAAGATTCCAGCCCAGCAATCACCGCATCATCCTCATTATCCACATCCACTAAATCGTCGTCACTTAAAACGCTCCCCCGTTGAGTTAACAAATAATCCAAACGACGTTGCAGAGATGACTTGATAGCATAAAATGAACTGGTCAAACGTTTGCGGTAAAGGGTCATTAAAAAACCCAAACAAGAACGCTGATCTATTTGTGCCAGTCGGTAAAAGTGACGTACATAGTCGCTGACAGCTACATAAAGCGGTACTTCCCGTTGGGGTTCCAGCGTAATAGCGTTATCCTGCACAACTCTGGTGGGAATATCCCGCTCTAACAGTCCCCTCTGATAGTATTGTCGGAGAGTGTCGCGGGTGTGGCGGAACATCAAGTCTTTTAGGGGCGTGTTCACTGTCAAGTATTGGCGTGAGGTGTCGATAAAGTCTTCATCTGCCAATAGTTGTTTGTGATTGGAGATTTTCTTACCCCGTTGCCAAGTATCCTGCATTTTGTAAGCGAGGATGCGATCGCTCTTGGTCAAAAACTGCTCTAATCTAGAACAAGGTTGTCCGCCGCGCCCAAAATAATCGCTAGACATGACTTGCCAAAAATTAATTACTTCCTGCTTGACAGCACCTTGTAGCGAGGCGAAATAATCGCAGAAGTTATCGCCATAACTCCAATGCCCCTGCAATCCCAGCAGGTTTAACAAGTCGAAAACTTCTATGGCATCAATTTGCATGGGAGTTGCTGACAAAAGAATCAGGGATTTAGTCTTCTCCTTCAACTGTGTCATTAACTGTAACAAGCGATTGGGTGTTTCTTTGCGGTCTTGAGGACTTTTGCGGCGTGCGTGGTGTGCTTCGTCTAAGATTACTAAATCCCAAGGTTCTGCTGATAGTAGCTG
Organism: Nostoc sp.; assembly: GCF_036917755.1. Classification (GTDB taxonomy): domain Bacteria; phylum Cyanobacteriota; class Cyanobacteriia; order Cyanobacteriales; family Nostocaceae; genus Nostoc. Next base: position 20,116 of record NZ_JBALFC010000160.1, read on the forward strand.
CTGCATTCTGTCAGTTCTCCGCACCAAATGAGAAGAAGCCAGGATTAAATCTTGGGTATTCCAGGGATTAGCTGCTGCGGGGATAGTCCGCTTGTAGGGGTCTTTAAATTCTGTAGATGTGTAACTCCAAAAATGCAGATTAAATTTTTCCCGCAATTCTTCTTGCCATTGGGGTTGAACACTAGCAGGTGCTAAAATCAGTACCCGCCTTACTTTTTTGGATAACAGCAGATAACGCAGAATTAAACCAGTTTCAATTGTTTTTCCTAAACCAACTTCGTCAGCGATGAGAAAACTTTGGGGAAAATTTTGAGCAACGCGGCGCAGTATTTTAATTTGGTGTGGCCAGGGATGAATGGGAATTGATTTTAAACAAAAGTCCAAGCAGCCGGGATGTTCATGAATATTGGCAAGTTGAGTAAATGCCAATCGTTCTTGTTCACTGATGACAGTTAACTGTTGACTGTTAACTGATGAGGGTTCACTGTTTATTTCAGTCAACTGTGAACTGTTAACAGTTGACCAATTTTGTTCACTATTAACTGTTAACTCTTCCCCGTCAACCGTCAACTGTGAACTGTCAACATTATTAATTGGTCTAGAGTCAAATTCAGCTTGGGCATTCCAATCAGGTTTAGTAGATTTTGCATAACGCAACAGCTTTTTCTGTACCGCCTCTGAAACTTCAAAAACTCGCACGTTAGGCGATACGTCATACCAAAGTTGCTCAAACCTCGCTTCTTCTTCTTCAACTCTATCTAGTTCCCTTCCTCCCTCCCAAGAACAATAAACGTGAAATGATTCTACATTCCTCTCCCAGCCACCGATAGATTCGTTATTGGAACCATTAAATGCTAATTTCTCGCCCTTGCTATCAGTAAAAATGCCAACTTTTTCGTGAAATATATGCTGTGGGTCTAGTTGCTGTGTACTATCTTCAGGTAGTCCATTTTCTTTGAGAGGAATAGCAATTTTAATATCGAGATACTGGTTTTGAATCAACCAACTGAGAATTTCTAAGTGTTTGAGTTGGGCAAAACTTTCTGGTGGTTTTAAGTCTGCGTCTAGACGAGATAGCAATGCGTCTCGCAGTTCGTATCCCTGTTGAATTGCTTGTAAATCTTGGGGGCTAAACTGACAACCCATGATTAACCGCATTCGCCCCTTGTTATGCAGCATTGCACCTAAACCCCGTGCAACTTTACTTAAAATGGCACTGCTAAAGAAACCTGCTTTCCGGTCATATTGAATGGCACACTCTAAAGCAGGAATGTAGAAATCACTGATGGTGTTATGGGTGTTGCTGGTGTAACTAATTTTCCAAGGATATTCACGTAGAATTTTCGGCATATTATGCGGTTGTTTATATCCCTTAAAAATTAATACTAACGAGGTCGATTCTCTCGCCCGTGATAAATGCGTAAAATAACAACATCATCCTCAAGAATAACGTAGTGAATTATAAAACCGTATTTACCAAAAGAAACTAAAAGTTTTCGCAGCCCTGCTATTTCATCTACAATCGCACCTCGACGAGGATTCTGCTGTAAACTCTCGCCTGAAGAGACAATTGCTTGTACTGCCCGTGCTGCTGCATCAGGATTATTAAGTTTGATAAAATCATAATGACGATTTAAGTCATTAACTGCACTTTCTGTCCAAACTATCTCGGACATGGGCGTTCTGACTCAGTTCCCAAACTGTCTGCCCACTCGCGTACACGGCTATGCGTCACTCCTGAACCTGTCCGACGGTACGCTTCAAGAGCAGATTGACTCTGCTGAACCATTTGGGCTTCAGTAAGAGGTTGAAAATTTAATGCTGTGTCTATCTCACCTACCTCAAATGATTCTTCTGTCGTTTGAGTAGCTTGATTTATAAGTAACTGCTCAAAATCTTCTAAATCCCCAGATGAACTAGTAAGCCATGTTAACAGGAGAGTTTTTACCTGTTCTCCTGGTAATGTTTCAAGATGTTCTAAAATTTGCTGTCTAAGATTGCTTGCTGTCATAAGCTTTTAATTTCCGTAATAGCTCTACTATTAAGTACAACATTTCTGATTTAACTCTTATCTAATTTTAGCTAAAATAACAGAATTTACCAAAATTAGTAGCTTTTGTTGTTGGCGTTTCACCATAATTATTAATAATCAATAATTATGTTCTTCTATTTATTTAAAGATTTCTGTTAATTCAGGTTGGTTCTTCCAAGCCCCAAATAGTTGATTGAGTTTTGCTAGTCTTTCTGCTTCCGTTAAGGGTTGTTGTGGTTCTGTAATTTGACTTTCAATAAATTCTAAGTCTACTATAATTTTTGTCCCATCTGCAATATTATTAAGTTGTTCTAATATTTCAATGTTTTGTCCACGTTTTATGCCTCTAACTTTCATGTTTGATTATCTCCTTATTAGTTAAATGATGACTGATGACCAATGACTGTTAACTGTTCACTGTCAACTGTTAACCGTCAACAAAATTAAAGTGTATTTGGGTCAATTCCTTGCTGTTGTAATCTGGCTAATAAATTTTGCAATTGTTCTTCCGGGGTTTGGTATCTGTTACCATTTTCGTCATACCAAAACAGCCATTCTCTTGTTCGTCCTTGATAATTACCCTGTTCCCGTCCAATACCTAAACCAATTTCGGGCATCCAAATTTTATCCCCTGGTTGTAAAATGTATTCACCATTAATTAAGCGATAAACTTCTAAACGTTGACGCTTACGACGTAACCGTGTTGGTGCATAAATAACATAATACAAAATGCCTAATTGTGCATAATCAATTTTTTTCTGTTCATATTCGCCATTGTAAGTTTGAGAAACAACTTCTAAAGCTAAAATTGGTGGAATACCCTCTTCTTCCCACAAAACATAACTAGAACGTCCATTTTCTCCCACAAAACGTTCAACACCCAAACTCAGGAATCCATCCGGGACTATGGCTCCTTTATTGGGTGTATAGTAAACTCCCATGTTAATGCCGAAAAACCAGTCATCGCGGTTTTGCCAAATAGCGGCTAAGATGGCTAACAATAAGTTGGGAATTAATATTTGCAGTTCGTTATCCACAGGGGTATCATCTGAATCTGGTAATTCTGCCGATGAAGGTAGGCATTCTAAAGGATTGTAGTTATACATAATACATTGGTGGTTGACAGTTATGAATTAACAGTCATCAGTTATCAGTGAACGGTTAACCATTTTGATTTTGCAATGCTTTCCGATATAGTTTAACCGCCTGTGTTTGATTAGTTTCACTGACAAAACTAGCTAATAAAACAGGGTCTAAATTTGGCAGTAATTTACTGTAAGAATTTTGAGTATATTTACCGTCAATTTCTGATAAATAATAAAAACTAAATTGCTGGTTTTTCCAAAACCAAACTTCTTTTACTCCCAAACCTCGATAAACCTCTAGTTTGTCAATTCCGCCACTAGTTATAACAATCTCTATGGCAATATCTGGGACTTCATTTAGTTCTCCAAGACAGTAACATTCATCTGGTTCTGCGCCTTTTTTCGCGGCTTGCTTACGAAAGGTGGTACTACCATAACCATTAAGATTAATGTCTCTTTCCTCTGCATAAGCCTCTAGTAATCTAGCAATTATTTTTTTAAGGCGCTCATGTTCTGGAGAGGTAGTCATGATAATCTCTAGTGTTCCTTCTAAATAAGTCATCCGGGGAAATTCATCAATAAACATATCAGAGAGTTGTTCGTATTGTTCCCAGGTGACATCATAAAGAATGATACGTTGGTCTTCGGTTGGTTGAAGTGTCTTCGGGTCTAAAAGTAACATAAGTTGCTTGACGGTTAATAGTTGACGGTTGACGGCGATGCACTGAGCTTGCCGAAGTGTTGACAGTCATCAAAATAAGCTCATTTGTCCCCCTTCATTTAAGGTTAACTTAGAAAATATTAGGTAGTGGGAGCATCTTGCTCCCTGGTGTATTAAAAACGCGGGAAAAATATTATACAAACGCGGGAAAGATATGATCATACAAACGCGGGCAAGATGCCCGCACTACAATTAAAATCAAAAATAATTATCAGAATAAGTTCAATTGTCCCCCTTCATTAAATGGTATCTCAGGTTGCACATAAGACACTTTCGCTTTGATTTCATCCATAGCCAACCACAAATCTAATAAGGCTTTTTCTTCAGGAAGGCGTTTCTTTTCATCACCAATGCGCGGAATTACTTTCAACGCTACTTCAAATGTCCGCATAAATAAATCGTTGCTAACTAAGCCAGTATTTTTGAGGAATCTACGGACTGGTTCTGTATTGTCTTCTTCTTGGTAAAGGGCGATAATGGCGTGGAGTCCATCAACTAAATATCTGGCAGAAAATTCAGTATCGGTGACAGAGAAGGCGCGTTTTTTCAAGCGTTGTTGCGGGGTGAGTAATTTACAGTAACCGCTTCCAGAATCGAGTAATTTGTGTTTTTTGACTAAATCGGAGACATCAAAACCACCGACTGCTAAAGCCAGTTGTCTAGCTTCATCAAAGGGGAATTCTCGCGCTTCAAAGGTATCCCATGCCAAGATGTACCATTGGGTTAAGGGGTCGATACCGTTGAAGTCTTTACCTTCTAATAGCTTTTGTAGTCGGTATTCGACTACTGCTTGGCGTACTTCTTCAAATGCTGCTTTGGGTTCAACTTGATTACCTGCGCTGTCGAGGACGGAACTATATTTGGTAAACACACTCAAAGCAGAACCGAAAGCACTTAAGCACAAGTTTATACCAGGGGGTTTAATGCGGCGTTGTGGATCTGCTACTCTATCAGCAGCAGGACGAGCATCTTCAGTTAAGCATTTTTCGAGTTCTGGTGCTTTTTCAAAGACGATATTTCGCACGTCAATTCGCACGTCATCCCACCAAGCTTGTTCGGCGTTAGGGTCGCGTTTGCGGCATACTAAAAGCACGGTGCTGGATACTGCGTTTTTCTGTGCTTGGTGCAAGTTTTGCGGATTTTCGGTACTGACTGCCCAAGATGCGGTAATCTTGAAACCAGCATCGATGAGAGATTTGGCTAAGACATCCCACGCGCCGGAGTCCTTGTGGTTGAATTGCACTGTCATTACGCCGTCGTCGCGGAGGACTCGGTGGTATTCAGCGAACGCCATAGCCATTTTTGCTTCATAGTCTTGGTTGGCGAGAATTTCTGGGGATACTCCCATGTTACGGAAGCGGGAAGGGTTGGCGACGGCTTCTTTTTCTCTGTCACAGAGTTCTAAGTAGAATAATTCTGGGAAAATATCGCCAAGAGTCCGTTTCATCCAAACATAAAAAAAGTCTGCTAAATCAGCATAAGGAATTGTTCCATAATATGGTGGATCTATCACAATTGCATCTATAGATTTGTCAGAGATATGAGTTAAATTATCGGCTGATGCTGAGTTAATTTGTATAGATTTTGGATTGTGTTGTTCGAGTCCGGGAATACCTGTAGAGCCTGGTTTAGTGCCGAATAATTCACAAATTCTAGAATATCCTCCTTGAACAGTTTGTGAGTATACTGACCACAGCTTATTATTCCCTGAAGCTTCAACGTAATTCCACATTAAATTGAGTGCATGTTGGGATGATGACAATTGAATTCCCCAACTGCCCGCAGGATTCAAATGTGTAAGTCTACTATTGATATCTACACATCTATCTAAAATTAATGCCAAATATAAGATAATTGGCTCTAATTTATCCCGTTCAGGCTCAACTATAATTAGTTTTTTTGCATCATTAATAATTTCTATATAAGTAATAAGACTCAAAAGCTGGCGAGGATTAAATAGGTCTAGCCAAGTTTTACAATAATTTAGAATTTGTCCGTGGTCGTTAATAATTAATTCTGAAGGAGCCAGATCAATGTAATGTACTTGCTTTAATTTTTCGTCTAAAAAGTTGACTGACAATTCATAACTTTTTAAGTCTTGCTCCCTTGGAGTCCTAAATTCAAGACTTCCTAATCCTTTTTTGTAAGCAATAGCATATAATTGTTGGGACAAACCTTTGGATAAAGCCTGAACTTTAATTACGTCATCTTCAATTACATTTTTACAATTAGGACATCTGCCTACACCCCTGCTAATAGTAATTGCTGTTTCTGGTTCATATTCTCCGTTCTCTGTTTGAATTGTTGTTCCTTTACCCTTTTTTCCCTTAACTAATTCAAAATAAACCCGCTTATTTTTTGGGTCAGCAATTGGCTTTACAGCACACCATTGTCCTTTTTTTTGCGCTCCTGGAGACCTATCTAACCACCAATTTGGACTAAGCGGTACAACAGATTCACAACTTGGACAAACAACCGTATGCGCCCAAAAATAATTCTGCACAGTTTCTCCAGGTAAAGATGGGAAAAATTCAGCTAACCTTTTCTGGGCTTCATCCCCTACCCACTTCACCCATTTATCAATATCCTGCTGCAAATCTGGGCCAAACTTTAGCGGATATTCCATCGCCGCCTTCATCGTCACCACTGCCACAGGATTTAAATCAGAAGCCAGCACATTTAACCCATATCTCGCCGCTTCAAAAGGGATACTTCCACCACCTGCAAATGCATCTAAAACTGTGGGTGTGCGCGTTCCCCAAACCTTCTCACAATAATCCTGCACCTTCTTAATTTGCACAGAATTTGGCGGAGTTTTATAGAGCTTTACCTCTTTCCCTGGTACTAAGCCCAGCAAATATTTAAATTCTTCCTGTGTCACATTTTCAGTAAGCGTTCAGGGGGTGCAAAAAAGACGGAAAATAATTCCCAAAATCAAGCAATAAAATTAGGCAGCATTCAACAAGTCACAATCATCATCAG